>JBBRLZ010000054.1:0-28895 GCA_038231095.1 Gemmatimonadales bacterium
ACCGTGCTGGTGGACGTCGGCAACGGCAAGTACGGCGGCTCGATCGAACATCCGAAGCTGATCAGCGTCTTTCCGATCAACTCCGGCCACGAGATCTATCCGTACCATCAGGCCAGCACGGGCAAGACCTATCTCTTCATCGGTGACGAGGAGATGAACCGTGCCGGTCGCGTCTGGGAAGGCACGAACTACTTCGGCACACTCGGTCAGGGTGGCGGCGTGGCGCAGACCTCGGGTGGCTATGTGCACATCGTCGATGCCACCGACCCGATGAACATGAAGAAGGTCGGCCGTTACCAGCTCGAGGACTATGGTTCGCACGACATCATCGTGGAGAATGACATTCTTTACCAGGCGTACTACGACGGGGGGGTGCGCGTCGTGGACGTCTCGGGCGAATTGCTGGGCAACCTTGCCGACCAGCATCGCGAAATTGCGGTGTTCAAGCCGTACGATCCGAAAAGCATGACCGCGAATGCGCCGTTCGTCATGAACGCGATGCCGTGGAAAGGCCGCGTGCTCTTCACCGATTTCAACTCCGGCCTCTGGGCCGCGAAGCTCGAACCGAAGCCGCCGGTCGTTCCGTAACGTCGCTGGTGCACGATCATGCGCGCGGTGGGCCGGATGTCACGGCCTACCGCGTGCTGCGTTCAGGGCTTCGCCAGTACTTCTTCGAAGTACGACACCGCGCGCGGATCGCCGCTCTGCCCGAGCCAGAAGATCGCCTGGCGACGCACACGCGGATCGAGCTTGCCGCGCGCGATCGTCAGCAACGCGCTCACGCCTTCGCCATTCGGTCGCTGTGACAGCGCGAATACTGCGCTCTTCCGCACTTCGATGTCGCCGTTCTCGTCGTCCGCGAGTCCATTCAACGCCGCCGTCGCATCGCTCGCCGCCTGGCCAAGCCAGAACACGGCACTCTTGCGCAACTCGCGCTCGCGATTCGCATCCTTCGCGATGCGCAGCAAGTCGGGCCACACCACCGACGAATCCGCCAGTGTCGCCACCAGGATCGCATCCTTCGCGACCTTGCCCGAGCCGGTCTCGGCGAGCTTTACAAACCAACTGCCGGCGTCCGAGGCCGCAATGGCACCGACGTCAGTCGCGTTACCCGCGGCGCCCCAGCGCCCACCGACGTAGAAACGCACTGCCGTCGGCGTGCCGCCGCTCAAGTCCATCGCGACGCGCACCGGACCGGGCTCGCACTCCGACTGCCACTCGTTGTTGTGCCGTGACCGGTCGCTGTTGGAGAAGCTCATCGACTGCCCACTGCCACAGACACCGGCGCGCGCCTTGAATTGCATGCGCAGCGTCCCGTTCGACACGCGTCGCACCGCCTGTGCGACCGATTCCTGCGCTCGCAGCGGCATGCCAGTCAGCACGCTGGCCGCGAAAATGAGGCCCATCGCTGCGGTCTTCACTTGTTGATCAGCTCCGTCAGAAATGCGGTGACTTTCGGGTCGCGTGACTGGCCGAGCCAGAAGATCGCCTTCTTGCGTAACTCGCGATCGGGGTCCGACTTCGCGATGTCCATCAGCTTGTCGAGTGCGGCGCCGTCGTGTTGTTGCGAGAGGGCGAAGATCACTTGCTCGCGCAGTTCTCGCGAATCGAGCGATGCGTACAGCGCGCCGAGCTGCGCGGCGTCGATACCCATCTGGCCGGCGGTGAAGATCGCCTTCTTGCGGACCTCGATCGACTCCTTTGGATCCTTCACGATGCCGAGGACGAACGCTTCGTTTCCACCGCCGCGGCGCTGCGAGATGGCGAAGAGAATCTTCTCGCGCAGCTGCGGATCCTCGACCTTTCGATACAGACCGCGCAGATACCCCGTCTCCTCGCCGTCGTGCCGCTGACCGAGTGAGAAGATCGCGCGCTCACGCAGGTTGACCGGCTGCTTCTCATTTTCGGCGAATGCGCGCAGCGCCGCCGCCGCCGCAGCGTTGGAGTGCTGTGAGAGCGCGAACAGCGCCTTGTCACGCAGAGCGCGGTCCGCATCGGAGTTCACGATGTCCACCAGCATCTGTACTGCGCGCGGGTCGCGTACCTGTGACAGCCAGAACACCGCCTGTTCGCGCACCTGGGCATCGGGATCGCTCTTCGATGCGGCGAGAAGGATGTTGGCGGCCTCTGGCGACTGCTTCTGTGCCACGAGGAACACCGCCTTCCGGCGCAGCCGCTCCGAACACTTGTCGCGGCGTGCCAGCACGTTCGTCAGGATCGGCATCGCGCGCGCTGCATCCATCTGCAGCAGCGCGTTGAGCGCGGCGATACGATTGTCGTCGTCCTCATCGTCTCCGTCGGGACAGTCGCCGCCGCGCGCTGACGAACGTCCGCCCTCCGAGCGCCCGGATGCGCTGGCCGACACACGCGCGACGTCTTCGGCGCAGGCGCTGTCACCCTGTCGCGCCAGCTCGCCGCAGATGCGTGTGCGCAGCGCGTTGGCATCACCACGCGCCGACGCCTGCGGATACTTCTCGCGGAGCGCATCGAGCGCGCCGCGCGCCTTCGACAGATCGCCAGCGCGATACAGTGCGAATGCTTCGAAGTACATCGCCTCGCTCAGACGCATCGACGTTGGATATCGACGTGCGGCCGAGCGATACAGCTCGGCGGCTCCGCGATAGTCGCCGCGCGACATGCGGTCGCTGGCAGCACGGAGCAGGGAGTCGGCTGGATCGGCCTCGGCCTGATACGCGCTGACCGCTGGCCAGCCGTCGAAGCCCGCGATCGGTTGCAGCGGTGTTGCATCCTGTGGCATCGCGACTTGCGCGGCCAGGACCAGTGAAATCATCCAGTGCATGAGTGCAGTGCTCCGTGAGTCAGTTGCGTGACGCCGAGGTGCCGGCGGGGACAGTCGTTCGGATGCGTGTGAGAAGGAGCGCTGATCGCGACAGCATCTCGTCCATCACAGTTCGATCTTCGGCGCGCATGGCCGGTCCGGACTCGACCAATTGCACCAGAACCAGTTCCAACTCCTGCAGCAGGGCGCGTCGCTTTGGATCACGTCCCGCGGGGGAATCCATCAAGAGGCGTGTGCTTTCGAGAAGATCGCGTGACCACGCAGAGAGCTCGCGATCACCAGACGCTTGCGGCGATGCCGAGAGTGTCGTGAGCATCGTCTCGGCGCGACCGAAGTGTTCGGCGCTCGCGACCTGCCACGCGACAGCAGTCGACGTGGTGTCTCTGGCAGCGGCGACGGTCGGCGCTGCAGGGGGCATCGGTGTTCTGGGCCACACACTGATACCGATCAGCATCACTGCTGCCGTCGCGGCGGCCGGCAGCCAGCGCGCCGCGCGCGGCACGCGCGAGATCGCTCCGCGCGTAGTGTGCGTGACCGCCATCGGTGGTGCGCTGACCTCGGCGCCGGTCGTCGTCGCGACGCCCATCACGATGGCATCAGCGCGGCGTGCCTGAATCGCGGTCCACATCGCGTCGCGTGGAACGGCGACCGGTGGCGCGTGATACGTGGCTGCCGCCTCGAGTTGTGCGGCTGGCAACGGCAGGTCGTTTGGATGCAGCTCGTCCGCGTGCTGATCGTCGTTCATGCCCATTCTCCTTCAAATTCCGCCAGTGCAGCGCGCAACTTCCGTCGCGCATGAAACAGCCGTGCCTTGCTCGTGCCTTGCGGGATGCCGAGTGTCAGCCCGATTTCATCGTGCGTGAAGCCTTCCAGATCATGCATCAGGAACACGGTGCGATAGCCGTCCGACAACGACGCGATCGCCGCCTGCATCCGGTCCTTCAAGTCAGGCTCCGCCTCGCGACGGCTGTCGGCGAACGTCAGCGCTTCCTCGAATCCCACTTCGCGTTTGTGCCGCGTCGTGCTGCTGCGCAGCCCGTTCAGTGACACGGACACACAGATCGCACAGATCCAGGTCTGCAGCGCCGCCTCACCGCGATACTGCGGCAGTCGCGCAAAAGCGCGTATGAACGCTTCCTGCGTGCAGTCCTGCGCCAGCGTGGTGTCGCCCGACAGCCGGTAGGCAAGGCGATAGACCTTGTCCACATGGCGGTCGTAGAACTCCCGCTCCGCCTTCGGATCGCCGGCCAGCACCAGTGCGATCAGCTGTTGGTCGTTCACTGGGTCTGGGCGAGCGGTGAAGAGGGAGCGTTCCGGTGTGCGCCCTTCGGACAGGGGGAGTCACGAAAGGGTTGTGTCCGTGATCCGTGGCCGACCATGCCCGCGCCCGCGTGGGGCGATTCAGGCCGTCGGGTGGCCAGTTCCGTAGGGGAACGACTCGTCGATCGTCGCCGCCGACAATTCGATCAGAAATCCCGCCAGCCGATCAACGAGTAGCTCCATGCATCGTCGCCCCTTGTCCGCAGTGGCGGCGCGCGGATTGCCCGACCCGGTGTTCATCGTCAGCAGATGCCACGGCCGCGTGATCGACACCCAGCCGCGATTCACCGCATCGAATTGCGTCGCGCGTGTGGCGCCGTCGTCCGCCGCCAACGAGCCGTCCGCATGCTTTGCCACGAGGTGCGGGAAATAGGCCAGCGCGAACGACGTCTCCATCTCGCCCGCGTGGTCTTCCTTCTGCTCGAAGACGGTTGAATACACGTCATTCAGCACGCGGAACCAGTCGATCAGGAAGACCTGAATTCCCTCACCGGCCAGCTCGCGCAGCAGCGGCTTGAATTCGTTGCCGCCATGACTGTTCAGCAGCACGATCTTCTGCACGCCTGACGTCCGGAGCGACAGCACGACGTCGCGCACGAAACGATTGAGCGTCTCCGGATTGACGTTGATCGCCAGCGGCAGCATCCGCATGTTCGTCTCAACGCCGAACGGAATCGTGGGCAGCAGCACGACCTTCGCGCCACGTTCAAACGCCGCGCGGCACAGATGCTCGCCGAGGATCGTCGCTTCGAACACGTCGGTCCCATACGGCAGGTGCAGGTTGTGCGGCTCGGTGGCACCGAGAGGAAGTACAGCGACCTGAATATCCGCCTCCTTCACCGTCGCGTACGTCAGTTCCGACAGCATCCACGGGCGCGCGCTGTGCTCCGTCATACTCCGCTGCCGACGATCTGAAGCGCGATGATTTCGTCGGCGCACAACGCGGCGTGCGGAATCGATCTCGGAGTGTTGAACATTGAGAGCTGGCCCGGGGCAGAGAGGAGTCGTTCAATGTTATGCATCCCGTCTGGGCAGACGCCAGCGCACGCACCACATTGCGGGGACAGCTCTCGCATTGCTGGGCGCCACGTCGTCCCGCCGGCGCTGTCCCACTGCCCTGATCGCGGAGCCCGATGAAGAACGGTTGGCGCGTCGTCGCACTCCTCTGCCTCGTGTCCGGCGTCGCGTATCTGGTGCGCACCGACATCGCCGTCGCCCAGGAGCGCATGGCGCCGGCGCTCGGCCTGTCGATGGCAGACATGGGCGCGATCACGGCGTGGGGTTTTCAGCTCAGCTACGCGTTGCTGCAGGTGCCGGCGGGCATCTTCGGGGAGCGCTTCGGCGTGCGTATCGCGCTCGCGCTGGCGCTGGTCGGTTGCAGCATCGCGTCGATCACTACCGGGCTGATGCCGAACTCCGGCGCAACCGTGACGCTGGTCGGCACACGGCTTCTGCTCGGCGTGTCGCAGGCTGCGGTATTTCCGGTCGCGGCACTGGCCGTTTCGCAGTACATCGCCACCGAACATCGTGTGCGCGCGAACGCGTTCTACATCTCGTCGTCGTCGCTCGGTGCGGCCATCGCGCCATTGATGATGGCACCGGTGATGGAGCGATTCGGCTGGAGAAGCGTATTTCTGCTCAGCGGGTCGATCGCTGCGATCGCCGCCATGATCTGTTTCGCCTTCATGCCGCGCCGTCAGAGTGCAACGTCAGATGCGCCGTACCGGTCGCTCGGACAGCTGCTCACCGGCACGCGACAGCTCATCGGGAACGCAAACCTCCGCCGGCTGTCCGTCGCGTATCTGCTGCACTCGGCCGTCTATTTCGTCTTCGTCTTCTGGTTCTTCCGCTACCTCACCGAGGGGCGCGGATTCACGGTGCTCGACAGCGGCGTCTGGGCCAGCTTGCCGAGTATCGCAGGCTTTGTTTGCGCGCCGCTCGTCGGGGCCTTTGTCGATCGACTCGGGCGCAGCATCGGATCGACGCGCGCTCGGCGGCGTGTTGCGATGGGCTGCCTGCTCAGCGCAACAGTGTTCGCGCTCACGGGCGCCATCGTGCCTGGCGCGCTGCTGGCCATCGCGGCGCTCAGTCTGTCGTCTGGCGCATTGAACAGTGTGGAATCGCCGTTCTTCACCACCGCCACAATCATCGGTGCATCCAATCCGGGCGCATCGGCCGGGCTGCTGAACTTGATGGGCAATCTCGGTGGCGTGGTCTCGATCTGGCTCGTGCCGCGCATGTCGGCGGCGTGGGGCTGGAACGGCACGATTCTGTTCTGGGCAGGCGTCGCCTCAGTGGCCGCGCTTCTGTGGTTGAGCGTGCGCGAGAGCGACGTGTTCGTGAGGCCGGTCTCTGCGTAGCGCGACGGCGGCGTCTCGCTATCGCGTCCAGATCACGATCGAGCCACAGTCGGTCAGCGCGGTGTTGTCGAATTGCGCGGGGATGGTTCCCGCGGATGCGTACACTTCTACCGCCTTGATGAACTGCGGCAGGACCGTGTCGTTCAGGGTTGAGAAGGGATGGTCCTTTGCATCGACGTCGAATCGACCGCCATCGAGATAGTAGTTCGGAATACAGCGCCCGTTGACGTTGCCGGTGATTGAACTGCCGCTGCGCAGGTATGGAACAGGGTTCATCCTTTCATCCGTCAGCATGGAGACGCCGCGCGCCGTTCGAAGGACGGCGGCGAGATCAGGAAAGGTTTGCGCCTTGATCAGCTCTTCCGTCAGGAATGTGCCGAGACCCTGCTTCTGCCGCTCGAAGAATCCGTTGCGGGCGAGTGAACGGGCACGATAGGACTGTGGCTCCGTGCTGCCCTGCACGCTGACGGCGGCGAGCGTCTGCACCTGACGGTCGAGTGTGATCAGCGTGTCGCGTTCCTTGCCGGTCTCGAACGACACTGCGAACTCGCGTGGTGCGAGACCAACCGCGCGGACTTCGACTTCGCGCGTGCCCGCTGGAATGCCGCCGAGCCGGAAGGCGCCCGTCGAATCCGCACGACTCGTCCGGTCGGTACCCGTGATGCGCAGTACGCCGGTGGACAACGGGCGCCCGCGTGCGTCCTGCACGCGACCGGTCAGTGTCGCGGTCCCGCGCAGCGTGTTCACGGGAAGCACCGATCCCTGGACGCGGATCGCGACTGCAGCAGTGTCCGTGCGACTGATCGCAAGATCCAGATGGTGCAGCAGCAGCTGGTCGAGTGCCACGCTCACGGGGCCTGCACCACGGCCATCAACGTTCACGACGATGTCCAGCGTGACCTCGAGTGGCACGTTGCACAACACGTACACGCCAGACGCCTGCGACGCCACAGTCCCGCGTTGCTCCTCGCGCCGCGACCCGCCAGCACCGACCGTGAACTCTGCCCACGTCGTGCTCACCGTCGCCCCGGCGATCGGCGTGGCGTCGTCCACATCGCTGATGCGACCGAACACGACACCGGTCTCGGGCTCGCGACTCCCCGGACACAACGCAGCGTGCAGCGACCGCGCACTCGGCACCACCAGGTCGACCCGTGCCTGGCGCGACGTGACCTCCACCGCACGCGCCGGCAGTTGCACGCCGAGTGTATCGAGCAGGCCGAAGATCACCCCGAGCGTGTAACGTCCCGGCGCCACGCTGTCGAAGCGGAATCGGCCCTGTCGATCAGACGTGGCGTACCGCGACGTCTCGAGCAGCACGACCGTCGCTCCGGCGAGCGGCGCTTCCGTACGAAGCGAATCGAAGACGGTGCCGGCTATCGACGATTGCGCGGCCAGATGCGACGCACGAAGTGTCAGTATCATCAGCGTCGCGAGGGTCGCACCTGTGCGCGACTGTTGCCTCCGGCGCATCGCTGGCGCTCCTGGTTTAGCTGCCGACACGGTCGCGCACTCGCAGCCGCAAGGTCAACCCCATCATTCCAACCATCACCGCGGTGGCCGTGAGATATGCGACGCGCAGCCCGGTCAGCCCACCACCAGCGCGATCGGCGAGGAAGCTGAGCACCGCGACCACCAGCAGATTGCCAATCGCGATCGCGATATTCACCAGTGCCTGCGCCGCGCTGCGCTGCTGCGCGTCCACTTCGTCCAGCACGACGGTACGCAGCGTGCCTCCGACCACGATACCCACGCCGGTGCCGATGAAGAGCGACGCCACCATGAACACCCAGAAGTGCGCCGCGCCGACGCCGATCAGCGCCGAACCGATGCCGAGTGTACCAAATCCCGAGAGCATCACGGCGCGTGCCCCCAGCGTGTGCTGCACCCGCCCGAAGCCCGCCGAGGCGACCGCAGAACACAGCACCAGCGGGAGCAGCAGAAGTCCCGCCTGGCGCGATGGCGTGTTGAACGCGGCAACCGCGACCGACGTGATGAAGATCACGCTGCCCATGCCGAAACCGGCACCGACGCAGAGCGCCCACGTCGTGCGCAACTGTCGGCTCGAGAACAGGTTCATCGGAACGATGGGTCGTTCCACGCGGCGCTCGATCCAGATCAGCAGTGGCACGCCGCACGCGGCCACCCCGAGCAGCATCGGCCAGAGCGTGACGCCGACCGCCATGTCCAGCGCGCGATTGATGCCGAGCATGAGGCTCGTCAGCAGCACGGCCAGGACGGTGATTCCGGTGTAGTCGAATGCCGGAAGTGCGCGGGTGTCGGTTCGCGTCGGAAGCGCGCGGGCACTCATCACGAACACGATCGCAGCGACCGGCAGATTGATGAGGAAAATCCACTGCCAGCTGGCGACGACCAGCAGCGCCGATGCCACCACTGGTCCGACCAGAAAGGCGATGCCGAACGTTGCGCCGATCAATCCGAGAATCCTGCCGCGCTGCGCGGGAGGGAATAAGTCGCCGACGACGGCGCTCGCGGTGGGTGTGATACCGCCGGCGCCCAATCCCTGAATCGCGCGACCGACGAGCAGCATGCCGAAGGTCCCCGAGCGCGCGATGAAGAGGGAGCCTGCGGCAAAGAGCGCGATGTCGAGCAGATAGATCGCGCGGCGGCCGAAGCGATCGCTGAGGTTGGCCATCAGCGCGGTGCTGCTCAGGGAACACAGACTGAACACGATCGTGACGAGGCCGATCTGGCGATTGTCCACGCCGAACGCGGTGCGCAGGGCGGGAATGGCCGGTGCGATCACGGCGGCGTCGAGGGCGGCCATGAACACGCCGACGAACAGCACGGTGAGAATGCGGCGCCGGCTGGCGTCGTCCGCGGTGGTCGGTGCGCTGGACACTGCAGCGAGCGGGTCGATGGCGGTCATCGGGGAAGAATAGCCGCCATCGGCCAGGGTCGGTGAGTCAGTCCTTGTACGGATCGGTGTGAGTGCCGCAGCCATCAGAGCGATCGATGGGCGACCCGCATGGAGAAACCGCATGGAGAAGCCGCATGGAGAAGCCGCATGGAGAAGCCGCATGGAGAAGCCGCATGGAGAATGGCTCACGCATCAGAGCGGTGCAGGGACGGCGCACGCTGAAAGTGGGCCAGCGGCCCTCCGCGTCGAGCGACGGATCGCGAGCCTGTGACGGCGAGCGACCGCGCCATACTTTGGACATCCGACGCGAAGAATCGACAAGTCTGGGCTGGCCCTCACGCCGAGCCAGAAGCCGATTCGCCGCCTGAAGCAGGCCCGATCACCCTGTGTGAATTAGCCTTCATCTCATGCTGCCATCGCGTTCGACCCTGCTGGCCATCATCCTGCTTCCGCTCGTGGCATGCGGTGCGTCCGTGCGCGCCGACTCGGCGACGGCGCCAGGCCCGACGTTGAGCGCGGTCAACAGCATCGCGGTGGATAGTGGTGTGCTCGCACTTGCCGTCGGCACCAGCAGCGCGATTACCGTCACGCTCAAGGATGCACAGGATCGCGTGATCAATTCGGCAGAGCGGTCCGTCACATGGACGAATTCTGCAGCGGCGATCGCCACGCTCTCGAGCGCCGTTGGCGCCACTGTGACGGTGCAGGGCGTCGCGGCAGGCACTGCAATGCTCGTGGCGACCTGCGAGGGCAAGTCGGTGTCCGTCACCGTGCTTATCGCGCAGCCCGCGCAGATCACGTCGCTCGTGGTGACGCCGAACTCGGTCGTCGTCTACCCCGGCGCGACGCAACAATTCAGCGTCTCGGCGCGTCGCAGTGGCGATTCCGACACGCCCGTGCCCGCGGACGTGACATACGGCGCGACCGGTGGCACCGTCTCATCCGCAGGTCTGTTCACGGCAGGAACGTCACCCGGTGCGACCTATCTCCTGACCGCCACGCTCGCGAACAACACGGCTGTCACAGGAACCGCGAACATCACGGTCAGTCCGCCGCCGCCGGTTGATCCGGGCGTCTGGACGAATGTGACGCCGCGCAATGTCGATCTGGCGAACTCGCTCAGCTGCGGAAATTTCGGGGTTGAGAACGTACAGGTGGATCCGGCACAGCCGTCGAACGTCTATGCGCTGTTTCACTGTCAAGGGATATGGAAATCCGTTGACTACGGCCGCACCTGGGCCGGCCCGATCAACAAAGGCAGCAACGGCGTCACGGTATCGGATTGTGCGGGCGGGTTGCGGATCGCGTCGAGCAGCGTGGCCACAGTACCGACGATCTACCTGTCGTGCATTCGTGGCGCCGGCATCGGATTCTGGCGTTCGCTTGACGGAGGCGTGGCCTGGAGCCGCTACAACATTGCGCCAGCGTCCCGTGATCGACAGGACGTGTATCCGCCGAGTGTCGATCCCTACGACCCGAAACACCTGATCATGGCGGGGCACGAGCAGGATCTGATCGTCGAGAGCATCGATGGTGGTCAGCGCTGGACGAACGTTGCGATGAGCGCGGGCATGCGTGCAGGTAACGGCACCGGCTCGATCACGTTCATCAATACCGGCTCGGCGGCATCAACGCGCGGCACGTGGTTGTGGATGGCCCAGCAATCCGGTGGCGTGTATGGGACATGGCGTACCACGACGGGTGGCGCCTCGTGGACACAGGTGGACAAGAACGAGCATCCGCATGGTTTCGCCGAAGCGTTCCAACGTGGAACGGACGGTGTCATATACATCGCCGGAGCGTACTCGCAATTCGGCTGGGGCGTATTGCGCAGTACCGACTATGGTGTGACGTGGGCACACGTTGGTTCGTCCGGGAATCAGCGCGTGGTCTTCGGTACACCGACGCGCGTCTACAGCTCGTACAGCTATCCGACTGGACTCGGTGCCTCCGATGGTCCGTCATTTCAGGTTGCTCCGCAGCCGGGTATCAGCGGCTGGATTTCGCCCGCGACGCCTGCCGGCATGAAGCAAGGCGCGTCGCAGGTCGCCGTCAGCACAGACGGTACGCGCTATTACCTGATCAGCGCCAACTATGGCGCGGGGCTCTGGTTGTACATCGAACCCTGAACGTCGTACGGCGCAATGCTCGCACGCGATATGTGAGAGCACGAGTTACCCGTCGCGCCGCATGAGGCGCGCGACGCGCGCATCTCGTCCGGATCGATGCACGCTCCGCAGCCACATCCGTAGTTCTCCGGATGAGTACTGCTACAAATGAAGAGTGTCACTGCCCTGCATTTGCATCGCGTCATCTCGCGCGGCGTTGGCACGTCATGCTCGAGGCGAGCGATCGCGCGTGGAGTGCGTCCGCAGCTCGCCGGTGCCCACATGCAACTCAGCAATGGAGTTGCGTGCGCAGATGATGACGCTCTAACACGCGCGCTGAACGTTTGTTCAGCGGAGCAGGCTGTCGTTATATAAGGATCTCCTTACTGGCACGCGCTTTGCTTTTACAAAACGCGGGCACCCTCGCGTAATCGACGTGGATTGCGCGGCGCCGACAGTACAACACTCAACGCTGTTTCGTCGTCTACACGTCGCAGTACGCACGCCTCCCGTCCAGAGGCCGTGAAACGGCATACCCGGCGAAAGCCGGTGACGCAAAGCTTCGAGGCTACGGCACTGCGCTGATCATCGCGTGGCGCTATGTCGGTCGAGCCGCCCGGTGATAAGTCAACTCGCACGGAGAACGGCATGCGGAAGCACACACACTCGCTCGCGGGAGCGCTCTTTGCGCTGGCCGCGTTCGCGTCCGGTTGTACAGAGAACGGCTCGTCGACCGATCAGGGCGCACCGTCACTCTCCATCTACAGCTCGCGCGTGACCGTGACGCCGTCGACCTCGAATCTCGTCGCCGGTTTCACGACACCACTCACCGCCAGCGTACGGAATCGGAAGGGATTCATCATCTCCGGTGCAACGTTCACGTGGTCGTCGGCGTCGCCGGCCATTGCGAGCGTAAGTCCGACGGGCGTCGTCAGCGGCGTGTCGGCCGGCAGCGTGGCGATCACGGCCACGTACGGCTACCTCAAGGCCAGTGCACAGATCACCGTGACGGGTGCTGCCGTCCCGCCAGGGGTGCTACCCGTCACGTCACTCGTCGTCTCACCCAACCCGACGACGGTTGCCGCCGGTTCGACGCAGCAATTCACCGTCACGGGTCGCCGCACCGGTGATCCGAACACGCCGGTGCCTGTCACGGCGACCTTCAGTGCGACTGGCGGGGCGATTTCGGCCTCCGGTCTGTTCACCGCCGGCACGACCGCTGGGACGGCCTTCGCTGTCACGGCTACGATGACCGGTACACCCACGGTGCAAGGCGGGGCGGCAACTGTCATTACAGGCGCCGCGACGGTCAGCGTCACAGCCCCCCCCATCATCGTTCCGCCGCCGCCGCCGGGGCCGGTCACGCTAGGCACCTGGGTCAATGTCACGCCGGCCAACGTCAACCTGTCCAGTAACCTCAGCTGCGGAAACTTCGGGACGGAAACCGTTCAAGTCGACCCGAGCCGGCCGTCGAACGTCTATGCGCAGTTCCACTGCCAGGGCATCTGGAAGTCGGTGGACTACGGCCGCACCTGGGTGGGACCGATCAACACCGGGACCAACGGTGCGACGGTCTCCGACTGCGCCGGGGGCATTCGCCTCACGACGAACGGCACCAGCTCACCAACGCTGTACCTGTCGTGCATTCGTGGCGCCGCGATCGGTTTCTGGCGCTCGCTCGACGGTGGTGTGAACTGGACGCACTACAACATCGCGCCGGCCGCGAGCGGACGTCAGGATGTCTATCCGCCCGTCGTTGATCCCTACGATACGCAGCACCTGATCATGGCTGGCCACGAGCAGGACTTGCTGGTGGAAAGTGTGAATGGTGGCCAGAGCTGGACGAGCATTCCGATCAACGCCGGAATGCGGGAAGGTTCCGGCACCGGGTCGATCTCCTTCATCAACACTGGCAGTGCGGCAGGCACGCGTGGCACGTTCATCTGGATGGCACAGCAGTCGGGTGGCATCTACGGCACGTGGCGCACGACGAACGCCGGCGCGTCATGGGTGCAGGTGGACAAGAACGAGCATCCGCATGGCTATGCCGAGGTCTATCAGCCTGATGCGAGCGGCGTGGTGTACATGGCCGGTGTCTACTCGCAGCTCGGCTGGGGCGTCCTGCGGAGCGCCGACTACGGTGTGACGTGGTCGCATGTTGGTTCGAACGGCAACCAGCGCGTCATCTACGGCACCACGAAGGCGGTCTACAGCTCCTACAGTTATCCGACCGGGCTTGGTGCAGCGGACGGTCCGTCGTTCCAGGCGGCGCCACAGCCGGGCACTGGCGCGTGGACGTCACCCGCCACGCCTGCCGCGATGCGGGAGGGTGCCGCGCAGGCGACTGTCGGTTTCGACGGCACGCGATTCTTCGTGGTGACGGCCAACTACGGCGCCGGACTCTGGTTGTACGTCGAACCCTGATCACCGACCGACGGTGCAAGCGAACGGGCTGTCCGGCTTAGGCTGGGCAGCCCGTCGCTGTGTTCGGGCGACAGCGAGACTGCGACCGCTGTCGTGCGAGACTTTCAGCCTCTGCGCTCGTCCCATGGGAGTATCCGCGGGACTTCGGCGCGCACTGGTGGGTGACTGGGCCATATCTTTTTACGATGACGCACTTCGAACCCTCATTCGCAGACATGGGCATGCGGCCCGCGCATCAGGGCGTCCGCCTCGTCCGCCGCCTCCGATTGGCGATGTTCGCCGCGTCCGCGACACTCCTCGCGGGCTGTCTGGCGTTCGCCACCGACACAGAGCCCAACGTCAACGTCGGCGGAGATGTCACGCCACCGACGCCGATCGCGTTTACGCCTGCCAATCTCTCGACTGATGTGCCGATCGCGGGGCCGATCTCGGTGACCTTCTCCGAGCCGATGCGCAACGCGACCCTCACGTCGTCCTTCACGCTCAGAAAGACGACGGGCAACGTCGTCGTCCCGGGCAGCGTGACTGTCGTCAGCAACACCGCGACGTTCGTGCCGACGACCCCGCTCGCGGTCAGCACCCAGTACACCGCCGCCGTGTCGACCGAGGCCAGAGACGTGGCGGGCAACGCGCTGGTTCCAGGCGTCGCCTGGACATTCACGACCGAGGCAGCGCCGGTCACGTCGTTGGTCGTGCTGCCGAACCCGGTCACGGTGATCGCCGGCACGACGCAGCAATTCGGCGTGACGGGTCGCCGCACGGCAGATCCCGCAGCGCCGGTGGCAGTCAGTGTGACATGGACGGCGACGGGCGGCACAATTTCTCCGACCGGCCTGTTCACGGCTGGCGCCGTTGCCGGAACGACCTACATCGTCACGGCAACGCTCGCCAGCAATAGCGCAGTCACCGGGCGATCGACGGTGACCGTCATCAGCGCCCCGCCGCCACCGCCGGGCACGGGCGTGTGGCTGAACGTCACACCGAGCAACGTCGATCTGACCAATGCGCTCAGCTGCGGAAACTTCGGGACCGAAACTGTGCAGGCGGACCCGGATCGACCGTCGAACCTGTATGCCCAGTTCCACTGTCAGGGCATCTGGAAGTCCGTCGATTACGGCAGGACGTGGACAGGCCCGATCAACACGGGAACGAATGGCACGGCCATAGCGGATTGCGCCGGCGGCATCCGGCTCGCGAAAAACGGGACGCCGACGCCGACGCTCCTGCTGGCCTGCATCCGCGGTACTGCCAGGGGTTTCTGGCGGTCAACCGACGGCGGCGTGAATTGGACGAAGTACAACATCGCGCCGGATCCGGCCGACCGTCAGGACATGTATCCACCGATGGTCGACCCGTACGACCCCCAGCATCTCCTGATGGCCGCCCACGAGCATGATGCGCTGGTGGAGAGCGTGGACGGTGGCCGGAACTGGACGAATATCCCGCTCAACCCCGGCATGCTCGAGGGCGTACGGTCCGCCGCGATTGCGTTCATCAACACCGGTAGCGCGGCGACGACACGCACGACGTGGCTGTGGATCGGCGAGCAGTCTGGTGGGCAGTTCGGCACGTGGCGCACCACGAACTCGGGCACAACCTGGACGCAAGTGAGCCGGAATGAGCACCCGGTCGGCTACGCCGAGACATTCCAGTTGGATGCGAGTGGCGTGATGTACATGGCGGGCTTTTACGCCGTGGAAGGGAACGGCGTTCTGCGCAGTACCGACTTCGGCGTCACGTGGGCGCAAGTCGGGAACAGCGGGAACCAGCGTGTCGTCTTCGGAACGCCGAAGAACATGTACAGCTCGTACAGTTTTCCGTCCGGACTGAATACCTCGGGCGGTCCGTCGTTCCAGCTGGCACCGCAGCCGGGCACTGGCACCTGGACGTCACCGACGACGCCGGCGGCCATGAGGCAGGGCGCGGCTCAGGTGGCCATCACCAACGATGGCACGAGATCCGTCTTCGTCACCGCGAACTACGGGGCCGGGCTCTGGCTTTACATCGAGCCCTGATGGCACCGGGAGGTCGAGCGCGAGTCGTCTCGCGGCGCGCTCGGTGCCGTCGTCGGGTCGGGTGTGCGGATGTGGTGGGTGAAAACCGAGCAAACACCCGGAAATCCTGCTGATATTTCAAAAGTCTTGCAGATATCGCTTCGGTGGAGCGAAACTTGCCAGCGTCGTGCTCGTCCATTGAATGGTTGCCCCGGGCCTCCAGGGCATTTCTGCTGATATACCCCCAGAAAATCCTGGTGCGATGATGCACTCCGAATCGACCTCTGCGGGCGCTGTCGCACGCCACGCCTCCGGGGCCAGGTGCTCCGTTCGTGTCCTCCGTCTTGCACTGCTCGCGGCTGTTACGACCATCGTCACCGGCTGTGGCGCCGCGGCGGCCGGCACGGAACCGAACTTCGTCGCCGTCGATCTGACGCCTCCGAGCGTGATCGCCGTGACACCGCTGAACGCAGCGACTGCCATTGCCCCCAATGCCGTCGTCACCGCGACGTTCTCCGAGCCGCTCAACGCCGCGACCGCGAACGGGAGCAGCTTCACGCTCACGTCGCCGCAGGGCACCTCGGTCGCAGGCGCGATCAGCATCAGCGGCAGCACAGCCACGTTCACGCCCGCCGCCAACCTCGAAGCCAACACGCAGTACACCGCGACGATTACGCGAGACGTCAAGGACGCTGCCGGCAATGCGATGGCCGCGAGCTACGCCTGGATGTTCAGGACTGCGCCTGCGCCCGATGTCACGGCACCGACCGTCATCGCGACGACCCCTGCCTCCGGCGCGACAGGCGTCGCGTTCAACAGCACGCTCTCCGCCACGTTCTCCGAAGCGATGACGGCAAGCTCGCTGACTGCGTCGAGCGTGACGCTGGTCGCAGCCGGCGGTGCCGCAGTGACAGGCGTCGTCTCCGTCTCGGGCAACACGGTCACGTTTGCGCCGACCGCGAATCTCGCGGCAAGCACGCAGTTTACGGCGATCATCACCACCGCCGCCCGGGACGCATCGGGCAATGCACTCGCCAGCAATTACACCTGGTCGTTCACGACGGGTGCTGCCGCCGATGTGACGCCACCGACGATCACGGCGATCACGCCGGCGAACGGTGCGACTGGCGTGGCGGTCGGCGTTGCGCCATCGGTGACGTTCTCGGAGGCGATGACGACCGGCACGCTGACGACGACAAGTTTCACGCTCGTGGCGAGTGGTGGCGCGACGGTGCCCGGCACGGTGACGGTTTCGGGCACGACCGCGACGTTCACGCCGACGACGCCGCTCGCGAGTAATACGCAGTACACGGCGACCGTGACCAATGCCGTGAAGGATGCCGCGGGGAACGCGCTCGCAGCCAATGCTGCGTGGAGTTTCTTCACCGCGGTCGCAGCCGACGTGACCGCGCCTACGATCACCGGCAACACGCCCGCGAATGGCGCGACGAACGTCGCGGTCGGCGTTGCGCCGACCGTCTCGTTCTCGGAAGCGATGCAGGGCGCGTCGCTGAACACGTCGAGCTTCACCCTGGTCGCGGGAAGCGGCGCTGCGGTCTCGGGCACCGTGACGCTCTCCGGTACCACGGCCACGTTCACACCGAGTGCCGCGCTCGCCGCCGGCATGCAGTACACCGCGACGATCACCAATGCAGCAAAGGATGCGGCCGGGAATGCGTTGGCGGCGAATGCATCGTGGAGCTTCACGACGGCATCCGCTACCGATGTCACGCCGCCGACGATCACTGGCAACACCCCGGCGAACAGCGCGACCAACGTGCCGGTCGGCACCGCTCCGACGGTGACATTCTCCGAACCGATGAGCAACAGCACGCTCACCGGCAGCTTCACGCTTTCCACCGGCGCTGGCGCCTCCGTTGCCGGCATCGTGACGGTCTCCGGAAACACCGCGACGTTCACGCCGAGTGCCGTGCTTGCATTCGCCACGCAGTACACGGCAACCGTGACGACCGCTGCGAAGGATGCTGTCGGCAATGCGCTCGCCGCGAACGCAACGTGGAGCTTCACCACGGCCGCGGCAGCCGACGTGACGGCGCCGACGATCAGCGGCAATACGCCGACGAATGGCGCCACCAACGTTGCGATTGCCAGTGCACCGACGGTGACGTTTTCGGAGTCGATGCTCAACTCGACACTCAACACGACGAGCTTCACGCTGGTGCCGGCGGGTGGTGCTGCCGTCGCCGGTACCGTGACGGTGTCCGGCAACACGGCCACGTTCACGCCCGCTGCCGCGCTTGCCTACAGCAGGCAGTACACGGCCACGATCACGACCGCCGCCAGGGACGCCGCGGGCAATGCACTCGCCGCGAATTCGTCCTGGAGCTTCACGACCGGCGTGGCGCCCGACGTGACGCCACCCACGATCTCAGCCAACACGCCGGCGAATGGCGCGTCGAATGTGCTGGTCGGTATCGCGCCGACGTTGACGTTCTCCGAGCCGATGCAGAACGCGACGGTCAATGCGAGCAGCTTCACGTTGCAGACCACCGCGGGATCGGTCCCGGTCGCGGGCACGGTCACTGTGGCTGGTAACACCGCGACCTTCACGCCCGGTGCCGCGCTCACGACCGGTACGCAGTACACCGCAAGGATCACGACCGCGGCCAAGGATCTCGCCGGCAATGCATTGGCAGCGAATGCATCATGGAACTTCACGACAGAACTGGCGCCCGTGACCTCGCTCGTCATCGCACCGAGCACCACATCGGTCGTCGCTGGTGGCACGCAGCAATTCACGGTGACGGGTCGTCGCACCGGAGACGCAACGACGCCCGTGGCGGTGACGGTCAACTACTCCGCAACCGGCGGCACGATTACATCCGGCGGATTGTTCACGGCTGGCGTGACAGCCGGATCGACGTTCAGGGTCACGGCCGTCCTGTCGAGCAACAACGCGGTCTCCGTGCAGGCGAACGTCACCGTGACGCCGCCGCTCGCGGTGCAACCGGGTACATGGGTGAATGTCACGCCAGGCAACGTCAATCTCTCGAGCAATCTGAGCTGCGGAAACTACGGCACCGAGAACGTGCAGGTCGATCCGAATCAGCCGTCGAACTTCTACGCGCAGTTCCACTGTCAGGGTATCTGGAAATCCGTCGACTTCGGTCGGACGTGGACTGGGCCGATCAACACCGGATCGAATGGTGCGACGGTATCCGATTGCGCCGGCGGCATTCGTCTGGCGCCGAACGGCGTCGGCAATCCGCCGATCCTTTATCAGGGATGCATTCGCGGAGCGGCGATCGGTTTCTGGCGATCGCTGGACGGCGGAGTGAACTGGACGCGCTACAACATTGCGCCCGCAGCCGGCAATCGGCAGGACGTATATCCGCCCAGCGTCGATCCATACGACTCGCAGCATCTGATCATGGCCGGCCATGAGCAGGATCTGCTGGTGGAAAGTGTCAACGGTGGCCAGACCTGGACCAACGTCCCGATCAACGCCGGCATGCGACAGGGCGCCGGCACGGCATCTATCTCCTTCATCAACACTGGCAACGCCTCCGGTACGCGCGGCACGTTCCTCTGGATGGCGCAGCAGTCGGGCGGCGTGTACGGCACGTGGCGTACGACGACTGGCGGTGCCTCGTGGACGCAGGTGGACAAGAACGAGCACCCGCACGGTTTCGCCGAGGCGCACCAGCCAGATGCGAGTGGCGTGATCTACATCGCTGGCGCGTATTCGCAGGCGGGATGGGGTGTGCTGCGTAGCGCCGACTATGGCGTCACGTGGGCCCACGTCGGTTCGGGCAGCAACCAGCGCGCCGTAATCAGCACGCCGAAAGCGGTCTACGGTTCCTACAGCTACCCGACCGGGCTTGGTGCGACGGACGGTCCGTCATTCCAGTTGGCAGCCCAACCCGGCACGTCGGGCTGGACGTCCCCGGCGACGCCCGCCGGGATGAGACAAGGCGCGTCGCAGGCGGCGGTCGGCTTCGACGGGAGCAAGTATTACATGGTGACGGCCAACTACGGCGCGGGCCTCTGGCTCTACATCGAGCCCTGAGCCCGGCGAGTCTGGTCCAGCAACTTTTTGTAAATCCCCTGCGCGACCGTCCGGTCGCGCAGGGGATTCCCGCAGCCGCGCACCCGTCGGGTGAATGAACGACTCCGGCAGCGATCAGCGACGATCGGCGTTCGTCGGGGCGGTCGGCGCGAAGATCGATTGCAGCACCGGAATGTCGACGACCATCAGCACCGCCATCAGCGCCGTGCACGAGATGACTGCCGCCATCAGCTTGCCCTCGCGATACAGACCCTCCGGTCGCTGCGCGGCGCTATCGGGCTTGAACGCAATGTCGAGATAGATCGCCATCACCAGCGCCACGAGCGGGAACGAGAGAATCAATTCGATTCGATAGCGCATGATGAACGCACCGAGGAAGAGCATCGCCGCCGAGCCGTAGAACAGGATGGACACCATCAGTCGCTCGAGCGTGTAATACGCGAACGATTTCCGATATGCCGCTGCGCGCACCGGATCACCGATATCGCGGAACTCGGCGTAGCGCTTGATCGCCATGAAATAGCAGCCGACCATCCAGTAGCTGAGCAGCAGTGATGCCGGTGCCACCGCCACCGTTCCTGCCATGTACCAACCCGCGAGCATGCGCAGTGGGTTGTTCACCGACTCGGACAAGACGTCGATGTAGGGCACATCCTTCGAGCGCAGCGGGGGAATGTTGTACACGCACCCCATGATCCAGAGCGCGAGAGCCGTATAGCCAAACGGCCTGTTCACCATGAACCCGAGGGCGACGCCGACGACCATCAGCGCGATCCACTGCACGTACGCCAATGGGATGCTGACCTGGCCCGACGGCACCGGTCGGCTGCGCTTGAGCGGGTGCGAAAGATCAGACGGCGCGTCGAGTACTTCGTTGATCACGTAGTTGCTCGACGCCACCAGGCAGATCGACGCGAAGCCGAGCACCACCCGCATCGCGAAGCCCGGCGTGACATTCGCGCCATCGCTGCCGATTGCTGCCACAATGCCGGGCAGGATGAAGACGTTTTTCACCCAGTGATCGATGCGTGCAATCGCGATGTGTCCACGCAGTGTCGGACGTGCGACGGCCGAGTTGATTTGGGGGGTGTCGCTCATTGCGCTGCTGCTCCTCTGGGGATCTCGGAGGTATCGAAGTGACGCGAAATCATCTGCCCTAGGTCTGCGAAGCTCCGGACGGCAAGAAAGCCTGCACCGTGCGCCGGCTTCTCACCGGTGAGGATCGCGCAGGCGACACCGGCGGCGCGCGCCGCCGGTGCGTCCACGTCGGCACGGTCGCCAACATACAATGCGTCCAACGGCGCCACGCCGAGCCGCTCGAGCGAAACAAGAATGCCACGCGGATCGGGCTTGAAGACTCCGACCTCCGGCGCCTGAGCGCAGAGGACCGAGTCGAACAGGCCACCAACGCCCAGCGCGGCAAGCTTCGCCTCAGCCGGGTAGTCTGACAGCACGCCGAGCCGGATGCCACGACCGCGAAGATCGCGCACGAAGGCCTGCATGCCGGGCTGCGCGAGATCAGCGAGCAGGTTCAGCGGAGCCTCGTCCATCCAGCGCGTGACGAGCGCCTGCACGTCAGCGGTTGGAGCGCCCGTCGCCCGGCTGGCAAAGCGCAGCTGCGCCTGCGCGATGTCACCGGTGCCTGGCGCCTCACGCAGCGCCTCCTGCCCACGACGATACGCCGACAGAATGCGCATGGTCGTCACACCGGCCAGCGGACGGTGCAGATACGCGCGGAGGAGCCGCACCGCCATGGCTCGACGCAGCGCGCCCTGGCGATAGAGCGTACCGTCCACGTCGAAGACGACGGCACGCAAGTGACGCGGGAGACAAGTCTCAGGCACTCCGCGGGTCCCGTCGTGGCAGAAGTCCGTCGATGCCGTACGCGGCGAGGGCAATCAGGCAGGGCAGGATCGGGACCGAATAGCGACCGAGGGCCAGCAGCAACGCCAGCAGCAGGTTCAGATAGACGATCGGCAACAGGACGAGCCAGGCCTGCCGCTTTTCGAGGTACGCTCGCCGCAGTCCGAAGCCGGCGAAGATCCACGCGATCAGCGCCATTCCCCCGGCGAAGAGCGATGTCGAGAGGCTGGTCATCTCGTACCAGAACGTGAAGAGCCCGACGAAAAAGCGGCGCACGCTGAGCCACGGCTCCGCGAACAGGCGTCGCTTCATCTCCTTGTTCAGGATCTGGTCGGTCTCATAGTCGTCGCGCTGCCATTCGGTGCCCGCCTCGTGCGCGAGGCGCGCGAAGTACGCGTTCGTCTCGTTCTCCGCCACTGTGTATGGCGGTTCGCGCAGCGTGATGAATTCCGTGCGGCTGAAGATCAGCCCGCGCAGGAAGGCATCGGAGAATCCGCTCGAGACGGGGACGAAGTGGCCCGTCGCCATGTAGTTCCGGACGGTCCAGGGCGAGATGGTCAGCGCCATCATGACGAACATCGTCGCGAGGCCGCGGATCGGCGGCTGCTGCTTCGCGCGAAACAACGTGTACACGAGCGCCATCGCAAATAAGCCCGGGTACAGCAGAATCACGGACTTGGTCAGCGTCGCGAGCCCGAACGACAGGCCGAGCAGTGCGCCGGTGCGAGCATCGCGCACGCGGGCGAATCGTTCGGTCAGCCAGATCGTGAGCGTGACGAGAAAGGTGAAGAGTGTCTCGAGGTGCAGATCGGGCACATAGCGCAGCAATACCGGGTGCACTGCGCAGAGGACCCCGGCGATGACACCCGCTCGCTGCCCGAACAGGCGACGCGTCAGATCGAAGAGCAGCAGGCAGGTGCCGGCGTGCAGCACGCACTGCAGCAGCAGCACGAGCAGTGGCTGCTCCCCGAACACCCAGTACACGCCGCCGATGACGAGCGGGTAGAACGGCGCGCGGCGCTGGATCAGGCTCCCGAACGGCATGAACCCATCGCCACGGGCGATGCTCGCGCCCATCTTGCCGAAGAAGTACGGGTCGAACCGCGTATCCACGAACCGCTGGACTCGGAAGCCGAACACGACCACGAAAAGGCTGGCGGCCAGCGCGAGAACGAGCGGGAGAACCCACGGGGCGAGGCGACGCGGGATCAGCACGACCGCAGGCGGATCTTGATTCACGAATACCCTCTGAGGGTGACGACGGACCCGGAGCGGAAGTTAGCCATTTCCAAGATGCGAAGGCAATCCCAGTAGGCGTGCTCGAGCTCGCCAGACTCAGGATGATGCTTGCTCGCGATTTCGGTCGCCGTCGGGAAGTCCCATACAGGACGTGAGGCCGCGGTTGCGGTTCTCGCAGCACTCCTCGTATGGCCCGATGAGCGGTTGTCCAGCGCGTCATGCCAGCGCCCGGCATGTCACGGCGCATCTCGAAAAGAGCGCGAGTGCGAGTGCGCAAATGAAGTTCCACCGCGGGCTATGCACCCTTGGTTCACCTGCTCACGCCGTGCACATTCGGAGCATGCCACCTCTCCTTTCGCCTCGCGTGTGCTTCCTTGGTCTCGCGGCAGCCGTTCTCTGCTGCGGCAATGCCTCACCAACGTCGCTTGGCGCACAGGCCAGGCCCCGCGCCGACATCGTGCTGTATCACGGAACGGTGCTCACCGTGGACGCCACCGACCGCGTCGCGCAGGCCGTCGCGATCGCCGGCCAGCGGATCGTCGCCGTCGGCAGCGATGCTGAGGTGCTGCGGCTCGTCGGCCCGAAAACTCGCCGCATCGATCTCATGGGGCGCACCGTGACCCCGGGGTTGCTGGACGCCCATGCCCACTTTGCCAACGGCGGAGCCGATCGACTGTTCGTCGTGAATGTCGGCTACCCGGACGTGAAATCGATCGGTGACATGGTCGCGCGCGTGGCGCTGACCGCACGAAAGGCCGCCGCGCACGCGTGGGTCGAGGGGCGCGGCTGGGATGAAGGCAAGCTGTCGGATAAGCGCCTGCCGACGGCGCGCGATCTCGACCCGGTCTCACCGGATAATCCGGTCTGGCTCGAGCAGACGACGGGGCACTACGGCGTCGCGAATTCCGCCGCACTCGCACTCGCCGGCATCACGAAGGAGACGCGTGATCCGCCGAACGGCACGATCGATCGCTTTCCCGATGGCACGCCCACCGGCGTGCTGAAAGAAGCCGCGCAGGGCCTCGTGCGCCGACTCATTCCTTCGCTCTCCCGAGCGCAGACGGAAGCGGGGATTCGCGGCATGGCGCAGGCGTTCGTGGCCGAAGGCATGACAGGGCTGAAGGACCCGGGCGTGAACGCGGCGACGTTCGATGCGTATCGCCGTGTGGCGGCGGACGGCAGGCTTCCGGTACGCGTTTTCGTCTTGTGGAGCGGTGGCCGAACAGCCGCGTCGGCGCGCGCACTCATCGCCGAGCGTGCGGCGACCACGCGACCGTACGAAAACACCGGCGACGACCACGTCATCTCCGGTGGCGTGAAGTTGTTCATGGACGGCAGCGGCGGTGCTCGGACCGCGTGGATGTACGACGACTGGAACCGGAACGGCACCGACGTCGACACGGGGAATAAGGGATATCCCGCATCCAATCAGGATACCATCAGCGCGATGATCCGGTTGTTTCACGATGCCGGTATGCATGTCAGCGTGCATTCCATCGGCGATCGTGCAATTGACCAGACGGTGGACAGCTACGTCGCAGCGATGCAGGCGAACCCCAAGCCGGGGCTGCGGCACGGCATCATCCACGCCAACATCCCGACGGACCATGCGCTGACGGAGATGGCGCGGCTGCAGCATGACTTCGACGCCGCATATCCCGAACCGTCAGCGACCTTCACGTGGTGGCTGGGCGACACGTACGCGGCGAATTTCGGACCGTCACGATCGCTGCGACTGAATCCCTTCGCGACGTATCTCAATCGCGGCATCATCTGGGCAAACGGCTCTGACTACAACGTCACACCGTTCGAAGCACGGTACGGCCTCTGGGCGGCCGTCGCGCGTCAGACGCTGCTCGGCACCGGCGGTGCCGATCCGTTCGGTCGTGCGGAGTCGGTGGATGTGCACTCGGCGTTGCGTGCCGTGACCATCTGGGCCGCGCACCAGATGTTCCTCGAGAAAAAGGTCGGGTCGGTGGAAGTGGGGAAGTACGCCGACCTCGCCGTGTGGGATCGGAATCCATACGCCGTGCCGACGGAGCAGCTCAAGGAGATGCAGTGTCAGATGACGCTGTTCGACGGGCGCGTGGTCTACGATCGCGCCACGGCGCAGGCCCGCGCGTCGAAATAGCGCGCGCGGGCCTGCGCCTCGTCAGAACTGCACACGGCGGCGCACCAGCGTGATGTCGCCCATCTGCACCGGGATTGTGTTCGCAGGGCGCGCGGGAATCTGCAGGCCGGGAATTGTCGGGAGACCGGAGAGCATCGCGGTCAGGTCGATCACGAGCGGCGCGCCACCCTTGCGCACATCGAACGCAAGTACGAAACCGGAATCCGGTGGCGCGTTGAATTGATAGTCCCAGTGCGTGTCGGGGCGACGATAGCGCGCGCCGTCGATCACGCGCCCATCGACCGACGCCTGCAGCACCTGTGCGTCATTGGCATCGATGCGTGTGACCTGTGTGCTGTGCGGTGACAGCACGCGGATACGAACGCGGCGACGATCCGTGAGCTGCGAATCACTCACGACGGTGGCCGTCGGTCCGCTCACCAGTACCCGCGGCACCTTTCGCGTGACCAAACGCGACTGCCGTCCGAACGCCGACCCACGCCACGCAGGCACCTGAGCTGAGGTGCTGGAGTCAGCGCCGCCCGCCGTCAGAATACTCGCAGCCCATGATCCCGGTGACGCGACGGTGGCGGGTGCCATCAGCCACGCATCGGTCGCCGTGCTGTCAGCATCGATGGCGTACGCCAGCAGCGATGACGTCGGATGGTCGATCGACGGTCGCACCGTCGCCGCTCCGATCACGAACAACAGCACAGCCTCGATCGCGATGGCTGAAGTGGCGCGCCCACGATGTTCGCCCGCGACGGCCTCGAACTGCGGCGCGATCACGACCGCGAGCAGACTCACGAGTACCGCCGTTGCGATGCCGCCGGTGCCGACCATGCCGAGGAGCACGGGGCCGAAGAGCGCGATGATCGGAACCATCACGGCCATGGCGACGAGTGCAGCGATCCATAGTGCGGCCCCGCGCACCACGCCGCTCGCCGGCGGTATGGACGCGATGAGCGCCGCCAGCAGCGGCCACACGAACAGGAAACTGGCGCCGGGCGCCGTGAACGACAGATACACACTGATCGCTGTCCACAGGACGAGTACGCCGACGTACGCACCGTCGGCGCTCGCCCATCGTCGCACGAACGTCCAGCACGCGTACGTGACCGCGAGCGCGAGGCTGACGAAAGCGACGGCATAGAGGCCGCTCAGTGACGGATTCCCGCTCACGCTCGCATGGATGCGCGTCGCGAGCGTACCGGCGCCGAAAACTGCCACGCCAGACATCGCGACCGCGATGACGGTCGTCACGGCACCAAGCAGCAGGTCACGAATCCAGCGCGACTCGGAGCGACTCACGCGCCAGATCACGATCAGCAACAGGACCACCAGCACGACCGCGAGCGGTCGCGCGACCGTCTCGGGATAGTAGATCAACCCGAGCAACGGCATGTCGCTGAAGATCGCGTCACCGGTCACCGGTCGCGGCAATGGTCCGTTGGCAAGCACACGCGTGAGCACGACGGCTTGCGCACCCTCGTGCTGCAGGCTGCCGGGATTCTGATGCGCGAGATCGTCCTGCGTGGTGTGATAGCGGTCCACGCGATCCACGAAGGCGTAGTTGAGCGCTGGCTTGCCAAGCAGCGACACTTCGGACAGATCGGTGTCGTTCGGCAGCAGCCGATAGATGGTCACCGTCAGCGACGAGGCGCTCACGTCCGGCGCGCTGCGCAACAGTCGCACGAGATCGAGGTTCCCTGTGCCGGTCTCGAACATCGCCGATCGACCCGTCGTACCGCGCGCCTCGAAGTTGAGCGTCACGGCCACATCCTTCGCCCACGGATGCTCGCGCACGAAGGCCGCGGCGCCGAGCAATCCCGCTTCCTCACCATCGGTGAAGAGGACGATCACGTCATGCGCGAGTGGGGGCCCGGCACGCAAAGCGCGCAGCGTCTCCAGAATCACCGACACGCCCGATCCCGCATCGGACGCTGCTGGCCCTGCGGGTACACCATCGTAGTGTGACATCAGCATGACCGCCGCTCCACCCGGCGTCGCACCGGGCAGGCGCGCGACGATGTTGCGCACATGGCCGAGTGCCTGGTACCGGGTGCCGACGGCCGTCGCATCCTGCGAATCGGGCTTGACGCCGAGTGTACTCAACTCATTGATCAGATAGCTGCGGACGCGACCCGCATCGACGCTGCCGATGGGATGTGGACGCTCTGCAATCACCTTGACATGCCGCTGCGCCCGTTCGGCGGAGAACTCGGTCGCGGGCGCCGATGCGGGCACGGGCGGCGGCGGTGTGTAGGCGCGAACGACGAGGAAGCCGGCGAAGGCAATCAGCGCGCCGGCACGCAGCACTGTGGTGAAAGGCGATCGCGTCACCGTGTCCACATCAATTCGGCGAGTTCCATCTGGTTCTTCCTCGAGTAGTGGTCTGTCGCAGACATTGTCAGCAAACGAAGAAGTCGCAAAAGGAAGAGTGACCTACGGCGTCTGCCGCGCGAACTCCATCACGACCGGCCGGTGGTCGCTATGCAGCGCCCACGTCTCGAATGGCCCGACGGTCACGGATTGCAGTGACGCCATCCAGGCCGGCGGTGCGAAACAATAGTCGATGTGGTACGGTCGGGCGTGCTGGCGGTACAGATGAAACGTCGGAGTGGTCTCAAAGCCATGTGCTTCGCTGAAGAATTCGTGATAACAGCTGCGCATGCCGAGGCCCGCAAGCGTGCGAACCAGCGCGCTGTGGCTGCGATCGGGCTTGTGTTGCGTGTCCCAGATTGTATTCGAATTGAAATCGCCGAGGAGCAGTGTCGCGGAGCGCTCGAGCCGCGCGCGGTACAGTTCCACCGCGCGGATGACGGCGTGCACGTAGCGGAAGTTCTTGTTGGCCTTTGCCCAGACGGCAAGCAGCGTGAATGATGTCGGGCCGGTGACGGCGACGGGCGCGACGAAGTCCGGCACGTCGGGTCGAGCCGGGAGTCGGCGCAGGCGATAGTCGCCGGATGCGACGACGGCGACGCCTTGTCGCGGATTGTCGCCAAACCACAGAAATTGGTTCGATTGCGCTGCGGGGCGTGGGCATTCCTGGAGGACCGCGATGTCGGCGCCGAGTGTCGCGAGGGCGGCAAGTTTCGCGTCGAGCGGACCGCGACAGCAGTTCCACGTGACGATGCGCATCGGTGGCGTTCGGTTGCGATGGAATCCGGACCTCGGACTGAATCTACGCTTTCTTCGCGACCTCTTTCACGACTTTGTTTGCAACCTTTGTGGCGACTTTTTTGCGCCATGCGTTGCGTTGAACGCAGCCGCAGCGACGACGAGCGCCGTGAACGCTGCCCCGTCGATCGCGTCGCCTTCAAACAGATCGATTGCGCGCCGCGCGTTGCCGTCGAGACTGGCGTTGAAGAGGTGCGTCGGGTCATTCAGCGACGCGCCCTTGATGAACGTCAGCTTCACCGCGCTCTTGTAGGTCTCGCCCGTGCAGATCTGACCATCGTGATACCACACAGGCACGCCGCGCCATTTCCATTCCTCGACGACGTCCGGAACGGCCTGCGTGATCAATGTGCGGATGTGGGCGAGCATACTGCCACGCCAGTCGCCCAGCTCCTTGATGCGGGCGTCGATCAGGCGGGACGGTGAGACGGCGTTCGTCGCTTCTGATTTCGACATGCGGGTTGCACCTCGTCCGGAGATTGCGCGGCGATGCGAGCTGCGTATCGAGAATCATCGCTCCGTGGCGACGCGCGCGCTACGGCAGTCCACGCTACCGCGTAGACGCTACCGCGTAGACGCTACCGCG
>JBBRLZ010000055.1:0-27232 GCA_038231095.1 Gemmatimonadales bacterium
ACGCTGGCACCCGACGCTGCGGCGCGCCATACTACCGCCACTACATGTGTGTCTCTCGTTCCGAGAACAACCGATGCCGCTCACGTCCAGCCTGTTCAGGAAGAACGCGAAGTTGCAGGCCTGTGCGGTCGAGCATTCGGCTCACATCACGACCGGTACGGTTGGAGAGCACGTGGCCAAGATCCAGTTCGCGCTGACCACACTCGATAGGCTGTCGATCGAGCGGAGCGAGCTGGTGGCGCAGCGCTATGGCAAGACGACGGCGGCAGCGGTGCTGGCGTACAAGCGGAAGCGCAGCATCATCAATCGCAGCTATCAGACCGTCGCCGACGACATCGTCGGCATCATGACAATCGCGTCGTTGGACAACGAGATGCTCGTGCAGGAGCGGGTGCCGAAGAGTCGCAGCGAATGCCAGCCCGGCCGCAGGGGCGCGCCAGTGGTTCCGGCACCCCCGTTGGCCGCCGCGCCCATCGCTCCTCGAGGCTCAGGATTACGAAGTGCGTTCGGTGTCGGGCCGACCGCTCCGAAGGCACTCGCGAACAAACAACTCGGTGGTGTCGTGAGGATCGCCGTATTCTTCGCATCCAATGCGCAGGTGGATGGCTTTCCATTGGACAGGGAGATCGGGCGGGCACGTGACTGCCTGACAGAGCACGGTGTACAACTCGTCGTGGAGCGAAGTTTCGGCGTGATCAATTTCGTGGAGAGGGTCCTTACCACTCCGGACGCCACCGGTGAAAACGCGAACGAGCTGCGCAAGCGCTGTGAGGACCTCGTGCCGGGACAGCTTGGCGTCCTCCGAATGATCGTGTGCCGGATGGGCAACTTCGACTTCGGTCAGACCCTCAGGGACAGGAGGGTTGGCAACCAGCTGTTCCGCCCCTTCGCGTTGCTGAATACCGAGCACGTGGACTTGTCGAACGCCACGCTCATTCACGAAATGATTCACTGTTCCAAGGACGGCGTCGTCGACCACGATCCGGAGAAGAACAGTGTCTTCTTTGACTTCGGCCTGGAAAAGCCCGATCCAGATCCAGAGAAAGGCCGCCCTGCTCAAACTAGCCTCAGGGCGAGGCACGCCCTGAGCATCGCGTCGTCATTCTTTTCGATCGGCGGACCGCCAAGACCAGCAAAGCCTTAAGGCACACGCCCCGCACTCGACGTCGCACGTCGGCGTCGCTTCCGACTCACGAGCAGCCCGAGAATGCTGAAGACGCCGGGCGCCACGAGCTCCGGCCACAGGTCGAATCGGTTTCTCGACCGGAAGGTCCGCGTGCCCTGTTTCAGTTGCGCGGCGCGCGGCCGCGCCGGGTCGTAGCGGATCGCGACGGATGCGCCGGTGACCAATGCCCCGCCGGAACCGGCGTCGATCGCATCCACCGCGCGAACCGAGTCGCGGCCAGGTCCGGGCACGAAGGTCAACTCCACGGATTGATACGGCTGCGTCAGGTCGCGTGCGTCGAGCACCGAGCTGCGCGTGCCCCACTTGGGCGTCTTCTCCACACGCCCGGTTTCGCCGACGACCGCCGTCGCCGCAACCGCGGGAACCGGCAACGGTCCGCGATCGGCAAAGAAGAGCGGAACAGCACACGCGAGATACGCGCAAGTCACGATGAGCATCAGCCAGCCGCCGACGGTGGCACAGAGCAGGAGGATGACGAATCCGGCGATCTCCCACAGGTACCATGTGCCGGTGCGGTTGTCGAACGCGGCGCGCGCATCACGCAGGCGATCGACCGCCGTGCGATCACCGAGACCGACGCTGATCCGCGGCCAGGCCTTCAGGTAGCGGAGTGTCACCTCGTCGCCGACATGCGTGCGATCATACCGATCAGCGGGTGTCTTCACCCCCCACATGATCAGGGGGAAGTCAGGCGGCGTGTAGTTCACGTGCAGGAGCAGCTTTCGCTCCGTGAACGGTTCGTCCACCATTGGCGTCTTCGTGTAGAGCGTGACGGTTTCCTGCTTGCGAACCACGACGCCCTTGATCGTCACGGACGTTGCGTCGTACCACATCATTGCGCCGACAACGAGCGCCAGCGGCAGGATGATCATCAGCACGCAGCCGATCGAGACGCCGCCTCGCCTCACACGCATGCCGTGCGCACGCGACAGCTGCAATCGCGTCGGTACCACGTGAATCGGCATGAACTGGTGACCCGTCGAAGGTGACAGCGCCGGAGGAGCGGGAATGGTTCGCGGCCCGGATGGCGTTCGCACACAGTCTACGTCCGCTCGCAGCCGGGCACCAATCCAATGCGGAGAGCTCAACCCGCGACGTGCCTCAGGGGTCGCCGTTCGACTTGCCAACTGAATGCCAGGTGCCTTCGCTTGCGACAGCGCGGGTTGGACGTCATGCTTGGCTCGAACCGCGATCTCCGCTCTGATCGCGACAGTTGTTTTCCCGCGCCGCGCAAACCATGCCACACAACTCCAGCACGCTCGCGAACGACAGTACCCTGGAATCGTGCCTCGCGGGCACAGCCAATCTGACCATCGGTTTTAAGCTCGCACCGCGCGTCAAGGCGCGGCGAGCACATATCCCGCTCGCAGTGACGCTGATCTGGCTCGTCGCGCTGCTCCTGCTTTCGATTCCTCGGACGGCACACGCGCTGCCAGTGGAGCATGGCGCCCGCGGTCCGCGAGTGGCGGTGGCCTGCTCGGCGGCCATGCAGATCGCGCTGCCCAACGCGCGCGTCACCGCCGTACGCATGGTGCAGCCCACGGACTCCGCGCGCGCACTCGGCCGACGCTCGTACTGTCACGTCGAAGCGATCATCGACGCCGAGACACATATCGAAGCGCTCCTCCCCGACGATTGGAACGGCCGGTTCCTGATGGGCGGCGGCGGTGGATACGTGGGTGCCGTGGACAATCAGTTCGCGTCCACGGTGCACGAGGGCTATGCCACGGTCGGCACCGATGCTGGTCACAGCGGCTCCAGCGTGAGCGCGCGGTGGGCACTGCGCAACGACCAACGGATCGCCGATTTTGCGCACCGCGCCGTGCATCGCACCGCCGAAGTGACCAAGCTGCTGATCGCGGCCTATTACGGTCGCGCTCCGGAGCATTCGTACTTCATCGGTTGCTCGAATGGTGGTCGCGAGGCGCTGATCGAGGCGCAACGCTACCCGGCGGATTTCGATGGCATCGTCGCGATTGCGCCGGCCTACAACTTTCTCGCGATCACGACGACGTTCATCCGCAACCTTCAGGCGCAGTACCCGACCGGCGACATGAGTGCTCCCGTCGTCACGCCGGCGGTGCTCAGACTTCTGGCGAACAGGGTGACCAGGACCTGCGACGCAAGGGACGGCGTGCGTGACGGCACGATCGAGAACCCGGAGACGTGTGCGTTCACGCTGGCCTCGTTGCCGGCGTGTGCGAACGACACCGCCTCAGACAGCTGCTTGACGCGTGCGCAGCGCGCCGCATTGTCGACGTTCATTGCCCCACTCTCAGCGGGGACACTGCGGTATCCCGGTCAGCCCTTCGGCGACGAAGCCGAGGCGGATGGCTGGCGTGCATGGATCACCGGTCCTGCGCCGGAGATGCTGGAGGCGACCGGGGGTACCATACCGACCGTGCAGGCCGCGTTCGGGACCGAGTTCTTCAAGTACTTCATCTACGGTGACTCGGCGTGGCGCTACGTCGGATACGATCTCGCGCGTGCCGCTCGCGATGGCGCCAAAGTGGACGCGATCGTCTCCGCGACGAACCCGGACCTCTCCGCGTTTCGCGCGCGCGGCGGCAGACTGCTGCTGGCTCACGGATGGTCCGACCCCGCGCTCAACGCGCGCTCGACGATCACGTACTTCAAGGCGGTGCAGGCCCGCATACCGCGGTCGTCGTCATTCACGCGGCTATTCATGATGCCGGGCGTGTTGCACTGCGCAGGCGGAAGTGGCTGCGATGAGGTGGACTGGGCAACGACCATCCGCCGCTGGGTGGAGGTGGGTGAGGCGCCGTCACGCATCGTTGCACGAAAGCAGCGCGGCACGCAGGTGCTGCGGACGCATCCACTGTGCGCCTACCCGAGGACGGCGCGGTACAACGGCACGGGCAGCACGGGAGATGCGGCGGCGTTTACCTGTCGGTCGTAACGACGCTTGCGTGCCCGCAGAGCGGGAGCGAGGGTGGCATGTTCGCTGATTCAGGTGGGCATGTCAGTCGCGTTCTCCGCCTACGGATCCGGGGAAACAACTCGCGTCGGCCGACGCACCAAATCGCGCGGTTGAGCTTCGACGTTGGATAAACGCGGGAATACGGTGAAACGCACCTGGACAATCATTGGCGTACGTGACGTACCCCGCAGCTTTCGCTGGTACCAGTCGCTCTTTGGCCAGTTCGCGATGCCTCCAGCGCACGACCACTTTGGTCAGCTTGTCGATACGGATGGAACGGTGTTGCTCTGCCTCCATCGTTGGGGAGCGCATGAGCATCCCTCCTTACTGAGTCCAGACGGCGCATCACCCGGCAATGGGCTCCTGCTTTTCTTTCGCGTCGACGACTATGACCAAACCCTGGAACGGGCACGCACGCTCGTCGACCGGCTGGACGAAGAACCGCATGTGAACGCGAACACGAGGAGTCGCGAGTTCTCCCTCCGTGACCCCGACGGGTACTATGTGACAGTCAGTGCGCTCGATGATGCGTGAACGCTTGTCACCACGACAGTCGGACAAATGAGCGCGAAGGCCGACACCAAACGAGCAGCATCCCTGCCGCTCGGATGCGCCGGTTCGTTGGTCCGCTCGCGAGCGCTCTACCTGCGATCGGCCTCCGCTCCCCGCCCTCACCAGCCCCACCCTCGATGACTCGGCCACTCGCATTCGCGTTCACCCTCACGCTGCTCCTCTGCCCTCTCGAGCGAGGCAACGCACAGCGCGATACGAGCGCGGCGCCGGTGAAACGCGCCCGCACCTCCGGCGAACTCCGTCTGACGTATCTGGGCAACGCCGGGTGGGAAATCACCGACGGCGTCACGGTCGTTCTGGTCGATCCGTTTCTGAGCCAGTTCGCGCGCTGGGATTCCAATCGCCCGGCCGCCGAGCGAACGCCGGACGCACTGATCGAGCCGGATACGGCGCTGATCGACAAACACGTATCGCGCGCGGACTACATCCTGATCACGCACGGACACACCGATCACGCGCTCGATGCCGGTTACATTTCCCGTCGCACCGGTGCCACGATCATCGGGCACGAGACTGCTGCCAATCTCGCACGTGCCTACGATGTGCCGGAGGCGAGACTGATCACGGTGATCGGAGGCGAAGACTACGAGTTCGGCGCATTCTCACTCAAAGTCATCCCGAACATTCACAGCGCGCTCGACCAGAAGCACTACTACAACAACGGCCGCGGTATCACTGGCAACGCACCGCGAGGGCTGCGCGCGCCGCTGCGTGTCAGAGACTTTGTCGAAGGCGGCAACATCGCCTACCTGCTGCGGATGGCGGGGCATGAGGTGGTGATCATGGGTTCCATGAACTACATCGAGCGCGAGATGACCGGCCTGCGCCCCGATATCGCCCTCGTCGGTGCCAATGACCAGCGCCGCGAGATCTACGACTTCACCGGCCGCCTGATGCGCGCGCTGGGGAATCCCGCGATTGTGATTCCGAGCCACGCCGACAGTTACGGCAACCCGAATCCACTGCCGGCGGCGATGGCAAGCAGCGAACGATTCGTCGCTGAAGTGGCGGCGGCATCGCCGCGGACGCGGGTGATCCGGCCGGTCTGGTTCACACCGATCGTGATTCGAGCGCGCAAATGCGTTTCGTCGGACTCGGGGTCGGGCTGCCGCGGTACTGAACGATGACGCAGCGCCACAGCGGCGCCTTGTGGGTGGCGGGCGCGACGCTGCTCGCATCCGCCGCGCTGTCGTATCCGACGTACGATCGTGTGCTATTGCTCGAGACGACGTCAGAGACGTCCGCCAACGCGAGCTTTGGCGACCTGAATGGCGACGGCAACCTCGATATCGTGCTCGCCAAGGGACGCCACTGGCCCCTGGTGGACCGCGTGCTGATCGGCGACGGCAAAGGCGGAATCACGTCCTCATACGACCTTGGCGTCGCGTCAGACAAGTCGTACTCCGGCCGACTCGTGGACCTCGACGGCGACGGCGACCTCGATGTGGTGATCAGCAACGATGCGCCGAGCCCCAAGCTGGTGTATCTGAACGATGGTCGTGGACACTTCGCCGTCGGCTCGGAGTACGGCAAGCCGGAGTGGCCGGGCCGCAACGCCACCGTCGCCGATATGAATGGCGATGGACGACCCGACATCATCGCGGCGAATCGGACCGGGCGTCAGCCTGGATTCAACTACATCTGCCTGAACGATGGGCGTGGCGGGTTCAGCGCCGACTGCATTCCATTCTCACCGGAGCCGGCGACCACGATCACGGCGGCGGACTTCAACCGCGACGGCATCATCGACCTGCTCGTGCCGCATCGGAACGGTGGCCAGAGTCGTCTCTACTTCGGCGCGCGCAATGCCGATCTAACGCACCTTCGCAGCGTGCCATTCGGCGGACCGATGGCGCACATCCGCATTGCCGAAGCGGCAGACTTCAATCGCGACAGCGTACTCGACGTCGTATCGATCGACGAGACATCGGGAATCAGTATCAGCTTCGGGCACGGTGACGGCACCTTCTCGCCGCCGGTAACGATCGGAGACAGGACCATCGTTCCGTATGCGTTGACGATTGGTGATCTCGACTGCGATGGTACCGCGGACTTCATCGTCGGCAACGTGACGGCACCGTCGATGGTGTACTTCAACGATGGCAGCGGCCGGCGATTCACGCCGGTACTGTTCGGCGATTCCAAAGGCACGGCCTACGGCATCGCGGTCGGTGACTTCGACAAGGACGGACGCCCCGATATTGCGGTGGCGCGATCCGAGGCGCCGAATGTCCTGTACTTCGCGTCGGGGACCGTCGGGCGCTGCAAGTAGCGCGAATGCCGTCAGGCGCCGCCTTGCTCATGTTGGCTCACAACATCAGGAGAATCCCAATGATGCATCGAACACTCACCCTGCTGGCGGCGACCCTGCTCAGTGGCGTGACGAACCTTGGAGCGCAGCGTGAGCCGGCCGTGACGAAGCGCGTGATTCAGCCACCAGACTACAAGCCGACGCCGTCACCGCTGTCGCCGGCAATCCTGGTCGGGAACACGCTGTACATGTCGGGGGCGACGGGTGGCGATCCGGTCAGTGGGCAGCTCGTCAGCGGCGGCTTCGAGCCGGAGATGCGGCAGATCATGACCAATCTCCAGACAGTGTTGACGGCCGCCGACATGGATCTGACGAACGTCGTCGCCGTGACGGCGTATCTGGCGGACATGGCGGACTACAGCCGCTTCAATGCGATCTACCGAGAGTACTTCACCGTCGCTCCACTGCCCACCCGTTCGACGGTGGCCGTGAGCGCGCTGGCGCGCAGCGCACGGATCGAGCTCACGATGACGGCGGTGCGGACGGCCCGATAGCGGCAGGATAGAACGTTTCCTCAAAGCGAGGCACCATGTTCACGACCCTGCGACGAGCCTTGTCTGCCGTGATCGTGCTTGCTCCACCGCAAAATCTGTTCATCGGACCTCCGCCGCCGAGACTCCCCGCTGCCGTATCACAGATGCTTGTCGACGATCTCGTCATACTGGACGGACGTGTCATGGATCCGGCATCCGGCCTCGATGCCATACGATCCGTCGGCATCACGAAGGGAAAGATCCGCGTCGTGAGCGCGCAACCGCTGCAGGGTCGTGATACGCTGAACGCGCGCGGTCTCGTGGTGGCGCCGGGCTTCATCGACTTGCATCAGCACGCGCAGACCGCCCAAGGGTATCGCGTCGAGGTCCTCGATGGCACAACGACTGCCCTGGAACTGGAGGGCGGCACCGACGACGTTGACGCCTGGTATCATGCGCGTATCAGCGGAGCGTTGATCAATCATGGCGTGAGTGTTGGCCATGAGTGGCTGCGCATGCGCGCAATGGGTGACACCAGCCACGGCGAGGCGAGTGGCGCAGCGAAATCTCGCGCGGCAACACCGGCCGAACTCGCAAGTATCCTCGCTGGCGCAAAGCGCGGGCTCGATCGAGGTGCCATCGCGGTCGGGGCGATCATTGAATTCACTCCCGGAGCGACACCGTGGGAGATGATCGAACTCTTTCGCGTCGCGGCTGCGTATGACGCCACGGTCCACGTACACCTGCGCGCGCTGGCCGAGCCGTACTACTTCCTCGAAACTGAGGAAATCATTGCCGCCAGCGCGGCGACGGGCGCGTCGGCACACATCGTCCACATTCAGAGTTCCGGTGGTGAAGACACGCCACGCATGCTTGACCTGATCCGCGGAGCACGAGCGCACGGACTCGACATCACGGCAGAGATTTATCCGTATACCGCGTCGATGGCGCCGATCGAGAGCGCTGAACACGATGGGTGGGAGTCGTACTCGGACGCGAAGTTCGGGCGGTTCGAGTGGCCTGCGACAGGTGAGCGCCTGACGCGGGAATCCTTCGCGCGCTACCACAAGTTGGGCGGCTTTCTCGTCGATTACAACAACACCGAAGCCACCGTGCTCGCGGCTGTGGCCGACCCACTTCCAATGATCGCCAGCGACGGCATTCTCCACGACTCGATCGGCCATCCACGTGTCGCCGGCACGTTCGCGCGCGTGCTCGGGCACTACGTACGCGAGGCACATGCACTGTCGCTGATGGAGGCGCTGCGCAAGATCACGATTGGTCCCGCCCGACGCCTCGAACGTCGCGTGCCGGGCATGAAGCAGAAGGGTCGACTGCAACCCGGTGGCGATGCCGATATCGTCCTCTTCGATCCGACACGTGTCATCGACCGAGCGACGTATCGGCAACCGACGCTGGCACCGGTGGGGATTCCGCACGTCGTCGTCAACGGAATCGTCGTGGTGCGTGATGGCACCATCCGCACGGGCGTCTTTCCTGGACGCGCGGTGCGAGCGCCCGTGCGATGACCGCCGACAGCCTGCAGCGAAGCGTGAATCCAAAGTCATGCCGTGTGCGAAGTCTGTTCTGTCGACGTCGCTTGCACACCCTCTCGCCCCGGGATTTCCGCATGAACACACGTTCCTTCGCGATCGGTTCCTCAGTCGCCCTCGCCGGCACACTGCTCGCAACCGCGTGCGGATCGGTCACCAGTCGAACCGCGATCGACCCGGGCCAGGCCTTCAGACTGGGCGGCGGTCAGCCCGGCGCATTCACCGTGCGCGGCTCCAACTCCGGCGCCGTTCCCATCGTCGTCTTCGTGGATCGCAACGGCACGCGCGACAGCATCACCACCGTCGCACCAGCTGGAAAGATCGACGCGACGTTTCCTGCGCGATCAATGGCGGTCTTCATAAACAGGTCCGAAAGCCAAGGCGCTTCGGTCACCGTGAAGATCACCGGAAGCGCCTCGTCGCTCGGCATGGGGTACGAGGCCAACGGCAAGCACTGACGAGTTGATGCGCGCGCCGCCGTAGGACCCCGCTCTACTGATACCGCTCCATGAGTTTCTGCAGCGCGGCATTGCCGGGACAGAGGTCTTCGTATGCCAGGTCGACCAGCGGCGTTGCGACGGTGTTCGCCATCGCGTGCATGTCACGGCCACGTTCGTCGAGAAAGAGAAGGCCGGTGGCCACTTCGTGTCGCAGCTGACACGCGCGCACATGCGCATAGGCAGACTCGCGGTCGGTCGGGTCGTAACCATCGTGCGTGTGCCGGAACTGCACGGTGCTGCCGTCGTGCATCGTGACCAACGTCACGCCTTCCTCTGGCGTCGGCGCCGTGATCTCGCGCCGCAGCGGCACGAAGTCGGCCGCCGAAATCTCGACATCGTGCTCGCGCGTGAACTTGTAGCTCTTCGTCGAGCCTTCGTGATCGTTGAAGGTCACGCACGGCGAAATCACGTCGATCAGCGCCATCCCGTTGTGCAGCAGGCCGGCCTTGAGAATCGGCACCAGCTGCGCCTTGTCGCCGGAGAAGCTGCGGGCCACGAACGTCGCGCCAAGCGTCAGTGCCAGCAACACCGGATCAATCGGCGGCTGCACGTTCGTCTCACCTTTCTTCGACGTGCTGCCGACGTCGGCTGACGCGGAGAACTGGCCCTTCGTGAGCCCATACACGCCGTTGTTGTCGATCACATACAGCATCCGCACGTTGCGTCGGATGGCGTGCGAGAGCTGGCCGAGGCCGATGGACAGCGAGTCGCCATCGCCGGAAATCCCGATGTAGGTGAGGTCGCGATTGGCGGCGTTCGCACCGGTCGTCACCGACGGCATCCGACCATGCACGCTGTTGAAGCCGTGCGACTGCTTCATGAAATACGCCGTCGTCTTCGACGAGCAGCCGATGCCACTCATCTTGGCGGCGCGATGCGGCGGCAGTGCGAGCTCCCACGCCGCCTGCACCAGCGCGGCCGTCACCGAATCGTGCCCACAGCCGGCACAGAGCGTGGACATCGCGCCTTCGTAGTCGCGAACGGAAAGGCCGAGCTCATTGCGCTGCAGGCCGGGGTGCCGCACCGGAGGCTTGGCGATCGACGTCATGCGCGTGTTCCGGCCAGATGATTCGCGACCGCCATCGTCACCACCTGCGCCGTCAGCGGCATGCCGCCGTAGTCGAGCACAGGGATCATGCTGTCGCGCGGCACACCGGTTTCGATGGTCAGCAGCGAGCGGAGTTGTGCATCACGATTCTGCTCGACGACGAACACCGTGCCGTGCTGCTCGAGAAACTCCTTCACGGCAGCACCGAACGGGAAGGCCCGCACACGCATGTAGTCCGCCGCGACGCCACGCTCGCGCAGCTGATCGATGGCCTCGCGTACTGCCGCGTCACAACCACCGAGCGAGACGATGCCTGCGTCGGCCCATGGCTGACGATGAATCTCAGGTGCTGGCACTGCCTCGGCGGCGACGGCAAACTTGTGGGCCAAACGGTCGACGACTTCCAGATAGGCATCGGAGTCCTCTGTGTATCCGCCGTGCTTGTCGTGCCCTGAACCGCGCACGAAATAGGCGCCGTTCGGATGCACACCCGGCAACGTGCGGGCAGCGATCCCGTCACCGTCCACGTCGAGGTATCGGGAGAATCTCTTCACCTTCTCCAGCGCGTCGGCGTCGAGCACCTTGCCGCGGTCGGGGCGATACGCGTCGTCCCAGGTCAGACGCCGACACATCCAGTCGTTCATGCCGATGTCCAGATCACTGGCCACGAACACCGGCGTCTGAAAGCGTTCGGCCAGATCGAACGCGGTGGCAGCCATCTGAAAGCATTCCTCCGGATCGCGCGGAAAGAGCACGATGTGCTTCGTATCGCCGTGCGAGGCGTACGCCAGCGACAGGAGATCGCCCTGCTGCGTGCGCGTCGGCATGCCGGTCGCAGGTCCCGTGCGTTGTACATCGAAGAAGACGGCCGGGATTTCGGTGTAGTACGCCAGTCCGATGAACTCCTGCATCAGCGAAATACCCGGGCCCGACGTGTTCGTGAACGCGCGTGCGCCGGCCCACCCGGCGCCAATCGCGATGCCGGCGGCGGCCAGTTCATCCTCGGCCTGCACAATGCAATAGCGCGCCTGGCCGGTCTCGGGATCGGTGCGGTATTTCTCGCAGAACCCCTTGAAGGCTTCCATCAGCGATGTCGACGGTGTAATTGGATACCACGCGCCCACCGTCGCGCCGGCATACACCGCGCCCAATGCCGCCGCCGTGTTGCCATCGAGTATCACGAAGTCGCGCGTCGCATCCATCGGTTCGAGGTGGCACGGCAACGGACATTCGCAGTGCGACGTGACATAGTCGTATCCGAGGCTGATGGCGGTCTTGTTTGCATCGAACAATTTCTGCTTCTTTGCAAACTTCTCCGTCAGCAACTGCGCGATCACGGTCTTGCCGATGCCGAGCAGTGCCGCGAGTGCGCCGGCGTAGACGATGTTGCGCAACAGCGTACGATCACGATCGCCGACGAAGTGTTCGACGCAGAGCTGGCCGAACGGAACGCCGAGTATCGTGATCCCCTCACGCACGAGCGTTGGATCGAGCGGCCACGACGAATCGTACACGAGATAGCCACCCGGCCGCACCAGCGCCACATCCTTCGCGTACGTGGCGGGATTGAGTGCGACGACCAGATCCAGCGTGGTCGGTCGCGCCGTATAGCCATCCTTGCTGACACGGATTTCGTAGAACGTGGGCAAACCCTGAATGTTCGACGGGAAGATGTTCTTGCCCGTGACCGGAATGCCCATTCGGAAGATCGCCTGCATCAGCAGGCTGTTGGCGCTCGCTGAACCGGTGCCGTTGACCGTCGCGATCCGGAACGCGAAATCGTTGATGCGGCTCATACGATCGCCGGAAGGTTGAGGCCGGAGTTGCCGAACGCATAGGGCAGGACGAGGGCGAATTTCGCCATGTCCCACGCCGCCGTCGGACAGCGTTCGGCGCAGAGACCGCAGTGCAGGCAGAGATCTTCGTCCTTCACCATCAGGCGTTTCGTCTGCGGCAGCCCGGTTGAGACGTAGATCGCCTGATCGAGGTTCACCGCCGGTGCCGACAGTCGCGTGCGCAGCTCGGCCTCGGAGTCGGCAGGCGGCGCAATCGTGAGGCAGCTCACGGGACACACATCCACACACGCGTCGCATTCGATGCAGAGCGATGATGTGAAGTGGGTCTCGATGTCGCAATTCAGGCACCGCTGCACCTCGGTGGCGGTCTGCTCCGGTGTGAATCCGAGTTCGACCTCGACGCTGATCTTCGAGAAGCGCTCCACCAGTTCGGTGTGCGACATCCTCGAACGCGGCGACGGATTGAAATCGTTGCTGTAGGCCCACGAATGCATACCCATCTTGGTACTGGCGAGATGCATGCCCTGTGGCGGCCGATCGGCGACCGAATTGCCCTGACAGTGTTGGTGAATTGAGATCGCTGCCTGATGCCCGTGTTCGACGGCCCAGATGATGTTGAGCGGGCCCCAGGCGGCATCACCACCGAAGTACAGGCCAGGCAGTGAAGACTGCATCGTGACCTTGTCCACGACCGGCATGTCCCATGTGTCGAAGGCGATGCCGATGTCGCGCTCGATCCACGGGAACGCGTTGTCCTGACCGATTGCGAGAATGACTTCATCACATGGCATGATCACCGTGCCAATGACCCGACTGACCTGCTTGCCGTTGATGTCGCTCCATTCCAGCCGCTCGAATTCCATGCCTACCAGCCTGCCGTTCTCGATCACGAAACGCTTCGGCGCGTGGTTCTCGACGATGTCGATCCCCTCTTCTTCCGCATCATCCAGCTCCCACGGTGAGGCCTTGAAGTAGGGCCGTGACCGGCGTGCCACGACCTTCGTATCGACACCGCCCAGCCGGCGTGACGTCCGGCAGCAATCCATCGCCGTATTGCCCACGCCGATGATCAGGACCTTCGCGCCAATCTGTTCGATGTGGCCGAAGTGCACGGAACCAAGCCACTCGATGCCAAGGTGAATCTTGTCGCGTGCCCCGGCGTCCCAGCGTCCGGGAATATCGAGCTCCTTTCCCTTCGGCGCGCCGCTGCCGACAAACACGGCGTCGTATCCCTCGCCAAGCAACGCCTTGAGACTCTCAACGGGCGTGTCGTAGCGGACGTCGGCGCCCATGTCGATGATGCACTGCGTTTCTTCATCGAGCACCGACTCCGGCAACCGGAACGCCGGAATGTTGAATCGCATCAGTCCGCCGGCGCGTGCGATGCGTTCGTAGATCACCACCTCGTAGCCGATCGGCAGCAGGTCGTTGGCAACCGTCAGCGAGGATGGTCCCGCGCCGACGAGCGCGATGCGTTTGCCGTTTCGGATCGCGGGTGCGGTGGGCAGATAGGGCGTGATGTCATCGCGCAGATCCGCCGCCACGCGTTTGAGCCGACAAATCGCGACCGGCTTCCCGTCCACGCGACCTCGCCGACAGGCCGGTTCGCACGGACGGTCGCAAGTCCGTCCGAGAATGCCCGGGAAGACATTCGATTCGCGATTCAGCAGATACGATTCCGTGAACCGTCCCTGCGCGATCAGGCGCAGATATTCCGGAACGTTCGTATGGGCGGGACACGCCCATTGGCAGTCCACGACTTTGTGGTAGTACTCGGGTCTGGCGACATCTGTGGGCACGGTCACGTGCGAGGCCCCCCCGGTAACGAGTATTCGTAACCTCGGGTGTGGGGCAGCGGCTGCGCAAGCGTCGGACGACGGCGGTGGCTTGTAACAGCGTCCGCTGTGAGGCGGTCGCGCTCGACGTCTGGCCGTCGGGGCGTCAGCGCGCGCGCGAGAGAAACGCCAGCGCGCCGATGACGATCACCGCGATCACGCCAGCGACCATCATCGTCGGCGACATTGCGCCCTTTGCCGACGTCGCCGAACTGATCGACAACAGCCCGCGCAACGGCCCCTGATCCTCACTGGCGGTTTCGGACCCATGCACGGTTTCGTCGACGATCGTCGTCCGCACCGCGGCCGATCGCGTCGGTGTCGGTGTGTGGCGCGACAGGATGGATTCACCGTAGAGTAGAACCCGCAATGCATTGGCCATCACGAGGGCCGAGGGCCAGCGCTGCAGTGGATCCTTCTGGATCGCGCGCGCGATGATTGCAATCACATCCGGTGGAATGCCGCGCGCCACGAGCGGTTCGAAGTCGGGCGCTTCTGTCACGATGCTCGTGAGCAGCAGGCCCACCGTCTTCCCGCGAAAGGGTGGTCGACCGGACAGCATTTCGAACAGGATCAGTCCGGCCGCATACACATCGGCGCGATAGTCCACCGTCTCGCCAGTCAGCTGTTCGGGCGCCATGTACTGCGGCGTGCCAACAACGGCGCCGGTTTTCGTGAGGCGGACTTCGGTGCGACCGGTGCGCTTGGCGATGCCGAAGTCGAGAATCTTCGCCACGCCATCGCTGGTGATCATGACGTTGCCTGGCTTCAGGTCACGATGCACGAGTGCCTGCCGGTGCGCTGCCTCAAGACCATCGCAGATCTGCGCCGTCAATTCCATCGCTTCGTTGAGCGCGATGGTCTTGCCTGCGGAGAGCAACTCGAGCAGCGTATCGCCTTCGACGAATTCCATCACGATCAGTGTGCGCCCGGTATCCTCGACGTAGTCGAAGACGTGAACGACATTCGGATGCTGCACCGCTGCGGCCGCACGCGCCTCTCGCTCGAGCCGCTGCAGCGAGATCTCATTGACACTCTCCGGCAGCAGGACCTTGACTGCCACGGGGCGCTGCAGCCGTTCGTCGCTGGCGAGCCAGACCTGGCCGCTGGCACCGGTGCCCAGCAGACGACTGAGTCGGAACCGACCGGCGATGAGCTGGAACTGTGTGCCGGTCATGGGACTGACGTTCTCCGAAAGCTGCCGTGCACCGTGAGTGAAGCGTGGTCGCCCGAGTATGGTGCGCCGACGAGCGCAAAGCGAGAGCGGGCCGGGAAATTCAGCCGGCGTGGCGAGGATGTGGCGTGCAGGTGCGCCCAGCTGGCGGCCACGGCGCGCAATCCGCGCAACGACCGGCCGCGGCTGACCTGACGGGGGATGTCCCCTGCACCCGCTCCATGCTACGCCGGCAGGTCGTTCACCGCGCGCCGCGCCTGATCAATCGCGGCGTCGGTGTAGGAATAGGCCGCGGCATCCGCATTCGCGATCGCGATCCGGCCATACGGCTGCCGGGCTGCGACGCACGGCTCCTCGCCGCCATCGATCCAGAACGGATCCGCCAGCGAACTGTACTGGTATGCGTAGCCATGCGGCCAGCGATTCACCGTGATGCCAAGAATGTCCGTGGCAGGATCAAATCCGCCGCCGCCGAACATGCGTGCGAGATGGTCACGCGTGCTCCGCTCGATCGTGTCGAACGGCGTTGCGAGGAGCTCGGCGCGCCCCACCTTGTGCTGCTCCGGCCCAGGCAACCCCGGTTGGCACGCCGACTTGTTCATGTGCAGCACCACCGGCTCGCTCGGCGATTTCGTGTGCGTGTAATCGCCGATGCTGACGGGAAAGTCGAGAGTCGTCGACGTATGCCACATGCCCGGGCTCGACACGCGGCTGACCTGCAATGCCTGCAGCGCCGTCCACTGTCGCACGAACACATTCGTGTAGACCAGCGGCACCTTCTTCGCATACTGCAGCGCTGCACGCTGCGATTCGGGCAGCTCGGGGCAGAGATGCGGAATGACGTGATGCCAGCACGCCAGGATGGCGTGCCGGGCACGCGCGGCGTACAACTTCCCGTCGCGCACATAGTGGATAGTCACATCCTTTGATGACTCGGCGGGCCCGTTATGCGCCACGCGAACGACGGTGGCGCCAAGGCGGATGCGCACGCGCGATGATCGCTCGTCCAGTTTTGAATAGTCCACACGCGCGGTGACGATGTCATCCGCCGTGCTACCGGGCACGGCGTCCGGAATCAACCGACGCACAAGCAGTCGCGCGATCGACGCATTCCCATCCGGGAAATGGAAGTAGTACGCTTCGGATTCGGCGCTGTGCAGCGAATCGTGGTTCTGCCCAGGTCCGGGCATTGCGTCGAGCGCCATACCCTGAAACCCCGGCAACCCGAGACCAAACGCGTCCTGCGCCGGCACGGCATCGACGCCGAAGCCGAACAGGCTGTGCGTCTGCGTCTGATAGAGGCTCAGCACGCGCGGATCGAGGCCCCACACTTTGGTCACGAAATCGGCGTAACTCATGCGCGCGAGCTGTGCCTTCTTCGCCGCCGAGTCGAGGCCGGGCAGCAGATCGCGCATCTCGGAGTTGAGCTGCATGATCTGCGCCTGCACCTCGGCCGGCAGCGGTGTGCGCGCGAGGAACTCCGCCGATGGTGCGCGTGAGCCACCAACGACGAGGCGATCCTCCCCAAACGTCTCGCGATCGAAGAAGGTCGCGGGGCCGAGTCCAAGTGACGAATAGAGGCTGCGATCGAGGACGCTCGCGTACCGCGAGACATCGATGCCGAGGTCCGTGATCAGCGACTTCGCGTTCTCCGAATACGGCCGCGGGCTGTCGATGGATTGTGTGCCGCCGTAGCCAATCCAGGTGCGACCGTCGTGCGTGAACTCGTTCCGCTTGGCGTGGCCGCCGAAGTCGTCGTGATTGTCGAGCACCAGCACCCGTGCGTCAGCGCCCGCCTTGTCGCGGAAGTAGTGCGCCGCCGAAAGCCCGCTGATGCCGCCGCCGACGACGATCAGGTCGTAGGTCTCTCGGGTGTCGATGGCGTTGCCGAGTGACCAGCCGGCGTCGCGCATGCGGTGTGCGGCCTCGAACGAGCCGACGTGATCGCCACGCAGGCCGGTGAGGGCGGGCGGGTACGGGCCATCGGTGATGGCGGTCGCAGGCGGAGCGGACTGCGCGCCCAGCTCATCAACACCAAGGACGGATGCGGCGCCAAGGCCCACCGCGACGGCCCCGATGAAGTCGCGGCGGCTGATGTCGCGGAACATGCCGAGCTCGCGGTCGCGGGAGTCGCGCATTAGTGCATTGGCGGGATAGGAGATTCAGTGGCGGTGAAGGAAGTATGTGGCGTGTGACGTTGCCCGCGATAGGACAGACGTCCGAAGCAGAGTTCAGCGAGGGATGCCTTCACAAAGCCTGCGACGCGTCGGGCACGCGCGCTGAACGCATGCCCGACACGCGCGTAGTTTCAGCCGCCGACGAGCAATCCGAACTTGAGTGACGTGCGCTCACGACGCGTCAGGCGCTCGACGATCACGTATGGGAAGAACATTCCCGACACTAAACGCCAGACTGTCCCGGCAGAGAGGACCGGCGTCAGGACGCCCCCATTGGACCCGCCGTTGCCCCCGAAGCCGATGCCCGCGCTGACGTTGGCCCCGAAATGACGCAGGCCGGAAGAAGAATTGCGGCGTCACCATGCGATCACGTGTTCCTGACGGTAGTACGCCGAAATCCGCGCTTCCGCGACGTCCGGACAAGGAGCCTTTGGCACACCTGCGTCAGACGACTACCGCCCCGACCAAAGCACCTGGTAGTCGCGGTTCGCCGCTTCCTTCGCCTTGAAGTCCCGCAACGCAGCGCGCAGTGCCGCCGCGAAGTCCGTGGTGCGCATGATTTCCCGCAGCAATGCCGGCGTGATCGGCTCGTTCTTCTTCAGCGGCCGGCCACCGCCGGTGATCGTCCCGGTCACGAACTTCGTGGACGCGGAGTGCCCGTTCGGCGCGCCAACCAGTTCGAAGGCAAGCGTGGGGATCATGCTCGCCCCGCCCTTCTCGCTCAGCTCGAGATCGAGCGTGACCTTCAGCAGCGTGTTCGCGCCGGTCTCGCGCATGAGCCGCGCATCCGCCCGATTCCATCCGTAGCCCTCGGTGGCCGGGAGGACGGCCGAGAACAGCGTCGTTCCCTTGTAGCTGTGCGTGAACTGAATGTCTGTGGTCTCGTCGTCCTTCGAGTACGGCGCCATCGAACGGTATGCCGGCGTGGCGACGACCTGCTCGATCGGGAGGATCGCGGCGCCAGTGGTGCCCAGTTCCTGCGCGAACACCGGACTCAGCGCGCCGTAGAGCTCCGCGAGTGCCGCGTCCCACGTGGCCTCTGGCAGCTCGGGAAAGCGAAGCGTGCGCGTCTCCGTCGTGCGCGTATTCCCGGTGGTGCTCGTACGCTCCTTGCGCAGGTACGTCTTGCCGCGTGCAGCGAACGACATCACGGCCACATTCGTGGCCTGCGTAATGGGGCGCGACGCGAATGCACCCGGCTTGAACAACGAGTACTCGAGCTTTCCTCCCGGAAGCGACAGCTCGGCCTTCGTGGTGAAGCCGGTATTCATCTCGACTGAGGGCGATGCTTTGAATACACGTCCGTCACTCTCCGACGTGAAGACCTGCATGCCGGCGAAGGCACCGGTGGCGTCAATCGCGTTCTCCCAGCGCTCACGGCTGACGAGCAGATAGCTGTCATTCAGGTTCGCGCCTGCCTTCACATTGCCGGGCGCGATGTTGATGTTGCGGAATGCCGCCGCCGGTACCGTGATGGTCGTGCCGGGCCTCGCATAATACGCGTCGTAGAATTCGCGCAGGCCGAACACGCTCGTGATGACCTTCACGACGATCTGTGACGTATCGCCCGGGATCACCCCTGCGAGTTGGATCGTGACGTCCTTCGTCAGATCGAGCGTCGTCGGATTGGGCTGGCCATTGATGCTCGTGACACGCAAGCTCCCTCGCGGTGCTGGAATCGTGAAACCGGCCTGCTGCCCGGATGTCGTGGTCACCTCGACGCGGCGAGTTCCGTTCTTCGTCGGCACCATCGACGAGTAGACGCCGGCGGTCGCGTAGTCAGCCGGCTTTCCGTCCACCGTCACCGTGCCGTCGATCTTCGACATCATCGCGCCGGCCCGCTGCGTGAAGCTGATGGTCACCAGATCCCCACCGTCGCCCCAGTTGGGGATGATCTTTGCGCCGATCGTTCCGAGTGACTTCGGGTAGGTATTTGCGTTGCGGTACACGAGCGGCACCACGGTGCTCAGGTCGGCGGTGCTTCCGGTCATGATGTTGCCGGCGACCGACGCAATTGTCGCGACGACCTTGCTGGTCGCACCGCTGACGATCCCGCCCAACGAGAAGCGACTCCGCTTCGCGGGTGGCGCCGAGGCGCCGGCGGTGCTGTCTGCGCCCGCTTTGGCAACGCTGTCGGCGCGCGCCTTGGCAACGGCAGCGCTGTCCGGCTTGTCCCGCCCGCGGCCGAGTCGGCCGAACTGGGCGTAGGTCGTCTCGGGGACTGCCATGCAGGCAACGGCGGCGATCAGAATCTGAGTGCGTCGAGTCATCGGTGGGAAATGATGTGACGTGCAGCGGAGGTTTCCGCCGTGGCGCGGCAGGTGAGCGCGACGCGTGCGAACTCAAGCGTAGTATCGAGCGCAGATGCTGCCCATCACCTGTTCGGGTGAGCGACTGCGCGTTCCAGTTGCGCAGTCACGTTGTCGTCGGCAATGACACTCGTGGCCTGCTGCACATCGTTGGCGGTCTGTTGTTTCGAGACCTCTGGCTGCTTCATCGAGCCCACTGTTGCAGCCCTCCGGCGAGGGGAGCGCTCGCGTTTCATTTTCATCCCGTCTCGAGATGGTCGCAATCCGATCGTATCCGCGACTGGCAAGGCAGGTCAATTCAGGAGCGTCCTGATCCCATCTCCGTCGTCAAGGTTGTCCGTGATCCGGGCTCGGCCGCCCCCTCACTCGCGCTTGCTCGACGACGCGACCTGTGACGGGGAGAACGTCGCACGCCCCGTCGAACGATCTGAGAATTTCGCCCCGGCCGCACGTTCTCTGGACCGCAGCATGATGACCACGAGGCACGCAGGTCCCCGGACACCCACTCGCAACCACGACCATGACACCACGAACGCCGTTGGAGCGCGTGCGCCGCTACCCGCGCGTGTCGCCACAACGCGCGTGGGAACACTGCGGATGCACGTCGGACGTCGGGGAGGGCGCGCGATGTGCGCGATAGGACCGCAGGTACAAGGTCTGTACAGCGTTTTCCCGGGTACCGGGGCCGCCAGCCCATGTGCCTGCCGGGCGCTAGTTTTTTCGGCATGCCTGTGCAGAGTGCAACCCCAACCCCGGACGAGTCGGCGCCAGACCGCTCGTTTGCCCCGCGGGTTGAGCAGAGCATCGCACAGTGGCGCCAGCTCCTCGACAATACCGCTCGTCGGCACCAACTCGATCGCGATGAGCTGGATGAAGTCGAACAGGATATCCGCATCCGGTTGTGGCGACTGTCGGAGCGAACGGGCACGGCGGACAGCGCGTCCGCGTCGTACGTGTACCGCGCGGTGGTGTCTGCCGTGACAGACCTGATTCGCAGGCGCCGGTCCCGCGCGCGCGGACGTGTGTCACTGGATGACGTCGGAGAGGTGCTGTCGGCGGATGCGAGCGGCCCACCGGAAGCAGAGATGGTTGCTGCCCTTGGACGCGCGCTCGACACGCTCGATGCGTCGCGTCGTGTGGTGGTTCGGCTGTATCTGGACGGGAAGGATCGCGACGAGATCGCCGCGATTCTGGCGTGGTCTGATTCAAAAGTTCGCAACCTGCTCTACCGCGGATTGCATGATCTTCGCGAGCAGCTGCGAGGCGAGGAACACTGATGACAGATGCCAACACGAATGACGCTGGACTTCAGGCGGCATACGCTCGGTTGCTTGCCACGCGACGCGCCGACGCATCGGTGGAGCTGCTGAGCCCTGAGGACTTGCTGACGCTCGCCGAATCGTCCGGCGACGACCCGGAGCGCGTCGCACTGCTCGATCGAGTGCTCGCGCACCCTGTGATGCGCGACGAGTTCTACTTGCTGCGTGACGTAGTGAGGGCGCGTCCAGCTGAGCAGACCACGGCGACTAGAGCGGCATCATCAGGCGACGTCGTTCCCTTGAGGCCACGCCGACGGCCGTGGATGATACCGGCAGTGGCCGCGGCCGCATTGCTGGTGACGACCTCGCTCGTGCTGCGACGACCGTCGTCGCCGATCGACGACCCGTTGCGCGGTGCCAACGCGTCGGGTGTGACACTGATATCACCTGCGCCCGATGCAGCGATCGCGGCGGGGCATCGCTTCGTCTGGCATCCGGTGCCGACGGCGGCGGAGTACGAGTTGCTGGTCACGGACCGCGATGCACAGGTCGTCGCGCGCACGGTAGTGAGCGATACGGTCGCCGTGCTTGACGGCGTGGTGCCTGCGTCCGGCCAGTGGACGGTGACTGCGCGGACGCGCGATGGCCGTGACCTGCGATCGGACCCGCGTGCGTTCACGGCTGCGCGCTGACGCCACCGCGAGGCGTGGGCCCGTTGGCGGAAGGGAGCAGCGGCGTTGCCCGGCCATCGCCGACGAGCATCAGCGATGCCCACTGGCGCGGCCCCTCGCCGCGCATGATGGACGCCACGCGCGCGTCGTGCACGGCATCACCAATGGTGGCACCGGTGGCAAGGCGCGCATAGATCGCGGCCATCAGGGGCAGCAGCTCGCGATCGCGCACCGTCCATCGCGTCGCTAGCACGTTGCGCGCACCGGCCTGCAGAAACGGCGTCGTCATGCCCTGCAACCCTTCGCCGCGAAGCACCATGCCGCCACCGGTCCGGCACGCCGACAGGACCACCAGATCGGCATCGAGGTCGAGGCGTGCGATCTCACCGACGGTCACCTCACCATCGTCGGTGTCACCAGCACTGAGGTGCATCACGCTGCCGCTGATCTGCGCATCGCTGACCGTCGTGTGGGTTGCCAGGTGCAGGATTCTCACGCCAGGCCGCGCCACCGCCTTCAGCTGCGCCTCCGATGCCTCGCGACCGAGTCGCACCATGCCACCGGCATCGAGCGCCGCAACGCTGGATGCCTCGATGCGCGATGCGGGCAGCGCCGGTAACCCTGACGCCGGCGTAAAAATCGCGTCGCCAAACGCCACGATGCCCGGTGAGCGACTGCTCGCCCGTCGCGGCACCGCGCGCGCGAGCAGACGGATCGCCGGGAGAATCTCGACGTCATACGCTTGCAGCAGCCGGCGACCGTCCGCCAGGACCAGCGCTTCGAATGGCAACCGATGCAGCGCGCCATCGGGCACCACATACAGGCGCGTCACACTCGGATCGAGGTGCGTGAGAGCTGCCGAAACAACCGACTCCGCGAGTGCTCGCCCGAGCGCCAGCGCCGGCGCATCAGCGGCAAGTGTCGTCGTGAATCGCATCACTTGATCGTCCAGATCGGCTGGGAGCGTGAGCGAGACAGGCACCACGGTATCGCGGCGAATCACCAGCAGCGTGGACGGTTCGCCGCCGTCACCGATGACATACTCCAGAACGGCCGCGTGCTCGGGTACGAGTTGACGCAACGTTCGTGGGTGCCGTTGCGATATGATCGCGTCGACGGGCCGGCGTCCGACCGCGCTGTCACGCCCGACATTCGCAATCACCTGTTCGAGTCTGCTCAGCGACTCGCGTGCACGATTCACCTCGGCCGCGTAGAGCGCGTCATCCGTCCTGCCGGCCCGCGCCATCAGTGACACCAGCATCGGCATCCCGATGTCCGCATCGAAATCGATGCGCTGCGCACGCGAGATGAGCAGGCGTTCGGAACGATCCTCGATCGTGTTGCGTCGACGCCGAAGGACGGCGTCCGCCCGATCGAGGTGCGACAATGCTTCATCCATTCGGCCGGCACCGGCGGCCACCTGCGCCAGTCGGCTCAACGCCGCAAAGTGCATATCAGGATAGGTGTTCGATTCGCGCTCGAATGCCTCGAGCAACGTCGCTGCACGCGCCCAGTCACCGGCCTTGGCGCGAACAAGCGCCAGTTCATAGTGACGATCCTGACTGAATCCATCCTGCCCATACTGCGTGACTGCGGTATCGACCACCTGCAGCAGGCTGTCCGCGCGGACAAGAGCACCACGTGTGCGTGCCAGCGCTGCCAGGCGAAGCCAGACGAGTGTCCGCTGCCCTATCTGCCCCTTGTCGAACACAGTATCGAGCTCCGCGTATCTCGCCTCGGCGACGTCGAGTCGTCCTTCGAGGTGTGCCGCTTCGGCACGCACCAACAGGACGTTGGCCAGGCCGAGACGATCACCGATCGCGCCGAGATCCCGCGCCGCCTCCCCGCTGACCCTCCACGCTTCTTCCGTCTCGCCAAGCCGCATCGCAATGCGCGCCAGCACCAGCTGCGCCCATCCCGCGGCCAACCGGTTGCCGCACCGACGTCCGATGGCGGCGGCGGAATCAGAGGCGGCTCGAGCCAGCCGCAGTGGGCCGAGGTAGTCGGCGTGCAGGTACCCGAGAAGCTGCCACGATCCCGCTTCCACATCGGCATCGTGCGACGCGCGCAGAATCGGGATGCCACTGTCGAGCTGCGCTGCCGCCTGCGTCTGCTCGCCCATCCAGTGCAGCGTCTGCGCACGCGCGAGGTGGCAGAAGCCCGCAATGCGACGGAGCGGTCCATCGGCGGAAAGTGCCATGCCTTCTGCGACCAGAGCCAACGCCAATTTCGGATCGCGCTCCCGCTCTGCAAATCCGCGAAAGCACGCCAGCTTGCCCCGTAGCTGCCGCTCGTTCGGAGGCGCAAGGCGCGCGGCACGCTCGTACAGCGCAAAGGCGGAGTCGCGTGATCCGAGGCGGAACTCCAGCCGGCCGCGGTACATCAGGGCTTCGGTCATGGCGGCGGAATCACCGATTGCCGCGGCGCGCGTGAACGCGGCCTTCATCAATGGCAGGCCGGTTGAATCGAAGCGTGCGGTCGCGAGTTCGCCCAATCCGAGCATGGCATACAGGCGTGCCGCCTCAGTACCGCGCTCCTGCACCGCGGCGAAGTCACGCATCGCCGCTGGCAGCTGGTACGTAAAGCGCTCGAGGGTCGCGAGCCCAAGTTGTACCGCGTCACGAAGCCGTGGATCGCGGTCGCGTCGAGCCGCCCAGGCCGCGCGAACGGCGGCAGTGTCGCCGCGTTCGACAGCGAGCTTGGCATCAAGGACGACTTGTCGAAGGAGCACCAACTCCTCGCGCGTCGGCGCGAGTGGTGGTGCGTCGCTTGCACGCGTACACGCTGCGAGGAGCACGGCACCGAGTGCGAGGTGGGCCAATGCGGCGAGACGACAGGGCGGTCTCGATCCGAGCGCTGTGATCAGATAGGCTCTCGCTGGTTCAGACTGATGGTCGACCGGTGTGGTGATCGACACCGGGCGCTCGGCGGCCGACCGTCGAAGGAAGTCTACCGCCCGCTTCGCGATCGGGCGAGCGGCGGCCTGAGGGTCACGCAGGCACAGGTTGCACTGTGGCACCAACGGGCGGGCCACGACGACGCGCGCGATTGCCGGTTCACGTGCCCAGCGACTGAGAATCCGGTGGAGCAGCTGCGTTCAATGCGCAGTCTCGGTCCGGCTTGCGCCGGTACCGTACGCGCTGCCGTCTCGACACTGGTGCCTGTCATGTCCCGCATCGTCCGACTTGCTCGTACTGCGCTCGCCATTACCCTCGCCGGGTGCGCCGACGCCAACCAGCCCACGACGCCCACGCCGACACCCACGCCGCCGGTCGTGATCGGTCCGGACGGAAAGCTCGATGGCCCCGCATCGTCACCCGCGCTGACCGTCATTCCAAAAAAACCGTTCACACCGCGCACAGAGGACTACGCACTTGGCGACGCCCTCCTGCCCGGGATGCCACTGTCGATCAACACGGTGATTCTCGCGGTGAGGCCGACGGCGACGGTGGCGCAGATGAATGCCCTTCTGGCACGCGTGCAGGCCACGATCGTCGGCGGCCTCACGACGCGCGAAGGAAGTCCTGCGGGCATCATGGCAATCCGACTGCCGACGAGGACACACGCCGAGGCGCGACGGTCGCTCGCAGTGCTGCGCGCGGCACCTGAGGTCCTCGCAGCCACTCTGGATGTCGGCGTGGGGACCACCCGCGTCACCAGGAGCGGATCGGCGCAAGCGTCGTGGGAGTGGATTCTGGGTGAGACGCTGGGGGACCCCGATTATGGCACCTGGGGTCTGGCCGCGATCCGCATGCCGCAGACCTGGAACCTGACGGCGCACCTGGGCGCCGAGGGTGTCAGCGTCCCGACCGGAGTGCTGGACAAGGAGTACGATCTCACGCCGGAAGATCTGCCGTTGGCCGTCGTTTCCGGCCCGGAGAGTCTCGGGCCGCATGGCGTGAAGGTGGCGAGCATCATTGCGGGGACGTTCGACAATGGCATCGGCGTGGACGGTGTGAATCCCTTTGCGAAGCTCTTCGTCGCGAATGCCGGGAACCTGACCTCGGGCAGCGTCACATGGGGCCTGATCGAGTTTCTCGAAGCGCACCCAGAACTGCGTGTCGTCAACGTCAGTCTCGGCTACAATTGGTATAAAAAAGAACCGAAAATTCGCGCCAGCACGGACATCGAAGCGAAGGGCATCGCCACTACCGATGGCTTGATTCTCGACCTCGCTCTCCAGTCGCTGAAAGCGACCCAGCCGCTCCCGGTCATCGTTGCGTCTGCCGGCAACGAGGAGGGGGATGCTGCCGTGTACAGCTCGATGTTCGCCAATGCCGCGCTCCTGCACAACAACGCGGCGATCATCGTGGTCGAGGCAACTGCTGCCAAGAAGAATGCGGGCGTGGTGAACTACTCACGCGCGGAGTTTTCCAGCGTGGGCGGGCACATTTCTGCCCCTGGCGCACGTGTCGCCGTGGCGTTGCAGGGCAGGTCATCCTACGGATTCGACGACGGGACGTCGTTCGCCGCGCCATTCGTGACTGGTGTCGTTGGCTTTCTCTACGCACTCGAACCCTTGCTTCCGGCGCCGACGCGGACATCCAATGTCGTCCGGGATCTGCTGGTGCGTACTTCGAACCGTGGACGTCTGGATGCCTTCGCTGCCGCGCTCGAGCTGGACGTGGTCACGGGCAGCAGTCGCGTGCTGCGGCGCCTGCTGGATGTCGATGACGGGACGATCGATGGCAACACGCGCATCGACGCGTTCAGCAAGGCCGTGTCCACGACGCAGGATGTGAAGAAGGACGCGACGGTGGACATGGCGGATTTTCGTCGCTGGCGGGACCTGATGGTGCAGGTGAACTATCCCGACTTGACCGCGCTGGACGGTGCCGCGGATCATCCGAAAAAGGACGTCAACGGAGACGGGATCGTGGACGTGGTGTCCGAGGACATCTTCCCGTTCGCTGACTTCAACGGTGACGGCTCACTGATGGAATCAGCTCGAGCCGTCGTCCCTGGTCGGCTCGCGCAGTCCGGCCCGATGACGGATCTCGAAGTATTCAAGACGGAGTTTTCGGATCCTGACTACAGCGCCGCCGAACTCGATGACCTCAAGCAGTCCGGGGACATTCATTTTCGTATCTCGCCCTGCGGCCTGACGGGAGGGAATCGCATCCGGTCGCGTGTGCTCAGGAGCGGCGCCGTCATCAAGGGACACTTCTTCGTGGCGGGTGACAGTCGGCACACTGTCACCGTCAAGGCCGGTGGCTCTACGCCGGCGTATCTGGTGCAGTTGGCGCTGCTGAACGCCGCAAACGAGGTGGTCGGACAGCGCGAAACCACCGTGGCGGTGAGAATCGGTGAAGACATCGCCATCGTTGGATGTCCAGTCGTCACATTCGCCATCACCACATCGAGTCTGACACCGGCCGACTCGGGCGTGGGCTATTCTGCAACCTTGCAGGCGACCGGCGCTACGA
>JBBRLZ010000056.1:0-26819 GCA_038231095.1 Gemmatimonadales bacterium
GCCGGTGCGTGTCGATGATCCGACGGCGGAGCCCAAGCGTCTGATGTAGTCGCACGTGTCGTTCTCACGGATCGGGGATGCGTGAACGAGAGAGCGGGGCGCCGGATGATCCGGCGCCCCGCTCGTTTGTGTTCAACGTGGTGAGCAGTCAGCGGCGCTCCTCAGCGCCGCGGGGTCACGCCGCGCTCTGACGGCGCGCCGCGGAGTTGAGCTTCTTGCGGCTGTCCACGATCGATGCGCTCTTGCGCAGCCCTTCGAGATAGTCGCGCACCATCGACTCACGCATACCGCGCAGCACCTGCGAGCGCTGCTGCTCCTTCTGCGTTTCGAACTGTCCGCGCGCCGCCGCGACGCGCCGGTCCACGCGGATCACGAAGACACCTTCGTTCGTCCGAATCGGCTGACTCGTCGCGCCGATTGGAAGCGCGAAAGCCGCACCGATTGCTTCATTGAAGCCGCCGAGCCCGGACGTCTGCATCGTGCGCGCAAACGTCTGCGACTTTTCGACGCCCAGCGCACGGAGCCTGGCTGCACCTTCGAAACCGGCAGTGGCAGCCGACTCCGTGATTCCACGCCCGAGCTTCATGAAGTCATCCATGACCTTGTCCCGCGCCATGCGCTCCTTGATCTCGTCCCGCACCTCCTCGAATGACGCGATGCCTTCGGTGTGCAACGTGTCGAGGCGCGCGACGAAATAGCCACTCGCATCGTCGAACATTTCGCTGCTCTCGCCAGCACGCGCACCGCTGAATGCCCAGGCGCTGACGTTCGGGACATAGCGGCCCGCCACCGTCAACGGATCACCTTCGAACGCCGTCGCGCGCATCACCGGAAGGCCGAGCTTCTTCGCCGCGTCATCGAACTTCGCTGGCGTATCAGCGCCGGATGCCAGCGTCGCAAGTGAATCCGCACGCTTCGCGATGCGCGACGCGGCCCCATCATTCATCGTCACCGCGAGCAGGATGTGGCGCAGGCTGAGCGAGTCGCCCGACTTCGCGTCGAGACGGATCAGGTGCCAACCGAAGTCCGTCTTCACGGGCTGGGACACTTCTCCGACCGTCAGCGCCTTCGCCGCGGCCGTGAACTGCGGCACGAACTGCTCCGCGTTGCTCTTCCCCAGATCGCCACCCTTGGTCGCGGACGCGGTGTCGTTCGACACGCGCGTGGCGACATCCGCAAACGCCGCCTTCGGATCGGCAGCGGCGAGAATCTGCGCGCGCAGCTTGAGGATCGAGTCGCGCGTCGCCGCGCTGTCGGCGGCCGTCACGAGCAGCGGAATCGACAGCACGGACACTGCGGCACGACCCGGGCGCTGGAAATCAGTCTTGTGCGCTTCGTAATATGTGCGCGACTGCGCGTCAGTGATCTCGGCCGGATTCGATGTCGTTGGACGCATCGCGATGTACGAGACCTGCGCCGAGTCGTGCGAGTCCTGGTAGATCTGCCACAGCCGGGCGTCGCTCACGAAGGCGCCGGCAGCGACCTGTTCGAACAGCTTCTGCTTCGGGATCGTGCTGCGATAGTAGCCTTCGAGTTGCGCGAGCAGGCCCTGCGCCTTCGCCTGCGGGCTGCGCAGGAAGCGCTGGTACTTCTCAAAATCGAACTGACCGTTCGTCTGCAATTCCGGCAGCTGCGCATACTGCGGCGGCGGCGAGAACTTCGCATACTCGACGATTTCCTCCTGCGTGACCGAGATGCCACGCTTCTTATACTCGTGCTCGAGGAGGATCTCGGTCACGATGTCATCGTAGGTCTTCTTCTCGACCTGCGCGCGCTCGTCGAGCGTCAGCGAGTGACCGCGCTGCTGCTCCTCGCTTTGCACTGCCGCTTCGAGGGCACGCTGATAGCTGCCGAACGGCACATCCTGGCCATCGACTTTCACCACCGTCGTGCCGAGCGTGGGCCCGGAGTCGCGACCGAAGAGGCCTGAGGATTCGTAGAAGACGAAGCCGCCGATGAACGTGACGGCGAGGCCCCAGAAGATGTACTTACCGAACGAACGGAACGTCTGCAGCACTGAACAGAACTCCTCGAGGGAACGACCTGGACCGCGGAAGAGAATAGCCGCGAAAGCTAGGCCTTTATGGGGCCCAACTTCAAGTGATACCGAGACTTCGATGTGCGAGTGCCATTTGACGCTCCTCGGGCACGTCGGCTATCTTGGGCAGTCCGGCGTTCCGGGCTGAGCCGGCGCACGAGCTGAAAATTTCCGAGGACGCGATGGCGCCAGGGTCACGGCTGCAGGAACTGACAGCCAAGTACATGCAGAACCCGCGGCGCTACTTCGTGCCGCTCGCCAACGAGTATCGCAAAACGAACGAGCTCGACCGCGCTATCGCGCTCTTGCGCGAGCACCTGCCGTCGCAGCCAGGTCACATGAGCGGGCACATCGTGCTCGGACGGGCCTACTTCGAGAAAGGTGACGTTGAGGCCGCGCGCGAGACCTTTCTGACCTCCGTCGAACTCGACGACGAAAATCTGATCGCGCTGCGGCACCTCGGTGACATCGCTCGGACGCGGCTGGACCTCACCGAGGCGCGTCAGTGGTATTCGCGTGTGCTCGACGCCGATCCACAGAACGAAGAAATCGAGCGGTTACTGCGCTCGCTCGCCGATCCCGCCAGCGCCGCGGAGGACGTCCCCGCGCTGATCATGCCCGGCGACGTGGTTGACGTGCTTCCGGCGGCCGTCGTGGCAGTCACGCCGATCCACCTGTCGTCCGCGCTCGATGACCCGACACCGCCGGGGCTGCGTGCGATCACGACGCCTGATGACCCGGCCACGCGCACAACTCCTGTGTTGTCGGAGCCGGGTTTCGGCGGCACCAGCACGCTGAACACGCTCGATCTGTCCACGCTCGACGACGATGCGCCGCCGATTGTGGCGGAGGTGGGCGGAATTCTGGTGGATGACGGGGTCGGCTTTTCGTTCGACGAAATCGATGCGCTGGTCGATCCGAATACGCTGCCGAATACCGGTCTGTCGCTGCCGTCAGCCGAGGAGGCTGACTTTTCGGCAGGGATCGCCACACCGTCAGGCACGTCGCGCGTCGCCCCAACCGATGAGCCCGACCCGCTGCTGTCACGCCCTGGCTTTGGCGCGCTGGCCAGCTTTCAGTCGTGGCGTACGGCCAAGGATCGTGAGACTCCGTCGCAGCAGCCGACGCTGCCGACCCCGGGCCAGTCGCTGTCCGCGGTGCCGGAACCGGCATCGAGCGAGACCGACTCCGATCTGTTCTGGGACATTCCTGCGCAGGACTCAGCGGAGACCGCGCCGGAATTCGTCACGGAAACGATGGCGGCGCTCTATGCGAAGCAGGGCTTCTACGCGCAGGCACTCGAGGTCTATCGCGCGCTGCTCGCCCGCACGCCAAGCGACGTCACTCTCTCGGCCAGAATCTCCGAGATGGAGCGAGCGCTGCACGCCGTCGGCCGTGATGCATCACTCGAGGCTGATGCGGATAAGGCCATGCATTTCAATGAGTTGGATGACGAGAGCGATACCGGCACGGCAGCTCCCTCGATGCTCGAGCAGATGTACGATGCCTCACCGCCATCGGCGAGCGCCTCGTCGCCAGACATCACGTTCGGGGGCGGTTGGAGTGCGGAGGAAGACGGCGCTCAGGCGGCGCGTGACGACGACTGGTTTGCAGAGGATGCCGCACTCCCATTGCCATTGGACGGCACGTCCGGCAGCGACGGGATCTTCGGCATCAATACCGATGCGTTCGGCCAGCCGGTCATTCCAGCGTCACCCGTTGAACCAGCGCTCGATTCGTCGGCGGCGTCGTTCGGCAGTGCGACCGGGATGCTCGATGCCATCTTCGGCGTTCCGGTGATCACGGCGGCCGATCAGGTCGCGGCGGAGATGTTGTTGTCGCTCGCAGGTCAGATGGTGGGACGGCTGCCGAAGGAAGCGCCGACCTTACCGGTGCCGGACATCCTGGAGTTGCCATCAGCCGTCGCGGCCGATGAGGCGACCGGGGCGTCGCCGGCTCCCCTGCTGTCATTCGATCGTTTCTTCTCCGGCAGCGGCTCACCGCCGCGCGCGCGCATCGACACGCCGAGCGGCCGATCGGCCGTGCCGTTGCGCACGACGCCAGCGACCGTGATCCCGCCGTCGCTCTCGCCGACATTCGGCGGTCTGCCGGTGATTCCGCCGCCCCCGGCCGCGACGGTCGCACCAGACGCGTGGGCCACGTTCGATCAGTTTGTACCGCCGGTGAACCGGACGCCGACGCCGATTCCGCCTCCGGCATCATCGCCGGCGCCGGTGTTCATCACACCGCCGTCTGCGATGCCGGTTTTCTTCACGCCCCCGGCCGTTGCGCCGATCGCGCCGGCTGTCGCGCCACCGGCGGGCGCGACCCCCGTGCAGCCGCCGGCGGTGTCTCCGGCGCCCGGACCGTCACCGACGGACCCCGCGCGGCCGGCGCCGTCGGAATTCCACCGCTGGCTCGAAGGGCTGTCGTGACGGCGGGCGCCTCTCGCACTGCGTTGACCCGCATCGCGGTGCTCCACGGCCCCAATCTGAACCTGCTCGGTGCGCGTGAGCCCGCCGTGTACGGTCACACCACGCTGCACGAGATCGACGAACGGCTGCGCTCGATCGGGGCGGAACTCGGCGTCGAGCTGTCGGCGGCGCAGCACAATGGCGAAGGCGAAATGATCGACGCCATTCACGGCTGGCGCGGCGGTGCGGTGCAGGGCGCGCTGGTCAACGCCGGCGCGTACACGCACACGTCGCTCGCGTTGCGTGACGCGCTGGTCGGCGTGGCCGTGCCGTTCGTCGAGGTGCACCTGTCGAACATCTTCGCGCGCGAGCCTGAGCGTCGTCATTCGATGCTCGCACCCGCCGCCGTCGGCGTGGTGTGTGGGTTCGGCGCGTCGAGCTATGAGTTCGGTCTGCGCGCGCTCGTGGCACATCTGGCGGCGCGCGCATGAGTGCCGCTCACGGCGCGCGCATTGCCGCGCTGCAGGAGGTCCTGCACGACCAGCATCTCGATGGTCTGCTGCTCGCGGGGCTCCCGAATGTGCGCTACCTGACCGGATTTTCCGGCAGCAACGCACTGGTCTTCGTGGGCCAGCGCGGCCCTGTGACACTGTTCACGGACTTCCGCTATCAGACGCAGGTCATCGACGAAGTCGGCGATGCCGCGCGCGTGATCATCGCGCCTAACAGCCTCTGGTCGGAGCTCTGGACGTTTCTTCCGACCGTGCCGAGCCTCGAAGTCATCGGTTTCGAGAGCGCGCATCTGCTGCATCGCGATTTCGAACGGTTGCTGGGTGATGGCGCGCGGTGGCAGTGGCGTCCAGCGCGCGACCTGGTCGAAGCGTTGCGCGAGCGCAAGGATGCCGGGGAAGTCGCGCTGATCGAAATCGCCGCACGGATGGCGACCGATGCGCTGACCGCGACGCTGCCGCAAATTCGGGTCGGGCAGACCGAAACGGCGATCGCCGGCATTCTCGAGAAGGCGTTGCGCGATGCCGGAAGTGAAGGCTTCCCGTTTCCGACGATCGTGGCGTCCGGTCCTCGCTCGGCGCTGCCGCACGCACGCAGTTCCACTAGACTGGTCGAGTCCGGTGATTTTCTGTTGATTGATTTCGGCGCAATTCACGACGGCTACTGTTCCGACATCACGCGCACCGTGGTCGTCGGGAGAGCGTCGCCGGATCAGCGCCATGTGTACGACGCGGTGCGCGAATCGCAGGAGAAGGCGTGTGTCGAAGTTCGAGCCGGGATGCGTGGGCGCGAGGCTGACGCCATCGCCCGGGATTATCTGAAGAGCGCGGGCCTGGCCGAGGGATTCGGACACTCCCTCGGCCATGGTATCGGGCTCGAAGTGCACGAAGGACCCCGCCTCGCGTCATCGGCGGATGCGATTCTCCCGCTCGATGCGGTAGTCACCGTCGAGCCGGGTGTGTATCGTGCGGGTTGGGGCGGAGTGCGCATCGAGGATGACGTGCTGCTCGGTGCCGCTGGTCCCCGCCGTTTGACTGATTTCCCCCGCGAGCTGCTGGAGTTGACTTGACTATCTCACTCGCGTCTTCCGCCGTCAGAGCCCACTCATGATCGACCTGCGATATCTGAAGAAAGTTCTCGAGATGCTCGACGAATCGACCGTCGACTCTCTGGAGATCACCTCGGACAAGGGGATGAAGCTTCGCGTCTCGAAGAGTCCGACTCAGCGAGGTGGCGCGGTACTCGGGGCGCAGATGATGGCTGCCCCCGCCGCCGCCCCTGCGCCCGCGCCCGTCGCGGCCGCTGTCGCCGCGCCGGTCGCTGAGCCCGCGAAGCCCGCATCGACGTTGCTCGAGGTGAAATCACCGATGGTCGGGACGTTCTATGCCAAACCGGAGCCCGGCGCGAATCCGTACGCAAGCGTCGGAACGCGCGTGAGCAAGGGGCAGATCCTGTGCATCATCGAGGCGATGAAGATCATGAACGAAATCGAGTGTGAAGTGTCGGGGACGGTCGTGGAAGTCGGTGTGCAGGATTCGTCCGCCGTGGAGTACGGCCAGGTCCTTTTCCGCGTCGATCCCAATGTCTGATCCGACTGCCGCCGCGCCATCTGTTGGCGACAAGCCGATCAGTGGTCAGGGGAAGCAGCTGTCCGCGCAGCTTCGCAGCTGGCTCGCGGCGCTGATCGAGCGTGACGGATCCGACCTGCATCTGAAAGTCGGTCGTCCGCCGACGATTCGTCTTGCGGGAGATCTGGTCGGCCTCGATCATCCCTCGCTCAAAGCCGAAGATCTATCGGCGCTGGCGGAGCAGATCATGCCGCAGCGCTACCTGAAGGAATTTCAGCAGACGCGCGAAGCCGACTTTGCGATCGGTGTGTCGGGCATCGGGCGATTCCGCGTCAACGCGTATCAGCAGCGCGGGACGGTCTCGTTCGCCCTGCGCGGCATTCCGTATCAGACGCGCACCGCGAGCGAGCTGCACCTGCCGGCCGTCGTCGAAGAGCTGGCGCTGCGGCCGCGCGGCCTGATCCTCGTCACGGGCATCACCGGCTCCGGCAAGAGCACCGCGCTGGCGGCGATGATCCATCACGTGAATCAGCACCGCGCGGCCAATGTGATCACGATCGAGGATCCGGTCGAGTTCCTCCATCGCGACATCCGCAGTCACGTCAGTCAGCGCGAAGTCGGCACCGACACGTTGAGCTTCAGCTCTGCGTTGCGTCGCGTCTTGCGTCAGGACCCGGACGTGATTCTGATCGGCGAAATCCGCGACCTCGATACGCTCGACACCGCACTCAAGGCCGCGGACACGGGTCACACGGTGTTTTCGACGCTGCACACGACCGACGCCTCGACGACGATCGCGCGTATCCTGAGCTTCTATCCGCCGCATCAGCAGGCGGAGGTGCGTTTCAACCTCGCGAATGCGCTGGCGGGCATCGTCTCACTGCGCCTCGTGCCGCGCAAGGATGGCAAGGGGCGCGTGCCGGCGTGTGAAGTCCTCGTCAACACGGCGGCAGTCCGCGACAAGATCCGCGATCCTGCGGCGTCGCTCGACATCATCGAGTTGATCAAGGACGGGACGGTCCAGTACGGAATGCAGACGTTCGATCAGAGCCTGCTGTCGTGGTACACGCGCGGCATCATCAGCTATGATCAGGCGCTGTTCTACGCCACGAACCCCAGCGAATTCGCGTTGCAGATTCAGGGAGTCGGTTCGGCCAGCGACACGTCGTGGGATGCATTCCGCGCCAATGCACCGTCCTGAGGAGTCATGTTCAAGAAAGTACTGATTGCCAACCGCGGCGAGATAGCGCTACGCGTCATCCGCGCCTGTCGCGAGCTGGGAATCCAGACGGTGGCCGTGTATTCGGAGGCGGATCGCGATTCGTTGCATGTGCGATTCGCGGATGACGATGTCTGCATCGGACCGGCAGCAGGGCGCGAGAGCTACCTGAAGATTCCCCGGATCATTGCGGCCGCTGAAATCACCGGCGCCGACGCGATCCACCCGGGCTATGGATTCCTCGCCGAGAACGCGGAGTTCTCAGAGACGTGCACAGCCTCGGGGATCACGTTCATCGGGCCGACGGCACATCAGATCCGCGTGATGGGCGACAAGGCGTCCGCGCGCAAGGCGATGGCGGAGTGCGGCGTGCCGATCGTGCCGGGGACACCGGGTCCGGTGGAGGATGTTGACGAGGCGCTCGCGTTCGCCGAGTCGATCGGCTTTCCCGTCATCATCAAGGCCTCGGCTGGTGGTGGTGGCAAGGGCATGCGTGTGGCGAAGGATGCGGATGATTTCGCCCGCAGCTTCAACCTCGCGCGCAGCGAAGCGCTGTCAGCGTTCGGCAATGGCGACGTGTACGTCGAGAAGTATCTGCTCAAGCCGCGCCACATCGAGTTCCAGATCCTCGGCGATACGCACGGCAACTGCATGCATCTCGGTGAGCGCGACTGTTCCGTGCAGCGTCGTCACCAGAAGCTGATCGAGGAAGCGCCATCGCCGGCGATGACACCCGATCTGCGGGAACGCATGGGTTCGGACGCGGTGCGCGGGGCGAAGGCGATCGACTATGTCGGCGCCGGTACGATCGAGATGCTGCTCGACACCGACGGCTCGTATTACTTCATGGAGATGAACACGCGCATCCAGGTCGAGCATCCGGTGACGGAGATGCTGACGGGCGTGGATCTCGTGCAGGAGCAGATTCGTGTGGCGGCCGGCCTGCCTCTCCGAGTGACCGAGATGCCGGCGTTGCGCGGGCATGTGATCGAGTGCCGTGTGAACGCGGAGGATCCGATGCGGAACTTCCAGCCGTCACCGGGCAAGATCAACACGTTCCATCCACCGGGTGGTCCGGGCGTGCGCATCGACAGTCATGTGTACGCCGGTTACACGGTGCCGCCGTTCTATGACTCACTGCTGGCGAAGCTGATCGTGCAGGCGCCGACGCGCGTGGAAGCGGTGAAGCGGATGCAGGTCGCGCTGGAGAGCTTCATCATCGAAGGCCCGACGACAACGATTCCGTTTCTGGCCAAGGTGATGCAGAACGCGACGTTCCAGTCCGGCGACTTCGACACGAAGTTCCTCGAACGCGAAACCGATCTCTTCGCGAAGGAGTGAGCCGTGCGCCTTGATGTCTTCCTGGCCCCGTCGGAGCTGACTCCGGCGGCGCTGGACGGGCGCGTCGTGGCTGTCATCGATGTGCTGCGCGCGACGACGACGATCGCGGCTGCATTGCATGCCGGCGCGCGTACGGTGATTCCGTTCCTCGAGACGGAAGATGCCGTGAAAACTGCCAGGCAATTCGAGCGCGGCGAAGTGAAGCTCGCCGGTGAACGACACATGCTCGCCATCCCCGGATTCGACCTCGGCAACAGTCCGTTGGAGTTCACCGCCGCGGCCGTCGGTCAGCAGACCGTGCTGCTCACGACGACGAATGGCACGCGTGCGCTGCTCGCCTCCGAAGACGCGAAGACGGTACTCGTGGCGAGTTACGCCAACTTCTCGGTGACACTCATGCGGCTGCAGATGGCCCTCGATTCCGGACACGATATTTCCATCGTGTGCGCCGCACGCGAGGGTACGGTGTCACTCGAAGATGCGGCCTGTGCCGGACGATTCGTGCGTGAACTGCGCCTCGAGAACGACGCGATGACGATCAATGACGCTGCGCAGATGTGTGAGCTGCTGGCGATCAAGTACGGTGGGGATCTACGCGCGCTCTTCGGTGATGCGGAGCATGGCCGAGCATTGAAGGCGGCCGGCTTTGACGGCGATCTCGACGCGTGCGGTACGATCGATCTGTACCCGGTGCTGGCCGAATACCGCGACCGGGCGATCATGCTCCGCAGCGCGCCCGGAGTGGCGACCGCACGGGGTGGGTGAGGCGGTGGTGAAGCGCGAATTGGGCGGCGTCGGACTGCTGCTGCTCTCCCTGTTCCTCATCGGGCTGCTGATGACGTACGCCATCGGCACCGATGGCGGGCTGCTGGAGGTGCGCGGTGCCTTCGGCGCGATCGGAGCCGCGGTCGTCGCACCATTGGTCACGGTGCTTGGCTGGAGCGGTGTTGTGTTCCTTCCTGTGCTCCCGGCGGTGCACGGCCTGCGATTGCTCGGGCGCCTCAATCGCACCGAAGATCGGTCGTGGCTCTGGTTCATGAGTGGCTTGCTGCTGCTCGTGCCGGTGGCGTTCGCGCTCGGCCTGCGCGTCGGTCGTGACACCAGTCTCGTCGCCGGCGTGTGGGGCGGGATGATCGGGTTCTATCTGGTGAAGCTGGTGGGCTACGTCGGCGCGTGGCTGGCGGTCGTTGCCGGCGTGTCGGCGTTGACGATCGGCACGTTGGCGTGGAATCCGGTGCATGCGCTGTTCGATCGCGCCCCGAAGATGGCCGCTGCATTGACGCCATCGAAGGATGCGGCCCTGGCCGCACTGCAGATGGCACCGCCGCCTGAGGAAATGCCGGCGATCGAGGACTACGCGTCGCCCGCTCTGGCGCGTGACTCCCAGCCGACGACGGGCCGCGGCAAGAAGGCGGTCGTCGTCGAGCGGGACGACGAGGACGACGAGGACGATGACGACGTGCCGGCGATCGTGCTGCCGATTGCGCCCAAGCTGAAGCCGAGTGCGCCGTCGCGCGAGCAGCGGGTCAACGCAGCCATCGAGGCCACCGCGCATGCGGACGACGATGTGCTGTCGCTGCTGCCACCGACGGCGTTGCTCACCGAACCGCCGCCGCGCAATGCGGATGCGAATCGTCGGGAGCTCGACGCGTCCGGCGTACGCCTGATGGCCGCGCTGAAGACGTTTCGTGTGGAAGGGCAGTTGGTCGGCCGAACAACCGGGCCGACGGTAACGCAGTTCGAAGTCGAGCCGGCCGCCGGCGTGAAGGTGCGCCAGTTCGCGTCGCTGTCGAATGACCTCGCGCTGGCCATGCGTGCGAACAGCATCCGCATCGTCGCGCCGATTCCGGGCAAGGGCGCTGTCGGGATCGAAGTCCCGAATCCGAATCCGGAGATGGTGGCGTTCCGTGAGATCGTCGAGCATCCCGAGTACAACTCGGCGCGCGCGGCGCTCCCGGTCGCACTTGGCAAGGATCTCGAAGGGCGACCGGTGATTGCGGATCTCGCGAAGATGCCGCATCTGCTGATCGCCGGCGCGACCGGCTCCGGCAAGTCCGTCTGCGTGAACACCATCATCACGTCACTGATCTACCGTCATACGCCGGCAACGCTTCGCTTCCTGATGGTCGACCCGAAGATGGTCGAACTGTCGGTCTACAACACGTTGCCGCACCTGCGGCACAAAGTGATCACGGACAATCGTGATGCGGCCGCCGTGCTCAAGTGGGCGGTGCTCGAGATGCAGGATCGCTATGCATTGCTGGCGGCGAACGGCTGTCGCAACGTGCAGGATTTCAATCGTCGCGTGCAGGAAGGGGCGCGACTGCAGAAGCCACGCAATCCGGAAGTCGCGTTCGAGGTGAACACGTACGACGGCGGCATTCTGCCGTACATCGTGGTGATCATCGACGAAATGGCCGACCTCATGATGACGGTGCAGGGTGAGGTGGAGACGCCGATTGCCATGCTGGCGCAGAAGGCGCGCGCCATCGGCATCCATCTGATTCTGGCGACGCAGCGTCCGAGCGTGAACGTCATCACGGGTCTGATCAAGGCGAACTTTCCGAGTCGCATCGCATTCCGCGTGGCGAGCCAGATCGACAGTCGCACCATTCTCGATGGGTCAGGTGCCGAGTCGCTGCTGGGGAACGGCGACATGCTGTTCCTGCCGCCGGGCAAGTCGGAGCCAATGCGCTTGCAGGGCGCGTATCTGTCGAGTGAAGAGACCGAACGACTGATGCAGTGGTACGAAGCGCAGCGCGAGCGCACGGAAGCGGAGCGCGCGGCGGCTGGTGTGCCGGTCGCGCCAGTGCTGGTCGAGCCGGACATTCTCGAGCAGATTCGAGCGCGGGAGAACGCGGACGCTGGTGGTGGCGATGATGACGGCGCTGATCCTGTCGATCGCGACAAGTTGTTCCGTGAAGCGGCTGAGTTGTGCATCCAGCATCAGGGCGGCAGCACATCGCTGTTGCAACGTCGGCTGAAGGTCGGCTATGGGCGTGCGGCGCGCATCATCGACCAGTTGCATGACGCGGGGATTCTCGGACCGCCGGATGGGAGCAAGCCGCGGGATGTGCTGAAGGGGTTTCAGGATCTGGACGAGATCATCGGGTCCTGAGCGGGGATCGGTGGCGGAACAGCGGCGACCCTGCAGTTTGGCCAGTGATGCCCCAAGCGCGAGTACGATGATGTGCGCGTGAATCGGGTGGGCGGGGCAGAGGCCTGGCCCCGATCTTCGCCCCATGACACAGACAAAGTCTCAGGCGCTTGGCGCCCTCGGAGAGCGCATCGCGGAACGCTGGCTGACACGCGATGGCTGGCAGGTGGTGGATCGGCGCTGGCGCTCGGGACGCCGCGATCTCGATCTCGTCGCGATCCGCGACAATGTCGTCGCGTTCGTGGAAGTGAAGACCCGACGCAGCATCTGGTCGGGCGGGCCGGTCGAAGCCGTGAACTGGCGCAAGCAGCGCGAACTGACCCGATCGGCGCAGGCGTGGCTCGACCAGCGCGCGACGCTCGTCGCGCCGGAAGGAGCGGTCTATCGCTTCGACATCGTCGGCGTGGTGGCGAGCCGGGAGCGGGTCGGCGTCCGGCACATCTCCGCTGCCTTTCCAGCCTTCGCCACGCAGTAACCCGTCGCAGGCAGAAATTGCCCCTTGACGGCGTTTGTTCGGTTTCGTATTCTCTTCGGGCGCCGGGGCCTTTGCCCGGATTCACTAGATTGCGGTTCCGGGCCCGGGTGGCGCCGCGACCTTCCATGCAGGAGATACCGAGATGGCATCGATGGCAGTTTCAGACGACAACAAGAAGAAGGCTCTGGCCCTCGCCGTTGCGCAGATCGAAAAGAACTGCGGCAAGGGTTCCATCATGCGACTCGGCATGGATACGCGCATCAAGGTCGATGCAATCCCGACCGGTGCCATCAACCTCGATGCGGCCATTGGCATCGGCGGCGTACCGCGCGGTCGTGTGACCGAGATCTACGGCCCGGAATCGAGCGGCAAGACCACACTCTGTCTCCACGTCGTCGCCAACGCGCAGAAGACAGGCGGCGTCGCGGCATTCATCGACGCAGAACACGCGCTCGATACCGAATACGCCCGCAAGCTGGGCGTCGACGTCGAGAACATGCTGATCAGCCAGCCGGACACCGGCGAACAGGCGCTCGAGATCTGCGAGATCCTCGTGCGCAGCGGTGCCGTTGACGTGATCGTCATCGACTCCGTCGCGGCGCTCGTACCGAAGGCGGAAATCGAAGGCGACATGGGTGACAGCTTCGTCGGTCTGCAGGCGCGCCTCATGAGTCAGGCGCTGCGCAAGCTGACCGGTGCGATCGCGCGGTCGAACACCTCGGTGATCTTCATCAACCAGCTGCGCGAAAAGATCGGTGTCATGTTCGGCAGCCCCGAGACGACGACGGGCGGCAAGGCGCTCAAATTCTACGCATCGCTGCGCCTCGACATCCGTCGCATCGGCCCGGTGAAGGACAAGGAAGACGTCGTCGGATCGCACGTCCGTGTGAAGGTCGTGAAGAACAAGGTGGCGCCGCCGTTCCGTCAGGCGGAGTTCGACATCATGTACGCCGAAGGCATCAGCCACGCGTCGCTGGTGCTCGACATCGCGGCCGAAAGCAACATCATCGAGAAGGCTGGCTCGTGGTACAGCTACAAGGGCCAGCGTATCGGTCAGGGACGCGAGAATGCAAAGATGTTCCTCAAGGACAATGTGGAATTGCTCGCGGAACTCGAGGAACTGGTCAAGGGCGTGCTGGGCATGAAGACGGCCGAACAGCCGGTCGTCCCTCCCGATGCGGCTGACGGCGAGGAATAACCCCATGCGCGCGTGCACGACCCTGTACGCGCGTCGGCGGTGCGATGCGAATCTCTGACGCATCGGAAAGCGATGGGGTGGAGTCGAAGCGGCGCGGGGCCCGGTACCCCGCGACCTCCGACGCCGCCCCGTCGCCTCGCTCGGCACTCGGCGCCGATCGAGGCGCGAGAGGGAGCAGTGCGCGCGGTGGTGCACGACGGCGGAGCACGACCGACATCCCGACGCTCGTTCCACCCATCAAGGTCACCAACGTCGCCGAAGATCCACGCGTCAAGGGACGCGTGCGCGTGCGCTGCCAGGCACTCGGCGAGACGGTTACACTCGTGATCGGCTCGAGTGGCGTGCGCGCGTTCAACGTCCGCGCTGGCATGACGCTCGACACGGTGAGCTGGGCCGCGATCTCGCGCGAAGCACGCGTCGTGCACGCGCAGGATGCCGCACTGCGCATGCTCTCGACGTCGCGCCGCAGTCGCCGTGATCTCGAACAGCGATTACGCCGCCGCGAGATGGATACCTCCGTCATTGCAGACGCACTCGGTCGGCTCGATTCGATCGGCCTGCTGAACGATGACGAATTCGCACTCGCCGAGGCGGCCGCGCAGTTGCGGAACGCGTCGCGCAGCACGGGGGCCGTAAAGCGCCGCCTGCGGCAGCGCGGTGTGGCCGGAGATGTCGCCGATGCCGCCGTCGCGTCGGCTGTCGAAAGTGAAGGAGTCAATGACGCCGAACGCTGTGAAGCGGCGGCTGAGAAGCGCGTCCGCCAGCTTCGCGCGTTCGACAAGGCCACCGCACAGCGGCGGCTGATGGGATTTCTGATGCGGCGAGGGTTCTCCTCCGATCTCGTGTTCTCGACGACGAAGCGGCTGCTGACCGGGTGGGTGCAAGGCAGCGGCGGTGCCACCCAGAGCGATGCCGATGACGCGGACGACGACCGGGATCCCGACGCGTAGTGGCGCGGCGAGCGTCGCCCCGACCTCCGGGCGCGCCTATATTTCGAGACTATGCTCGCGTCTGAGATCCGCTCCCGATTCCTGGCCTACTTCGAGCGCCAGAACCACGTCATCCGCCCGTCGTCGTCGCTCGTGCCAGCCGACGACCCGACCCTGCTGTTCACGAATGCCGGCATGGTCCAGTTCAAGCGGGTGTTCCTCGGCCAGGAGGAGACCGCCTTTGGGAAGCGAGCGACGACATCGCAGAAGTGCGTCCGGGCCGGAGGCAAGCACAATGACCTCGAACAGGTCGGCCATACCGCGCGGCATCACACGTTCTTCGAGATGCTCGGCAATTTCTCGTTCGGTGACTACTTCAAGCGCGATGCGATTCGCTTCGCCTGGGAGTTTGTCACCGAGGAACTGAAAATTCCGCGCGACCAGCTGTTTGTGACCGTCTACCACGAGGATGACGAGGCGCGTCAGCTGTGGAAGGACGTCGCGAGGGTCCCGGAGAGTCGCATCTTCGGGCTCGGTGCGAAGGACAACTTCTGGCAGATGGCCGACACGGGGCCGTGCGGTCCATGCACCGAGATCTTCGTTGATCTCGCGCGGAGCGCGAAGGACTGGGCGTTCCCGCCCGGTGCGACCGGCGAGTGGACGCGCACCGATCTGACCGAATTCTCGCAGGATGCTTTCGTCGAAGGATGCGAGGCGGGGCGATTTGTCGAGATCTGGAATCTCGTGTTCATGCAGTACGACAAGCAGGCGGACGGCACGAACGTTCCGCTTCCCGCGCCAAGCGTCGACACGGGCGCCGGCCTGGAACGCATCGCGGCGGTGATGCAGGGTGTGAGCAACAACTTCCACACCGATGCATTCGCCCCCCTGATTGCTGCGGTCGAAAAGGCGGTCGGTGTGGCGTATCCGTATCGTCCCGGAGTCGGACTCGGACTGGCGCACGATGCGCACGGCAAGGAAATCGATCCGGCGAGCTTCCGCGTGCTCGCGGATCACGCACGCGCAACCGCCTTCCTGCTTGCAGACGGCGTCTTTCCGTCGAACGACGGTCGCGGCTACGTGCTGCGACGCATCCTCCGTCGCGGTGTGCGTCACGCCTGGCTGCTCGGGCGACGCGAACCGACACTCGTCGATGTTGTGAGTGCGGTGATCGACACCATGGGTGATTTCTTCCCCGAACTGCGTACGCGTGCGAAGCACATCCTCGACACGACGCGCGCCGAGGAAGTGCGTTTCCTTGCGACGATCGACGCCGGTATGACGCGCTTCGAGGAGCTTGCGCCAATCGGCAGCACACAGGGTTCGACGTCGATTCGCGGGACGCTCAGTGGTCAGGACGTGTTCATGCTGTACGACACGTATGGTTTCCCGATCGATCTCACGGAGTTGATGGCGCGCGAGCGCGGGTATCTCGTCGACATCGCCGGGTTCGACGCGGCGTTGCAGGTGCAGCGTTCGCAGTCGCAGGAAGACCGCAAGAGCCGCAAGCTCGGTGTCAGTGCGGACGTGCTCGCGGATTTCGCGTCGTGGCAGACGGAGCCCGCTGCGCTCGCGGTATCCCAGTTCGTCGGGTATGACGTGCTCGAGGCGAAAACCACCGTGGCGGCGATTCGCGCGCTCGAGGATGGCCGCACCGCGCTGATCCTGCGCGATGCGCCGTTCTACGCCGAGTCGGGCGGTCAGGTCTCTGACCGCGGCAAGGTGACCGGCGACGGATGGGCGCTTGATGTCGACGATGTGAAAAAGGTGGACGGACGCACGGCCGTCATCGGCAAGGCGACCGGTCACGTCTCCTTCGGTCCGGTGCTCGCGAGTGTGCCGACGTCGGTTCGTCGCGACATCGAGCGCAATCACACGGCGACGCATCTGCTGCACGCCGCGCTGCGTCAGGTACTCGGTGATCACGTGCATCAGGCGGGCTCGCTCGTAAATGCGGATCGCTTGCGCTTCGACTTCACGCACCACGGGCCCGTGACACCGGAGCAGCGAGCGGAGATTGAATCGATCGTGAATCGCGAGATCTGGCTCGGCACGCCAGTCGCGACGCGCATCATGTCGCACAAGGACGCGATCGCCGATGGTGCGACGGCGCTCTTCAACGAGAAATACGGCGACACGGTGCGCGTGGTCGGCATCGGTGCATTCTCGAAGGAACTCTGCGGTGGCACGCATGTGCGCAACACCGCGGAGATCGGCGTGTTCGTCTTTGTACACGAGACGGGCGTGGCCGCGGGCGTGCGCCGCGTCGAGTCGCTGACGGCGCGCGCAGCGTTCGCGCATCTGCGCTCGCGCGAAACACTGCTGCAGGAAGCGGCCGAGCTGCTCAAGGCGCCGATCGATGCGGTGCCGAAGAAGGTGCAGTTGCTGCTCGATGAGCGACGCACGCTCGAGAAGCGACTCACCGATGCGATGAAAGGTGGCGGCGGTGGTCTCGCCGACCTGCTGGGTAAGGCTGCGACAATCAACGGAACGAAGGTCGCGAGCGGCGAAGTGAGCGGTGTGCCTGACATGAAGGCGTTGCTTGCACTCGGCGATGCCGTGCGCGAGCAGCTCGGCTCTGGTATTGGCGTGCTTGCCGCGCGTTTCGACGATGGGAAGGCGGCGATGGTCGCGACGGTCACGGATGACATCCGCGCGCGTGGTGTTGCCGCTGATGCCATCGTGAAGGCGCTGGCGACGATCGGTGGCGGACGTGGTGGTGGCAAGCCGCACATGGCGCAGGCCGGTCTGCCGAGCGCGGATGCGATCGCGGCGGTGCTCGGCGCGGTGGAGAGTGTGGTCGCTGGACTCCTGCAGTGATGATCGAACATCGCCGACACGAGTGAGGAGGAGCACATGAGTACACCGGTCAGTACGCCGGCAGGGCAGTGGGTCGCAGCGCACGCGGAACAGCCGCCCGCGGCGCTGCGTGCGCGACTGGATGCGATCCTCAATGCGGATGGCGAGCCCACCGACGCGGCCGTATCGCCGGCGTTGCTGGACGCCGGACATGCACTGCTTTCGACGATTCTTGGCAGTGGGTCGACGCAGCGGGACGCGGCCCTCGATCTGCTGACGGCCGATGCGCTCGTGACATACGCGTTCGAGGCAGCGGCGGATGATCCCGCGGCGATCGATGCGCGTGCCGCTGCGGCCATGCGCGCGATTTCCGACGTGGTGGATGGCCGTACGCGCTGAGCGCTGGGGAGGCGCGCAATGATCGACATTCACACGCATCTCCTGCCCGGTGTGGATGACGGCTCGCGCACGCAGGAGCAGTCGGTGGAAGTGCTCGAGCGTTTTGCGGCCGCCGGTGTGACCTGTGTCGTGTGCACGCCGCATCTTGCGGCCAGCGAGGCGCATCTCGTGCCGGCTGATCGCTATCGTCGCGCGCATCGCGACCTTTGCGAAGTGGCGCCGGCGTCGGTCACCGTGCAGCGCGGCTGGGAGATCATGCTCGATCACCCCGGCATCGATCTCACCGGATCACATCTCAAGCTGGGTGCGTCGAGCGCGATCCTGGTCGAGTTTCCGCGTGGCAAGCTGCCACCCGGTACAGAACTCGAGCTCGCGCGCTTGCGTCGGAGTGGCGTCGTGCCGGTCGTTGCTCATCCGGAGCGCTATGGAGGCGTGAGTCTCGAGTTGGTGCGCCAATGGCGCGCGGCCGGTGCCGTGATTCAGACGGACACGGCCTTTCTCTTCGGCGATGGTGAACGCTCCGTCATCGCGCGAGGGATGCTGGCCGACGGCTTGATCGATATTCTGGCGAGCGACAATCATGGCGATCAGCGCAGTCTGTGGGGCGCGCACGCGTGGCTGGTCGAGATTGGTGCGTCGGATGCGGCGCAGTTGTTGACGAGAGTGAACCCCGGCGCGCTGCTCAGTGATCAACGACTGGTACCGGTGCCGCCGGTGCAGATCGAGAAGGGAATGTTTGCGCGCCTGCGCGAACTGCTGGGAATGAAGAGGGGCGGGGTACCCCGCAACACACCCATCGCCTGAGAGGCCGATGTCGAGGGTCGAGCACATCACCAACGCACTGCGCGAACTGTCGGAGACGGCACTTCGCACCGCTGAGACCATTGGCCCGCAGCTGGATCGTGCGGCGGAGATGATGCAGGCCGCAGTCGCACGCGGCGGCACGCTGTTCTTCTGCGGCAACGGCGGCAGCGCAGCCGACGCGCAGCATCTCGCGACGGAATATGTCGTGCGCTACTCACGGAATCGCGCAGCGTATCCAGCCGTCGCGCTGACGACCGACACGTCGCTGATCACGGCGACCGGCAACGATTTCGGCTTCGATCACATCTTCGAGCGGCAGGTGCAGGCGCTCTGCCGGGCCGGTGATCTGCTGATCATTCACTCGACCAGCGGTAACTCGCCGAACGTCCTGCTCGCCGCGGCCGCAGCGAGAGCAAAAGGCGTGCAGGTGCTCGCATTCTCGGCCCGCGATGGCGGCGCGCTGCTCGACGCGGCCGACCATTCCGTTGTGATCCCCACGCAGCGCACGGATCGTGCGCAGGAGTTGCACCTGAACATCGAACACGCGATCTGCGATCTGATCGAGGCGACACTATGATCGATCTCCGGGGACGGCGGGTGGTCGTCACGGGCGGTGGTCGTGGTATCGGCGCGGCTTCGGCAGTCCTGTTTGCACGCGCGGGTGCCGACGTCGTGATCGGCTATCGCTCGCGTCGCATTGAAGCGGACGCGGTGGCGCTGGAATGCATCTCGTATGGCGTGCGCGCGGCGGCGATTGCGGCGGATCTGTCGCAGAAAGGCGGCGCCGATGCGCTCTGCATCGCTGCGACGGCCACACTCGGTGCGATCGACATCATGGTTGCCAACGCAGGATTCTGGCCGACAGCTCCGGAGCCGATTGCGACGATGAGCGATGCGCGCTGGCACGAAACCGCGGCGCAGAACTATGAGGCGATGTTCCAGTGCGCCCGAGCGGCGGCGCGCAGCGTGACCGACGGTGGGCGCATCGTCTTCGTCTCGAGTACTGCCGGTCAGCGTGGCGAGGCGTTTCACTCGGACTATGCAGCCGCCAAGGGCGCGATGATTTCACTCACCAAGTCGATTGCGATCGAGCTCGCGCCGCGACAGGTGACGGTGAACGCCGTGGCACCCGGCTGGGTGGACACCGACGCCATTGCGCCGGTCGTGCACGGCGCTGAAAAGTCACGGATCGCGGCGAACATCCCGATCGGGCGCATTGCAACGGCGGCAGACATCGCGGGCCCGATCGTCTTTCTTGCCAGCCCGCTCGCACGACACATCACCGGCGAGATCCTGAACATCAACGGCGGCAGCGTCCTGTGCGGATGATGCGCCTGCCGGAGTGTGTGTCATGATCGCGATGGTCTTCACCGGTGGGACGATCTCGATGCGCATCGACCCGTTGGCCGGTGGCGCGGTGCCGACACTCGATGCGCGCGACATTCTGAGCGCAGCGAAAGGCATCGAGGATGTCGCTGAGATCCGCAGCGAAGACTGGGGGCGCTTCCCCGGTCCGCACATGGATGCTGATCGGATGTGGGCGTTGCGCGCGAGACTGATCGCGATCCTCGCCGAGGACGCGGTGGACGGCATCGTCGTCACCCATGGCACGGACACGATCGAGGAGACGGCGTATCTCATCGCGCGATCCGTTCGCACCGTGAAGCCGATCGTGTTCACCGGTGCGATGCGCAACCTGTCTGAGCTTGGCTGGGACGGACCCGCAAACCTGGTGGACGCGGTCCGTGTGGCCGCGAATGCCGAGGCGCGCGGCTATGGCGTGCTGCTCGTGATGAATGGACGCGCGTATTCAGCGCTTGATGTGACGAAGGCCCACACGCATGTGCTCGATGCGTTCGAAAGCCCGGGACTCGGGCCGGTCGCCGAAGTGGATGACGAGGCGGTGATTTTCCGCCGCGCTTTGTCGGTGCAGCGCGACGTGATCACGCCGAGCGCGCTGGCGACGCCGATCGACATCATCGGCGCGTGGGCCGGAGCCGATGCGCGTCTGCTCGACGCCGTGCTGCCGTCGGCGCGCGGGATCGTGATCTCGGCGCTGGGCCGTGGAAATGTGCCGCCGTTGATGGCGGATGCGCTGGGCCGTTGGCGCGACGCCGGAAAGCCGGTCGTGATCACGAGTCGGACCGGCCGCGGACGGGTCGGACAGACGTATGGTTATCCAGGCGGCGGGCGCCGCCTGGGTGAACTCGGTACCATTTTCGCCGGTTCGCAGCGGCCGACACAGGCGCGCATCGACCTGATGCTCGCCCTTGGCGCGGGGCTCAGCGGCGACGAATTGCGAGCGGTATTCGCCGGGACATAGCCCGACGAACCGATCAGGCGGCCGGCTGTGCGGCGGCGGACGCGTGGCTGGTCCAGCGCTCGAAGCAGTCCCACTCGAATTCCTGCGCGGCGCGAATCTGGTCGGGGAAGCCGAAGCCGTCCACGTAGCCCAGCTGCCGCGCCTTCCACTCGCAATTCCACTCGAAGTCGAAGGAATGCGAGGCGCCGGCAGCATCTGTCACGCTCATCGTGCCGACGAAATCGGCGCAGCCGCTCACGGCCTGCACACGTACGCGGTCGATGCTCAGCGATGGCTCGGCATTCAGGAGCTGCGCGATGGCGCGCAGGACTTTCACGCGCGGGCTTGGGCCGACGACGCTGATGCGCTCCGACGGTTGGCGCGCGGAGAATGCGGCCAGATCGGCGCGGAAGGCGGCCGTTGCATGCGACGCGGCCAGCAGGGATTCGAATTCAGGAAACGTCATACTGGGAAAGGTAATCGGTTCAGCCACGTTAGCTTCAGTGCATGTCAGGACGCCCCCAGTCTGCCCCACGCCACGCCAGGCGCGCGATGCACACCCTCGAGACTGGAGTGTCGGCGTGAGTGTGGCCGTTCGTGATCTGACCGTGCGTCCACCCGACGCGGTGCGCGAGATCGCCGACCGTCTCGAACGCGCCGGGTACGAGACCTGGTGCGTTGGCGGAGCCGTGCGCGATGCACTGCTTGGCCGCGCCGATCTGGATTGGGATCTGGCGACCGCCGCGACCCCGGGTGACGTGAAACGACTGTTCGCGCGGACGGTGCCTGTCGGCATAGAGCATGGCACGATTGGCGTCTTTGGCAGCGATGGGCGACTGCACGAAGTCACGACCTTCCGCGCCGACGTCGAGACGGACGGTCGCCACGCTGTGGTGAAGTTCGGTGTGTCGCTCGAAGAGGATCTGGCGCGTCGCGATTTCACGATGAATGCCATCGCGTGGTCGCCGGCGCGACAGGAGCTGCGTGATCCCTTCGGTGGTCGCGAGGACATTGCGGCCCGGCGGGTGCGCGCTGTTGGCGAGGCGTCGCGCCGGATGGCGGAGGATCGCCTGCGCGCGTTGCGTGCGATCCGCTTTGCGTCACGCTTCGAGTTCACCATCGAGGCCGAGACGTGGACCGCGATCGTCGAGAGTGCGCCGGCGCTGACGCGACTGTCGGTGGAACGCGTACTGCAGGAGTGGACGAAGACGCTCGAGCAGGTGCGCTGCCCGTCACGCGCGTTTGCGCTCTGGCGCTCCTGTGGAGCGCTCAGCGCGCTGACGCCCGCGCTCGTCGCCGTGGGCGACGAGTTCTTCGGTGCGATCGATCATGTGCCGCAGGCGTCACTCAGCGCGCGCCCTGAGCGTGCGTCGTTGCGGGCGATGGTGCGTCTCGCATTGCCCTTCTTATCACTTGGCGCCCGTGGTGCGCGCTCGGCCGTGATGTCGCTGCGCGCGTCGAATGCCGATGTGGCGTTCGCGAGTGACGTCGCCGAGTCGTGGGCGCTGAACGCTGAGGGGCTGGCGCAGATGGCGATTGGGCGCGTGGCCGACGGGACGTCGCTCCGCCGCATGGTCGCGCGCATCGGCCGCATGCGAGTGCAGGGGACGCTGCGGGTCTTTGCAGCGGTCTGGGCAGCCCGACGGGTTGCAGGGATGGTCGCGCCGTCACAGGGCGATGCGATGTGGCTTGCGCGGCGCATGATTCGCATCGCGTATTCAGAGCCGATCGCTCTCGGCGACCTGCACATCACCGGCGACGATCTGCGCGCGGCCGGTCTCAAGCCGGGCCCGGCGATGGGCCGCATCTTGCACGCGTTGCTCGACCGGGTGCTGAACGATCCCGCGCTCAACACGCCCGATCAACTGCTGGCGATGGCGAAGACCATCGCGGAGGTGAACTGAGTGGCGTTTTTCCGTGGTCCAGTGCCGGAAGTGTCGGTGTGGCGGCGCTTTCGCGACGCGGCCGACATCTACGCGGTGATGCGACGGGATGGCCTCGTCGGCACACGCGCGCTCGGCAACGCCGAGGCGATGGTCGAGCTGTTTCTCGAACTCGTGCCTGAGTTTCCGAACATCTTTGCGCTGACGGTCGATGACTGGCGCAACAACACGACGTGGCGGGCCGAAGGCGTGACGCAGGCGGCGCTGCTCGATGGCTTCTATCCCTTGCGCGTACCGATGATCGGTGCCGGCGGCGTGGAGTTCACGCTCGAAGCGGGTGGCGATCAGCTCACGCTGTCGTCGCATCTCGAAGTCGTCACCTGGTCGCACACCGATCGATGGCTCTATCTGCTCGAGCGCGCCGGCCTGCGCGAACGCCCGCGTGTGCGTGGCCGACTCTGGCGTCCCGCGCGCGGTGCGTTCCCGCCGGCCAACACCCTGACCGCGAACGTGAAGACTTTCGTGCACACGCTCGCGTTGCAGCCGGCCTGATGGCGCGCCGTGGGGCGAGCGGCGCGACCTCGCCGCCGGGACTCTTCAGCGACACCGTCAGCACGGCGCCGCTCGCGCATCGGCTGCGCCCACGCACGCTCGACGAGTATGTGGGCCAGCGTCAGCTGTTCACACCCGGCACGCCGGTGTACGACGCGATCGAACGCGGCGTGCTTGGATCGATGATTCTGTGGGGCCCTCCCGGCACCGGCAAGACGACGCTCGCGCGCCTCGTCGCGCAGCGAGTGGGATGGACGTTCGAGCCGTTCAGCGCCGTCAGCGATGGTGTGCCGCGTCTGCGCGTGATCGCGGAACAGGCACGGCAGCGTCTGCTCGCGAGCGGATCGCGCACCCTGCTGTTCGTCGACGAGATCCATCGCATGAATGCGGCGCAGCAGGACGCGTTGCTGCCGATCGTCGAGGACGGCACCGTCACGTTGATCGGCGCGACGACCGAAGCACCGAGCTTCGAGATCAACGCAGCACTGCTCAGTCGCGCGCGCGTCGTCGTGCTGCAACCGCTGTCTGCCGATGATCTGCGCGGCCTCCTCGAGCGTGCGTTGCGCGACAGTGAGCGTGGGCTGGGCGCACGCGGGATCACCGCCGACGCCGGTGCGCTCGACGCACTCGCGCACTGGGCTGACGGCGACGCGCGTCGGGCCCTCGGCACGCTCGAAGCGGCGGTCGCGGCGCTGGACGATGGCGAGACGCTCACCGTCGATCTGCTCGAACGTGCGTTGCAGCAGCGTCTCCCGCGACACGACAAGAGTGGAGAGCAGCATTTCGATCTGCTGTCTGCGTATCACAAGTCGCTGCGAGGCAGCGACGTACAGGGCGCTCTGTACTGGATGGCGCGCATGATCAACGCCGGTGAAGACCCGATGACGCTCTTCCGTCGCGCGATGGCAATGGCGGCGGAGGATATCGGCGTCGCCGATCCGCGCGCATTGCAGATGGCCGTCGCGGCGCGCGATGCCTTTCACATGCTCGGCGCGCCGGAAGGACTGATTCCGCTGGCCGAGATGACGATCTATCTCGCGACGGCACCGAAGTCGAATCGGGTGAAGGTCGCGCTGGATGCCGCATTGGCGAGCGCCCGCGACACGCCGAACGCGCCGGTGCCGCTGCACCTCCGCAATGCGCCGACGACGCTGCACAAGTCACTCGGCTATGGCGCCGCGTACCAGTACGCGCATGCCCAGCCGGCTGGAGTGCCGGAGCACTCGCACCTGCCGGACGAGCTGGCGGACACGGTGTTCTACGAACCGGGCACTGTGGGGTATGAGAGGGAGATTGCCAAGCGCCTCGAGTGGTGGGCGGCGAAGCTGGCGGAGCGGAAGGGCGGGACGACCGGCGAGGCCGGCACGAGCGTCGAACCATGACGCGCAACCAACCATGGTATCTGGAGGCGGGATGCAGGTGACGGAACTGAAGCGCGTGGTCGTGATGGCGACGCTGCTGGTGAGTGCAACGCTGGCCGGTTGTGCGAGCGCGGCAAAGGCGGTGTTCACGCAGCCGGACGTGACCTTCCGTGGGATTGGCGTGCGCGGTGTGGGGCTCGACGGCGCCCAGTTCGACGTCATGCTCAGCATCTACAACCCGAACTCCTACTCGCTGGGGGCGTCGGCGTTGCGCTATCACCTGCTGGTTGACAGCGTCGAGATCGGTGCCGGTCAGATCGACAGCGCGTTCACGGTGGGCAGCGGTGACACGGCGGTGCTCCACCTGCCTGTTTCCGTTGGATTTCGGGCGGTACAGGCGGTCGGTCCGCGCCTGCTCCGTCGCGGTGAAATCCCGTACCGCCTGCGCGGCGACGTTACCTTGAAGACGTTCGTAGGCACGTTCCAGCGCGCGTTCAACGAGAGTGGACGATTCGACGCCTATCAGGCGATCGCCCGCTGACCCACGCTGCATTGACTGCAATCGAGGTGTATCATCTCCCGTGATTCGATCACGCTGACGCCGCCCATCGAGCGAGCGTTGCTCGTTGGTGCGCCGCGGAAGCGGACGGCGGCCCGTCATCAGGTGGACGAGCATCTCGCCGAACTGGCGCGTCTCGCCGACACGGCCGGGGCCGAGCTGTGTGGCACGTTCACACAACAGATCGACAAGCCGCATTCCGGCACCTACCTCGGCAGCGGCAAGCTCGACGAGTTGCGCGAGCGCGCCAACGAACTCGACGCGACGCTGGTGATCTTCGACGACGAGCTCACGCCGACGCAGGGCAAGAACATCGAGCAGATCGTCGGCAAGCGCGTGATGGATCGCGCCGAGTTGATTCTCGATATTTTCGCGACCCGTGCGCGGAGCAGCGAAGCGAAGATGCAGGTGGAGCTGGCACAGCTGAACTACATGCTGCCGCGCCTGACCAAGATGTGGACGCATCTCGAGAAGTTCCGTGGCGGCATCGGCATGCGAGGCCCGGGGGAAACGCAGCTCGAAACCGACCGTCGGCTGATCGGCCATCGCATCCGCGTGCTGCGCGAGCGGCTGCAGGATGTCGGGCGTCATCGTGCGACGTTGCGCGCACATCGGGAAGGGACGTTCCGCGTGTCACTCGTCGGCTACACCAACGCCGGCAAGAGCTCGATCCTGAAATCGATGAGCGGTTCCGAGGAGGTGTACGTCGAGGACCGCCTCTTCGCGACGCTCGATCCGCTGACGCGCGATGTCGATCTCGGCGAGGGGTATCACTGTCTTCTGACGGATACGGTCGGATTCATTCGGAAGCTGCCCCACCATCTCGTGGCCAGCTTCCGCGCCACGCTCGACGAAGTCCGCGAGGCGGATCTGCTCCTGCATGTGATCGACGCCAGTCATCCGAGCTGGGAGGAGCATCGGTTCGTGGTCGATGAAGTGCTGACGGAAATCGGCGCCATCGACACGCCGCTGGTGCACGTCTTCAACAAGATGGACCTGCTCAGCGAGGAGGTCGACGAGGCTGTGCGCACGCGCGTCGGCAATCTGATTCCCGATTCGCTGTTTGTATCGGCGCATTCGCTGGACGCGCTCGAGCCATTGCGGGCACGCCTTCGTGAAGGCGTGCGAGCGGTACGGCCGATCGTGCAGGTGCGCGTACCCGTTGCGAACGGCAAGCTGCTGTCCACGCTGTATCGCCAGGGCGAAGTGCTGGAGCAGTCGGCGGACGGCGAGGACCTGATGGTGCGCGTACGCGTCGATGCGATCCTGCGCGGCAAGCTTGAGCGGGATGGCGTGGTGGTGACACGCTGA
>JBBRLZ010000057.1:0-26401 GCA_038231095.1 Gemmatimonadales bacterium
CCGTGAATCAGGTGCCCGAGGATGGCATGTGGACTCCACGTGTCTGTCCCTTCGGTGGTGTCCATCCACGCATCGGACAGCCCATCGAGCATCGCACGAAGTGTGCGCGGCGTGCGCTCGAGGATTTCGAGGCCATGCGAAAGGTCGAACTCCATATCAGCGTCCTCGCTTGAGCGCCGTGAGCGCATCCTGCATTGCCCGCAGCAACACAGCGAACGCCGGCTGCTGCGGATCAAGCATCGTGAAGTGACTCGTCGAATCACTCATCACGACCCACGCACTGTCGCCGGAGGTATACGCGCGCCTCGCGTACGACGACATCGTACCTGCTTCCGGACCGAGCGTCGCCATGCGCCAGTCGAGCCCACCGCGAACCATCGCCTGCGGCACGCCGAGTGGCAGCCACTCCGCCGGCGATGCGTTGCGCCAGCGCTCAGGATTCGACGAGGGAACGCCGCCAAGCAGCTGTTCGAGCACCGGCCCGCCACAGATCTGCGTGATGCCCTGATTCGCTGGGGCCAGATCACCTGGGCCGTCGATCGCCACCACCGCTGCGATGCGAAGGGATGTGCGGTCAGCCTTTACGCCGCTGCTGTCCGGCAGTTTGCGTTGCGACGCGAGCCAGAGCGCGAGATGCGCACCCGCGGAATGTCCGGTCGCAATCACGCGCGCGAGATCGAGATGATACCGCGGCGCGAGCTGCCGCACCTGCTCGGCAGCAGCACGTACGTCGAGGAATGTGCCTGGCCAGCCGCCGCCGTTTTCATCGGCGCGACGATACGAAATCGTCCACGTGGCGAAGCCGTTCGTGCGCAGCGCCTCGGCAAGCGGGTACATGTAGCGCGCATCGGCGAATTTGGTCACCCAGCAGCCGCCATGTATCACGATCACGAGCGGATGCGAACCCTTGCCACTCGGCACGCGCAGCTCAGCCACCAGATCGCGATCTCCGGCGTGGAGCGTGAGTGTCGTGTCGGCCTTCGGCGTCTCGCGTGCTTCGAGCAGCGCGGGGGTGACGCGTTGTGCGGTGCCCGTTGCTGCGCCGATGGCGGCCAGCGCGACCAGCGTGATGGTTGATCGAGTCATTCTCAAATGAATCGCGTTGTCGGCCATCTGTCACGAGCGCGCTCGAGCGTACCAGAACGGCACCGCGCTCGCGCTCAGCAGAGATCCGACGGACCACCAGAGACGTCCACGATTGCGGAGCGCTCGCCGTCGTGGCACGACCGTCGCTATGTCGTGGTGATCTGACGCGCGAAGGTGACGATGAGCGTCGGACGCCCTTTACTGGCGCTCCGCGACTCCGCACTTTCCGACGTCCTGCGCGCTGAGCCTCCGGAGTCGGCGCAGCGTGCACGGTCCGCGCAGTGCGCGGAGCCCGGTCCCGCTCCGCCACGATGCCAGAGTACTCAACATCCTCATGCCCAGCTTGAGCCCGATATCGCACGTGGTGACGCTGTTCGTCGGCGCGCACTTCAGCCTGACGCTGAATGAAACGTTCCAGCTCGACCTGCTTCGCGTGATGGTTGGCGCGATGAGGACCGCATGACACGCCGTGCAACGCTCGGCATCTGGTCGCTCGCCATTGCTGCCGGAGTCGCACCAGCATTTGCATATCGGTGGACGGCGAACCCCGATGCCGTGAGCTACATCGATAGTGCGCGCGAGTGGATGATGCGCCCGTCGCTGCACGCCGTGAGCACCTACTGGAGCCCGCTCTTCTCGTGGATGCTCGCGCTCGCAGCGACCGTCACGCATGCCACACCACTGTATTGGTTGGCGATCGGGCACGGGGTGAGCGCGATCTGTTTTGTCGGCACACTGTGCTCCGCGGCGGCGCTGCTACGTCGCGTGTCCGGAGGGCGGTCGGGTGACACACTCGTGCTGGCGGCCGCTCTTGCCGCTGTGGCGCTTGCCGGAACCGTGAGTATCAATCCGGAACTCATCACCCCGGACATCCTCCTCTGCTGGATGACGGTGCTCGCGTCGTGTTTTGCAATCGACATGATCACGGCACCGGAGCGTGCAATGCCGGCGGCCAAGCTCGGACTCGTGCTCGGGATTGCCTACCTCGCGAAAGCCATCGCGCTGTACATCGCAGGCGCGACGTTCGCGGCGCTGGTCGTCGCCGGACTGTTCGAGCGACGCCGCGTCGCGCGCCCGATGTTGATTGCGCTCGCTGGCTTCGTCGTCGTCGTGAGTCCATGGGTTGCCATGCAATCACGTGCCATCGGTGCACTCACGACCGGATCGGCGGGCGGCGTCGTTTACGCGCAGGAAGTCCTCGGCGTGCCGCGACTCGGATCGCTGATGCCCCGCGAGGGCGTATCCGCCGGCGCGACGCTCGCCCGTGGCGCGACACTGGTCGGTGCTACGCCGTGGCTAGTCCGCGCCGACAGCACGGTGCCGGGCGCGTCGCCGTTTCAGTATGACATCAGTCGCTGGCATGAGTTCGACGCGAGACCACGCATCGACGTCGCCGCAATCTGGCAGAAGTTTCTCGAACAGTTGCTCGGCAGCTGGCCACCGTTCGCGCTCGCGCTGGTGGTGTTCGGCGTACTGCTTGCGCGCGGTCGCGGCGCGGTACCGCCGCGTACGTGGTCCGTGCTGATCGTCCTTGGTGCGCCGTTGTTCGTCGTCGGAGGGATGTACCTCCTGATTCTGTCCGAACCGCGCTATCTGGCTCCGCTCTGGCTTCCGCTCGCGATTGTCGCGCCGTCGCTGCTGGCCGGTTCGCGTCGCGAGCACGGTGACGCACGAGTATCGCGTACGTGGATTCTCGCGCCGCTGATCTTCTTCGCGGTCGGCGTCTCGCCGGCGCTGCTGCGCAACGTCACGTACGCCATCGCGGCAGTGCGCGGCGTGGACCTGGTACCTGAGTCGGTGCAGCCGCAGCTCGCGTTCCTGCGACGGAGTGGTCTCGTCTCCGGCGAGCAGGTCGCGCTCATCGGCGATCCGTACGAGGTCGCGTGGGCGGTACCGTTGGACGTACGTGTGTCGCTCATCACGCCTGGCCTCGAGCGCGGCGAGCTATTCGTCGCGATGAGCGATGGGGAACGGGCGGCGTTGTTTCGCGCGTTGCATGCGCAGGGCATTCGTCATCTCATCATCCGACTTCCCGTGACGCGCGACGTCGCCGGGATGCTGACGGACGAGTTGGCGGAGCTCGGCGTCGTCGCCGTGCCGTAGTACGGGTGGACTGGCTGATCAGCGACCCACGCGCGGAGTTACGCCGGTCGTGCCCTTGACGGGTATGCCATGATGATTGGCGTGTCCGCCCGCGCGCGATCTTCCTCGAGCTGCCGGAAATGCCTGTCACCCCAAGTACGCCACCGACGAACGACGATGCCAGCGCCAGCTGGTTCGATGATCTCATCTGCCCGATTTCGGCTGAACGCGTGAATGAGCGCGTCGTGCGCGCAACGGCACTGCTCATCGCGGCGCTCTCGGTAGCCTATCTCGCCTCTGGCGCGCGCTGGATTCCGCTGGTGATGGCCGCTGACTTTGGAATCCGTGCATTCTGGCGGCGGGAGCGCAGTGTGGTGGCGCGCATCGCTGGGGCAATTGTCGCCCGACTGGGATTGCCGCCGATCATGATCGATTTCGCACCGAAGGTCTTCGCCGCTCGCATTGGGTTTCTGTTCACCGTTGCGATAACGCTGGTGCACGGCGGGTTCCCGATCGGCGCACACGTCCTCGCCGGCACGCTGATCGTGTTTGCGCTGCTGGAAGGTCTCGGCAATGTCTGTGTCGGCTGTCTTGTGTACTCGATGGTGGTTGTTCCGCTCGTGCGCCGCCGGGCGTAGGCTGGCGTCAAGCCACTGGTGCCCGCGGCTGACTGGCAGTTGAAGGCATGCGTGTTGCCACCGGAATGCTGAACGCGAAAACGTTCCCGTCGCAGGTCTCGCGACGGGAACGTTCGCTGTGCTGTCGTGCCGCGATCAACGCGCGAAGTGCGGCGCTTGGCGCGATCAGCCGTCCGTGCGGTAGTAGAACTTCTCGTGTGCGATCTTGCCATCGCGCACCGTGTAGATCGCCGTCTCCTCCATCGGGAAGCGCTTGCCGCTCGGCTTGAACGTGACGTCGTACTTGAAATAGACGGCGAATTCATCGCCGTTCGGCCACGGGCCGAGAATCACCGCGTCGTGCACTTCGTGATTCTCCTCCCACCATTTGCCCTTCGCGATCACAGCGTCCTTGCCGCTGACCTCCTGCGACATTCCAGGTGCAGCGCCCGCCTCGAAGCTCACGATATCGTCGGCGTACAGCGTCTGCATTGCTTCGTGGTTCTTGCCGTGCCGGCACAGGTCGATCAGCGCGCTACCGACTTCCGCCGTGGTCATTGACGTCGTGGACATTCCATCTCCGGAGAGGGGGCGAGGGTGCAGTTGGACCGAGAGGTTAGGGATTTGCCACGCGCGCCGCAATATCGAACTGCCGCTGCGCATGTGCCACGCGCGACACGTTGCCCGACTGTGACGCGATGACGGATCAGCCCGATAGCGACTCGCGCCGCTCCATCGGCCACTGAGCCGATTACACTGCGAAGCACACATCAACTGGTTGACGTGCTGAGCCGTAAGTCTCTGGGGTGTGCATCGCTTTTCCACGCTTTCGCTGCACCCATCTGCGTCGATGGATCCGAATTCCTCAATGCACACCGCACTGCTCCGATACTGCCGCACGCTCCTTCTCAGCCTGTGCACACCAGTGCTCGGCGCCGCACAGTCCGTCGTCGCACCTCGACCCGTTGAGCCGCCGACCGCGTCGGCTGACAGCGCGCGCGTCCAGAAGGGCACCGCCGCCGCGAGCAAGGCGCTGGTCCGACCTGATTTCAAATCGCAGCGCTTCGACGAATCCTGGACGCGCGCGATGCGCACCTCGCACTGGGATGACCGGATCAAGGCCATTCCACTGACACCACAGCTCTCGCTCACCTTCGGCGGCCAGGTGCGCGCGCGTGAGGAATTCGCGCACGCGTTCACCTTCACGGACGTCAGCGATACGTACGAATTGTCGCGCACACTGCTGCATGCCGATCTGCAGGCAGGAACGCCGCAGTTGCTGCATGCCCGTGTGTACGGCGAGTTCCGCGATGCGCAGGCCTTCAACCGCGACCTGCCAGGCGGCACGCGTGCCAGCGATGGTGATCGCAGCGACGTGCAGAATCTGTTCGCCGACGTTGGATTTGCGCGGTCCTGGGTGCGATACGGTCGTCAGGAAGTCGTGATGAATCGTGAGCGGCTGATCGGCGTCCCGGACTGGTCCAACACACGGCGCGGATTTCAGGGCGCGCGAGCATTGCTTGTCGTCGGCAGCGTGGCATTCGACCTGCTCGATGCACGACCGGTCGTGGTGCGCCTCAACCAGTCGAACCTCGCCGACTCGACGACGCGGTTCCGCGTGGTGTCCTTCGGCAGCGCAGCGGGTGCCAAGGCGCTGGCGAGTGGCCTGCCGACAGCGTGGCAGGCGTATCGCTACGACCAGGCGATCACCGCCGCGACGATCACACATCGCGTGACCAGCGGCGGTCGCGCGCAATGGAGCTTCGGTGGCAGGACGAAGGTGAGCCAGACCTACAGCTTTGACGCGGAAGGTGCGGTACAGCGCGGTAGCGCTGGCGTAAGGCGCATCCGCGCGTGGTTCTGGACCACCGAAGTCCAGACGCAATGGCGCGCGCTGCGTGGCGCACCGTCTCTCGCACTCGGTGTCGAAGAAGCCAGCGGGAACGGGAACAGCGCAGGCACGGAGCTGCAGGCGTTCAACATGCTCTACACCGCCGCGCACGCGCACGGTGGATACGCCGATGTCTTCGGTCGCGCGAACGCACTCGAGAAGCACGTGATCTCGACGTGGGATCCATTCAAGCGACTCAACCTGCGTGGCTCGTGGCATCGGTACGATCGCCTCACACTCGACGACGGCGTGTACACAAAGCAGAACACCGTGCTCCGCGCCGCGTCCGGGTCACGCGAACGTCACGCGGGTGACGAGATCGATCTGACCGGCACGCTCGCGACTACCCGGCACCTGAAGTTCATCGCCGGACAGGCGTGGATTCTCCCCGGCGCGTTCCTGCGCCAGACACCCGGCGGTGCACGTGACAGCCGGTGGGGCTTCTTCGGAACGACCTACACGTTCTGACCGTACCGCGGCGCCGCGGCGCGCCGACGCCGGTCGGGCGCAGCGGGTGGTGGCCTGATCCGCGTCGATTTCTGCGGGAATCGGTCGATTTCTGGGGAAATTTCTGGTTCCCCCCCTTGCGAGGCCAGAACGGAGGCTATGTTTGTGTCACGTCACCAAGTCGGTGGCACCCATCGTGAGGGAGATCACGAGTTCGATGTGGTGAGTATCTGTCGGGAACAGGCGTAAAGGCCATGCTCCGGGTAAAAAGCCGCACCAACTATCAGGAGCACTACAATGGCACGTATGTCTGGAACCGTGAAGTGGTTCAACGACGCCAAGGGTTTTGGTTTCATCACGCCGGCCGATGGACAGAAGGATTGCTTCGTCCATCACTCCGCCATTCAGGGCAACGGCTTCAAGACGTTGGCTGAAGGCGAGTCGGTCGATTTCGACATGGTGCAGGGCCAGAAGGGTCCGGCTGCCGAAAACGTGACGCGCTCGGGCAATTGAGCCGCACCGCGTGACGTGACTTGATCGCCTTCGGGCGACGCTCACGATCACGCGACCGCAGCGCCCCGTCGAGGATTCCTCGACGGGGCGCTGTGTCGTTCAGCCCACGTGTAGTCCCTCGCGCGCGACGCCAATGCGACACATCGTGCGAGGCGCCGGCTCGCGGTCGTTGCTCTGCTCGCCTCCCAAACATTCTCCGATCATGTCCACTTCACGTCGCGGCTTTCTGGGCTGGCTTGGCAGTGCCTCGCTCCTTGGCGCAGTCGGCGCGCCCTCACTGCTGCAGGCGGAGTCGCGTGCGACGACCTGCGGCGGGCCTGACGGGCATGCACTGCCGGCGGCTGAGACGTGGGACATGTCCTGGACGTCGCGAGTCACGGGGAAGTACAAGGCGGTGTTCGACTCTCCTGAGGCGTCTGATGGCGCAGCGCTCTTTCGCGCGGTGTCGTGGACGGAGCAGTACAAGGAGGTCTACAACGTCGATCGGAGTGATCTTTCGACCGTCGTCGTGCTGCGCCACCTCGGGTTCTACTTCGCAATGAACGACGAGTACTGGGATCGCTACGAGGTCGGAAAGGAACTGAAAATGCGCGACAAGGACGGCAGGAAGTGGGCGAAGGTCAACCCACTCGGGCCGACGGTCGATGCGGACGAGAAGACCCGGAAGTACGGGCTCGCCGACTTTCAGAAGGCGGGCGGCATCGTGCTGGCCTGCGGCTGGTCGTTCGGCGGCGCGGCGTCGGAGATCGCGAAAAAGGAAAAGCTCGACAAGGACGCCGCGCGTGCGAAGGCGAAGGAGATGTTGCTGCCCGGGATGATCCTGCAGCCGAATGGGGTGTTTGCGGCACTGCGTGCGCAGGAAGCGGGGTGCTCGTACATCAACGCCAGCTGATATCCCCGTGAATCATGTCCCAGCGATGACAATCGCCCTCCGATGCGCGAGCACCGGAGGGCGATTGAATTGATGCGCCGCGTGCGTGGAGCGATCAGCGGTCTTCGCGCTCCGTCTCGCGCTCATCATCGCGGCGCGGTGCCGCAATGTTCGCTTCGTCACGGATCGTCGTCGGATACGCCGTGCTCGACGTCAGATAGCCAGCCGTTGGAATGTCGCGTCCATAGCTGCGCACGATCGCGCGGTCTTCGGAGACCGTCACCTTGGTGTAGCCGAAGTAGTTGATCGACGCCTGATCCAGAACCTTCTCGATCCTGCTGCCGCCGTTGCCGGCGATGATCTGCCACGTATCGCCGAACGGCCCCTTGGCGCGTGAATACAGGTGATCATGCGCGGCAAGCATTGCGTCTGCATTGTTGTCGACCATGCTGTGCCAGAATTCATCGCGCAGCGCCGGGAGGAACTTGCCGAGATCGTCCGGGATCGACAGGGCAGGCGAGTACTGCGCTGCCGGATAGCCATACGCCGGCTTGTGCGCGATGGCGAAGATGTGACGTGCATGGCGCGCACGTGCCGTCGCGAGATCCTGTGCAATCCACTTCGTCGGCAGACTCCAGTCGCGACCGGTCGGATCGCTATTCAGGAGCACGAAGTGCGACCCACGATAGTTGAAAGAGTAGCTGAGCGAGCTCTGGTCCGTCGATAAGCCGTCAGCGCCACCGGCGGTCGGACCATTGCCGGAGAACGGCGTGATGTACGGGCCCATCACCTTCAACCACGTCGCTTCCGCAGCAGCCGTCGCAACCTTGGACTTGTTCTGCACTTCGTGGTTGCCCGGGATCGGGACCATCTTCACCCCAGTGCCGTACAGCGGCGACGCTTCGTACACGGCGCGCCACGCGACGAGCTGCGCTTCCAGTTCCGCCTGACTGTTGGTGTAGCCGAACACCAGATCGCCGGCGAGGAAGATGAACTTCGGTCGCGGGCGCATCGCCGCGACTTCGCGGAAGGTGCGGTTGAGCTGCTCGAGATTCGCGGTGCTCGGATTGACGGCCTTCAGCGTATCCGGCGTATCGACGCGGTTGCAACCAACGACGACGAACGAGAAAGCGTCATCGTCGCCGCGGTCTTCACCGCGCTCACGGCCGACTGACGCGGCTACGCTCGACGTGGCGGTGGGCGCGTTCGCCTTGTCGGTACAGGCGGCGAGGAGCAGTACGCCCCCAAGGGCGTAGAGAGACTGCTTGATCATGCGGTTTGCTCCGGGAGGATGTCGCGTCAGACTGCGTGCGCGATAATTCCTCCCGGACATCACGACACGATCACGAATACCTGCGCGGAATGTCACGATCAGGGAGACGACGGCGGCGATTTCCGTTCACAAACGACAATGCGAGTGCAGTACTGTGTGATCGTCGCCGAGGATGGTGCGCGACACTGTGTGTTTCAGCGCCGCGCGCCGACACGAACGCTCATCCCGGCAAACAGCATCCGATTGTCGATACCCGGATTCTCATACGCCGTGAAGCCATTCGAGAGATGCTTCCAGCGCATGCCGAGTTGCAGCCAGCGATCGCGCCCGGTGTCGAACATCAGCGTGCCGTCCCACTCGGCGCTGAAATTCCGTTGCCGCCCGGCGGCCAGTGGAATGTGTTGCGAAAAGCGATACAGTCCGGCACCGGCGCCGAGCTGGAATCGCACGCGTCGTGCGACATCCACCGCGAGATCGAGACCAATCGGCACGAGGCCGACGCCATAGGCGGACGTCTTGCCGTTGACGACGTACAGACGCGACCCCGTGGCCGGAAGTTCGCTGTACCGTTCGACGCCGCGCAGGTACACGATCGGAAGCAGCTGTGCGGTATAGCGAAGATGCACGCGACGTGCGTGGAGCAGGTCGGTGCTGGCACGAATCGCGAATGCGGTCTGTGTGATGCCGGTGGCCTGGCCTCCGAAGACGCTGTTCGGCGTTGAAGCGGCGAGCGTGGTCATGAACTGCGGGGCAACGTCCCACGCGCCGATCGTCTGCGCGGCAGCGGGCGATGCCAGTGCCAGACATGCGCTCGCGGTCGTGAAGCCGCGGATCACCATTGCAGTGACGTGACGACGCTCGCCAGCGACAGAAACGCAGCCGTGTATGCCGCCACACCGCGCGATGGATCGATCGTGTTCGTGTTGAGCACGATGATCGCGTTGATCCGACGGCTTGTCGGCGACGTCGCACGGATGATGGCGACGGGGTCGTACACGATGCTCCGCCCACCGCCGGTGCCTTCCAGCACGGAGTACGACAGGATGATCGTCGCTGGTCGCCCGCCCACGCTGATGCTGCAGGAGCGATTGAACCCGTACACAGGAATGCGGCCGCGCGGATAAAATGAGTTCGCCAGCAGCGGCTGCTCGTCGCCGTACGCAAGCGCGACGATCCCGCCGTCCGGGTCATTGAAGACGATGCCCTGACTGCTTCCGAACCCCGCGCTCCTTCCGAGCATCGCCGGAGGGAGCGCCACCGTCGCTGGTTCATCGCCGAGCGCTTTGCGCGTCCAGTTCGACGGTGCGGACGGAATCGTCGGGCACGAGTCGCGCGCGAGCGGCGTGATCTGGCCCGGTCCGTCGTAGCCGTCGAAGGAGGAGATCCGCCCGAGCCTGATGAATTCCGGTTGTGGCCCGATCGCCGTCGGATCCGTGCACGCACCGACGGTCGGCAGCGCCGCGCAGAACAGCAGGTGAAGGGCGTGGCGAAAGATTGACTTGTTTACCATACGGTACGAATGTTCCGCCGCGCTGTCAGGTGGGACTGCCACTGTCGCGCTGCGCCCGCGCGGCATAGCGTTCGCCCGGACGGTGGTCCGTTCCGCTCAACACGCAGATTCAGAGGCATCATGAAAGGTGGCAAGGGCGGCAGCGGACGGAAGCGCCCGGCCGCGAAAATGCCGGAATCGCCGTCCGTGAAGCGCGGGCCGTCGCGGGGCGACACGAAACGGAAGGACTGGGGCCCGCTCGATGCCGATGCCTTCGACGACCCGGCGCGCCGCACCGGCAAGGCGCCCCCGCCGAAAGGGAAGCGACCGCCGGAATAGCGTCGCGTTTGCACCTTGTGTGTGCCGGCCAGCGGACGTTCACTTCTGCGCCATGCGACTCCACACAACGCTCGGCATCGCGGCCTTCGCTATCATCGCCGCCGCACTTCCCGCGCAACCCGCCGCCTCACCGGCCGCGCCCTACTGGCCGCTCGTCCGCGAACGCTACTCCGGCGACCGCGCGAAGGAGACCGTCGCCTTTCTCGATCAGTACGTCCGCTGGCCCGGCAATCGTGGCTTCGACGCCAGCATCGCGCACATCGTCGACCGGCTCGAGCGGGCGGGCTACGTGAACGAAGCCGGCGCGAAAGCGGGCGAGCGCCTCACGTATCGCGTCGAGAAGTATCCGATGCCTGTGCCGGCCTGGGAACCGATCGATGCCACCCTGAGCATCGTCGGTGAGGCCGTTCCCGTGCTGCGCTTCGCGACCAATCGCAACATGCTCGCGACGAACTCCTACGCGACGCCGGCGAGTGGCGTGGAGGCTGAACTGGTCGACGCGGGTGATGGCACAGCGTCCACGCTCGACTCGCTGCACGTGAAGGGCCGGATCGTGCTGGCGCGCATGAACGTCGGCCGGCTCTTCGGTGAAGCCGTCACGAAACGCGGCGCACTCGGCGTGATCGCCTACGCGCTGCCGTCGTACCTGCAGCCGGAGAAGAATCGCACGTCGATCCAGTTCGGCAGCGTGAGTCGCGACACGAGTGCGAAGTCGTGGGGCATCGCTCTCTCGTACGCCGCGCACGAGCGCCTGGTCGCCGCCCTCGCGCGCGGTGCGGTGCGGGTGCGAGTGAACACGAATGTGACCTGGACAGTGAACGCCGTCGAGCAGGCCGTCGTCGCCGAGGTGCGCGGCGCACGGCTGCCGCAGGACCGCTTCGTCTTCTCGGCGCACGTGCAGGAACCCGGCGCAAACGACAACGCGTCGGGTGTCGGCGCGCAGGTGGAGATGGCGCGCGTCACCGCGGATCTGATGAAGGCAGGGAAGATCAACCCCGCACGCACCATCACGATGCTCTGGGGCCTCGAGATCCGCAGCACCGATCGCTACATCACGCAGGACTCGGTGCGCGCGCGCGGCATCCGCTGGGGCCTCTCGCTCGACATGGTCGGCGAAGACACGCGCAAGACCGGCGGCACATTCCTGATCGAGAAGATGCCCGATCCGTCGGCGATCTGGACGCGTGGCGACGATCATCACACCGAGTGGGGCGGCTCGCCGATCACGAAGGCGGAGCTCACGCCGCACTACTTCAACGACTTCGTCCTGTCACGCTGTCTCGAACAGGCGGCGACGAATGGCTGGGTGGTGAAGACGAATCCGTTTGAGGGCGGCAGCGATCATACGCCGTTCCTGAAAGCGAAGAAGCCCGGCCTGTTGTTCTGGCATTTCACCGATCAGTTCTACCACACCGACGGCGACCGCATGGACATGGTCTCCGCCGATGAACTGAAGAACGTCGGCATGTCGGCGCTCGTGAGCGCGCTGGTGCTCACGAGCGCGGATGGTGCGGCGAGCCGTGCGATCGTCACCGAGCTTCGCAACGCAGCGATCGTCCGCCTGCGTCAGGAGAGCGTGCAGAGTCAGCGCGCACTGCCGGCCGGCAGCACCATCGCGCACGAGCAGGACATCCTCGAGACGTGGGCCAAGTGGTACATCGATGCAATCGATCGCACGGCGGACATCGAGGTCGGCGGCGCGACTGCCGAAACGATGGCGGCCATCGCCGCGTCAAAGCAGTATGTGCAAACCGCGTTGGCGACGGAATTGCGCGCGAGCCTCGGCGTACAGACGCCGGCGCGCTGACGCCGTATCGAATGCTGTGGCGCGCGCTGCTGATCGCGCGGCACAGCACTCGGTCACTTCATCACAGCGGCGTGCGCCACGACCCAATCGGCCAGCGCACCGATCACTTCCGGCACCGCGAGGTTCGATGTCAGCGTCGAGTACCCCGACGGATTTCCGCCTGGCTGATGGATGAAGAGGTGATTCAGTGCGGGGAACACGCGCACCGTGACGTCGCGGTTGCCGGCTGACTTGAAGGCCGCCGCGAGCGGCTTTGCCTCGCTCGCGATCACCTGCTGGTCGTCGCCACCCTGCAGGATCAGTACCGGGACCTTCACGCGCTTCGCCGTCGCGATCGGATCGTAGGCGCCGAAGTACGTGAGCCACGGATTGGATTTCAGCACCGAATCGACCTGCGTCGGTACGCGCGCCAGTGCGCTGTCGCGTTTTGCTGTCGTCATGCTTGTGTCGTGTTCGATGCCATACCGCACCTGAAACAGCAGGATGTCACGGCCAGTGCGTGACGGGCCTGCCATCAGGACGATCCCGGCCAGCTGTGGCTCGTCGATCGCCACCATCGGCGCGACCAGGCCACCTTCACTGTGCCCGGCGAGGAAGATGTGGCTCGCGTCCACATCGCTGCGCGTGCGCAGGTAGGCAATCGCGGCGCGAATGTCGTTCGCGAAATCCCGGCTCGTCGCCGCGGCAAAATTTCCGCCGGACTCGCCATAGCCTCGATCATCCATGCGCAGCATGGCGATGCCGCGACGCCCGATCGTATCGGCGATCTGGCGGAACAGCCGATAGCCTTTCGGCACGAGGCTGATGTACTCGTCGCGATCCTGCGCGCCGGAGCCGGTGATGCTGATCACGACTGCAACCTTGCCGGTTGCCGACACTGGCTTCGTGAACGTGCCGCCAAGCGTATGTCCGAAGGTCGTCGGGACCGTGACGGATTCCGCGGCATATGGTGCGCCGGCGGGCGCCGAGTAGTCGGAATGGAAGCCGAGCTTGGATACGCCGATGCCATCGACACGCGTGATCGTGAGCTTCTGCGCGGGCACACCGCCGCGCAGAATGCGTCCGGCCTTGTCGGTCACGAACCAGAACTCCTGGTTGCCGGCTTTCGCACTGACGGAGTCCGTCTGCAGCCCACTGAGGACCACCGGCACGGTGACGCCGCCAGCGGCATAGAGCACCGGCACGTCCGCGGTTGGCGTATGAAGGCGGCGCGCTGCGCTGATGATCACCTCGTACACGGCGAACGATGCGTTGACGACCGGCTGCGCCATTGCCTTCGATGGCAGCTTCTGAATGGTCGGCGTGCCAGCGCCGGTGCTGATGGTGGCGACGGCCGAGTCGCCGATGACGGCGAGCTGCACCTGCTGCATCGCGGGCGCATCCGGCTTCGCGCCTGGTGAGTACACCGACAGTTTCAGCGGCCCGAGATGGCCAGTGAAGTCGATGTCGTACGCGTAGACCTGACGCGGCTGCCCCTTGATCACGACTTCGCCGTCCAGCCGCGCGGCAGCGTGTGTGAAGCGCTCGATGAAGGCCGTGTCGCCGTTGATGATGGCAACGAATGCACTCTGGGCATGCAGCGCGGACGAGACGAGACCGGCGGCGAGAATGATGCTGTAGCGGATCATGAGCTCAGGACACGAGGGGAGTTGCGGCACCGACATCCGCAGTGCACCTGACAGCCTGCACACAGCGATTTTCGGGCAATGCCAGCTTTTCGGACGTCACCAACCACCTCAGCTTCGGCCAAGGAGCATCACACCGCTGAAATACTTGAACCGCCGCTTCTTCTCCGCGGAGGAAAACGAGCCCAGCCACCGATAAAACTTCGCCATCGGGAAGGTCCGCTTGAGGCGAATCCCTTCGTCGAACTGCGAGTGAAAGGAGAGCTCCTTCCATCCCATCGGCGCGAAGAACGCCGGGCCATTCGCAGGACCGAACTGGAACGGCGCGTTTCCCGCTGCGACCGTCTTGCCCCAGGTGCCGCCCATCATATTGAGTAAACCGGGACTCGCGAGATCCGACGCCCAGCGCGTGAACGTGTGGCATGCGTGCAGGTCGGTGGCCAGCGACGCGACCTGCTCGGCGGTCAGGTAGATCAACAGGCCTTCCGTGATCACGAGCGTCTGCTTTGCGCCGGCGTTGATGCGCGCGAAGAGCGCACGGCGCGCGTCAGCATCCGCGAGATCGAGCGGGACTGATTCGTACGTGCAGACCGGCGTCTCGCCCCGCATTTCTGCCGACTTGTATGCGACCATATCCGCGTGGTCGACGTCGATCCAGTGCAACGACGGCGGCAGAGCCATGCGATAGGCGCGCACGTCGAGACCGGCGGCGAGGTTGAGCACCGTGTCGTATCCATCGCTGACAGCCTGCATGATCAGCATGTCGAGCAGCACCGTGCGCACGATCATCGGCCACGCCGTTGCCTTGCCGTTCTTCATGCCCTCGACGATCGCCTGACCCTTGGCGCCGGCGAGACGGCGCGCGTACGGATCGCGGAACAACGCATCCGGGCGCTCGGTCTCCATGGCGCGATACACCGCCACCCAGCGCGCCGTGTCAGAGACGTGTGAAATCAGAGGGTCTGTCGTCACGGGCGTGTGGGCGAATGGTCGCTATCGACGGCCGCCGCGCGCCGCGAGTTGCGGCAGCACTTTCTTCATGTCGTCCGTCTGATCATCAAGAACCCTACGTGCACGTTCCTTCTGCGTTTCATCGACCAGCGCCAGGCAGGCTTCCATGTTGTCTGCACGCCGCTGCAGCAGCTGCTCGCCGACCGCCGACATCGCCAGCATCTGATCACGCAGCTTTCCCATCTCCTCCTGACTTGGCATCGCGCTCGCGTCAGACGGCCCATTCGGCTCCGTCAGCGCCTTCGGCGGATTGAAATTGCGGCGCACGGAATCGTAGCGTACGAGCAGATCGGCGTTCTTCTCGAACAGCGTCGCACGGAGCGTGGTGAGCTGCTCGACCTGAGGATCCGTGAGTTTCAGTTTCTTCCGGTCATTCAGCACCGCGTCGGCCGCATTGAAGCGTTCAAGTTCCTTTGCGGTCGCGAACTTGGGCAACATCGCGCGCTGGCCACCCATGCGCTGGCCGCCCATGCCGCCGCGGCCACCCATGCCGCCCATGCCTCCGTAGCCGCCTTGGGCGAGAAGTGGGGCGGGCAACAGCGCGGCGATCAGCAGAGCATGCGTGAGACGCATCGGATTCGACTCGAAGAGAAGGGAGATGAGCTGCAACGGCACACCAGCAGTGGGCGTAGCCCAGCCGGTCGAGCGGCGTCTGACACCGAACGGACATGCCAGAAGTGAAATACCCCCCGCACTGGCCGCTGTCGCCTCGGCCAGCGCCCGGCACCTTGCGGCGCGGGCCCGAGGCCGTGACCATGCAAAAGTACAGGTAGAACTGTCCTGCCGAAAAAGTACAGCCGTTGTCGCCCGCCCACACTACCGATCTCCGATGCTCCTGACCCGGATGTTTCACGTTGTTCCGGCATTCGCGTTCTCGTTCTCATGCGCAAATGCACTGACCGCGCAGCCCGCGCCCCACCTGCCCGTTCATGACATTGCGTTCGCACGTGACGGCCGACTCGCCGCGTCGATCGAAGGCGATCTGTGGGTGCGCGCCGCCAACGGCCGCAGTTGGGCGCAGCTGACGCGCGGGGCGATGTGGGATCGGCAGCCCGCGTGGAGTGCGGATGGCCGGTCGCTGGTATTCGTCTCCAATCGCGAAGGGCAGGACGACCTGTTCCGGCTGCGACTGGATGCGCCGACAGCGCCGCCGGAGCGACTGACCACCAGCCCTGCCGCGGACCTCGAACCAGTCGTCGCACCCGATGGCACGATCTACTTCGTGCGCGGTCGCCTGAATGAGGCGCGCCTCTGGAAGCGCACCGCATCGGGTGACGAGAAGCGCGTGACGACGTTCGCGCAGCCTGAACATGCACCCGCGCTGTCGCCTGCGGCGGATCGGCTCGCATACATCCAGAGCACTGACAACGGTCGTCGCATCCGCGTGCGTACCGTCACCGCGACACCGGTCGACTCGGTCGTCATCGCAGAACGGAATCCGGACGCACTCGCGTGGTCACCGGACGGCACGCGCATCGCATTTTCGACCAGTGCGCCGAAGCCCGCGCTGTATGTGACGCCACGCGATGGGCGCTATGTGAATCTCGTGGCCTCGGCGGCCGGCGATCTCGCGTGGTCGCCGGATGCGCGCACGATTCTCGTCGCCGAGCGTGATCTCGATGACAGCGGCTACAACGGCGATCCCGATCGCGTCGGGGATCGGCGCGTTGGTGAAGCGCTCGGTGGCGGTGATCGGCTGCTGGTGATCCCCGCACCCGACGCGCCGGTGGCTGCGCCGACTGTGATCGCCGTGGGCGCGAGTGTCGATCGGGACTCACGCAATCGCGATGCGTACGACCGTTTCGCGCACCGCATTGAGGCGACCTATTTCGCGACGCCAGCCTTTGCAACGCGGGCGACGGCGTGGCGCGACATCGTGGCGAAGCTTCGACCGCGTGCGCTGGCCGCCGCGAATGACAGCGTGCTCGACGATGTGATGCAGACCGCGATCAACGAGCGGCCGACGCTGCGCGAGCCGGTGGAAGGGAAGTCCGCCGTGTCGAGTGCGCATCCGGTGTCCACGGCGGCGGGTGTCGAGATGCTGCGCAAGGGCGGTAACGTCGTCGATGCGGCTGTCGCAGTGTCGTTCGCGCTTGGCGTGGTCGAGCCGGATGCCAGCGGGATGGGTGGCTACGGCGAGATGCTGATTCAGATGAAGGGTATGACTCAGCCCGCGCTGATCGAGTTCATGGCACGCGTGCCGGAAGAAGCGACGTTGTCGAATAGCTCGCTGCTGCAGAACGGTCGCTATCCCGAGGATGGCCCGGTGCTGGTGATGGTGCCGGGTACGGTGGCCGGGATGCACAAGGCGTGGACGAAGTACGGCAGTGGCAAACTGAAATGGGCCGAGCTGCTCGCGCCGGCGATTCGTGCCGCGCGTGATGGGTATGTGGTGAGCGATGGGCTCGCGACGACGTTGTGGCTGGAGCGTGATCGCTTCGCGAAGTACGAGTCGAGTCGCGTGCTCTTTTTCCGGGATGGGAAGCCGGTTGTTGCGGGCGACACGATTCGCAATCCCGACCTCGCGTGGACGCTCGAGCAGGTGGCGGCGGGCGGCGCGGCGGGATTCTATCGCGGTGCGGTGGCCACGCGCTACGCGAACGATCTGCGCGGCAAGGGGAACGCGATCCGCACGACGGACCTCGCGCGGTATTTCGCCGCCGATCGTGAGCCGGTGAGCACGACGTATCGCGGCTACACCATTTTCGGCAGCGCACCGCCGGTGTCGGGTGGCGTGACACTCGCATCGCAGCTCAACAACCTGGAGCAGGTGTCGACCGTGTCGGCGTACACGACCGACGCCGCGACGCTGCATGCCATGATCAGTGCCTGGCAGCTGGTGCCGTCGTCGCGCAATCGCATCGCGGATCCGTCGCTCTGGCCGGTGGATATCGGGCCGTTCGTGAGCAAGGACACGGCGCGAGCGCGCTGGAAGTGCTTCGATGCGGCACATGCGTTGACGGGCGCAAACTTCCGTGGTGATACACTGACGTGCGCTGCGGCGCCCAACCTCGCCGCGCCCGCGACCACCGGTGCCGCACGCGGTGATGACGACGAAGCGCTCGCGGCGTCGGGCGGCGTGTCCGTCACCGAGCCCTGCAACGTGCAGGATCATGCGCACGCGGCCGACTGTCGCGCGCAGGGCACCACGGCGTTCGTCGTTGCCGACGGTGACGGGAATGCGGTGGCCGTCACACAGACACTTGGCACGTGGGGCGGGAACTTCTACGTCTCACCCGGACTCGGTTTCCTGAGTAACGACAAGCTGTTGTCGTACGGTACCGATCCGAATCTGTATGGCGCGCGGCTGCCCTATGCGCGGCACGGGTCGAGCATCTCACCGACGATCGTCTTTCGCGGCACCGGTGCCGATCGCACACCGGTACTCGCACTCGGTGCGGCGGGCAATTCGTGGATCAACGCGGCGGTCTTTCAGACGCTGGTTGGTGTACTGGATTTCGGTTTGTCGCCGCAGCGCGCGCTCGAGTTGCCGCGATTCCTGCCATCAGTGCGTGGTGCGTTCGGCGGCGGTGGAGCGAGCGGTCCGCGCGAGTTCGTGATCGACATCGAGGATGGCGTGGCGCCCGGCGTGATGCGTCGGCTGCGTGACATGGGGCACACGTTCAACGTGGTGTCGCTGAAGGGCGAATTGCGTATGGGGTACGGGGCGGCTGTCGCGATCGGGGGCGGGAAAGTAACAGCGGGCGCCGATCCCCGGCGGGCTGGTGCGGCGGGGGCGGTGGAGCGGTAGCTTCGAAGACGGTCGCAATCTCTCCTGCTGACGGGGCGCGTTGCATGGATACCTTGGGCGAATCGAACGGCGCGCCATCGGAATCGCTGGACAGCCTGATGCCGATCGTCTACGAGCATCTGCGACAGATCGCGAGGCGGCAGCTCAGCGTGCGCAATGGCAACGGGACGCTCAACACCACGGGTCTCGTGCATGAAGCGTATCTGAAACTGGCCGATCAGGCGCGCGAGTCGTGGCGTGACCGCGCGCACTTCATGGCACTGGCGTCGGTCGCGATGCGGCACGTGCTGGTTGATCATGCCAAGGCTCGCCTCGCGCACAAGCGCGGTGGTGCGGAGCGTCAGGTCACATTCGAGAATGAGCACATCGCCATCGATGATCAGCCCGAAGTTCTTCTGGACATCAATGACGCGCTCGATCGGCTTGCGGCCGTCGAGCCGCGGCTGGCGCGCGTCGTCGAGTGCCGCTTCTTCGGCGGTCTGAGTGAAGACGAAACGGCGGAGGCACTCGCGATCACGACGCGAACAGTGCAGCGCGACTGGGTCAAGGCGCGGATGCTGTTGCGGCGCGCGCTGTCCGCCTAGCGTACCAACTTCAGTACGAGGCCTGCGCGGGATTGCCGCTGGCGGTCAGCGCATCGTCAGCACGCCCGTGCCGTTGCCGTCGATTGTCCAGATCGCGCGCTGCCCTGACGCAAGGTGAAACGCGTCAGACCGTTGGAGACGGGACGAACCCGTCTCGTTCGCCTCCATGTACAGCGCGATGGTCGAGTCGCCGGCGCCACTCGGCACGGAGAAGGATCGTGACGCGCGTTCCGGCACGGCGCCAAGCGTGTGCCTGGTCTGACCGGCGGAGAGGTAGATCTGTTTGATACGTGAGGTGTGATTGGTGACCGTCACGATGACGTCGGCGATGATCTCGTGGCTGGCGGTCAGTGCCTGCGGTTGCCGGCCCTTGTCGCGGGAGCAGGCGGCAACGATCCCGCTGAGCATCAGGAACAGGACGACGCCAGCGGGTGCGTGTCCTCGCCATGCGGCGGTGAGTGTCGAGAGTCGCGGCATCATACGCAGTACACGACAATTCGGCCGCGAACACGACATCAGTCGTTCTTGGGTGCGCGATTACCGGACTCGGCTGTTTTCTGGTGTGGCCGAGATCGTGTCGTCGCGCCACAGGTTGCCGCACGACGGCTGGTTGCGCCTCGTCATACTTTCACGACATGAGCACCACGCCGGTGTCGCCTGACGAAGACCGCGCTGAGCCGCTTCCCGCTCGCTGGAAGGAACTGGAGCCGCTGGTCGATGTGGTGCTCGATGCCGCGCCGGCGGATCGTGCGTCGCTGATTGTGTTGCTCAGTGGTGGGAACGCCGAGCGTCAGGCCGCCCTCAGCGCGCTGGTTGCGGAGTGTGAGCAGTCAGCGCCGTTGCTCGACGCACCGGCTCCCGAACGGTTCGCACAAATGCTCGACGATGCGCCGAGTGAGCGGCTTCCCGAGATGCTCGGCGATCGCTATCGCATCGAACGCGAGATCGGCCGCGGTGGGATGGCGCGCGTGTTTCTGGCGCTCGATACCAAACACAATCGCCACGTCGCGGTGAAGGTGATCCGGCCGGAGCTTGCCGCGTCACTCGGTCGCGAACGGTTTCTGCGCGAGATCGCCATCGCGGCGCGTCTCACGCATCCGAACATCGTGCCGCTGTATGACTCAGGCGATGCCGACGGTGCGCTGTACTTCGTGATGCCATATGAGAAAGGCTCGTCGCTTCGGCAACGCATCGATCAAGGCGGGGCTCTCCAGGCGAGTGAGTACGTGAGTGTCCTGCGCGATGTGGCGCGCGCGCTCGCGCATGCGCACGGCGAGGGCGTGGTGCATCGCGATATAAAGCCTGACAACGTGATGCTGAGTGGTGGCGCGGCGGTGGTGACCGACTTCGGCATCGCGAAAGCCGTGAGCGTTGCGCAGGGCACGAGTGGGAACACGACGACACTGACGCAGACGGGCAGTGGCATTGGCACACCGACGTACATGTCGCCGGAGCAGGCGGTGGGGGATCCGGCCACCGATCATCGGGCGGACATCTATTCGTTCGGGTGTCTCGCATATGAGCTGATTTCCGGCAAGCCGCCGTTTCACGATTTGCCGATGCATCAATTGATCGCCGCGCATGTGGCAACGCCCCCGGTGGCGCTCCGCACCGCGCAGCCCGCGGTAAATGAGCGACTGGCATCACTCGTGATGCGGTGTCTGGAAAAGGAACCCGCCGATCGCCCACAGACGGCGACGGCGGTGCTCGAAGTACTTGACGGCACGACCACTGACGAATGGCGGCGTGCTGAGACCATCGATATTCATCCTGACGGCGGCACGCCGCCGGACCAAAAAAGAAGGACGACTCCACTCGCGGCGATCGTCGCTGCGGTCATGGCCGTCGGCGTCGCCGGATTCGTCGCGGTGCGTTTGCTTGTCACGTCACCACTGCCGGACGTGACGGTTGCTGTGCTCCCGTTGCTGAGTGACAGCGACGTGCCGGAGCAGCGTGCGTTGGCGGAAGGCCTCAGCGACGAAGTGTCGATCGAATTGTCCCGCGTACCCGGCCTGCAAATGATGAGCCGTCGCGGTGTCGCCAGCTACCGTGATCAGCACGAGTTCAATACAGAGAAACTCGGCCGCGCGCTTGGGGCGCGGTATCTCGTCATGGGCAGCATGCGCGAGGGCGGCGGGCGACTGAGTGTACTCGCGTCACTGGTGCGGGCGTCCGACAATGCCGTGCTGTGGAGCGACAAGTTCGATCGCGCGCACAATGACCTGAGTGGAGTACGCGACGAGATCGCGCGCGCGATCAGGGAGACATTGAGCAAGGTGCTGCCTGCGTCGTCGCGGATCAGCCTCCGTCTACCGGCAAGGCCAGAGAGCGTCGAGAATCCGGAGGCGTACCGCCTGTACTTGCTGGCGCAGCGGGCATTTGCGCGACGTGGCAAAGATGCGAGAGGGTGGGGCCTTGAGACCTTTGAGAAGGCGATTGCCCTCGATTCCAATTACGCGGACGCGTGGGCTGGCCTCAGTCTTGCGCGGGCGTTTGCTCCGTATTCACTCGGCCTTTTGGCGTCTGCCGCCGCGCCAGCGGCGCGTGCCGCCGCCGCGCGCGCACTGTCGCTCGACTCCACACTTTCGACCCCGCATTCCGCGCTCGGACTGGTGCACGAGCTCGCATTTCAATGGGACAGTGCGGCGACGGAATTTCAGACGGCCGTACGCTTGCGCACGGCGGGCGATGTTGAGCCCCTGATGCAATATGGGAAACTTCTGCTGTGCCGCGGGCACGTTCGCGACGGGCTGCGGCAGTTCATGTTGGCGCGTCAGACCGAACCGGCGTCGGCGGTGGTGTCCAGCTGGGTCGCGTATGCGTACTATCTCGATGGGCAAATGGACAGCGCGCTCGTCGAGATCCGTCGCGCGAATCAGAGTGATTCGACGAACCTCACGACAATCGCATGGGGGAGTGTCATCCTGGCACGGGCCGGGCTGTTTGCCGAGGCGCGGCGCTACGCAGAGCGACTTGGGCCGATCAGCCCATACCTCATCAGTGTGCTGATTGCACAGGGCGACTCGGCTGAGCCGTTCGCGCGCCTCCGGCGCGGACATTTCGACCCGAACGGATTTCAATTGCTCGCTGCGGGCGATACCACGGGGGCGCTGGTCGCGCTGGAGCGCGCAATCGATGCAGGAGGTTACTGGCCCGCAACGATTCCGGTCGTGGATCCGGTGTACGCGCCCTTGTGGCCGAGCGCTCGGTTTCGCGCGCTGCGGCAGCGGGTCGGGCTTGCTGATGTCGTGCTCCCCGCTCCCCGTACGAACTGACCATCGCCTTCTGTCGTCTCGCCGGAGCGTGGCTCAATGGACGTGCACTCGGAGGCATCAGGGAATGAAAAGGAGCGGCTCCTGCCTGACGGCTGGATGGCGCTCGCACCCTTGGTGGACGCCGTGCTCGATGTGCCAGCCGCAGACCGCGAGGCGCGTATCATCGCGCTGAGTCATGGCGACGCTGCCCGCGCGGAGGCGTTGCGCGGGCTGGTCGCGGACTGCGAGCGCGGGATGGCTCGGCTCGATGTGCCAGCGGGAGAGCGGTTCGCGGAGATGATCGCGGACGAACCGGACCAGACGTTGCCTGAGTTGCTCGGCGATCGCTATCGCATCGAGCGCGAACTCGGACGCGGTGGGATGGCGCGCGTCTTTCTGGCGCTCGATACCAAACACAATCGCCACGTCGCGGTGAAAGTGATCCGGCCCGAACTCGCGGCGTCGCTGGGCCGCGAACGGTTTCTGCGCGAGATCGCGATTGCCGCGCGTCTCAGGCATCCGAACATCGTGCCGCTGTACGACTCAGGCGATGCCGATGGTGTGTTGTACTTCGTGATGCCATACGAAGAGGGGCAGTCACTGCGACAGCGGCTTGATCAGCAGGTACCCCTTGTCGCGAGCGAGTATGCCGGGGTGCTGCGCGATGTGGCTCGCGCGCTGGCGTATGCGCACGAACATGGGGTCGTTCATCGGGACATTAAACCCGACAACGTGATGCTGAGCGGCGGCGCCGTGGTGGTGGCCGACTTCGGCATCGCGAAGGCCGTCAGTGTCGCGCAGGGCGGTACGGGTAATACGACGACGCTGACGCAGACAGGCAGTGGCATCGGCACGCCGACGTACATGGCGCCGGAGCAGGCGGTAGGGGATCCGGCTACCGATCATCGGGCGGACATCTATTCGTTCGGGTGTCTGGCGTATGAACTGATTTCCGGCAAGCCGCCGTTTCACGATCTGACGACGCATCAACTGATTGCCGCGCACGTGGCGACGGTGCCGGTGGCGATCGGCAACGTGACGCCGGATGTGAATGCGCGCCTGGCCTCGCTCGTGATGCAGTGCCTGGAAAAAGAACCAGCCGACCGGCCGCAAACGGCGAAGGCGCTGCTCGAGGCACTCGATGGGACGTCGACGGACGAACGGCCACGTGCGGCGCCTGTCGCACTAGCGCGTCCCGCCGCGGTCAAGCATGCGGTGCAATCGAAACTGACGGGTCGCCTCGTCGCTGTCGCGGCCGCGATGATGGCTGCGCTAGCCGCCGGATTCTTCGCGCTGCGCCCGCCGGTGGCGGTACCGCTGGGCGACGTGACGGTCGCTGTGCTCCCTATGCAGGGCGCGAGCGACGATCCGGTGCAGCGCTCACTCGCTGACGGCCTCAGCGACGAAGTGTCCTCGGAGCTCTACCATGTGCAAGGCCTTCACATGAGGAGCCGGCTTGGCGTGGGTAACTATCGGGATGTGCGCGAGTTCAACGCCGAGAAGCTTGGCCGCACGCTGGGCGCGCGGTTCCTCGTTACGGGCACGTTTCACGAGCTGGATGGCCGGTTGCGCGTCCTCGCTTCGCTTGTGCGGGCCGCCGACGGCGCCATCCTGTGGAGCGATTCGTTCGATCGCGCGCAGAACGAGCTCACTCGCGTGCGGAACGAGATCGTGCGCGCGATCGGTGACACATTGAGCAAGCTGGTTCCCGCGTCCGCGCGGAGCGTTCGCAGTGCGTCGGCAAAGCCTGAGCGTGTCGTGAATCCGGAAGCGCACCGATTCTACTTGCTGGCGCAGCGCGAATTCCGTCTGCGCGGCGCTGACGCGAGTGAGGGGGGGTGGGGCATAGACAACTTCCAACGGGCGATTGCCCGCGATTCCAATTACGCTGCGGCGTGGGCGGGTCTCAGTCTTTCGCGCGCGTTTTCTCCTTTTTCACGACAGGTTTCGGCGCCTGCCGAGGCGCGTGCCGAAGCGGCGCGCGCACTGTCGCTCGATTCCACGCTTTCGACACCGCATTCCGCGCTCGGATTTGTGCATCAGCTTGCGTTTCGTTGGGACAGTGCGGCGACAGAATTTCAGACGGCCCTGCGCTTGCGCGACACGAGTGATGTCGAGCCTCTGATGCAGTATGGGAAACATCTGCTGTTCCGAGGGCATGTCCGCGAGGGGATGCGCCAGTTCATGCTGGCGCGCCAGACCGAGCCGGCGTCGGCGGTCGTGTCCAGCTGGCTCGCGTACGCGTACTATCTCGATGGGCAGTTGGACAGCGCGCTCGTCGAGATCCGTCATGCGAATCAGAGTGATTCGTTGAATGCCACGACAATCTCATTGGGGCCTGCGATCCTGGTACGGGCGGGGTTGTACGCGGAGGCGCGGCGCTATGCAGCGAGACGGGGTGGGCCGGAGAACGCCGCGGTCGCCGCGGTGCGTGCTGCACAAGGCGACTCGGCACTTGCCTTCGCGCTCCTGCGGCTCCCGAAGCACGCGAACAATTGGGGGCTAATGCTCGCGATAGGCGATACCACAGGAGCGATGCTCGCAATGGAGCGTCAATTGGATGCGGGAGGCTTCTGGCCCGCGATCATTCCGGTCGGCGATCCGCAGTTCGCTCCGCTGTGGCCGACTGCGCGGTTTCGCGCGCTGCTGCGGCGCGTGGGCCTCGGCGACGTCGTGTTTCCTGCGCCACCAAGGCGCTGACACGTGGTATCCACAGGCTCGTCGGAGCGTGGCTCCACGGACCAGCCCGAATCCGCCGGGAGTGAACGAATGCGCATCGTGCCCGACGGCTGATCCGTGCTCGCACCCTTGGTGGACGCCGTGCTCGATGTGCCTGCGCGGACGCGCAGCGTCCGCTGGTCGCGGAGTGCGAGCGTGGCATGCCCGCCTGAATGCGCGAGCGGGCGAGCGGTTCGCACGGCACTGATCGTGGCCGATCCGGACCAGGCGTTGTCCGACGTGATCGGTGACCGCGGCCGCTCCGAGCGTGTGAGCTCGGCCGCCCTGAGTTCGACCACCGACATCATTGCGACGATCTTTCGGATCGGGACCCTACAGTCGATACGAATAGCTCGCGAACACCAGGAACTTCGCAAAGCCTCCACCGCCGGACGCATTGATCCCTTTCTCGAACAGGTTCGGCTCCCGTCGCACCGCAGTGCGGATTGGCGCGCTGATTGACAGCGTTCCATGACCATTCGTCACCGACAAGCCAGGCTCGGTGTAGACCAGAAAGAACGGGCGCTTGACCGTGGTTGCGTCACCGCCTCCGAGCAGATCGCGCTGCGGGGTCCCGTCAAAACGTGCACCAAGGCTCAGCGTCAGACGCCCAGGCATGACCGCGTACACGCCGCCAGCGCGCATGGAGTACACGTCGGGCACCGCCCAGGGGAGCTTGACGTCTGGCGCAATATTGACGTCGCTCGCCGCCTTCGGGCTGATCATGTAGGAGCCGCCCAGATACGCATATGTGTGTGGTAGCACCTGCCTGAACGCCTGTGCCCCCGTCATGATCGCCCATCCGCCGTCGCCATTCTGGATCGTCTGGTCGGCCGGAAATGGCACCGGCCCGGTGGCCGTATAGAAGGTCGACATTTGCGTATGGCTGCCGGTGGGCGCCTTGAAACCGAGTGAGATCGAAACATTGCCGCTCTCATTTGTCCGCGGATCGAGCAGCCAGGTTTCAGCCATCGCACTGATGTCGCCGATCCCCTTCGTCGTCTGCTCGTGGCCCTGACCGTCAGGAAAGCCTTTAACGAGAG
>JBBRLZ010000058.1:0-26189 GCA_038231095.1 Gemmatimonadales bacterium
CCGCGTCGCTGACGTTCCGGGAGTCGGACAACGCACGGGCTCACTCGATGCGAAGCAGCCACCATAATCCAGGGTGACTGAACGACCTAGGCTGCCACGGTTGGCGAGAACCATCTGTACGTGTCGCCCTGTGCGTTGACGCCAAACTCGCGCGTCGACCGGATTCTTTGAACTCACGCGAACCTTTGCCACGAACGGCGCTACCACCAGGCGTTCGGCGACAATCCGTATCGCCGCACGTCCGAACCGTACCATCTATGCGATGGCCATTGTTACGCGGCAGTTCGGATCGATGGAGCTCGTGGCCAACCTCGAGAATCTGCGCAACGTGCGTCAGGCGAACTTTGATCGCCTGGTGCGGCCCACGCCCACGACGGCAGGCCAATGGACGATGGATGTGTAGGCGCCACTGGAAGGGTATAGGGCGAGCGTTGCGTTGCGCTATCGTAGGCGGTAGTCCACGATCGTCGGCGGTGAGATCGTGCGCCGGGGAACGCATGCGCTGTCTTATATGCGTTTGTGATCGGCGGTCGAAAGGTCGGTCGCGAAGTGAACTCGTTCGAGATGACGCCGCGAATCGTCGGAAGATAGCCCGGAGCAATCCCGCGTTAACCTCGACGGCCTGCCCCAACGAGTATCCGTGAAGGCAAGCAGTGGTACGCGTACAGTGGGTGTGCGCCTGACCGAGTAAAGACGACGCTGTTCAGCGCAGCGGCGCGAGCGGTGAGCCGGAGGCAGTTCCGGTGAGAACCGGACGTTCCACGGGCGCACCAACTGGGAGATGTGGCGCCAGCGCCATTTCGTGATTCCGGGCTGCCTGTGTTCCGGTACTGCTGCAGTTCCTCGTTAGCGGTGTGCTGTATGTGTTGCCCGGCGACCCGCAGCGGAGTCGCGCGGCGTACCGATCACCTCCGCTGGTCCTCTGCTCGCCGGCGACTTTCCGGAGGTGATCCCGTTGGTGTGGCGCGCGATCGACGGGGATCGTCGAGTGGGCACGATTGAACCTCTGAATGCGGCTGCCCCAACCATCGCGAAGGGCCATCACGTTTTCTACGACCCGCCGACGCCCGTCGATGCGCTGCGCGTGGGACGAGGCGCGAACGGCACCACGCCCGGATATTGCTGAAAAAACGCCTGATGGCGACCGAACCCGTGTGACGGCATCCCGCATGCGCCCGAATCGACATCGTTTGCTCCGCACCGCACGACGGATGGCGCCAATGCTTACCGACGTGGCGTTCGTCGGCGGCCGAGCCCGTCGTCGACGCCTTGATTTCGATGCCGACGAGTTGACCGTGGGCATGCTCAAGCACGACAGCTACTCCGACCCATCCTTGTCGCGATCGTGAGAGAACCGAAGCGGCTCCTTGAACCAGCCCGCTTGCTCGTGCAACTCGTTCAGAATCTCCGTTTCGAGGAGTCGATTGAATGATGTTTCATCGGGAGTAAAGGACGCCGCCGTCGTACCGCGGAGCGTCGCCGTGAGCCCGCTGTCGGCGAAGTGCAGTTTCGGCGTCGTTACCAGCCGCTGCATGAGTCACGGCAGCGAAGGCCAGGTGGACGAGAGTAAGCAAATGGGGGACCTGTTTTGGGGTGCGGATTCCGAGACTGGTGGCGGCCGTTGCGCACCTGCCGGAAGGTGCGCGCGTAGAGCTCACGGTTCGCGATGGGGAGCTAGTGATCGTGCCCGTCAGAACGAGGGCCAAGGGCTAGCCCTTCAAAGTTTCGCTGCCAGAGGATTTTCCGGTGCAGGGCGCAGCGTTCGCGGATCAGGTGAAGTGCCTGGACTGGCGGGCGCGCCGCGCTCGTCCGCTCTCGGCCTGTCCGCAGAGCATCCTGGCGGCTCTCCTCGCCCGTACGCGCGCACTGCTCGTGTGATCTGCCGTCGTCGTGCCACGCTTGTGCAGGGTCAGCGAGGCATGTACGAGAGTGCTACGCACTGCATCTCCCGCGTAAAAGCGCGCCGACAGGACGAGCTCAGCCAAGTATGTGCGCGAGTACGCGATAGCGTTCACCTGTTACGACATGCTGTGGCCGACTTCACCGACGTTTCAAGGGTTTATGAAAATGAAGATCGGCTTTGCATTGCTGCTCTTGTTACACGGCCTCATTCACCTGTCTGGTGCAGCCAAGGCGTTCGGGTTCGCCGAGCTGCCGCTACTCACGCAGCAGATCAGTAAGCCGACAGGAGTCGTTTGGCTGTGTGCGGCGGTGCTGTTCGTCGCCACGACCATCGCGATGTTTGCCTGGCCCACGCGCTGGTGGCTGATCGGCGCAGCAGCGATCGCCGTGTCGCAGGTCGCCATTGTGTCGTCGTGGACAGACGCGCGATTCGGAACGATCGCAAATGTCATTGCACTGGCCGGAGTCATCGTCGGGTTCGCGTCCCTCGGCCCGGCGAGCTTGCGCGCTGCGTTCGAGCGAGATGTAAACGACAGCGTGCAGCGTCCTGCTTCGACGCCGCTTCTCAATGACGCAGATATCGCGGCGCTGCCGCCCGTCGTGCAGCGGTATGTCCGTGCAAGTGGCGCGATAGGACAGCCGCGTACGCAGAATTTCCGCGCCCACTTTCACGGACGGATCCGCAGTGGTCCGACGGCGCGATGGATGCCGTTCACAGGCACGCAGTACAACTTCTACGACGCGCCGTCGCGGTTGTTCTACATGGACGCGACACTGTTCGGGATACCGGTAAACGTACTCCACCGTTTCGTTGGCCCCTCGGCCACGATGCGCGTGAAGCTTGCGGGTCTGTTCCCGCTCGTGAACGCGGGCGGGCCGATGATGGACAAAGCGGAAACGGTCACCCTCTTCAACGACCTGTGTGTGTTCGCACCGGGCGCGCTGATTTCGCCAAGCATCACGTGGAATGAGATCGATACGAACACGGTTCGCGCCACGTTTACGAACCTCGCGCACACGGTCAGCGCCGTCCTGTCGTTCAATGCGGCCGGCGAACTGATCGACTTCGTGGCCGACGGTCGCGGTGCGCAGAGTGCCGATGGGAAGTCGTTCGTCGAAATGCGTTGGTCGACGCCACTCCGTGACTATCGTGCGTTCGGTGTGCGTCGCATCGCGTCGCACGGCGATGGCGTATGGCACGCGCCAGCCGGCAAGTACACGTATCTCGAATTCGACATCGATGAAGTCGACTTCAATGTCGATACCACGAGAAATCGCTCGCACGTCACTCCTCTCAACTGATGAACCATATGCCAACGCGTCGGCAATTCATGTGGTCTACGGTCGGTTTCAGTGCGGGGGCGATTGCCATTGTGGCGGGCGATGCACGGCTGAGCAGGGATCGCTACAAAAAGGCGACCCGAACGCTCTGGCGTGAGCCCGTCACGCGCGCCACCGGGATCGCGGCGATACAGCACGAGCTGGTCCGCGCCGCGACGCTCGCCCCATCCAGCCACAATACGCAGTGCTGGAGGTTCGATCTAGCGCACGACGCGATCACGATTCTTCCCGATCTTTCTCGGCGCTGCCCGGCCGTCGATCCCGACGATCATCACCTGTACGTATCGCTTGGCTGTGCCGCGGAAAATATCGTCCACTCGGCGACCGGACACGGATTGCGCGCCGTTGGCGCGCCGCTCGCATCGAACGCGGGTTACCGCCTGCAGCTCTCTACCGATACTGCGCCCGCATCGCCACTGTACACCGCCATCGTCGCTCGCCAGTCCGTACGCAATGTCTACGACGGACGTGCGCTGACACGGTCTGAGCTCGTGGCCTTGGAGCGAGCCGGCGCTGGTGAGCGGGTGTCGCTCATGCTGCTCACCGAACGATCCGCTCTCCACGGCATCGTCGACGCCGTGGTGTCTGCGAACGCCACGCAGATGCACGATGCGGCGTTCGTGGCCGAGCTCCGGCAGTGGATCCGGTTCAGCCGCCGAGAAGCGCTGGAGCATCGCGACGGTCTCTTCTCTGGGATATCGGGGAGCCCGTCGCTGCCGCGCTGGCTTGGTGACGCGATGTTCGGCATGGTCTTCACCGAAGCGAGCGAAACCGCCAGGTACGTCGAGCAGATCAGAAGCTCGGCGGGCATCGCCGTCTTCGTCGGCGCCGAGAGCGATCCCGCACATTGGATGGAAGTCGGGCGCTGCTTCGAGCGGTTTGCGCTGCAGTGCACCGTGCTCGGCATCAACAGGGCGATGATTAATCAGCCGGTGGAAGTGGCGGCCGCGCGATCGCAGTTTGCCGCGCACCTCGGCCTCGGTTCAAAGCGCCCCGACCTCGTCGTGCGTTTCGGGCGGGGGCCGGCGATGCTGCAATCACTGCGGCGTCCGGTGAGCGCGGTGATCGTGTGACGCGCAAGAGCGACCTGTTGCTGGACAACCGCACCGAGGCGTCATGACGTGGCTCTACGCCATCCAGTTCGCAGCGCCGCTGATATTGATCGGCTGGCTGGGGCTCGTACCCGCGCGTAGCGGTCTAGGCTTCGTGGTGCAGGTGTGCGGAAGCGTTGCCGCAATGAGTGCTATGGCGCTGCAGGGTATATGGCTGCTACCACCGTGGTGGGCGCCCTTCGTGTTTGCCGTCGCGCTTGGGGTGGCGGCCTGGATAGGGTGGCGCCGCATCCGACCACTCTCGAAGGTAGTGCCGGTTCGTTGGGGCGCGTGGAGCGCAGTGGTGTTCTTCACGGCGCTGAGCGTCATGTCGATCTACGGCACCGTCATCGCCTTGCGAAGCCGTAGAGTCACGGCTGCGGGACTCGTGAATCTGGCCTTTCCACTGGAGCCGGGTCGCTACCTCGTGGTGAATGGCGGTAGCAACAGCAGTACCAACGCCCACCTCGAAACGCTCGACGCGCGCGTGCTTCGCTATCGCGCGTGGCGTGGGCAATCGTATGGGGTCGATCTCGTGGCAGTGGATGCGTTCGGGCTTCGTGCCCGTGGTGTGCAGCCGGCCGACCCACGCGCCTATCGCATCTACGGCGTGCGCGTGTTGGCGCCATGCGCGGGTGAGGTGGTCATCGCGGTGGATGGCTTGCCCGACATGCGCGTGCCGGAGGTCGACGGCGATCACCTCGCCGGCAATCACGTGCTGCTGCGCTGCGTCGACGCGGATGTGCTGCTTGGTCACCTACAGCGCGGGAGCGTGCGAGTGCGCGTCGGCGAGCGTGTTGCGATGGGTGACTGGCTCGGTGCGGTGGGGAACTCCGGTAACACCGGCGAGCCGCACCTGCACGTGCACGCACAAGGCCGTGGTCCGGCCGACACGCCGTTGGGCGGAGATCCACGCCCCATCCAATTCGGCGGGCGCTTTCCAGTACGCGGCGACCGGATCGACGCGCCATGAGTGATGACAGAGGCCAGAGAGCCGGGGCTGCCGAGCCATTGATCGTGATGAGCAGCGCACCATGAAACGCATCCTCGTGACCGGCGCCACAGGTCTCGTCGGCTCGGCCGTGATTGCCGCGCTTCGTGCCTTCGAGGGTATTGTCGTGCGCGCGGGTGTTCGCGACGTCGCCGTGGCCACTGCGAACTGGGGTGGAATTTCGACCGTGCAGGCAGTGGCCTTCGATTTCGTAAACGGCACCGGTCAAGACGCGGCGCTGGCCGATTGCGACACGCTCTTCCTGTTGCGTCCACCGCAACTTACTGGGGATTTCGGTGACGTGATCGCGCGTGCTCGGCAGCACGGTGTGAGGCACATCGTATTCTTGTCAGTACAGGGGGCGGAGGTGAATCGGTTCATCCCGCACCACAAGATCGAAAGGCGGCTCATGACCAGTGGCGTGCCGTGCACCATGCTGCGGCCAGCGTACTTCATGCAGAACTTTACGACAACGCTCCATGACGACTTGGTGCGCCGACATCGCGTGTTTGTGCCCGCTGGACGTGCGAAGTTCACGCTCGTGGACGTCGGTGACATCGCCCGTGTGGCTGCCCACGTGCTCACGCAACCCGGCACGAAGCACCACGGACGAGCCTACACCCTGACATCGGACGCGGTCCTCACGTTTCAGCAGATGGCCGATCAGTTGTCGACGGGATTGGAGACGCCCATCAGGTATGAATCGCCCGGCCCGTGGCGCTTCTATCGCACGCTACGACGCGATGGTCGCAAGCCCGGTCTTATCGCCGTGATGCTGCTGCTGCATGTGCTGCCACGATTCTTGAAGACGCCGCCCGTGACGCACACCGTGGCCGACATCACGGGCCAAGCACCGACAGCGTTCGCGCAGTTCGTAGCCACCCATCGCGACGAACTCCTCGGTGCGCCGGCTCACTGAACGGCACTCACCATCATGTTGCCCTTCACTCGAGAGCAGTTCCTGGCTGTCTTCGTCGCCTACAACCATGCGGTGTGGCCTGTGCAAATCCTGGCCTATCTGCTGGGACTGCTCATGGTCGCGCTCATCATGTTGCCCTCTCGAGGGCGTAGTCGCGTGATCGCAATTGGACTGGCGACGATGTGGCTCTGGACAGCCGTTGCGTATCACGGCATGCATTTCTCGTCGATCAGCGCCGGAGCGTGGGGTTTCGCTGCGCTGTTCGTGATGCAGGGCCTACTGTTCATCGAGGCTGGTGTCGTGCGTGCACGCCTCACCTTTGGCTGGCCGAAGGGCTGGACCGGTGCGCTGGGCTGGGCGCTGGTGGTGTACGCGAGCATCGTCTATCCGTTGCTCGGCCAACTCCTTGGCGACGGCTATCGGCGATACCGATGTTCGGCATCACACCATGTCCCGTCACGCTGTTCACGTTCGGGCTTTTCCTGCTGACGACCGAGCCGGTCCCGCGACGGCTGCTGGTGATCCCGGTCATCTGGTCGCTGATAGGCGGACAAGCGGCCTTTCGGTTGGGGATGACGCAGGACTGGATCCTGCTCTTCAGCGGACTTACGGTGATCGCGATACTCAGGCGGGATACTGAACGCCGGCGGGTCGGGCCACCGTCGACAATCATCATGCCGACCTCTCTCCCGTGACGGCCACGTGTCGCCCGCCGCATGCGCGAGATCCCGAGATCAGGGTTCTCGAAATTGGTTGGCAGATGTGTCACGCGTCCGAACCCTTGTCACCGGAGTCCGCGTGCGTTCACTGATCGTGATCGACATGATGCTGCTCGCGTTCGGCATACCGTACGTGTTCCGGCTCCGGCGTTGGTTCCTGAACCTTTACGCCACACGCGAGGAGATTGCGCGCGTCATGGAGCCCGCAAGGTTCGCGATCATGCGACGCATGCTGCTGAGCGTGAAGCCGCGGACAGCACTGGACACGGTCGGGTCGCAGTGATCGCGTTCGTCGTGGGGGAGAGCGGTCGTTCCTTCCAGCCTGCGCACGCGACAGCCACTCCAGAACTTGGTGGCGCGAGTGGAGCGAGCTCGCATGAGCACGGCGACAGCATTTGGGGGCAGTCACATTGGCTGCGTCGCCACCCGCTGGCTGGATACTTTGTCATCGCCTGTGGCATTTCGTGGCTGCTCTGGGCTCCACTCTGGTTGCCAGCTCTGGGCCTGCACGGCATGCCTGTGATTGCCTAGCACCACGCCCTCGGCGCGTTGGGACCTATTATCGCTGCGTTCGCCGTCTCCGCTGTCGAACGCGGACGCGCTGGGCCACTCGATCTGCTGCGCCGGATGGGACGGTGGCGTGGCCGGGCTCTCTGGGTGCTGATCGCGCTCCTTGCGCCGTACGCGCTGCTCGTCGTCGGCTCGCTCGCCGCGGCGGCGCTCGATGGTCGCGCCCCGATGCTGGGTGACTTGGGACGCTCGGCCGACTTCCCGCAGTTCTCGGCACTCGCGTTCCTGGCCTACAACGTCATGACGTTCGGATTCGGCGAAGAGGTCGGCTGGCGAGGATTCGCGCTTCCGTGCCTGCTGGAGCGCTACTCGGCGCGGCGCGCGACGCTGTGGCTCACGTTGGGATGGGCCGTCTGGCACGCACCGCTCTTTCTCTACCGGCCAGAATTCGTCGGCATGGGCGTCGCTGGCGCGATCGGTTGGCTGGTCAGCTTGCTCACAGGCGCCGTCCTGCTCACCTGGCTGTACACCTCGAGTCGGGGCAGCCTCCTCGTCGTCGCGTTGTTTCACGCCTCCGTCGACGTTGCCTTCACTTCGGCCGCCTCATCGTCCGTCGTAACCAACACTCTCGGCGTGCTCATCACGCTGTGGGGTCTCGCCGCCCTACTGACCATGGGCGTCCGGAACAATTCGGTTGCTGACAGGAACCACGCGTGACGTTCGTCCCCTGGTTGCGACGGCACCCGTTGGTGGCATACGTCGCCCTGACCTACGGCATCAGTTGGGGCGGGTTCGTCGTCGTCCTCAGCGCCACGGGGTTCGATCTGACGTTGCTGCGGCCGCTCGACACTGGCCTCATTTTCGTGTGCATGCTGCTGGGCCCGAGCGTCACCGGGCTCACGATGACGGCTGTCATGGATGGCCGAGCCGGCATGCGCGAACTCGGCGCGCAGCTGTGGCGGCGGAGTCGGCGTTCAGCATGGCGCTGGTACGCGTTCGCGATGCTGACGATGCCAGTGCTGATGCTCGTCGTGCTGTGGTCGTTCAGTTTTCTCGTCGACGGCCATTTCACGCCGCGCTTTCGGTGGCCACTCTTCGCAGTCGGCCTCATTGCTGGAGCATGTGAAGAGATCGGATGGACGGGTTTCGCCACGCCGCGGTGGTTGATCGAACAGCGAACCGTCGTTGCAGGACTGTCGCTTGGTCTGGTGTGGGCGATGTGGCATCTGTTGGTCGACTTCCGGCAGAACCACAGCGCGATGGGACTGGGCTGGTTGCTCGACTTCGCCGTGCTCTACCTCGCGGCGTTGACGGCCTACCGCGTCCTGATGACGTGGATGTATGCGCACACTGGCAGCCTGCGACTGGCCATGCTGATGCACGCCAGCTACACCGGCTGGTTGTTCGTCCTGTTTCCGGCGACGTCGTTCACGCAAGGCGTGGCCTGGCAAGTCACGCTTGCGGCCTCGCTCTGGCTGGTGGTTGGTATCATCGAGGCCTGGCCGCGGCCAGTGGTACGGTGAACGTGTCGACCATCGTTGTCCCACGAAGATCACCTCTGGAGTTCTTCGTGCTGGTCTTCGCGCTGTCGCTGCCACTCTGGTGGCTCGGGCGCGTGACGGACGCGCAGCTGATGCCTGGCTTGTCCGTCAGCGCGCTCATGGCGTTCTGCCCGATGATCGCGGCGCTGCTGCTGGTTCGCCGAGAGCATGGCAGAACGGGTGTTAAGGGCCTTCTGCAGCGGTCGGTCGACTTCAGGCGCATCAGGAACATGCGATGGTACCTGCCCATCCTGCTGCTGGCGCCCACGATCAGTGTCGTCGTGTACGGCGTGATGCGCGCGCTCGACCTGCCGTTGCCGCTGTCATCAACGCCGTCGCCCTCCATCGCAGAGCTGCTGGCGGCCGTACCGCTCATTCCGGTATTGCTCATGTTCGCAGCATTCTTCGTCGGCGCAGTCGGCGAGGAGCTGGGGTGGTCGGGCTATGTCCTCGCGCCACTGCAGCTGCGGTGGAGCGCGGTGCAGTCCGGCCTGATCCTCGGCGCGGTGACCGTCGCGTGGCACCTCGTGCCGCTGCTGGTTCTGCACCGCGCGCCTGTGTGGATTGCCTGGTGGTGCCTGTACACCGTCGCGTTCCGGATCCTCGTCGTCTGGCTTTTCAACAACACCGGTGGCAGCGTGTGCGCCGTGTCGCTGTTCCACGCCACGCTGAACCTCAGCTACATCCTGTTCCCGATCCACGGCTCGTACTTCGACATGCGACTCGGCGCCCTGCTGCTGACGTGCGCGGCAGCGGTGGTGACCACGCGCTGGGGCCGACGCGACCATGACCGCCGACTCGCGGACCTGCGTCAATCGCCACCGCATGTGGCGACCGGCGACGCGCGCACGAGCGTTACGCGTGTTGGCGATACGTACGACCGTACGGCACATCGCCACCTGCACCTCGCCGGATGACACGCCCGACTTCAACGCAGGAATCATGGTGCGCCGTGTGCTGACGATCCTCGTCGCGCTTGTGGTGGGCGGCCTCACGACCCTGCTCGGATGGCTCGTGCATATCAGCCCGGGCCAGCCGCAGCCCTTCCGCGACGAGCACGGCGCCACCATCCCAGGGAGCATCGCCGAGAAAGTCTTCATCGACGTGAACGGCGTACGGCAGGGGATGTTCATCAAGGGCAAGGACGCGACGCGACCGGTGCTGCTGTACCTGCACGGTGGCATGCCCGACTATTTCCTGACGCAGCAACACCCGACCGGGATGGATGAGGACTTCCTCGTCGTCTGGTGGGAGCAGCGCGGCTCGGGCATCTCGTATGCGGCCGACATTCCTCCCGAGACGCTCACCATGGAGCAACTGATCGCCGATGCGATCACGGTGACGGACTACCTCCGTGACCGTTTCCATCAGGACAGGATCTATCTGATGGGCCACTCCGGCGGGAGCTTCATCGGCATTCAGGTGGCCGCACGCGCACCCGAGCGCTATCACGCGTACATCGGTGTAGGACAGATGTCGAATCAGCGGGAATCCGAGCGCCTCGCCTACGACTACATGCTCGATGCGTACAGGTCGCTCGGGAATGCCGAGATGGTGGCACAGCTCGAGTCTGCACCCGTCACGAGCGACGGTACACCGGCGGCGTACGTCGCGATTCGTGACAAGGCGATGCACGAACTCGGTATCGGCACCATGCACGACATGCGATCACTCCTGTTCGGACTCGTGGTTCCGTCGTTCCAGTTTCGTGAGTACACGCTGCGGGAGAAAATCAATCTGTGGCGTGGCAAGTCGCGCTCCGGCATCAGCGTCGTCTGGGACACCATGGTCGCGACGGATCTGGGGACGGTGGTGCCCACGCTCGCGATCCCGGTCTACTTCCTCGAGGGGCGATGGGACTACACGTGCAGCGCTCGACTGGCGCGAACGTACTTCGACGCCCTGCAGGCCCCGGTGAAGGGTTTCTACACGTTCGATCGATCGGCCCACAGCCCCATGTTCGAGGAGCCTGCGCGGCTCGGTGAAATCCTGCGCGGCGACGTGCTCATGGGCCGGACGCAACTGTCCGATGGCGCGGCGGAAAGGTGAATCGCCATGATCGCTGGCACACGTCAACGCCAAACGGATATCGCCACTACGCCCGCAGCTGCGGGCTCCTCTTGCTGCCAGCCATTGCATGGAATCTGGCGTTCACCAGCACGCTCATGCCCGCGTACGCGATGGCCGAGTTCTGGCGGGACATTCCGGCGCCATTGGCGTTCGCCGAGAACGCGCTTCGCGCGGTGGTGTTCGGCCTGCCGTTCGCCATGCCGCTGCACCTGACGAGCACACGCGAGCGGAGCGCCTTGGCAGTCTTCGTACTCGGCACCCTCGTGTACTTCGCGAGCTGGTTGCCCCTGATGTATTGGCCTCAGAGTGCGTGGTCAGCAAGTGTGCTGGGTTCACTCGCGCCGACCTGGACGCCAATCGTGTGGCTTCCTGCGCTGGCCATGTTGGGCCAACGGCTCTTTTGGGGAAAGCGCTATCGCTGGTGGATGTATCTGCTCGCCTGTATCGGATTCCTTGCCGCACATGTTGGGCATGCCGCCTTCGTCACGCTTCGCTCGAGATGAGACAGGTGAGCGAAGAAAGACCTCGGGCGTGATCGGAGTTGGGCGACCGGCAAAGATGTGCGCGGCCCACATGCCGATCCACCCAGTCGACAATCCAGCGGCCACGACTAACAGATACCCAGCAATCCATCGAACCGGCGTGCTGGATCGGAACCGCGCAGACAGCTGCTACACGTCAGTACGAGCACGCGTCAGCATGAGTCCGATCAGCTCTAGCAGAAACGCCGCCACGAAAGGCGGAAAGAACGAGTTCAGAGCCGCCCCAAGTAGATAGAACGCATACTTGTGTACGGCGTGTCCGAGTGCGCCGAGCCACAGCAGTCGCCCACGGATGCTATCGCGTCTATCGAGCAGCAGGCCCGTCATCAGGACAGAGATCCCGAACCCCAGCGTCACGGAGTCGTTGCCGAACCAGGTCGACCGCACCCAGGCAGCGTCGCGATACTGGCCTGGCGCAAGAAGCCCACTACGTAGTGTTGAGCGGGCACGTGGCGGATCCGGCGGCTGCAGGGGACGAGTCTGTTCCCGCACCGCTGGGCAAGAGCGGAACGTTCGTGCAAGCTGTCAGATGGTTGGCTTATGATGCGATCCGTGCGGCGCGCCTGAAGACGATGGCGAGCAGTACCGCTGACGCCGTGATCGTCACCGACCAGAGGGCCGCACCCCACATGAAGGAGCGATCGACGAAGTATGTAAGGAAGATCGGCACGGCGAGCGCGCCGTTCGTCAGAAAAAGGCGGCGAACCCAACGTTCTAGCCGATTCACGCCGAAAGCCTGTGCGGTGAACACCGTCGCCAGACACATGAATACGTACCCGACACCATCGATGGCGTTGAACACAGAATCACCGCGGACCAGTGTGAGTAGCGCCGTCTCACTTGTCGCGCCTCGCAACACACGCGGCTCAACCACGAATAGTTCCACGATGTAGGCCGCGACGCAGAGCGGGACGTAGACACAGCTAAAAACAACGCCCAGTTGGCTCCAGATCCGTCGCTCGCTCGAAATTATCGCATTCACGCAGACGAGCATGGCGAGGAAACTGGGCGCGAGTAGCAACGACGGAACGATGGGGAGAATGACATCCCACGGTGTTGACAGCAGTCTCGCTTCGGTGAGCACCGCCGCCACGGTGAACAGCACACAGAACAACGCCGTCAGGATTGCTGACCAATAGCCAAGTCGTGCCGCAACGCGCGTTGACGTCGCTGTCGTCGTCATGTCGTACGTCTCGTGGTCTTCTGAACCACAGCCGTGTATTGAGCAGGCTTGCCGCGCCGGTTCGCGAACACGAGGAAGCACACGAGCACATTCACGCCAGCGCCAAGCGCTACGGGAACCGGCGCGTACCACACGGCGAGCCACGCTATGCCAGCCACCAGTGCACTGAGCCAGCGCGGCCAACTAAGCGGCCCCCGTAGCACCATACAAAGCGCCGCGAAGAACGCGAAGAGTGCCCAGACGAGCATCGCGAACTCGAACGTTTGCCGCGCAAACGATTCGATGCGTCCCTCCGCCCTGTCCTTGACGCCGCGCAGGATCTTTCGAACCGCCAGATGGTCCGCAAACTCGGTGAACAGGTCCATGCACAGGGCGAGCGGCTGCGTCCAGTGGTGACTCCACTGAATCCGGCTCACGAGTCGTGTCTGGTTCGTGTTGACGGGGTACAATGCCCACGTGAATGCGCCGGGAAAGCTGCCCGATGCTCCCGACCAGACGAGATACTCATAGGGCTTGATGGCGTAGAAAATCAGCCCTCCCGCCGCGCTCAACGGGAGCGGATCTCCGATGGCCGGTTTCTGCAGTGCAGGGATGATACGATCGACGCTGCGTATGCCGCGTGGGCTGCCCAGATTCTCGAGAATGTCATAACCGTAAAATCCGGCGCGTCCGTACCCGAGCTGCACCAGCCATGGCCAGATGATATCCGGGGTCGCGTTGATCGTGATCGCGCGCGTGGAGAGAAACGTTGGGTGATCGCTGAGTGCGTCACCAGGCATGGCGCGCGCGACCTCAGCATCGGTCGCGCCCCAGCGCAACTGCGACGGACGTGCCAAGAGCAGATAGGCAGCGAGCACCAGCCCAATGACCGCAGCCGCGCTCAGCAGCCTGACGATGGCTGTGGACTGCTTCAACGCGCCAATCGCCCTGCTGACGTAGTTCGGGACGAACATGGCCAGTCGGTCAGATGGAGTGAGTCGTGAGCTACCGCGTGGACGCGCGCGGTGCTGGACTGGGCGCGGACGCGCGCGTCGTGAAATTCAGCATTCCAGCATGCGAGGAGTGTGCCGCCCACTCGCGCCATGGTCAAACGCCAAGAGACGTGCGTCCGCGCGAGACGATTCGCAACTGCCGTCACCATCCGAATGCACCCATTTTGTGATTCCACTCAGCACGGGTCAGCGAACGCTCACGTGAGAAAGCACGTTGCGCTGCGTGGACTTCCCTTTTGTGCTCGCCACTCAGCGCTTCCGAAACAGGAGACGCCTGTTCACGTTCGTGGTATGCAGCCGGTGGGAGCCAAACTCTAGCGATTCGTACCACGCGACCAGCTTGTCGTTCTTCGGATCGACCACCACGAACGCTCCACCGCCACTTTCACGGAATCGGAGCGCCGTCACTCGCGCGGCCGCGATCACGTCACGTCCGATGTCTCCGCGTTGGCGCTTCACGGCCACGCCGCGGCGCCTACGGAGCCACCTCCGAATGACGAGTAGCTGACGTGCGGCAGGCCGAGGGCCGCCGTGTCGGTGGGATCGGAAAAGCCGGCCGCCTGCTCCAGCAAAGTGCTGGTTCATAGGCAGTGATCGGTCTCCGTTGCGCCGGGCATGCTGCCGCACGTGAAGGCGTGGACCGGGTGTCCGCGGTGACCTTCGTGAGCGTGAGCGTCGCATTGGCGAGCGCGACGGCGCGGAACCGTCACTCGTGGTTGAAGCGTGCCTTCGCGCTGTTCAACGCGGCCGAGAGTAGCTGGGCCTTCTGCGTCGAGACGATGGCGTCGGCCACTCGGTCCGCCAGCACCGCTGACCAGCAAACACTGGTCGACCTCGACTCGGCTGCCCTCGACTTCCGATCTGCGTCCGAGTCCGTCGCGCCCTCAGGCGAAGGGATTGATAATCCGCACTCCCGCTTTTTCGAAGTCACTCCGGTTTCGCGTGACGACGGCGAGATCACGCGTGAGCGCCGACGCCGCAATCAGGCTGTCCTTGATCGGCATCGCGCGCCCGGATGCTCGCAACGAGGCCAACAACGCCGACCACGTCATTCCCACTGCCGCATCGAAGGGCACACAGTGAATGCGCTGAATGCCCGCGTCGAACCAGCGCTCCAATCGCTCGCGTCGCCGGCCCTTGGGAAGCAGCAATATGCCGAATCGCACTTCGCCCAGAATGATCGGATCAATGGCGATGTCACGCTCGTGCGCCGTCAGCCACTCCACCACACGCGTGTCCGGCGCTGCCTTGGTGGCTTCGCTCAGTACATTCGCATCGACCAGAAACTTCATCCGACAGTCAGAGCGTGTCGGACGACTCGGACTCGATCGGTACGAACCAGTCCTTGGCCGGACAGTCGAGCAGCCACTGAACAACGCCTTCATTCACCGACAGCGAACGACGCTGCAGCAGGTACTCCCCGCTGTCGAGCCGTTCGATGTCGAACTCCTGACCGGCCTCGATACCGTCCTGCAGGCGCAGCTCGGCCGGGATCACGATCTGCCCTTTGGAAGAGACGGTGGTTTTCACGTTGGTAAGATGACGGCTTACTGTCGGTGGGTCAAGCGCGTCAGGTAGGCGTCTCCGTTCAACGCCAACCGGTGGGCCAACGACATCGTCGCGGGAACCCTTCCGGACGCGAGGCGGTTCTCCGGGTTCGCCGACGCTCTGGTTGCTCGGTCACGCGCACTCGCCGCGGTCTGAACGGCCGGCGACGTTTATCCGCGAACCGCGCACGTTGAGGGCGTCGATCTGTTGTGACGTCCGCCCCATTCGGATACAGATCGAAACTAGAAATCAGGCGGCGGTGACGTTGGTCCCGTTTGTGGACAGGGCGGAGTGAGAAAATCCGCGCGAGAAGGGTCGGGAGCAGCTCCGATTCACCAATGCGGTGCAACGGATCAACACGGCGCTCAAACGTTTCCCGATTGTGGTGGCGACCATGGTAGCAGGCTAGTTGATATTGAAGCCTATTCCCGCGGGCTCGAACGCGTAGAATCTCCGCCCCGATTCACGGATAGCCACAGTGCGGCGGCGTCGCGGGCCGCCGCCGAGGAACGCAAGCACGCGATGCATTCCTCGCCCGCCAAAAGCAACGCAAGGTTAGACGCAATGCGCACGTTCGTTACGGCGTGACCGCGTGACCGCGTGACCGCGTGACCCGTTACCCGTTACCGCCGCAAGCTTGCCGAAATCTGAAATCTCATGCGGAACACTGCGCTGCGCGTCAGTGGAACGTTCAACTCGACGCGCACGGTCCGCATTCGGTTCACGTCCACCGTGCAGCGCCCGCCCCGACAATCGTGCCTCCACCGGAGTTCGTAATCGCAAACGAATAGTTCGCGATCCATGTCCCGTTTGCCAGTCGACCCACGCTATCAAATTTCAGTGTGCCCGTTCCCGGTGGAACATATTGGTTCGTGTTCGGGTCGTCCGGATCCGCCTGATTTTTTGCCAGGACAAACTGAAAACCATTGAGTCCGGTCGTGCCCATCACCACTCGGTTAAAGATGTCGCCGGTTCTAAGCACCCTGCTCGATGGAATCTCGACCGCTAACCCGACACCGATCGTTTCTTCACGCGTGCCAATGTTATAAGCAAAGAACAGGGTATCGATTCCGGGACTGCCTTCTGATGGATAGCGACCGTCGTTACCGCCGGGGTAGTTGTACGTGCCGTTCGGCGCCATCTTCGCTTGATCCCATGGCCCCGCGATCGTGAAAGTGATCGATGGCGCACGTTCCACGATCACCGACGCGTCGGCCTTTGCAAATCGTACGCCAGCCCCATTCACCACATCAACATGTAGGGTGCAGGTGCCCGCTACGGCGCCCGCGTTGAAGGTGACCTGCGGTGTCGTCGTCGTGCGCAGGGCCTGTCCGCCAAGGCTTCCCGCTTGTCCCGTCAACGTCCACTTGTAGACGATATCCGCCGGCAGCTGACCGGTGACGCTCACCGAAAAAAGCTGGAGTGCACCTAACCCGATGACCGCGTTTGCCGGCAGAATCACTGCGGGAAATTCTACGGTTACCGGTGCGTCCGCTTTCGCGAAACGCACTCCTGCACCATTCACCACGTCGACGTGCAGCGTCGCTGTGCCCGGTACCGTACCCGCGTTGAACGTCACCTGTGGCACGTTCGTCGTTCGCGAGGCCTGACCGCCAAGTGTTCCATTTTGGCCGATCAGCGTCCATTTGTACGCGACGTCGGTCGGCAAAAGACCGGTGACGATCACCGAGAATGGCTGCGACTGATTTACCAGGAGCGTCGCGTTCGACGGCAGTATTTCAGCCGGGTACAAGAAGCTCACCGTAGTACCGGCTCGGCCGATCTCCTCGCGAGGCAGCTTCCTGGTGTCGTAGGCGACGACCAGTACGGAAATGGGCGTCGCATCGGACCCGGTCGTCACCAAGTCGACGGCACGTTTGGTGGTCGTGATGTTGGTACCGACATTCGTTTCACCGACCGCCGAGAGTTTCGCGAAGAGCGACGTCTGCGTCCACTCGTAGGTGTACGTCCCGGTGACGTTGGCGGGGAGATCGACGGTGAAATTGACGCGGTCACCCGCAGCAATACGCGGATTCTCCGGCGTGAGACCGAGCTTTTGGCGGGTGAGCGTCACTTCCCACAACGACGCGAGGTCGGAGTTGAACGTGTCGAAGATGACGGCGCCGAAATCCCACGCTTCAGCTACGGAGCCCAAAGCGAAGAGCGGCGCGAAGATCTTCTCAAACATCTTCGCACCTTTGATCCAGCGTGATTGCGTCAATACCTGCGACTCGGCCTTCAGCGCTCTCGACTGCGCTTCCCCGACCACGCCCTGCATTGCCGGTTTCCAAAATTGTGCGGACAGATCGCTGCTGAAGGCGTCATTCACAATCGTTTGCATTGCCGCCTTCACCCCTCGCACCGAACCGACTTTCAGATTGCTGAGCACCCACGTAAACGTTGAGGCCTTTGTGGCCGCCGCCTCGGCGATAACTCCCGCGATCACTCCCCTCGACGCCGTGATCGCGCCGATGCCACCAAGGAAGCAGAACAGCGGAAGCAGCAAGTCGCCGAAGATGGCGTTGTTGAAGAGCGTTTGAGCTTCGGAGCGCCAGCCATCGCGTTCCTGCGCGTAGACGGGCAAATGGAAGAATGCCGGCTCTAGCGCGTCCAAGGTCAGCACCTTCCACGATGCCGTGACCACCACGGCCGAATAGATGGTCTGATCGGCGGTGCTCGGCTTTAGAATCAACGGAATTGCTGGCAGCATCACCGGCTGAAATGGCGACGAGCCGTAGAAATACGTCGTCAAGTCCTTCAACAAGTTGATGACCGAAATGCTCTCGGTCGATGCGAGTTCGATCGGACCTGCTTCGCGAACGACGGGGTTTTTCGTGTCAACCGTGTCGCCGATCTTATTGCTCGTCTGGTAGACGTATACCTTGCCGCCGCGCCGCTTGGTGTTCGACACGAGCAGCGACGTCGTCGCATCATCCTGATTCACGCCAATGCCATTTTTCGCGGCGGATGGCTGGATCAACATCAACGTCGGGACCGCAAGCGATTGGACGCGCGCTGGCGCATCGGGGGCAGTGGGCGCACCTAAGATGGTCAACAATGCCGACGCGATCGCCGGCCCAAGGGGTGCGGCATTGTTGATGAGCGCGCGCGCATCTGCGGCGACCGCCGTTGCCACCGCACTTTCAAGCGCGGCGATCGCCGGATCGTTGTTCAACAACGCCAGCGCCTGCGTCATAAGTGACGGTGGCAGTGTGAAGGCCGCCGTGGCGTAGTAGAGCAGCGACACTGCCGTCGTGCGCGGGCTGATTGATGCCGCCGCACCGCCCGAGAACATCGCCATGAGTACGCCGTCACCGCTCGCATCGGTGAGTAAGGCGAGCGACGGACCCACCGTTGCCACACCGGCGGTGAATGTCCCGGTCGCCGAAACCGGAATCACCTGCGTTCCCACCTCGACCTTCAACTCGGACGGTTTGAGCTTCGAACCAGTGGGGAGCGTGACCGTACCCGTCACCGTCGAAAAGCCATCGGGAATGAGTTGCGGCGGCGGCGTCGGCGTCGGTTTGGGCGTCGACGGTCCCGAACTCGTCCCAACCGTCGGGCCATCGGCGCCGCTGCTGCACCCGGTTATCGCCAGCCCGCCGATGCCGGCCGCCAGCGAGCCGCTGACGGTCAAAAATTCCCGCCGACTCAACAAGGCTCGTAGGACGCGCCGGGACTCGGCGAGTGCCTCGGATGACGGACTCATGGCAATACCTCTGGATGTGGGCGGCAACGCTCATCTCTAGAGGCGAAATCCGGGCGGATCAGGGGTCAAAGACATCCGCACGGTCCGAGCATCGTCCACGCCTCGTGGCGATTTCCGTCTGTCCGGCGGAGCCGTGCCGCCATCCGCTGAGACGCGTATCAGCCCACGCCGACGGTTCAACTCACTCGCGCACGTCCCGAGTCGGCTGTCGATTCAGCGCTGAGCACGCGTGCGCGACGACACGGCGTCCTCGCGAGCGGTCACCAGGACAAAATTGCGGTACCACGTGGATTGCTCAGTCGGTAGTGCCGCGAATTCGCGTTCCATTGCTCGTGCATTTCCGGCAAGCCCAAAGGCTGTCCCTCGAGTGGCATGCAGCAGGTGCTCAAGCGACGACATGTGCACGCCGCTGGCCTTGTACAACGCCTGTGCACGCACAAACTGTGAGTCGGCTTGTGCATACTGCTTCAATCGCGCGAGCACTGAGCCATGACTCACCAACGCTTGAACAAATTGGAGTCCCCGTGGCGAATCCCGCATATCGTTCAGCACAATACGCAGCGCACTCTCCGCGTCGTTCCACCGGGACGCGTGCATCGCGAGGGCAGCGCGCGAGAAGTGTACGGTGACGCGAACGTTGGTGACAACGTCCGGTATTGAGTCCACGATGTGGATCGCCGTATCACTGGCTGCGTAGGCGACACTACGGTTGCCGGTCGCCAGCGCACGCATCGCTCGCGCGCTCAAGAACAACGCACGCTCTCGACTGTTGGCGCCGAACGTGTGGAGGGCAGTAAGCAGGCCGACGTCAATAAGTGAATCCGCAAGCGCGAAGCGTCCGCGCTCGATGGCCACGCCCTGACGGTTGTGCAGGACATCGAGCATTTCAAGACTCCCACCCGCACCAATCGCGACAAGATTCGCCTGCGCCAATCGCAACAGCGAATCGGCCTCGGCGACACGCCCCTGCAACGTTGCGCCGGCACTGAGCCGGTTGAACGCAATCGCTTTGCTCAGTGTCGGAGCGCTCGTACGCCGTGTTTCGGTCGCGAGGGCGAGTCGCGCATATACCATCATCTCGTCGTACTCGTTGTCGACCAACGCGATTGACGCAAGGTCCCGAGACGCCCGTCCCGACAGCTCGCTGTTCGCACGAGTGATTCCGCTGAGCGCCGATTGCGCTTGCACGACCAATTCGCGTCCGCGCCGAATCTGATTCCGGTGCATTGCTGCGGTGCTCGCCTCCAGCAGCGCCAGTGCGTAGACGTCGCTCTGTGTCCCGTAGCTGTCGCGCGTCAGCGCGATCGCGGTGTCGAGTACCGTCGCAGCGTCGCGCATCCGACTTTGCGAGATCAGACTGGACCCGATCGTGAGGTAGAGCCGGCCTCGAATGGCAGGATCGTCGGCGAACTCCACAGGGATTCGTCGCAAGGCGGTGTCCAGCAGCGCGCCAACCGACGCGCGTGGACCGAGGCGGGGTAACATGCCGCCAGCCGAACTGACGTCAGCGGCACCGAGCACGGCCTGCAAGAACTCGGAGACTCGTGTTGTGCGTGCGGCCTCGCGTCGCGCGACCGCCGACTGTCGAGCGATTGTTGCACCGGAGACACAGGCTACCAACACCAACGCGGCCGTTGATGCAACCGGCCAACGATTGCGCGCCGTGAATCGCTGGACGCGATAGCGCAGCGTGTCGGGACGGGCCGTGACCGGCATGCCGCGAAGAAATCGGCGAATATCTTCACTCAACGCTTCGACAGAACTGTACCGCCGCGACGGTTCTTTTCTGATCGCCATCATCGTGATGGCGTCCAGTTCTCCAGTGAGTTTTCGTGCGAGTCTGGTATGGGTCCCTTCTCCGCACTCAAGCGCAGCAGACGGTGTGCAGGCCTCGCTCGGTAGAAGCGGTGCCTGGGTGAGCACCGTATCAGCGAGCTGCGCGGCGCTCTGCCCGGTCGACGAGAACGGCTGCACCCCGGCCAAGAGTTCATAGAGAATCACACCCAGTGAGTAGATGTCACTGTGTGTCGAGACCGATGCACCGCGTAGCTGTTCAGGGCTCGCGTACGCCACCGTCATCGGTGTGAGGCCATCCTGCGTCACGATGGAGGCGCTGTACGGATCGTCATCTGTCGCCTCGACGAGCTTCGCGATACCGAAATCGAGCAACTTCACAATGCTCGCCGTTGAGACGAGTACGTTTGGTGGCTTGAGATCTCGATGCACGACCAGATGTTGATGGGCGTGTTGGACAGCCGCACACACCTGAAGCATCAGATCAAGTCGCTGTGCGATTGGCAGACGATGCCTGCGACACCATACGTCGATCGGTGCGCCCTCCACGTACTCCATGACGAAGAAGGGAGTACCCGTTTCGGTAACACCACCATCCAGCAGCACGGCGATATTGGGATGCTGCAGCTCGGCCAAAATCTGTCGCTCGCGACGGAAGCGCGAAGCGATGATCGTGCTGTCGGCTCCCCGCGCGATGGTCTTGATGGCGACGCGTTGCGCGTACGCGTCGTCGGCACGCACCGCTTCATACACCGCGCCCATCCCCCCCTCGCCCACCTTGCGAATGACTTCGTACGCACCAACTCGGCGCTGCGACAACAGCGCATCCGGCGGCGCCAGATCAGCGCGTTGATCGGGAGTAAGCCGAGACATGGCGGTATCATCGAAGCGCCCGTCGGCGGCGTCGTTGGAGCGAAGTAACGAGCGTACCTCGCTCACCACCCAATCGTCTGCCGTGTGTGCGGCAAGCAGGCGCTCGCGATCTTCCGCTGTTGCCTCAATCAGCGACTCAAACAGCGTCGACACCTGCGCCCATCGCGGTTCGATCGTACTCATGCGGCCACGCGCTCAGAGTTCGGGCGCAACGTCGAGCTTCCGGTGCAGGAATGCGCGCGCCACGGCCCAGTCGCGCTTGACCGTCCGTTCGGAAACGCCAAGGACCGTGGCGGTTTCCGCCACGGATAAGCCAGCGAAGTATCGGAGCTCAACCACCTGCGCCTGTCGCGGGTCAAGCGCCGCCAGCTGGTTGAGCGCCTCGTCGATCTCGAGAACTTCATGCGTTGGTTCTGGAGCTGCCGCATCCATAAAATCTTGCAGCGGCACCACCAACCGATGGTCGCGCTTGTCGGCCTGGGCCCGTCGCGCGTGGTCGACCAAAATGCGACGCATGATCGTTGCGGCCACGGCAAAAAAATGACGACGGCTGTCGAACGACGCAGCGCGCTGGTCGACCAATCGTAGAAAGGCCTCGTGCACCAACGCGGTCGGTTGCAGCGTGTGCCCGTCTCGTTCCTGCCGCATGGAACGAGACGCCATATGGCGCAACTCGTCGTAGACAAGCGGGAGCAACGCGTCGTACGCGCTCGTGTCGCCCTGTTGAATCTCGAGCAGTAAGTCGGTAATCGACGCTGACGTCAGAGCCCGTAGTCCACAGAAGGTTCAGCGGAGCGTACCGCACGGCCTCGCCCGGTGCAAGGAGCGCACGGCGCTTCGGGTCCCTGCCTCCGTAACCACGCAGCGTTGTTGGGGATGAATGCATTCGGGCGACGGCGTGGGACGAAAGGGGAGGTCGGTTCATCGATGGACAAACGAGGTCACCGTGGAGCGACGACGACGCGAGTGCAGACACGTACGACTGGGCTGCCACGGTCGTGACCCGTCGGTTGGACACGTGCGACAGCCCACGTGAAACTCATCGTGCTGGAAACTCCACATTGGTGTATCGTGCCCAACGGGGTGAAAATGACTCGTCGTACTGCGCTGAGCCTATGGTCGACCTAGTACGTCACGCAGCGCCGTGTACGCCGGTTTCGGGGCGTACCTCAGATCAAATGGCAACGCACGACCGAATCCAGTGAACGCCCCCGGAATCCACGACCACTGATCAGTAAATCCCCACGTGGTCACGCTCTTACATCGCGGTTGCGCGAGGCACGCCGCCGTCATGTTGCCAAAGCCAACGGCCTGCTCCGCTAATCCGTCGGTGCCATTCGCGAGTCGTACATCAAGCTGCGTAATTCGGATGTCAAAATTCTCTGCAGCGAAGCGCGCGAGGTTGGCCGTCACCTGCGCGGATGTCGCGAGCGGAAAGGATAGAATAGCCTGAATACCAATACCGTCAATCGGAATACCAGACGCGCGCAGCCGCTTAGCTAATGCGAGCATCGCGTCGGATTTGCGGTTGATTGCTTCAACGCTGAAATCGCCCAAATATAGTTTTGCGACAGGGTCTTTGCGACGCGTCCACACAAACGCAGAGTCGATCACGTCTGGTCCGACCACCGTAATCCAAAAGCTTTGGCGTAGCCCACCGGTGTCATCGTCAATTAGTTGATTGGCCACATCCCAACTCGAAATCTTTCCCGCATATCGACCAACGACGGTTTCGATATGTTCTTTCAGAATCGCCAGCAGCGAAGTGCGTGTCGGCGTTCCGGCCGTGAGCCATGCCGGTTGCTGATCGTGATAGAGCAACACGTGCCCGTGAAGCTTCATGCCATTCGCGACCGCGTACCCAACCACCGTGTCTGCATCAGAAAACGCGTACACGCCACTCGCTGGATGGATGTCGCCGAACTTCATGGCGTTTTCCGCCGTGGCAAAATTGAATTCGGCGCCGAGCACCCGGCGATAGGCTGAATCAGTGCGGAGGGCAAATGCGGAGACAGCCGACCCGAAGTCGAATCCTCGACGCTGCGCGAGGCTGCGCAATGATGGCGGTGGGATAAACACACCGAACGTGCCTGTACTGGTCACTGCCGCGGATGCAACACGCGAGGATCGATCAACCGGTTGCACATCATATTCCGACCACGCAGCACCGGCGACACGTGCGAGTCGGAGCTGTGTCTCGACAACGGAGACATCTAGTGTCGCCGGATACCTGACGCGCAGTGTGGCAGGCGACGTGAACGTGAGGACGGGCTCAATGGTGAAGACCGTGGTCGGCAGCAAACGCTCGTTCGTTGGTACGGTGGTGGCTTTCCGTACGACAAACGCGGTGGGCATGGGTACCGCACCGGAGGTGAGCTCGAGCCGAAACTCACCGTCGAGTGCGGTGATCGTGCCACCGCTGGCAGTGATGTATCCGCCGTCGACGACGGTGACCGTCGTTGCGCCGGTGACGTTCCCAGAGGACGCGGTGATTGTACTCGCGCCCGGCGTAACGGCGCTGATGCGACCGTCCGTCGTGACCGTTGCGACCGTGCCAACAGACGATGCCCACGTCAACGTCACGCCAGTCATGAGGTTGCCTGATGCATCACGTGCCACCGCGGTCAGCTGCTGCGGCTGTCCGGGAACGAGTGACGACGTCGGCGATGCGACCACGATGGTGGCGACGACCGGTGTGACGGGCATGGTGGGCGTCGTCTTCGCTCCGTCGGTCCCTCCGCATGCGGTGAGCGCGAACGCAACAGTGCATTGGAACACCGTGCGCATGTCGTAGCGGGATGAGTATCTAAGACGCGACACCATGTGCTCCGTGTATTTCGTGATAAGACGTGGGGCTCAGGTAGTAAGGCGCGACTTGTTGGCAACACGGGTCATTGTCGTAGTCTGCGACTCAATCCCGAACAAAGTCCGCAGTCCTGTGCACGGTGCCGCAGCGGATACGGGCGTTTGCGGATCAAGCCACCTCGTTTCATCGAATAGACTGGGAACGGGCCTGCGACTGGTTTAAAAACCCTTCGCCATGAGCCTGGGGGCGCTATGGCGGCCGACGAGGCAGCGGCGCTCATCGAACAGGTCGATCAGGTCGTGAGAGAGCGGCTCGTCCTCGAGGTGTTGCACGACTCGTGTCGCTCGACGTTGACCTATCTCGCCTGTACGGCGCGTTTCACTGTTTTGTATTCGTCGTCGACGCGCACATGCAGAAGAGGATCGTTCTGACAGCGTGGTATGCATTCTGATGATGCGCGTTGGGACGCTCGTCTCTGAGAACTGACGATAGGCCTTGACCAGCATTTGGCTGCAGACTTGCGCCCAATAGTCTCCAGCGTCTGCGTCCTCCACCCGCACGACAACGTATTACGGGGGCTTCATACAATGGTGCACACGTTCGGCAAAGGCATAGTGCACGCTCCGCAATCTCTGTTCGCTGCGAATCTCGTCGTTGGTTTTTCACAGCTGCCTGATGGGTACATCATTTCCGCCGGGAAGTGGACTGAGGAGGACGTGAAGCAGACACGGCGTGATGCGAGTCTGTTAAAGCCCAGCGAGATTCAGAATGATCAACACCTAACGGCGCAGTGCTGCAGTAGGCGATTCGTCCGTGCGCTCTGCAACGTTGTTCGCTGTCCCTCACTCGTTCACGGTTTTCTGTTTGAGCTGCTGCAACAGAATGCGCTTCCCCTCATCCGTAGTGGTAGCAGGCTTGTAAGAATTGCATACGATCGTCAAACAACTTCGTAGACGAGGCGATCGGCCTCTTGGATACGCCGCGACCAGGCGATGCCACCAACGCGTTTCGGCGATTCCGGTTTGCCGATCCCGGCCATTGGATCGCGCAGCACCGCCTCCATCAATTCCAACACGCCCACGCGCCATGTCAGCAGCAATGCGAAATTAGGAATGGGCGAGCGACACTCCCGATCTATTGGTGACGTCGCTGCGCGCGCAATTCGCTCAGAGTTGGAATGCCTGGACGCTTTAATTGTCGGTGACTTCTGCTAAGCGACGCTTTCGATGGAGCGCGATATCAGGGCCTTACAATCGGCGGCAACGCCAAGGGCACCATGTCACCGAAACGATCGGTGTCGCCCGGCCATGCCGAACCCATGTCTATGGGCGATGTATGGTTCCCACGAGGACGGGCAGCCTTTCGAGGTATCGGGTGCTGGATGAAAAGACGCGGACGCATCGCACCAACCATGCGTAAACGCTATTGTCCTCGCTACGCATAGTTGCGAGCGCTCCCCTCGACACCTCAACCAACTCGCCGGAGCACCGATGAAACCTCAGATCGGTCGTGTCTTATTGTCGATCGCCTTCGGACTCGCCACAGCGCAAGCACTGCCAGCCCAAGTACTGCAAGTGGGTGATCTCAACACGCGCCAAATTCGCGCGCTCGATCGGACGCGCACCGTAGTTCTGCTGCAGGGCGGAATGCTCGAGGAG
>JBBRLZ010000059.1:0-25846 GCA_038231095.1 Gemmatimonadales bacterium
AAGAGTGCCACGATCGAACTCCCGCTGTACGCGACGAAGCAGGTGAATGGCACTCTCCTCGCGGTCGGCGACACGACGCCGCTCTGGTCGCTGGACGAGACCACGGGCGCGTGGGTGCAGGAGGGCAAGGGGACGGTCGTCGCGTCGGCCAGCTCACCGTCCGGTCTCGCGTTGCGAGCGGCAGTGACCCACTTCTCGTGGTGGAATTCGGACATCGGCTTCGACCCCTATGGTCCGCAGCCGAAGTGCGTGTACGACACCAACATCGGCATCCCCGGCGGCAACGACACCTTCGCCACGGCTACGATCTGCAACATGCTGGCGCAGATCGATCCGTCCAGTGGTGGTCCGGCGCCCAAGGTGATGGCGGGTACACCGCGTCCCGCCGCCGCCGTACTCCCACCGCGAGTCGCTGGCTTCGCCAGCCGGCGCTCGTTGCCGATTGCCGGTGGCGTGACAATTCCAGTGCCGGCCAATGTGAACGTCCTGCTTCAGGCCACGGCGCTCAACGGCACCTGGGGCGGCAGCACCGTCGTCAACGGCGCGGTTGGCGTGCAGGCAGAGGCGCTGATCAAGATGCGCCCGCTCTTCGCGGCCGCTGGACCGACGCCGGAGGCAATCACGTTGCCGTTCGATGGTACGCGCGCGCTGGTCGCGTTACAGCCAACCGCCCTGTTCACGTTCGCCGGCGCCGCATCGAAGTTCGCGCGGGTCCAACTGTCTCCGGCCGCGGGCTCTGTGCTCACCGGCCGCGTGCGCCTGTTGCAGGGTACCACCGTGCTGGCGACTGCGACGATCGTGAGCAGTACGGCCCAGATCACCGCAGCGCTCAGCGCAAATGCGACCTACACTATCGAAGTCGCGGGCGACGCCGCCGCGGCGTTTCGACTGCAGGTCGAACTCTTCGGCGGCCTGCAGGCAGAACCGATCGTGCTCCCGCTGGATATCACGCGCACTATCGCGCCATACGTCACGTTCAACGGGATACTGACGGTAACTGCGCCAACAACGATCTATCTCGCGCGGCAACTGCTGTTCGGTCAGGCCGACCTGCGCGTGCTGGCGGCGAACGGCGCCGTGCTCCTCGATGGCGCGAGTCTCCCGGATGCGGTGCGCGGTGCCTCGATCACGTTGCCCGCAGCGGGGACATACACCGTCGAGATCCGACCGAGGGTCAACGGCAACTCCACGAACGTCCGCGTGAGCGCCGTGCAGACACTCTGGGCCCAGATCGCGCCGTCGATCGCCAATGCGGGCTCGGCAGGCGGCCCGTTCGAACTCGTCGATGCGCAGGCAGACCGCAACGGCAAGGTCGTCGTCGGGTACACCGAGGCGGTTGGGAACTCGAATCGATTCAAGATGCAACGATGGACCGGAACCGCGTGGGAAGCCGCGGCCACCGATCTCGTGGTCGACAAGGCCTGCAGCGGTAGCGGCAACATGATGAACTTTTCCTTCGACAACGCCAACAATCCGGTCGTCGTCTACGGCAACCGAAATGACCCCGCGGCGTCGACCTTCGTCTCCGTGCGGCGCTTCAGCGGCGGAGCGTGGCAGGCACTTGGCCCAAACAATGGGACGCTTCCGTTGACCAGCGTCTTCGGCGCATCGTGCCGCATCTTCCCTGCGCTCACGATCGGCTCAGACGGAGCGCCGATCGCAGCGTATCAGTACGACAACAACGTCGTCGTACAGCGCTTTGACGGCACACGATGGAAGGGCCTCGTCACACCGGATACGAGCGGCGACGTCTTCCCACTGCAGAATGGCAACTACGACCTGAACGTCGACGCAGCAGGGCGCGTCTGGTTCGTGACGGGTTCGCCGATTTTCACCGGTATCAGTGCGCTCGTCCGCCGATTCAACGCCACCACGCTCGCGTGGGAAACAATCGGCGGCGGTCTCACACAGACGAATACGTCGGGCCTGCAGACACCGCGGCTGCGATTTGATGCAGCAGGGTTGCCGGTTGTCGCATGGGTTGCGTCAGTCGGCACGGGCGGCGTCGCATCGCCTGGCGTCGCGGTCTACCGCTACGACGGTGCCGCCTGGTCGACCACCGGCGGGTTCCAGGCTGGCGGTAACTTCATCGCCGCCGGAGGGAATGATCTGGGGTTCGCGATCGTCAATGGCGAGGCCGTCGTGAGCTGGACGAGTTCCAATACCTTCGGTCCCAGTGTCATTGCCCAGCGCAATACGGCATCCGGCTGGGCTGCCATTGGAACAGGCCTCGGTGAGATCGCGCAATTCACGCCCGGCGTCATCAACGATGCCCGGTCCAATTCATCGAAGCTGGTGTCGATCGGAGGCGAGCTGTATCTCGCACTGATCGCGAGTCAGCCGCTCGCAGGCGGAACGAACGAAGTCAAGATCGTACTGCTGCGCAGGGTCGCGAATTGACGGCACTTGATCACGCGGCGGCGTTGCGCATGGCCCTGCAGACAGCGCTCGACCGTCGCGACGAGTAGCCCGCGCCTGATACCGCAATTGCAGCTTCGCAGCGCAGGGCCGTCACGATCCATCGTGGCGGCCCTGCGTCACACATAATGCGTATTGATAGGCGTTTCTGAAGAGACGAATTCACTTTCCGCTGTGTCGCACCGCGCGCCGCTTTCGTGATTGCGCTGCGAGAGTCCAGGCCCCATGGTCACGTAGTCTTGTTCGCGTTGCGGCATGCACGCGCCACGTCGAACCCGTCCGAAAACGCCTGCCAGAGAGCGTCATGGCCAGCATCGTCCGCGCGGTCCTTTGGTCCAGCGTTCTCGCGGTCAGTCTCGGAATGCTCGGCTGCAAGAGTGACACACCGACTGGCGGAACGGTGCCCACACCACCGACGCCACCAGTGGTGGCCAGCGTCCCCACAGCGTCCTTTATCGCTGCGGCAACGGCCAACGCATTCGATCCCGTCACGTTCGATGCGACGGCATCATCATCGACAGATGGCAGTGCGCTGCAGTACGTGTGGGACTTCGGCAATGGGCAGCGCGGCGGCGGCAAGACAATCACACGCACCTTTGGCTCGGGCGGCGCGCGCAGCGTCACGCTGACGGTGTTCGACGGCGCGAATCGCTCTGGCGCCGTCAGCAAAACGATCACGATCGCCGCACCACCGGCAGCGATGTCCACGCTCAGCGTGCAAGGTGTCGTGAAGGCGCTCGACAGCACAGCAATCGGCGGCGTGTCGATCACGCAGGTCGGGGGCACTGGCAGCGCGACCACAGACTCATCGGGTAGCGCGCGGCTGATGCTCGGCACGGCCACGCCGCTGATGCTCAAGTTCAGCAAGTCGGGCTACGCCGATCAGTTTCTTCCCATCACGCTGCCCGCAACGACGGGTAGCGACGCCGCCTTCGCAGTGGTCATGCGCACGCGTGACGCGGCGTTGACGTTGTCCGATGCGACTGCCGGCGGCAGCCTTACCGGTCGCGATGGGGCGCTGATCACGTTGCCTGCGAACGCGCTCGTCAATGCCACCGGCGGCGCCGTGACGGGTGCCGTGCAGATCTCGATCACGCCCGTGGACGTCACGCAGCCCGCAGCCGGTGGCTTTCCTGGTCGGTTCGACGGGTTGATGCAGGCTGGCACCGCGACACCGATCGTGAGTTTCGGCACCACGGAGTACGTGCTCACCGCGGGTGGCCAAAACGTGCAGGTCGCGCCGGGCAGGAGCGCCACGATCGAATTGCCACTGTATGCGACGAAGCGGCTGAGCGGCGCCATTCTCACCGTTGGCGACACCACACCTTTGTGGTCCCTTGATGAGACCACGGGCACGTGGGTGCAGGAGGGCAAGGGCACGGTGGTCGCATCGGCAAGTGCGCCGTCGGGCCTCGCCCTGCGGGCCGCGGTCACGCATTTCTCGTGGTGGAATTCCGACCTCGGCTTCGACCCCACTGGGGCTAAACCGAAGTGCGTGTACGACACGAACATCGGCATTCCCGGCGGTAACGACACCTTTGCTACCGCCACGATCTGCAACATGCTGGCGGAGATGGACCGAGGCGCTGGCGCGGGACCTCGGGTGGTGTCCACGAAATCGCGCACCGCGGCCGCGGCGGCGGTTTCTCCGGCAATCGCGGGCTTTTCGAGCCGCACGACCGTCCCCATTGCTGGTGGCGTGATCGTGCCGGTTCCGGCCAACGTGAACGTCAGGCTGACCGGTACCGCGCTCAATGGCACGTGGGGCGGCAGCACGATCGTCAACGGGCCTGTGGGTGTGGCAGCAGACGCAATCATCCTGATGCGTCCCCTCTTCGCGGTCGCAGGGCCGACACCGGAGGCGATCGCGCTGCCATTTGATGGCGTGCGCAGTCTCGCTCCGCTGCAATCAACAGCGCTCTTCACCTTCAACGGCGCATATCCGCAGTACGCGCGCATCCAGCTGTCACCAGCCAACGGGTCCGTGCTCTCTGGCCGAGTGAGATTGTTGCAGGGCACCACAGTCCTCGGGTCGGCGACAATCACCGGCAGCGGCGCACAGCTCATCACTGCGCTCCCGTCGAATGGCACGTTCACGCTGGAGATTGGTCTCGATGCGGCAGGGGCATTCCGGCTGCAGGTCGATCTGTTGGGCGGCCTGCAGACAGAAGCGCTGTCGCTTCCTCTCGACGTTACACGCTCCCTGGCCCAATTCTCCACGTACAACGGCACATTCTCCGTGGCGTCACCGACCACGATTTACGTGGCCCGGCGTGTGTCCGCAGGCGCGGCCGATGTGCGCGTACTCTCGCCGACCGGCGCCGTACTGCTGGATGGGTCGGCGCTGCCCGACACAGCGCGCGGTGCATCGCTGACGCTGCCCGCGGCGGGCACCTACACGCTCGAGCTTCGACCGCGCGTACCCTCCACCCCAGCTACCGTGCGAGCGGCCGTCACGCAAACGCTCTGGAAGCAGATCGCACCGACCTTGGACACCGTCGGGATATTGGCGCTGTCAGACGCGATCGCAGACAGGAACGGCAAGGTTGTGGTGGGCGTCGTCCGGCAGAACGGACAGACTGCCAGTCGCCTGACGTTGCAGCGATGGACCGGCACGGCGTGGGAAGCGGCCGCGGCCGATCTGGTCATCGAACAGCCATGTTCGTTCACAGGCAACACTGTGCGATTCACGTTCGACAGCCAGAACCGTGCTGTGGTGCTGGCTGGCATCAGACCCGCATCAGGTACCGCTGTTTCTGCATGGCGATTCAACGCGGGAACGTGGCAGGTCCTCGGCGCGAACAATGGCACGCTCCCGCGCACCAGTACTGGCTTTGCCGCGTGCAACTCTGCCCCGGCAATCGCAATCGGTGGCAATGATGCGCCATTGGCGGCCTATCCGTCCGATAACGGCGTGGTCGTGCAGCGATTCGACGGCGCGGAGTGGAAGGGCCTTGCTCAGCCGGACTCCGCTGGGGACACGTTCCCATTGCCCGTCGACAGAACCTTCGATCTTCAGGTCGATGCGACCAATCGGATCTGGCTCGTCACCGGGTCGCCCGCGGGCAACGCAGCCGGTGCTCTGGCACGTCGTTTCAACACCAGCACGCTGGCGTGGGAGACTATCGGCAGCCTGCCATCGAACAACGTGACCGAACTGGATGCACCGCGAATGCGCTTCGACGCCGCGGGACAGCCATTCATCGCCTGGATCGCCCGGGTCGCGTCAGCCGGCGGATCCACGAAAGGAACGGCGGTCGATCGCTTTGACGGCGTATCGTGGTCGAGCACCGGTGGTTTCGTTCCAGCGGGTGGTCAGCTGTTCAGTAACACGCCGACCGATATCGGGCTCGCATCGCTCAATGGTGATGCCGTCGTCAGCTGGACCAATGTGGTGATCAATGTCGGTTATGGCGTGATCGTCCAGCGCAACACGGCAACAGGCTGGACGCCGATCGGCACGCGTATCGGTGAGGTTCCGCAGTTCACGGTCAGCGGCCCCAACGACGTGCAGTCCATCAATTCGCGGCTGGTAGCGATTGGAAACGAATTGTATCTCGTCCTGATCTCGTTCCAGGGTACGGGGGTTTCAGGGGCGCACATCGTACTGCTCCAGAAGCTCGCGAATTGAGCATCCCTGCCCGATAGCTCGACCATTATCGATCATGCGCGACGTACCGCATGCAACGAGGGCCGCCACGATTCGTCGTGACGGCCCTCGTCGCATTCCGTGCTGTGGTTGACACCGACTCAGAGCGTGATTGTCCGCCCCGTCTTTGCGCTGCGACTCGCCGCGTCGAGAATCTCCATCACCAGCATGTTATTCTCGAGCGAGGACGGATCGTACGGTGCCGGTGTGATCTCCCCGGCGATCAGCGCCTTGAAGTAGGCGAACGGATCGTGCTGTGGCGACGCACGCTCCGGCAACTGACGCGTCACTTCCGCGGTCGCTTCCGACGTGCGCAGACGCAGCTGACTGCGATTGTCGGTCATCACGTACCCACGCGTGCCGTAGACCTCCATGTCCTTCCGCCCGACGGGCCAGTTCCACGACGCCTGAATCACCGCCTGCGCCGCCGGATACGTGACGATGATCGTCGCTTCGTCATCGACCTTCGGATACACCGACGGCTGCAGATGCTGTGTGACCGCGGTCACAGACGTCGGACGCGCACCGCGCATCAGGTACGTCATGATGTTCGCGCCGTAGCAACCGAAATCCATCAGTGCACCACCACCGTTCTTCACCGGGTCCGTCAACCAGCCAAGGAACTCCGGGCTGACATTGATCGCTTTCGGCCCCTGATGTCCGTCCCGTACCACGACCTTGCGCACCGGACCGATCTGGTCGGCCTGCACAACGTTCGCAGCTTCGGCGAGCGTCGCGTACCAGGTCGTCTCGAAATTCACCATCAACCGGATGTGGTACGTGTCGGCGAGCGTCTTCATGCGCTTCGCATCGATCAGGTTCGCGGCGAGCGGCTTTTCCACCATCACATGAATGCCAAGAGGCGCCGCAAATTCCACCACGCTGCGATGCTCGAGCGTGCTGCCGAATGCCGCCACGGCTGTCGGATGCGCCTGCTCCGCCATCTCGCGCATCGTGTCGAACACGAGGTTCATGCTCAGGCCAAGCTGCGTCGCGTAACCGCGTGCGAGTGCTTTGTCCGATTCGACGATCCCGACGATCTCGATGTCGCCAGTCTTCGCACGACCCACGAGTCCGCGCACATGGTCGTGCGTCAGTCCGACGATGCCGATCCGCAGCGGTGCTGCACTCGGCGCAATGACGCGTCGTGATGACGCAGCAGGCTTCACGACGGATGACGCAGGCGGCATCGCGAACAGGATGAGTGAGAGCAGCGTTGCGACTGTCATCAACTGTGCTGAGGAAGGAATGGTCGATGCTGAAGTGCTACTGCTTCATCGCCTTGGCGGCCATGCGGATGATGTCATCCAGTGCGTTGCCGTCATGATTCATGTCGATCATGGAGGCCAGGCCGCCGCCGATCGGCGTCGTACCTGCGCTGCCACCGGTCAGTCCGCCGAGCAACCCACCGAGCAGTCCACCCAATCCACCGCCGCTCTCGGCCGCCGGCTGCGCGGCATCCGCTGAGTCGGCACTGCCGCTCGCGTGATGCTTCGCCATGTAGCCCGCGACGAGCATCGCGATCATCGGCAGCATCTTCTTCAGCACGTTCACGTCGAGGCCTGTGCTTGTCGCGGCATTCTGTGCGACGGTCCGACTCACGTCCTTCGACCCGAAGATCTGCCCGAGCACACCGTTGCCCTGACTGACGTCGGTTGCGGCGGGCGCCAGCACGGCGTCGAGCAATCCGCCGCCGCCGAGCTGACTGAGCAAACCGCCAAGGCCATCGAGACCGCTGGGCTGTGCCTGCGCCTGTTTCTTGAAGCCACCGAGAATGGCCGGAATCAGTGCGGCGGCACCGGTGGTGGCCTGCGCTTCGGAGATGCCCAGTTCATTGGCGACGGACTTGAGACCGCCCATCTGGGCGAGGATATCGGTGACGTCCATGAGGGGGGGCGGTCAGGAGTGTGGTGTCAAAACGAACTGTGTCAGACGAAGTTAGTCTGGCGCGGTGACTCGCACTGCGCGGCACCACCGGGTCACGCCCGCGTCAACCACTCGGCGAGATCCACGTGCCCGCGCTCGAGTGCTATGTCGCCCGGTGACTTCTTATCGGCCGTGAGCACGCTGCGCACGGCGCCGCAGGCGAGCAGCAACTCGCACACCGCACGATCACCACGCGACGCCGCCAGATGAATCGGCGAGTAACGCTGTGCATCGACTGCTGCGGGATCGGCGCCCGCGGCAAGCAGCGCCGTGATCACGGGCATCTCGTTGCGACCCGCGATCGACGCGTTGAGCGCGAAATTTCCCTGATGGTTGCGGCTGCGCGCCGCCGTATCGGCGCCAGCGCGCAACAGCCGCACGACGACGCCTGCGTAACCCATGAAACCGGCGAGGTGCAGCGCGGTCCATCCATCGCCACTGTAGTCGTGCAACTCGACCGGATGCTGTGACACCCGCGCGCTCACAGGCATCAGCTCTCCGAACGCCGCGAGTTCCGGCAGTGTCAGGGTGATGCCGGCGGCGAGTGTCCTCGCCTTGTCGCGATCGCCCACGTACAACGCCATCAGCACGTCCGACGGCGCGCCGGGTGCAGGCGCTCTCGTTTCGATCGAATCGCTCATCATCACACCTCGGCAGCATTGCGCGGTGCGGCCGGGCAGCCCGGTCAGTCGACCGGCCAGCTCACGGCCGACAGGTCTTCGGACGTCTCCGGCACAGCTCCACTCTTTCCTGTCGCGCGCTCTTCCGCAACCACCGCACGCCACCACGGCGTCACGCCATCCACGCGCGAGGGTTCGACGGCCTGACCGAGCCGCGGCGTGAGCAGTGACACACCACGCGACGATGCCTGCGCAGTGAGCGTTTCGATCGGCCCATCCCACGCGTGCATCGCCAGGTTGAACGTGCCCCAGTGAATCGGGTGCAACGTCCCACTGCCGAGCATCGCGTGCGCCTCGAGTGCATGCTCGGGGCCGAGATGGATGTCACCCCAGGCCGGGTGATAGGCGCCGATTTCGAGCAGTACCAGATCGAACACTCCGAAGCGATCCCGGATGTGCGCATACTCCGACGTCAGGCCCGTATCCGCACCGTGAAACACCGAATGCCACGGCCCCTGCAGATGAAACGACGACCACGCCGTCGCGTTGCGATCGAGCAGTGTGCGACCGGAAAAATGCTGCGACGGCGCCGCCGTGATCACCACGCCACTCGGTTCGAGCGTCGTCTGCTCCCACCAGTCGAGCTCCGTGATCCGTTCCGGCGGCACACCCCATCCTTCGAGATGCGCGCCAACGCCGAGTGATGTGATGAATCGGACGTTGCGCTTGTTGAGTGCACGGATGGCAGAACGATCGAGGTGATCATAGTGATCGTGCGAGATCAGCACCGCGTCGAGCTCCGGCAGCGCGGCGATCGGCACGGGTGGCGCATGGAAGCGCTTCGGCCCGGCAAACGGCACGGGTGACGCGCGCTTCGTCCAGACCGGATCGGTGAGGATGCGTGCGCCGTCGATCTCGAACAGCATCGTCGAGTGACCGAGCCATGTCGTGCGCAAACGCGTTTCCGGATGTGTGCGCCATGCACTGCGGGGGTCATCGAGTGGCAATGGCGCACCCGGCACGCGTCGCTCGCCTCCGCAGAGGTATTCCTTCATCGTCGGCATCACGGTGCCGGGCTGGAGGCCCACCTTCGCGTTGCCGGTGTTGCGAAATACGCGACCGTCGAAGCGCGGCGACGCCTGCATGTGTTCGAGGCGTGCCGCAGCGGAGCGTGACGGAGTGGCGGACATGTGACACCGGTGAGACGTGACTGGAACGCGGCGAAGCCAGCCCCCGGAGTTGCTTGAGACCGGCCTCTCCGAAAGTTGTCGCGCGTCGTCGAGACCGGATACCGGACGTCCGGCCAGCATCGGGCTGTGGATGCGCGACGCTGACCGGACGCGCTGCAATCTCGTGCCCGCTACCGAGGCACTCCGGCACGCGCCGTCGCACTCATGACGCGCTCTGCCATGCCGACCAGTCGCAGAAAGCCGGCGCGATCACCGTCCCCATCGGCCCCCTGCCCACGCCCGGCCAGACGACGCACATCGGGCCAGCTGATGCTGCCCTTGTGCGGACTGTCACGAAGCAACAGCCCGAAGCCCGCGACGGCGCTCGCAAACGTGTAGTCCACACTCGGTGCACTCTCGGACTCCATCACCGGCCATGAGAGCAGTGCGCTCCTGCCGCCTTTCGGGGTTTGATAGCGCACCTTCACGAACGCGAGTTCATCGCCGCTGTTGCGTAAGACGCGACGCGTACCCGTGCCGTAGCGCAGTGGATCGACCGTGCCGGTCGCAGCGATGTTCCGCGCATCAGTCAGTTCGACTTCATACAGCGCGGTGACGCTGTGTCCTGCGCCGAGCTCACCGGCGTCCTTGGTGTCGTCGTTGAAGTCTTCATCGCGCAGGAGGCGATTCTCGTATCCGAGCAGCCGATACGAGCGCACGCGCGCCGGATTGAACTCCACCTGGATCTTCACGTCCTTCGCGAGGGTGACGAGTGTGCCGCCCATCTCGCGGACGAGTGCCTTCTGGGCCTCGGCGAGATCGTCGATATAGGCGTACTGTCCATTTCCCTTGTCCGCGAGCTGTTCCATCTTCGCGTGCTGTGTGTTGTCGACGCCGAAGCCGAGGACCGTGAGAAAGACACCGCTCGCGCGTTCTGTCTCGACCAGCTGAATGAGATCGCTGTCACTGGTCGTACCAACGTTGAAGTCACCATCGGTCGCAAGGATGACGCGATTGGCTCCGTCGGCGAGAAAATTCTCGCGCGCCGTCTCGTATGCGAGACGAATGCCGGCGCCGCCATTTGTCGATCCGCCCGCCTGCAGCCGATCGAGTGCCTCGAAGATGCGTGCCTTGTCGGTGCCGGGTGTGGATGGAAGTACCATGCCTGCGGCGCCGGCGTAAACCGCAATCGCGACGCGATCCTGTGCGCGAAGCTCCGCGGTCAGCAGGCGCAGCGACTGAATCACGAGCGGGAGCTTGTTCGGTTCATTCATCGAGCCCGACACATCGATCAGAAAGACGAGGTTCACCGGCGGCAGATCTGCCAGCGGCAGTCGCTGAGCCTGCATGCCGATGCGGATCAGGCGATGCGACGGTTGCCACGGTGCCGCATGCGTTTCGACCGTGACGTCGAGCGGCGCCGCCGTGCGTGCCGGCGGCGCGTGGTAGTCGTAGCGGAAGTAGTTGATCAGTTCTTCGATGCGAACCGCGTCGCGCGGCGGGCGGGCGCCGGCCGTGAGGTAGCGGCGGACGTCGGAGTACGACGCACGATCGACGTCGATGGCGAATGTGGAGAGTGGCGTGCGATGTGCGTCGAGGAACGGATTTTCGACGAGGGTGGCGTACTGCTCACGGTTGGGTCGATCGCGGGTGGTCGAGTCATACGCGCGAGTGATGCGGCGTCGCTCGCGGTCTTCGCGGGCGATTGCGCTTGGTGCATAGGCCTCGGAACGGTCGACGACGCGCTTCTCGACACCGATGGACGCGGCGTGTGGTGCGCTGCGGATATGATTGGTCGCTCCGCTCCCACTGACGACGACGGATTCCAGCTGCACCGGGGTCCGAACGAGGGCGATGTCGAGGGTGGTGACGGCGGCGGTGAGTGTGAGGTGACGGAGTTCGGGGGCGTAGCCGATGATGCGGACTTGAACGTCGACGCCGCGCCTGCCGCGTTCCGGGAGCATGACCTGCAGGCGGTAACAGCCCTTGGTATCGCTCGTCGTGCGGGTGCTGCGCTGGAGCGACACGATGGCGCCAGCGATTGGCTGGTGCGTGACGCGGTCGGTGATTGTTCCAGTGATCACGGCGCTGTCAGGTGCTGGCCTGAGCGCAGTCGGCTGGCTGGGGGGGCTGCTGAGTGCGGCGAGGAGGACACTGAGGAGGATCATGGGCGCGCTCCCGTGTTGGGCCCTGGCACCGTCGCGGCGTGCGGCGGCGTGGCGGGCGGACGGGGTGGGGACGCCCGTGGACTATTTTGTTGCACACCACCTGTCACGGCGCCGCTCGTGCTGGGTGGCGTGCGCGTTCGCGCGATGATCGCGGTGCGCGCTGTGGTCTCTGGCCATAGTCTGCACCGCCGGCCTCACGGTCTTCGCGCCGACCAACGCGGCATTCGCTGCGATCCCGGGCGGCGCGCCGAGCGACCCGACGACGCTCGGCAATGTGCTGAAGCTGCATGTGATCGGCGCTCGTGCGCTGTCCAGCTCCCTCACGAACAACCAGAAGCTCACGACGTTGCAGGGGCCGCAGCTTACGGTCGGCATCACCGGCGGCACGATCACCGTTGCCGGTGCGACCAATAGCGCGACGGTGGGCCCGGCGGACATCGTCACGAAAAACGGCGTCATTCATGTGATCGACAAAGTGCTGCTGCCCTGAACACGGTGACGGAATAGCACAACGCCGCGCGCCCGCTGCATGCACAGTGTGCGCGCGGTGTGTATGGGTGGACAACGTGCAGATTGCCGATCGCGAGTCACCACAGTGCTCGGCTGCAACACGCTGGGTGCAACGGCGGGGCGAGGGATGGACGAAACATCGAGGAGCACTTTCATTGCAGAGCTCGCTCTAAGGCAGCACTGGATCGTATCTTGCGAAGGCGGCGTCAGCCATTCACCTCCCGACCTGATTGTCGGGCCCAACTGGCGTCTCTTCTGTCACATCCTTCGTGCGATGATGCACTCCGTACACAGCTCTGATGGCCTCGATCGACAGCCAGCACGCGGCGGATGGGCCACGACGCACCTCCGCCGGGCCGCATTGGCGGTCATCACCCTGACGTTCGCCGCCTGCGGTGGATCCGGGACGGACGGTGGGCTGACCGGCACCACTGGACGTGACGTCACCCCGCCCAGCGTGACCTCGGTCTCGCCGGCCAATTCCGCCACTGGTGTTGCGATCACGACGAGCGTCGTGGCCACCTTCTCCGAGCCATTGACGGCGGCCACGCTGACTGGTGCGAGCTTCGCGCTCGCGGCGGCGTCCGGGGCTGCCGTCGCCGGGACCGTGACGCTGAGCGGCAACACCGCCACGTTCGCACCGTCCGCCACTCTCGCCGCCGGCACGCTCTACACCGCCACGATCTCGCCGGCTGTGAAGGACGCTGCGGGCAACGCGCTGGCCGCGACCTATGTGTGGACGTTCACGACCGCCGCCGCAGTACCGGCGCCGGACACGACGGCGCCGACGGTCACGTCGACGTCCCCCACGGCTGGTGCCACCGCCGTCGCATTGAACGCAGCGGTATCGGCGACGTTCTCCGAGCCGATGACGAACGGTACGCTCACAACGTCGAGTGTGACGCTCGTCGGCACGGGTGGTGCCGCGGTGTCCGGCGTGGTGCTGGTCACCGGCAACACCGTGACGTTCACGCCGACGGCAAGCCTTGCAGCGAATACGCTGTACACAGCGACCGTCACGACCGCCGCGAAAGATGCGGCTGGCAACGCGCTCGCGAGCAACTACACATGGATGTTCGCCACCGGCGCCGCCGCCGACGTAACCCCGCCCACGATCATCGGCAACACGCCGGCGAACAGTGCGACGAACGTGGCGATTGCGGTGACACCGACGGTGACGTTCTCCGAGCCGATGCAGAATGCGACACTCACCACCGCGAGCGTCACGCTGGTTGCGACGGGCAGCGGAACGCCGGTGTCCGGCAGCGTCAGTGTGTCGGGGAATACCGCGACATTCGCGCCGACTGCGGCGCTGGCGAACAGCACGCAGTACACAGTGACCGTGACCACGGCGGCAAAAGACATCGCCGGCAACGCGCTGGCAGCCAACGCGTCGTGGAGTTTCACCACCGTGGCCGTGGCCGATGTGACACCGCCCACGATCACGGCGAGTACCCCGGCCAATGGAGCGACGAACGTGGCGATTGCGGTGACACCGACGGTGACGTTCTCTGAGCCGATGCAGAATGCATCGCTGACCACGACGAGCGTCACGCTTGTCGCGACCGGCAGCGGCACGCCGGTGTCCGGCAGCGTCGGCGTCACGGGCAACACCGCGACATTCACGCCCGGTACCGCGCTGGCAAACGGCACGCAGTACACGGCAACGGTCACCACGGCCGCCAAGGACCTCGCCGGCAATGCCCTGACAGCGAACACGTCGTGGAGCTTCACCACGGTTGCCGCTGCCGACGTCACACCGCCTACTATCATCGGCAACACGCCGGCGAACGGTGCGACGAACGTGGCGATTGCGGTGACACCGACGGTGACGTTCTCCGAGCCGATGCAGAATGCGACGCTCACCACCGCGAGCGTCACGCTGAAGACCACCGCTGGCAGCGTCGCGGTCTCGGGCAGCGTGAGTGTCTCCGGCAACACCGCGACGTTCACGCCTGGTACCGCGCTGGCGAACGGAACGCAGTACACAGCGACCGTCACGACCGCCGCAAAGGATGTCGCCGGCAACGCACTGGCGGCGAATGCGTCGTGGAGCTTTACGACCGCCGCCGCCGTCAGTGGCGGCTCGCCGAGTCTTGGAGCGCAAGCCGTGGCCTTCAAGTTCGACGGGTCGTCGAGCGCCGCCGTGTCGATTGCGCCGATCACCACCCGGGCCTCGGGAAGCACGATCATCGCGTGCGTCGGCCGCGGCGTGCTGGTAGCACACGCCGCAGTGACCGATAACAAGGGCAACACGTATACGCAGCTCGGCACCAGTCACGCCTACACGAGGTGGGGCGCGTCCGGGACCGCGTGCTATGCAGCGACGAATGCCATTGGCGGCGCGGGCCACGTGGTGACGGCGCCGAGCAGTTCCAGCTGGCCAACGGATGAAACGACGCTGTCAGTCGTCGAGATCATCAACGCCACGCGCGTGCAGGACTTTCAATGGAACGAGGACCTGAGCAGCCCACTCACGTCGCAGAGCGTAACGACCACCGGTCCCGCCACACTGATCGCGCTCTGGTGGGGCGACGGCAACTCCGCCACGATGCACACGGCCACGCCGGACAATGGCTTCAGCGTGATTCATTCGGTGCTTTCGACGGGCAACCTCGTGCAGACGGCAGCGGCGACGAAAAATGTGAGTGCAGCGGGGTCGTACAACGTGAACTGGACGTCGGGCGAAGGCGCGCAGCTCTGGATCTTCGCGGTGCAACCGTAGGTCCAACCGGTTATTCGTCGCTCACCACCGCAGATGGATTTCTTCATCGTCGGCATCACGGTGCCGGTATTGCGGAACACGTCACCTTCGAAGGGCGGAGGCGAAGTGCATGATGGAAGGTTGTCGCCCGCAACGCAGGCGCACCACGACGGTCATTCCGCGCGGCGTTCCGCGGCGTCAACTTATCGAGCGCCGCCGCGATAGCTTGGCGCCACCGCACAAGACATCCCGCCCCGACAGATGACCTTCGATGACTCAGCTGACAGTACGAATCGGTTCGACGGTATTCGCGGCCACGTTCGAGACCGAACGCGCACCACTGACGACCGCCGCATTTCAGGCACGGCTGCCATTCGAAGGACGACTCGTGCAGGCGCGCTGGAGCGGCGAAGCGGGATGGGTGCCACTCGCCGACTACGATCTCGGCGTCGGGTACGAGAATGCAACGAGTCATCCAAGCCCCGGTCAGGTGCTCTGGCACCCCGCCGGATTGAGTGAGGCCGAGTTGCTCGTGCCGTATGGCAGCACGTGCTTTTCAAGTCGCGTTGGTCAATTGGCGGGGAATCACTTCCTGACGATTCATGATGACCGTGGAGCGCTTCCTGCGATCGGCCGCCAGCTGCTGTACGCTGGTGCGCTGCAGCTCTGCTTCGAAATGACGGAGTGAGCGCAGTCGCGCGCGCTCACGGCCCGATCAACCCCATGGCCGTCCCCGACGGATCCGCGAAGTACCCGAAGCACCCCATTCCCGGCATCGGCATTGCATCGCCCGTCCGCTTGCCACCCGCGGCATCGATCGCGGTCAGCGTCGCGCCCACGTCCGCGACATACACGTAGGCCAAAGCCGGTAACGCTGGCGTGTGCGACTGAAACACACCGCCCACTCCAGCGCCCGGATCGAACGCCATGTACTGCGCCATCGTCGCCAGTGAGCCCCAGCCGAACTGTACGCCGAAGAATTGCGCAGTGGCGGCGCCGTCAGTGGCATACATCTCGAGACTGCAGATGGTGCCGACCGGCGGCCTGGGATTGGTGCCGAACGGCATGGGCACGTGCGGCATCACGCCCGACGTGCTGCTGTTGGTGAGGCCGTAGATCGTTCCGCTATGATCCTTGAAGCGTGACATCTCGCCGATGATCGGAATCTTCCACGGCGCACGCTCGATGACGGCGCCAGCCGCTGTCACGCGCGCCAGAGCGTCACTGACGTCGGGCACGCCGATGTACGGCACGACACCCGGAAAGCCCGCCGGCACATTCGCCCGGAGCGCGATGCTCGGGCCTGACGCGGCGCTCAGCGCCGTCAGTTCTTTCGACATCGGCATGGCCTGCCACCCGAACATCATTGTATAGAACGCGGTAGACTCCGCGAGCTTGTTGGCTGAGATCACAACGAGCGGAATCGGATGCACTCCGCTTCCGGTGGGGACGGCTGGCAGTTCCATGCTCTTCTGTGCCTCGAGAGTGAATGACGTGCGGCAACTGGATTCACGATCGCGTTCCTCGTGACACACGAGGCGCCCGGCTCACGGCGCGTGCACCGCAGAAATACGCGCCGCACCTACCCCGAATAGCAATACGCACACCCCTTCTCGTGCGCATGCGCCACGGCGAACACGCCGGACGGCACCGCCTTCACTCCGGGCAGGAGGTTGGCCATGAACTCGGTCTTTGCTTGCGCCTCCGGTACGCCGACCTGCCCCCCTGCGAGACCGGAGACGACGCCGAGCGCGAGACCGCAGGCGACCATGACCACACCGCGCGCCTGCAGTTTCTCGATCGCGGAATCGGGAAACATCAGGTCACCGGCCTGGCTCTTGAAGAAGATGTTGCGCTTCGCCGGCGCCTTGGTTTGCGGGTCGATCACGCTCACCATCGCACCGATGGGATACTTGGCCCAGATGCTGTCGTTGAGCGCCATGACGGCGCTGAAGTGACGCGCACCCACGACCGCCGAGAAATCCGATTCCCTTTCACCGTACGCGGCGGGCGCACTGGCGAGCCAGTTCATCGCGTACACGAGCGCCCATCCGCCGGTCGCACTCGTCGCATCGAAGTACATCTTGTGCTTGCCCGACAAGGGCCCGAGCCACGGATCAGGCGAGGATGACGAGAAGGTCGCAGCGTGCTTCGTCGCGCTGCCCGTGGCGATGGCCAGTGCGCCGGCACCGGCCATGGCGAGGAACTCGCGACGGGGTTCGAGCAATGCATCGGATGACATACTGCCTCCGCGTGACACGCGATGAGGATGTACGTGCTTTCCGCCCGGTGACGCGCTCGCGTCTGACCCGGGCACAACGGCGCCACCACGATAGGGACTGGACTGGCGCGGGAACAGAGTGGGTGACCATGAGCGGGACGCCACGGCGCGCGTCACATCGCCGCAACGCTTACCGATGCCGAGATGCCATCACCACGAGGCGCTCACGCCAGGGTCGTTCGCCCGGAAGCCAATTCCGCCAGCACGCCGACGTGCACATCGAGCGCATCGATCACGCGATACCCGGGATCGTGACCTTCGAACGCGAGGTTGAGGTCCGTGCCCGCCAGTACGATCGCGTCGACGTGCTGCTCGTCGATCATGCGTTGGCCGGCTGACAACATCGCATCGCGCTGCGCGGTCGTGCAGGTGCCGCTGACCGCGATGTCCTGATACAACTGCCCCAGGCGGTCGATGTCGTCGTCGAGCGCCACCGCGGTCGTACGGCGCAGCTGACCATAGAGTCGCGTGCGCATCACCACGCGCGTGCCGAGCAGACCAACGCGCGCGATGCCAGCGTTCGCGAAGTGATCATCGAGCGGTGTGACGGCCGACACGAGCGGCAACGTCGAAATCCGCGCCGTCTCGTCGAAACAGAAGTGCCCGCCGAGCGATGTAATGGCCGCACACTCGGCGCCGGCGGCTTTCAAACGCACGATCAGTGATGCGTAGATCGCCGCCTGCTCATCCCGCAGGTCAGCCAGGTTCGTGCGGATCAGCGTGAAGACGTCCGCTTGCACGACCGTCAACTCGAGTGGCGCCTCGAGTTGCCGCATGCGAGCGCACAGCCGCTGGTAGTACGCAACCGTTGCGGCGGGGCCGATCCCGCCGATCAGACCGATGTGCATCTTCGCGCTCCGTGCTCACCCCCCCGCGCTGCGCGGCCGCGCCTCGACGGGGCCGGTCAGTTCCGGCACAAAGCTAACGGGTGCCCGGACTGATCAGCGGCGGATCACGTCTCGTCGCCGTCGAGAGCTTCATCACCCTCCGTACCGACATTCTCGACGTCCACCTCGGCGTCCTCGGCAACCTCGTCGTCACTGCCGCCACGAAACCCGTCGGCGAGGTGATCGCCGGATGTATTGTCGAACAGCGCGACAAGGTCATCGTCCGTGCCACTGGCGCGACCCGTGAGTTCCTCCGGCAAGGGAATACGCCCCTCGAGTTCAGGCGTTTCCTTGCGTCGCGTGCCACCATCGGCGTGCGAGCCCGCGAGTGGATCGATCTTCGCCTGCTTGTCGCGTGCTTTCGTCATGTGCATCTCCGTGATGAAACATCACCTGCAATGCCTGTCGCGCGTGACGTCGTCGCGCACGATGCGCGCGGCGCACACTACGTGTCGCTGTAGTACGTGAAAACGCAATATCTGCCACGGAAAGCGGCAACTCGCGCTCAGTACGCTTGTGTGCGGAGGTGTCGGAGCGGGCACAACCGCCACACCAGCCGGTGTCGGCTTGCTGTCCAGGATGCACTCCAGCCGCTCGAAGCGCGAGCATGTCTCCGGGCATTGATCGGTCGGCATTGGCTCGCGGGATCTCGTCGCCTCATGTGAACCTCGCGGGACCGGGTTGCATGACTCATGCGCCATCGGCAAGGCCACGCGACTGGTACGACAACACGCGTCGCGACGCCCTTCCCGCGGGGCAACCGACCACACTCACGCCCTTCACACGCGCCGCACGGCGCAGCGGAGCGCAGCATGCCGACACTGCTCACCGCCGCGGATCACGCGGCCATTGGATCCATCGACTTATCCCTCGAACAGGCGCGGAACGCCGCCGATGGCAACGCGTTCGGCGCGGCGTTCGCCACCGACGCGGACTTCGTGAACGTGCGGGCCGAGCATCATCGAGGGCGTCCTGCGATCGCGGCCGGGCACGATGCGATCCTGCAAACGATGTACGCCAGGAGCCGCAATCACTACCGCGCGACGTCGGCGCGCGCGCTGCGAGCGGATGTCGCACTGGTGCACGTGGAATCGCATCTCGATGCGTCGAGTGGGCTGTTGGCCGGTCGTCACCGCGCACTGTTCCCGATGGTGCTCCTGCGCGCCGATGGTACCACGTGGGAGATCATGTCATTCCACAGCACGCTCGCACCAGTGGATTCGCAGTCGTAGCAACGATATTGCACTTCGAAGCAGAGTGATCCTATACTGCGATGTACGCCCGTGAATTCCATCGTACGCGTCCTGTGCTGCTGAGCTTGACCACTCTTCCGCGTCGCGCTAACCATGTCGATCGCGGTATGTGCGTACGTGGCAACGCGGAGCGAACGCAAGTGTATCACCCATTCACCGGAGTCGGTCGACATGTCGCGTGAGTTCAAGGACTTCAATGTCAACAAGCCGATCGAATCGATTGGCGGACACGGCCACGAATCGGTACAGGTGAACAAGCCGATCGCACACGTCACCACGCCGGAAGGCGCGAAGCAGGTGATCCGCACCGAGGGCGAGTTCGGTGACAAGGTTGCGCTGGCTTGCTTCAGTGTGAGCAATTTCGGCGTCTTCAGCTCGAGCGACACGGGGGTCGGACTGTTCGCACGTGGCGCGAGTGTCGCGGCGCAGTTCGAGGGCGACATCGAAGTGACGAACAGTTGCGCGATTGGCGGCGCGCTGAATGTGGCAGGCGACATACTCTGCGTCGGCGACATTCAACTCACGGGTCGTGACTATGCGGAGAACTTCGCGATTGCGGGTTCGCGTGGAGCACCGCCCGGGAGCGTGATGGTCCTCGACGAGCGTGGCGGCGTGTGCATGAGCGAAGTGCCATATGACCGTCGCGTCGCCGGCGTGGTGTCTGGCGCGGGTGACTGCAAGCCCGGCATCATTCTGGGTCACGATCCGAACGACACCACGAGCCGCCCGCTGGCGTTGATGGGCACCGTGTATTGCATGGCCGATGCGTCGCAGCACGCCATTGCGGTCGGCGACATGCTCACGACATCGAGTCTGCCCGGGCATGCGATGAAAGCCGCGGATCCCGCGCGTGCCTTCGGGTCCGTGATCGGCAAAGCGTTGCGCCCGCTCCACGCGGGCCAGGGATTGGTCCCGATCCTGGTCACGCTCCAGTGATTTCCTTGCGTGACAGTATCGCATCGTTGCAGCGCTTCGCGCCGGGCGCCTCGCTGAATTTCAGTTCGGTCGAGCACTACCTGCACATGGATCGACCCCACAGTCTGGGTACGGTCCTCGATCGCATCGCCGCGCTGCCCCCGTCGTTCTCGCTCCAGACCACGATCGTCACGGACGACGCTCTGGGCGGCGAAGTCGGCGTGACGATTTTTCGCGATGGGCGATATCGTTTTCACGGTTTCATGCGTGCGACGGGTTTCGAATCGTTCTCGTTTCGCGTCGGCTGCGTGGTGCACGGCGCCGACGGGCACGCGGCGATAGCACTGCAGCACAGCGGTGAGGCATTCGGCACCGACACACCGGGCGATCGCCAGCACGACTGGGACGAGTCGGGTGTCCGGGAGCGGGACGCGGCCTTCATTCGCGACATCTGGCCGATCCTGAGCAGCGCACCGACGATGACGGTCACCCAGTCATCCAAAGTATCGGGCCTACTCGGCACTGCGGCCACCGTGCTGACCGACCTCGCAAAGTTCATCATTGTCGCGGAGACCTTCGGCGGCGCTCTCGCGGTCTGCGCGCTGATGGGCGAAGAACTGGGTCAGGCCGGTGCCGACCTGCCGGGACTCGGTGGCGTGGTTGGAGTCGGCATCGTCGGCGGCGCGCTCTTCATCTGGGGCCCGCTCGCGCTCGGACCTGCGATCGTTCTCGGCGTCGCCGCAGGTGCGATCGTCGATGCGCTGGTGAAGATCCGTCGATTGCGGCCGGACGAGGAAGACTTCGCACGAACGGTGTTCGCGAACTCGCTCGATTTCACGAAGATCCGGATCACGAACATGGTCGGTGCCGGCGGTCGCGCGTTCACCATGCCGACGCTCGACGACCACATCCTGCTCAACATCGGCATGAGCGATGCGATGTTCGACACTCCGACCGTGACCGCGATGAATTCGTATCCGATTCCCGGTCAGTTGCTGATCCACGAGTTGGTGCACGCCTGGCAGATCCAGCACGCGACGGCGGCGCAACATTTCGTACCGGGCTGGATCTGCGAGGGACTGGTGGAGCAGAAGATCGTCGGCAAGAAGGGGTCGTACGCCTACGGTCCGCCCGGCGCAGCATGGAGCACGATCTACAACGAGGGTCAGGCGAGCATCGTGGACGACTGGTTCGGCGGCACGGGCCGAGTCGCCTCGGAGACGATCACGACACCGGAATCCGGTCCACGTGCGATGGATCCGAACAACCCATACTTCTTCTACATCGAGCACCATGTGCAGGCCGGCGTGATGTAGGACCAAGGCGCAAGACGTTCTCGCCAATGCGCGCGATGGCCGGACCCCGATGCAGCGCGACCCTACGGCCGCTTCGTCGTATCCGAGAGCGTGAAGGTCTGCGACTGCTGATAGCGCGGTGCGGCGGTCGTGATGCCGACCTTCGACGCGTCTCTCGGATCGACGCGACTCACGACGACGGTGTACGCCTGGCCGAGGACCAACGGCTTGGCCGGCGTATCAGCGGCACCGCCGGTCGGCGTCGCGCTGCCGTATTCGATCGGCGACACGAGCGTGTTGACGCTCGTCCCGGTCACCGACCAGACGACGAGATCCGCCTGATTGTTGGCCACGCTGCCTTTGTACACGCGCACCTGCTGCGCTCCTGCCGGCGTCCATGCGAAGCTCACGATCGGCAGCGCGACGAGCGGCGTGATCGCGATCACGGGGATCTGCGACGCGTCGAACGGGCGGCTGTCACAGGCGATGAGCAGTACTGCGACGGCGGGCAGGCTGCGTGCTCGACGCTGGATGTGCCGGAGAACGGATATCGGGAACGAGTCTGTCATGTCGTGGAAAATATGGGGGCGCCGGTCGGGATGCTCGGGAGCGCCTGCGCGCCGACAGAGATCCGCGAACCTGACCGCCGCGCCGATCCGCTGACATACTTGTGCCATGCTCGACGGTGCGCCCACGTCGCCACCACCCCGTCGCACGTGTCTCCTCACCCGACCGCGCCCGATGCCGATCCGCCGCCTCCTGCTCACCGCCACGCTTGCTGGTCTCTCGGTGCCCGGCGCCGCCGGCGCGCAATCACCCTTGAACACGGCTGAAACGGCGATGCGCGCCGACGTGGCGAGGCGGCGCGAAGAGCAGATCAACTATCTCGAGCGGCTGGTGAACATTCCGAGTGGCACGCTCAATACCACCGGCGTGCGCGAGGTTGGCCGGGTGATTGGCGCAACCCTCGACTCGATGGGCTTCACCTCGCGCTGGGTGGACGTGCCGGCCGACATGAAGCGCGCTGGCCATCTCGTCGCCACACACGTCGGCAAACCGGGGTCACCGCGGATGCTGCTCATTGGCCACCTCGACACGGTCTTCGAAGGCGCGAACCAGCGCTTCGAGCGTGTGGACACCATCGGCAAAGGCGCGGGCTCGAATGACATGAAGGGTGGTGATGTGATCATGATCTTCGCCCTGAAAGCGATGCAGACGGCAGGCACGCTGAGCGGTGCGAACGTGACGGTGATCATGACCGGCGATGAGGAGTATCCGGGCGAGCCGCTGTCGGTGGCGCGCAAGGCGTTGATCGATGCCGCCCAGCAGAACGACATCGCGCTGGCATTCGAGGGTGGCTCGCGCACACAAGCCACGATCGGACGTCGCTCCGCGAGCGGATGGCTGCTGAAGGTCACCGGACAGCAGGGCCACTCATCGGGCGTCTTTCGCAGCGGCTACGGCGCGATCTACGAGGCGGCGCGTATCCTCGACGAATTCCGCCGTGAGCTCGCCAGCGAGACCAACCTCACGTTCAATCCCGGCACGATCGTCGGCGGCAGCGACGTCATGTACGACTCGCTCACGCAGCGCGGCACCACCGCGAGCAAGACGAACATCATCGCGCCGGTGACGTGGGTGCAGGGGGATCTGCGCGCGATGAACCCGGAGCAGGTGATCCGCGCCCGGGCGAAAATGCAGGAGATCGTCGCACGGCATCTCCTCGGCACCTCGGCGGAGATCTCGTTCGGCGAGGGCTATCCGCCGATGGCCGTGACGCCCGGCGGCGAGAAGCTCCTTGGGTTCTACAGCGACGTCAGCAACGCGTTAGGCTATGGCAGGCTCGCTGCCAGCGACCCGGCTCGGCGTGGCGCGGGCGATCTGAGCTTCGTGGCGCCGTTCATCGATGGGATCGAAGGCCTCGGCGCGCTGGGCAACGGTGCACATTCACCAACGGAGTCTGTCAGCCTGCCGGCGCTGACGATGCAGACGGAGCGCGCCGCGCTGATGCTGTATCGGTTGTCGAAGGAATCGGCGGACGCGGTGCGACGGAAACCGAAGATGTGATGTGAGGAGTACCGTGTAGTCGGATGTCGCCCGACTGCAGACCGGCGGCATCCGAGGTATGATGCAAGATCACCCACGGCCACGGAGATCGCATGACCGCCGACGGCGGTGCGCTGAACAACCGAGGCAACCGGAACGCACTCGATCTCGAGTCGCTGCCAGGGGCTGCGCTCGAGATGCGCCCCGATGGCGGGATCGTCGCCAGCAATGCCGCATTCACCACGCTGACCGGCTTCACCGCCGACGACGTGCGCGACCGTCAACTCGACGTCCTGTTCGGCGCAGAAACGGAGCTGTTCGCAATCGCACAGGTGCGTGAAGCGTTGGCGCGCGGAGAAGTGTACACCGGTGAGCTGCTCAGCTACCGCAAGAGTCAGCAGGCGTTCTGGAACGACCTGATCGTCTGGCCGTCGCACGACGCGCAGCAGCAGGTTGTGCGTCTCGTCGCGCTGATCCGCGATGTGACGCCTCGCCGTCGCATGCTCGATGCGTCGACCCTGCCGGGCGCCGGGCACTCGCTGGTGCTCGATCGGCTGCAGGCCGGCATTGTCATTCACGATGCGTCCACCGAGATCTTGTACGCGAACGCGAAGGCAACCGAGCTGCTGGGCATCACGCACAAGCGTATTCTCGGCGCGGTGGACACCGATCCGCGCTGGGTGTTCATCGCAGAGGACGGCGCGAGTCTGCCGGTCGAGGACTATCCGGTGAGCCGTGCGATGCGCACGCGGTCAGTCGTGACGAACTACGTCATCGGCGTCCGTCGCGAGTTGGACGGGCACGAGCTGTGGGCGATGTGCAACGCGTACCCGGTGCTCGACGACGCCGGCGCGCTGATCGAAGTGGTGGTCAGCTTCACCGACGTGACGGGCCTCAAGGAAGCGGAGCGTGCACTCGCGAAGTCCGAGGAGCGACTGCGCCTCGTGTTGCAGGGCTCCACCGATGCGCCATGGGACTGGGATCTGCGCACGGGTGAGATGTATTACGCGCCGCGTTGGTTTCAGATGATCGGGTTCAGCGAGCACGAAGAAACGATCGATTCGAAACTCTGGATCTCGCTGCTCCATCCTGACGATCGGAAAGTGCTGGCAGATCTCGAGCGCGATCTCGCGAGTGGTGCCACGGCCTGTGAGGCCGAGTTCCGCTTGCGCCACAAGGCGGGGCACTACGTGCGCGTGCTCTCGCGTTTTGTCGTGTTGCGGGACAGCGATGGGGCGCCGATCCGTATCTCCGGCACGAACACCGATGTGACCGAACGCCGCGCCATGGAAGCGCGTTTGCACCAGACGCAGCGCATGGAAGCCATCGGGCACCTGGCCGGCGGCGTCGCGCACGACTTCAACAACCTGCTCGCCGTGATCTGCGGCAACCTCGAGCTGTTGCAGCTGGAGTTGGCGGCCAACGGCACGCCGAGTGACCTGCTGGGCGAGGCTCTCAGCGCGGCGTACAAAGGCGCAGGACTGACCAGGCGCCTGCTCACGTCCACCCGACAGCAGGCGTTACAACCGACCGTGGTTGATGTCGGACGCGTGATCGACAGCACCGTGATCGTGTTGCGTCGACTGATCAGTGAGTCGATCCGCATCGACACGATGGTTGCGCCGGCGCTGGCGCGGATTCTGATCGACGCCGGTGAGCTGGAGAACGCGCTCATCAATCTCGCCATCAACGCCCGCGATGCGATGCCGAGTGGCGGCGTGCTCGCAATCAGCGCCGAGAATCTCGATTTCACGGATGACGCGATCCCGAACGAGCTCGATCTGGCGGCAGGCACGTACGTACGGATCTCCGTCTCGGACAATGGCACCGGCATGACGAAGGACGTCGCGCAGCGTGCCCTCGAGCCGTTCTTCACGACGAAGCCAGTCGGGAGCGGCAGTGGTCTCGGTCTCAGCATGGTTGACGGGTTCGTGCGACAGAGTGGCGGGCAGGCGCGCGTCTTCAGTGAAGTCGGCATCGGGACGTCGATCCAGCTGTACCTGCC
>JBBRLZ010000060.1:0-24872 GCA_038231095.1 Gemmatimonadales bacterium
GCCAGTGACGTTCGACAGCGTCACGCCGATCCATCTGCCGCGCGTGCGCATCGCATTCGCCGAGTCGCAGCTGCACAGTCTCTTCTACGCGCCGGACTGGGACCCCACGGTGCATCCAGTGATGCCCGGAATTGTCGCGCAAGGCCGCGCGTCGGCAGTGTACGCATGCGGATTCTGCCACATGCCCGACGGCACCGGTCGGCCGGAAAACGCGCCGCTGGCGGGACTGCCGGTCGGCTACATCATCCAGCAGGTGGCCGACTTGAAATCGCATGCGCGCACGACGGCGTGGCAGGGTGGCGCGTGGGTGCCATATGACAACATGCGCAAGGTGGCGGAAGCTGCGACGGATTCGGAAGTCGCTGTGGCGGCGAGGTATTTCTCGCATCTCAAGCCACGCCAGCGCACGCGCATCGTCGAGGCGTCGCTGATCCCGCACATCACGCCGGCGACCGGGCTCTACACGCTCAGCACAGGTGCGGGTACCGAGCCGCTCGGCGGTCGGTTGATCGAAGCGCCGATGGATGTCGAGCGTCACGAACATCGCGACCCATACGTGGGCTACGTCGCGTATGTGCCGGTCGGCAGCATCGCGCGCGGCAAGCGGCTCACGACGAAGCCGATGAACGATGCGAAGCAGGTCTGCGGCAGCTGCCACGGTCCGGCGCTGCGCGGGATGGGCGTCGTTCCGCCGCTGGCTGGCAGCTCACCCGGGTACGTGGTGCGGCAACTGCTCGCCTTCAAGAGCGGCGCGCGCAGCACCACCGCCAGTGCGCCAATGCAGATCGTGGCGAAGAATCTGTCGCTGGATGACATGATCGCCGTCGCAGCGTACGCCGCGACACTGACGCGGTAGCCGTACTCCGATCGACGCCAGCGTCTGACCACCGCCCTTCACAACACCGACATCATGTCTGCCTCACCGCGTACGACCCCGCTCACGCGTCGCGACTTCCTTGCACGCTCCGGCGCGAGTGCGGCGCTGTTTGCGGCGGCTCCGCTGCTCGTCGATGCCTTGCTGGCCGGGCGTGCGGACGCGATGCGGATTGCCCCGACCAGCATTGCGCCAGGCAGGAAGCTCCCGATCGGCATCGAGATGTACGCCGTGCGCAAAGAACAGCAGAAGGATCTGCCCGGCACACTGAAGGCGGTGAAGGCGATGGGCTATGACGCGGTGGAGTTCTATGCACCGTACCTCGGCTGGACGCTACCATACGCGAAGGAGGTGCGTGCGATGCTCGACGATCTCGGGTTGCGCTGCTATTCCACGCACAACGGCTTCGGCTCGTTCACGCCGGGCGACACGATGACGAAGGCAATCGAGATCAATCAGATTCTCGGTGCGCGGTACATCATCCTCGCGTCACCGCCGATGTCCACCGGGACAGCGGACGAGTGGAAGGCGCTCTGCGCACAGCTCGTGACGGCTGCGGATACGCTGCGCCCGCACGGGCTGTTCGCCGGCTGGCACAACCACGACGCCGAGTGGGCGAAGCTGGCCGATGGGCAGCGCGTGATGGAGGTGATCGCGGCGAATACGCCGGCCGACTTCGTGCTGCAGCTGGATGTCGGAACTTGCGTCAAGGCCGGCGCGGATCCGGTGGCGTGGATCACGGCACATCCCGGGCGCATCAAGTGCGCGCATCTGAAGGATTGGGCGCCGGGCACGGACGCCGAAGAGAAGTCGTACCGTGTGTTGTTCGGCGAGGGCGTATCGCCATGGGCGCAGATCGTGACGGCGCTCGAATCGGTGGGTGGTGTGGAGTACTATCTGATGGAGCAGGAAGGGAGCCGCTACAGCGAACTCGAGACGGCGCGCAAGTGTCTGGCGTCGTGGAAGACGCTACGCAAGTCGGTCTGATTGCGACGCGACGCGACTGTGACTTGCAGCACGGAGACCGTTGCCGATGAGTGAACGATTCGGTGTGTTGGCGCGCACGACCAGTGGCACCGGCGTGCTGCACCAGCTGACCGGTGTCATTGCACACCATGAAGGCGACATCACGTCGGTCGAGATTCTTGGCACACGCGATGGTGAAACGTCGCTGTATTTCGAAATCGAACTGCCTGGCGAGTCCGATCAGATGCTCTCGGAGATGCGCGCACTGCCGATCGTGCGTGGAGCAGACAAGCTGGCCACGCTGCAGATGATCTACGGCAAGCGCATCATCATCATGGGTGGTGGTGCACAGGTGGGTCAGGTGGCGATCGGTGCGATTTCCGAAGCAGACCGTCACAACATCCGCGGTGAGCGCATCTCGGTGGACACGATTCCACTGGTGGGTGAGGCGCCGCTGGCAGCGGCAGTGCGTGCCGTGGCCCGATTGCCGCGCGCTTCGGCGCTCGTGCTGGCCGGCGCGCTGATGGGTGGTGATATCGAGAAGGCGGTGCGCGAGGTGCGGGCGCAGGGGCTGCTCGTCGTGAGCCTGAACATGGCCGGCAGCGTGCCGGATGCGGCCGATCTCGTCGTGACGGATCCGGTGCAGGCCGGCGTGATGACGGTGATGGCGATTGCCGATACGGCGAAGTTCACCGTGGACCGGCTGGCGCGACGCGTGTTCTGATCGCGGTGCGGCACGGCAGGGTTGCCGCTCCGCTGTGCCGGACATACCGTGCGACCAGCCGGACAGCACTGCCGTCGCGGCGACTCCGACAACCTGAACACGGGACCGTGATGCGCTCCATCGCTCGTTTCCTCGCCGCGTGCGCCGTCATACCGACACTGCTTGGCGCGCAGGCCCGCAGTGACGCGCGCCTGGACGCGCTGAAAGCTGAACTGGCGAAGGCGATCGATGGCCGCGCCAAGCTCGCCCAGCAGATGGTCGATCAGGTGTTCTCGTTCGGTGAACTCGGCATGCAGGAAACCGAGACATCGAAGTATCTCGCGGGCGTGCTCGAGCAGAATGGCTTCGCCGTCACCCGGGGCGTCGCTGGCATGCCGACGGCGTGGGTCGCGAAGTGGGGCAGCGGGTCGCCGGTGATTGCCCTCGGCTCCGATATCGACGGCATTCCGCAGGCCAATCAGAAGCCCGGTACCGGCGCGCGCGACCCGATCGTGCGTGGAGCGCCAGGGCATGGCGAAGGGCACAACAGTGGCGTGCCGCTGAACATCATCGCGGCGCTGGCGGTGAAGGACATCATGACGCGGGACAAGATTCCTGGCACGATCATTCTCTGGCCGGGCGTGGCTGAAGAGCAGCTCGCGAGCAAGGCGTTCCTGGTGCGCGCCGGCGTATTCAACGGCGTCGATGCGAATCTGTTCGCGCACGTCAGCAGCGACTTCGGCGTGAGTTGGGGTGACGAGCCGTCGCTGGCACTCATTTCGGCGCTGTTCAAGTTCAGTGGTCAGGCGTCACATGCTGCTGGCGCTCCATGGCGCGGTCGGAGTGCGCTCGATGCTGTGATGACGATGGGTAACTCGTGGGAATTTCACCGCGAGCACATGGAGCTGTCGCAGCGCTCCCATTACGTGATCACCGACGGCGGTGATCAGCCGAATGTCGTGCCGGCGACCGCGGCGATGTGGTTCTACTTCCGCGAGCGTGATGTCGAGAAGGTGACGAAGATGTACGAGGACGCGAAGGTGATGGCCCGCGCAGCCGCCGCCGCAACCTTTACAACGCTCGACACCGTCCAGATCATCGGCTCGGCGTGGCGCCCGCACATGAACAAGCCGATTGCGACAGCGATGCATCGCAATATCACCCGCGTCGGCATGCCGACGTGGAGCGCGGACGATCAGACCATGGCGCGCGCCGTGCAGCGGATGATGAGCCAGCCGGACAGTGGCCTGGGCCTCAAGGTCGAGCCACTCAAGACGCCCGAGGAAGCCGCACGAAGCGGCGGCGGCACCGGCAGCGATGACATTGGCGACGTGTCGTGGACGGTGCCGACCGTGACGCTGCGCTATCCAGCAAACATTCCTGAAACACCCGGCCACAACTGGGCCGACGGTATTGCGATGGCGACACCGATCGCGCACAAGGGCGTGATTGCCGGTGCGAAGGCGCAGGCGATGACGCTGCTCGACCTGATCATGCAGCCGACGCTGATCAAGGAAGCGCGCGACTATTTCGTGAACGTGCAAACGAAGACGATCAAGTACCATCCGCTGATGGCGGCGAGTGATCAGCCGGCGATCTGGCTCAACGCCGAGAAGATGGCGCGGTATCGTGACGAGATGCGGAAGTACTACTACGATCCGGCGAAGTTCAGCACCTATCTCGAGCAGCTCGGTATTCCGTATCCGACCGTCGTTCCGGTGACACCACCGAAGATCGTGCCATGAGTAATCGTCTGGCGCTCCTGACGGCGGCGTTCCTGTTGCCGGCTGCGCTGATCGCACAGCAGCCGACGGCGACGCCAACGCCGAAGACGATCACGATCGGCACAGTGGATACGCTGTTCTCGGCCACGCTGAAGGAAAAACGGCCATATCTGGTCTACCTGCCGCCGTCGTACTCGGACACCGTGTACACGCAGCGGAAGTATCCGGTGCTCTACCTGCTGGATGGCGACGCGCACTTTCACTCCATGACGGGGCTGATCCAGATCCTCGGCACTGGCGTGAACGGCACGTTCGTGCTGCCGGAGATGATCGTGATCGCGATCCCGAACACGAATCGCATGCGCGACCTGACGCCGACGGCTGCGATCACCGATCCCGACGGCAAGCCGAACAAGGCCTTCGGCGGTGGCGGCGGGATGCCGCAGTTCCTCAAGTTCATGCAGACGGAACTGCTCCCGCACATCGACTCGACGTATCGCACCGCGCCATATCGCGTGTTCGTCGGGCACTCGCTCGGCGGGCTGACGACGATCGACGCGTTGTACACCATGCCGCAGACGTTCAACGCATACGTGGCCATCGATCCGAGTCTGTGGTGGGATCACCGTCTCCTGCTGTCGCAGGCGAAGGGGTTCTTCACCGCGCCGAAGCCGGCCGGCCGCACGTTATATGTGGCGCAGGCGAACACGCTGGCGGCGGACGATTCGCTGCCGAATGGGCACTTCGCATCGATTGTGCAGTTCAATCGTGTGGCCGAGGCGTACAACAAGGATGGCATCCGGTACGGCTTCAAGTACTACGGCGGTGACGATCATGGATCAGTGCCGATGATCGCGGAGTACGATGCGCTGCGGTACATCTTCGACTTCTATCGGATGGACCTCCTGTCGGCGATGTCGTCCACAGCCAACCTCACGGCGCACTACGATCGGGTCTCGCGCAGCATGGGTTACAGCGTGCTACCGCCAGAGGGGATGGTCGATCTCCTCAGTCAGGTCGCGCGCGGACAGGACAGCACGAAGGTCGCGCCGTTGCTGCAGCTGAACGCGCAGCTGTATCCGAACAGCGCGCACGCTTTCGTTGCGCTGGGCGATTTCCTGCGCGGCCGGAAGGACAGCGTTGGTGCGCGTACGGCGTTCGCGCGCGCCGTCTCGCTCAAGCCCGGCAATGCGTATGCGCGCGAAGCGCTCAAGAAGCTCGGTGGCACGCAGTAGCAGGTTCCTGCAGGTTTCGTTCACCGATACCGTACCGACATGTCGCTCCGCGCCGTCCTTGCCTGTGTGATCGTCGCCACCGTTGCACATCAGACACGCGCGGTGGCGCAAGGACGGATGACTACCGATTCGCTGCGCTACGGCGTCGGCACATGGGAGCCGGACTCACTCGGCAATCATCGCGCGGTGGTTCGTGTCGATGCGCCCAACGATGTGGTGGTGGTGCACATCCCGTGGCGGCGGCGTGATCCGACTCCGGAGCGCGTGAATGTCATCGTGGTGTCGGCAGCCACGGGTCAACGTGTGCAGAACGTGGCGCGCATCGCCATCATCCGCGAATCGGGCGATATCGCGTTTCAGGCCGCGGCAGCTGGCGATTACTACGTCTACTACATGCCGTACACAGGAACCTTCACTTCCAACTATCCCAGGATCACGTACCGCGTGGTCGACGAGGCAGCGGATACGGCGTGGGTACGGCGCCACGCGCTGGATTCCGTTTCGATTCGGGTGGGATCGATCCGCGGCCTGGCGACTGCGACGACGACCGGCTTCGATGCCGTGAACGAATTCTCGCGGTTCACGCCGATGGAGTACATCGCCGGTGCGCGTGAAGAGAAGGCGTTGCGCGACGCGAATCCGTCGGCACCGTTTCTGGTGTTCGCGGAGGATCGCGCGAACTCCATCCGGATGTCGAGGGATGTGCCGCACCTGTGGGCCGAGCGTGGTGCGTTTCAGCCGTTCACCGGTATGGCGAAGCGTGGCGAGTTCTACACGCTGCAACTCGGGGTGTGGGCGCACCGATCGAGCGTCGATTCATTGCGTTATTCAGCGAGTGCGTTCACTCGACGCGGGGGCGCACAGGTGCTTCCGGCGTCGGCGATCACGGCATTCAATCTCGAAGGCACCGACTGGTCCGGCCGGAAGTTCACGCGCGCGCTGCACGTGGACGCTGGGCGTGTGCAGGCGATCTGGTTCGGTGTGAATGTGCCGGAGAACGCGACGCCGGGTGACTACGATGGCACCATCACGCTCACTTCGTCGCGCGGTGCAGCGCGACCGATTGCGGTGACGCTGCATGTGAGCGCCGACGTCGCCGAGAATCATGGAGACGATAGGCCAGCGCAGCTGACACGCTTGCGGTGGTTGAACTCGCAGCTCGCAGCGGACGATCAGGTCGCGAAGCCGTACACCCCGTTGCGTGTGCGCGGGACGACGATCACACTGCTCGGTCGGTCATTCACATTCGGCACCGATGGCATGCCGACGAGCATCCGCAGCTACTTCACGCCGAACAACGCGGCGATCGGCAGCACAGCGCGCGAGATTCTCGATGGGCCGGCGAAACTGGTCGTGGCCGCTACGTCCGGTCGTGACGTCGCGTGGCGTGGTGGTCCACCGCGCATCACGAAGCGGGCACCCGGCGCGGTGGCCTGGGAAACGCGCAAGACCGCGGGCGCATTGCAACTGCGCTCGAACGCGGTGCTCGAGTTCGACGGCACGGCGGAATACACGGTCGCGCTGCGCGCCACGAAACGCACCGCGCTGCGCAACGTCCGCTTCGAACTGCCACTCAAGGTCGAGGCCGCGAGGTACATGATGGGGCTCGGCCAGAAGGGAGGATATCGGCCGGAGAATTTCCACTGGACGTGGGACGTCGCGAAGAAGAATCAGGATGCGGCGTGGATCGGCGATGTGAATGCGGGCATTCAGTTCACGCTCAAGGACGAGCATTACGTCCGTCCGTTGAACACGAATTTCTACCTGTCCAAGCCGCTCGTCGCGCCGCGCAGTTGGGCGAACGCGGGGAAGGGCGGCTGTGACATCACGAAGGTCGGGGCGCGTGTGACGGTGTCGTGCTACAGCGGCGAGCTGGTGATCGAAGCCGGCGATTCGTTGCGCTTCGACTTCCGGTTGATGATCACGCCGTTCAAGCCTCTCGACACGCAAGGGCAGTGGGATACGCGCTTCTTCCATGCGTTCGTGCCGCTGGACTCGGTGCAGAAGCGCGGCGCAAACACGATCAATGTGCATCACGCCAATCGGATCAATCCGTGGATCAACTATCCGTTCATCGAGACCGACGGGATGCGCGCCTACATCGATTCGTCGCATGCGCGCGGACTGCGGACCAAGATCTACTACACCGTGCGCGAGCTGACCGATCATGCGCCGGAGATCTTCGCACTCCGATCGCTCGGTGACGAAGTCCTGTCGCGCGGACCCGGCGGCGGCTTCTCGTGGCTGCAGGAGCATCTCGGCGACGACTACATCGCCGCCTGGCATGTGCCGGAGAACAAGGATGCCGCAGTGGTCAACAGCGGCGTCTCACGCTGGCACAACTTCTACATCGAAGGCCTGGACTGGCTCGTGAAGCACGAGCACATCGACGGGTTGTATCTCGACGATGTGGCGTTTGACCGCCTGACGATGAAGCGCGTGCGGAAGACGCTCGATCGCGGCAATCCGCGGGCGCTGCTCGATCTGCACTCCGCCAACCAGTACAACCCGCGCGACGGGTACGCGTCGAGCGCGAACCTCTATCTGGAGCACTTTCCGTACATCAACCGGCTCTGGTTCGGCGAGTACTTCGACTACGATTCGCGGCCCGACTACTGGCTGGTCGAGATCTCCGGTATCCCGTTCGGCCTGATGGGCGAGATGCTTGAGAAGGGCGGCAATCCGTGGCGTGGCATGACGATGGGCATGACCGCGCGCCTGCCGTGGGCGGGCGACCCGACGCCGCTGTGGAAGGCGTGGGATGACTTCGGCATTCAGCAAAGCACCATGCACGGCTGGTGGTCGGGGCACGATCCTGTCACGACGAGCGACGCGGACGTGCTGGCAACGACGTGGACGAAGCCAGGGTCGGCGATGATCGCGCTGGGGTCGTGGCGTTCGGATGACATACGCGTGAAACTGACGATCGACTGGAAGGCGCTCGGGCTGGATCCGGCGACGACCGTGATCCGGGCGCCGGCGATCGAGAAGTTTCAGGATGGGGCGAGTTTTGCGACGGGAGCCGAGATTCTGGTGCCGGGGAAGAAAGGGCTGCTGCTCTTGCTCGTGCGCCGCTGACACCTTGTGAGAACGGGTCTCGCGCAGAGGCGCAGGGAGCGCAGAGAACTGCACGTGCAGCGTCTCGCTGCTCACTCGGAGGTGTCTTCGGCACTCATCCTGTCGTTCTGGGAAGGTGCTTAGCTGTCAGGTGAATACCGGTTCACGATCCGCGCGACGCCAGACATCAGCGTTGGGGCGCCGAAGTTGATGAGAAGGCCGACGGAGAGATGGAGCAGGCGCAGGTAAGTCACGAGTTGTCGCGCGAAGACGGGTTCGTGTCGTGCCGTCGCCTTGAGCTCGATCAGTACGCGATTGTCAACCAGCAGGTCGGCGCGAAACGCGTCGTCGAATCGCAGACCTTTGTACGCGATCCGAATGCCGTGTTGACGCTGGACGTGATGACCGCGTGATTCGAGTTCGAATGCGAGCACCACTTCGTATACAGACTCAATCAGCCCGGGACCGAGTTCTCGGTGCACCTCGATGGCGGCGGCGAGTATCGAGGCAGTTGTGGCATCCCTGTCCATGGCACGCTCGTCTGGTTCTTGCTGTTCCCTGCGATCTCCGCGTCTCTGCGCGAGCATTGTTGGCGCATGTCACCCAGCCCGAAATGCCAATGCACGCGTTCAGCATCCATTCCCCGCCTCTCCCCGCCGAGCCGCCCATGTTCGTTTCGTTAGTCCGACGCCTGTGTGCCACGGTGCTGTGCGCCGCGCCACTGCTGCACGCGCAGAGCAAGCCGCGCGAGAACGACCTCCACCTCCCGATCGGCGGCACGCCCGGGCGGCTCGATGCCATCACGGATGTGGTCGGGATCGAAGTCGGCCACACCACGCTGATCGCCGGCAGCGGCAAGCTCGTCGTCGGCAAGGGACCGGTGCGTACCGGCGTCACCGTCATCCACCCGCGCGGCAAGGACAACGCCGATCCCGTCTTCGGCGCGTGGTTCACGCTCAACGGCAACGGCGAGATGACCGGCACCACGTGGGTGCAGGAGAGCGGCTACCTCGAGGGGCCGATCGCGATCACCAACACGCACAGCGTCGGCGTTGTGCGCGACGCGATCATCCGATGGGAAGTGTCACGCAAGAACGTGCTGCAGCCGTGGTGGTTGCCCGTCGTGGCGGAGACGTACGACGGCGGCTTGAATGACATCAACGGCTTTCACGTCACGGCGGAGCACGCGATCGCGGCGCTCGACAGCGCGCGCGGCGGGCCGGTGCGCGAAGGCGTCGTGGGCGGCGGCACGGGCATGGTCTGCCTCGGCTTCAAGGGTGGCATCGGCACCGCGTCGCGCGTATTGACCGCCGAAGAAGGTGGCTACACGGTCGGCGTGCTGGTGCAGTGCAACTTCGGCGCGCGACGCGACCTGCGAATTGCCGGTGCTCCCGTTGGCGAGGAAATCCGCGATCTGCTGCCCTGCATCGCGAACAGTGGTCCGGTGCCACCCGATTCGCGTGCGCGAACACTGTGCGGCGCCGCGCCGGCCGAGGATGATGCCGGACCGGCAGAACAGGGATCGATCATCGTGGTCGTCGCCACCGACGCGCCGCTGCTGCCGCACCAGTTGAAGCGCCTCGTCACTCGCGTGTCGCTTGGTATTGGCCGACAGGGTGGATTCGGCGGCAACAGCTCGGGCGACATCTTTGTCGCGTTCAGCACCGCCAACGCAAAAAGCTGGTCCAGCGAGAATCTCGCGTCGGTACAGATGCTGGGGAACGATCGCATCTCGCCGCTCTTCAAGGCCACCGCGCAGGCCACGGAAGCGGCGATCACGAACGCCCTGCTGGCCGCGGAAACGACGACGGGTGCGAACGATTTGCGCGTCTACGCGATGCCGGTGGATCGGATGCTGGCGGCGCTCCGGAAGTTCGGCCGGATGCCGTGACATCGGACCGAGGCGTGTAGGCGAGTGGTCAACGGGTGGCCATTCGCGCATACTGTGACGAAGCGCAGGAGCGCGGGCGCGTCGCCTTCAGATCAGATTCGTGCCTCAGACCATTCGTGATACGCTCCAGGCCGCCCTCGGCGGTAGCTACACGCTGGGCCGCGAGCTTGGCGGCGGCGGAATGTCGCGCGTCTTTCTGGTGGAGGAGACGGCGCTCAAACGCCGACTGGTCGTCAAACTGTTGCCCGCTGATCTCGTGGCCGAGTTGTCGCTCGCACGGTTTCAGCGCGAGATCACCGTCGCGGCGCAGCTGCAGCATCCACACATCGTGCCGCTACTCAGCACCGGGGACGTCGGTGGTCTGCCGTGGTACACGATGCCGTTCGTCGATGGCGAATCGCTCCGGGAGCGTCTCGCGCGTGGTGGGGAACTGCCAGTTGGTGACGTTGTGCGGCTCCTGCGAGAGCTCGCGAGTGCGCTGGTGTATGCGCACGACAGGGGCATCGTTCATCGCGATCTGAAGCCGGAGAACATCCTGCTGTCCGATGGGATCGCGATGCTCACGGATTTCGGTGTGGCGAAGGCGTTGAGTGATGCCACGACTGTCGGGAGCACGCCGGTGACTGCGGCGGGCGTGGCGGTCGGCACGCCCGCATATATGTCCCCGGAGCAGGTGAGTGCCGATCCAACGATTGATGAACGCTCGGACATATACTCATTCGGCATCATCGCATATGAGATGCTGGCCGGCACTCCGCCCTTCCGAGCGCGCACCACGCAAGCGCTACTCGCCGCGCACATTGTCGAAGCGCCGGAGCCGATCTTCAGCCGTCGGCCTTCCGTCCCTCGAGCGCTCGCAACGCTGGTGATGCGGTGTCTCGAAAAGCGGCCGTCCGACCGACCACAGCATGCACGCGAACTCGTGCGCGAGTTGGACGCGCTGGCGATTCCGACGCCGACCGGTACGCCGTCACCGGCGACGGCGCGCGGGCAGGTCGGCAGGTCGTGGCGCGGGGTGGCCGTTGTGGCGGCGGGCGTGCTGGCGACGGCGGGCGCGTTCATCGCCGTGCGACAGTTCCGCCAGTCCAGTGCGCCGGGTGCGACGGCGCCACGCCTGCTGGTGGTCCCGTTCGAGAACCTGACTGGCAGCGCCCAGTACGACAACGTCGGGCGCGTCGCCGCTGATCGGCTGGCTCTGCGCGTTGCGCAGCTCGGATCGATCAACGTTGTTCCCCCGACGACGGTACTGCTCGCATTGCGGGATTCCGGTCCGGGTCGCAAGGAACAGCTGGCGCGCCTGCTCAGTGCCGCGCATGCAGGCCAGCTTGTCTCGGGGAGCGTCGTGCTGCGCGGTGACTCGCTCGAATTGCAGGCGCAACTGACTGATGTCGCGAGCGGCAACAGCGTCATCACGTTCGAGCCGACCACCGGTAGCATCACGGACCCTATCACGGCGATCGACGCGATTGCCGATCGACTGCTCGGTGCGCTCGCCCGCCAGCGGGGACTGAAGGTGTTGCCTGGCGGAGCACGGGCGCCCAAATACGCGGCTTACGAGGCGTACGCTGCCGGGTTCGATCGGTTTGCGCGCGGCGGCGACAATCTCGGTGCGCGGCCGTACTTCGAACGCGCGATCGCTTTGGATAGCGCGTACGTGCAAGCGTACTTCCTGCTGGCTCGGCAATACATGAACGCGGGCGAGTTCGAACGCGCGGACACGCTGTTGCGTCGCGTCGAGCACCTTCCGGGCAATCTTACCGCGGCCGAGCGTACACTGTTCGCCATCTATCGCGCGGAGATGGACGGCAACTTTCAAGGCCGACTGCGCGGTTCCGAAGAACTCCTCGCGCGCGATTCGGCCGGCGTGGCCCTCTGGCTCGTGGGTGAAGTCGCGACGGACATGCTGCGGGCGCGCCTGGCGATACAGGTTCTGACTGCGGCGGAGTCGACCTTTGCGCTGATTGGCGGCGTCGCAGCGCGTGCGCAGGACGAGTCGCTGGCGGAGGCCTATCACGAATCGGGCGACTTTGCACGTGAGCTGAAGACACTGACTGACGCTCCCGACGTATTGGGTGACGTGTCGCGGCGGCAGGGTCGCGTGTTGCGCACGCTCGCCGGCCTGCGGCAACCGGCTCGCGCACTGGCGCTGGCGGACTCGTTGGCATTGGCTGATACGGACCCCTCGGGGCGGTTCGCGTCCAACAGTATCCTGGCCGCGATGGAGTTTCGTGCGCATGGCGACACCGCCAGCGGCGCGCGCCTGCTGGAGAAGGCGCGCTTGTGGTATGCGCGGCATCCTGCGCAGGCGGCGTCGCCAGAGCGCCAATCCTTCGACGCCATCGCGCAGTTGATGAGCGGTAACGCGCAGCAGGCCCTCGCCGCGTTCACGCAGTTGGCGCGCGATACCTCGCGGATCAGCGCGGCGGGATATCTCGGGCTCGCGGAGCTCGCCCTTGGACACCGTGACCGGGCGCGCGCGATCGCGGACTCGCTCGGCGCGCTGCCGAGGAAATGGTTGTTCGGCGAACACACCTTCTGGCGCGCCGCGATCATCGGTGCGCTGGGCGAGCGAGAGCAGGCCGTGACGCTGCTGCAGCAGGCGCACGCGCGCGGGCAGCCGATGGAGACGTGGCACTACACCGTCGCGCTCAGCGCGCTGCACGGATTCGGACCGTTCGAGGCGCTGTTGCGACCGGTCCCGTGAGCGAGGAGGGCTCCACGCGCACGCCGGATGGCCTTCCCGTGGTACAGCCATCTCTCGCAGCGTTCGCGGAGACCGATCCACCCGAGTCACTTGTGGCGGAGCTCGTGCTGGCGATGCACGTGATCGCGCATCGCCAACTGGCGCACGAACGCGGCCGCATCACCTTGCAGACGACAGAGCTCGTGCATGAGGCGTATCTCCGGTTGGCGGGAGATGCGCGTATCACAAGCCGCGGCACCGCGTACTTCTACGCGGCCGCGGCGCGCGCCATGCGACAGGTGCTTGTGGATGCGTCCCGGCGCCGCAATGCGGGAAAGCGTGGTGACGGCAGTGTGGCGCTGAGTCTCGATGACAACTCGGGAGTCGTCGATGCCTTCAGTCATGAGTTGCTCGACCTCGACGACGCACTCATTGCGCTCGAACGGGAGCATCCGCGGGCCGCGCGCGTCGTCGAGTTGCGCTTCTTCGCCGGGCTCAGCGTCGAAGCGACAGCGGACGCGCTGAATATTTCGCCGCGCACGGTGAAGGCCGACTGGGCCGCGGCTCGCCAGCGACTGCACGCGGCGTTGCGCACCGACACGACGCAAACGGCTCCCAACACGAGCCTTGCGCATGATGCACTCGCTTCTCCACTCGATCCCGTCCTCGCTGCCCGACTTCGCCATGAGAGCGAATCGATCAGGTTCGTTGGCAGCGGCGATCGGTACGTCGTGCTGCGCGAGATCGGACGTGGTGGCTCAGCCACTGTGTTTCTGGCACGCGACACGAAACGCGACTGTCTTGTCGCGGTCAAAGTGCTTGCCAGATGGGTGAGTGCGGACGTGATCGCCTCGCGCCGGTTCCTGAACGAAGTCCGCGCCATCCGTTCGCTGTCGCACCCGTGTATTGCGCCGGTGTATGACTCTGGAACGACGGACGACGGTCTGCTGTACCTCGTCTCCGCGTACCATGACGGGCCCACGCTGTATGCACGGCTTGCCAGTGGCCGGCTTCCGCTGATTGAGGCGCTCGATATTGCCAGCGATGTCGCCGATGGCCTCACGGCGGCGCACGACGGCGGCATCGTGCACCGCGACATCAAGCCCGCGAATATCCTGCTCACGGCGGGCGGGGCCCGGATCGTGGATTTCGGCATCGCCAAGCTCGAGGATGAATCGAGCACACGCCCTGGCACGGTGCTCGGCACCGCGGCCTACATGAGTCCCGAACAATTACGTGGCGAGGTGGTGGACCATCGGACTGACGTCTGGTCACTCGGCGTCGTGCTGTATGAAATGCTGAGCGGTGTCCGTCTCCTTCCCGGCACGGTGCTCGAGCGCTTGCAGCACGACACATCAACACCGCTGCCGGCGCTGCCGAGTGACATGCCGGAACGTGTGCAACGTGTCGTTGATCGCTGCCTCGCGACGGATCGCGCGGCACGCTTTCCGTCGGCCGCAGCGCTCCGGGACGAACTGTCGATCGCCCGTGCACGTCAGTCTGATTCAGACTGATTGACGCGCACGGTCGATCGCCAGGTCCATCCCTCGGATGCTGACTGATCCGTTTTCGTAACGGATCGCGCGCGCTTATTGATCGACGCGCAACACTTCGCCGATTGCTGCCTTGTCACCGTTGTTGGTGACGTAGATCGTTCCGTGTTCGCCAAGCAGCAGGCTGGTGGGATGCGTCAGTGCGCTGGTGATCGTGCTGCGCGTTCCGTCGCGAGTGATCTTCACGATCGAGCCTGGGCCGTTGAGGAACGGTGCACTCGAATATTGCAGCACGTACAGCGCGCCATCGCGACCGAACGCGAAGTCCAGAATCGTCGTCAGACCGCGGTACATGACTTCTGGCGCGCGGCCCTCTGCCACGCGGTACAGCACCGCTGCGCCAGGCAGAAATGGCACGCCCGTGAGCGTGCTGACATACAGATCTCCGTCAGGTCCACGAACGACTGCGGTCGGTACGGCCTCCGACTGCGCGAACGGTGGATTGAATGGTCCTGCAGGCACCGCGCTCGCCGGAAACGTCGAGACCAGCGACACGGCGCCATTGGCTCGAACCTTCAGGAGTGAATTCCCTCCAGCGTCTGTCACGAAGGTCTGGCGCGGTTCCTTCAGTACGCCGTATGGGTTCGAGTCGAGCGGACCACCGGCGGGATTGTATTCCGCTTCGAACGCCGCGACATCACTCTCCACGAACCAGCGACCATTCGGCAGGACGGCGATCAACGATCCGAATCCGCGCGCGAGAGCGCCGAGGCCCGCTCGCGCGTCTGGCGCTCCGCCCCAGCCGATTGTCACGTGCGCGACGCCGAAGCCGCCGATGGCGAGATCCTGCGGGCCGCCGATGTCACGTGTGGCGGCGTTGTAGCCAGACGGCAGACCGGCCACAACGCGCTGCTGCCGGCCGCGCCACAATCGTGAGATCGCTCCAGTACCGCTGTAACAATTTGCGCCGCGTGCGACCGGGACGCAGGTCGGGCCCGCGACGTCCGAACCGGCTTCAACGACGTAGAGCGCACCATGCGGGCCCCACGCCATGCCGCGTGGGCTGTCCAGATGACTCATCACGACGGACAGCGTCGCGGGAGAAGGTCGGACGTCTGCGGCAACCGACGGCGCGACAGGCGCGGTCGTCGCATCGCGAGAACAGGCACCGAGTGCGACGAGCGCGAGCAAAGCGGAATGCTTCCACGACATGTGCGACTCCAGGAGAAATGATGGATGGGATCCTTCATTCCACTCCTGCGTCAGATCTGCGAAAACGGGGCAGCGGGCGCGACCGTGCGGCGCAACGGATGTTTCTCGGTGCACTGCCGCGAGAGCGGTTCGCCGGGGAACGGTTTGGCCGTGTCGCCGGCAGCCCGGGGTGATTCGCCGAAGCAGATCGAGACGTCCGCGTCGGCCGAGACTGACGGAGGGGCGCTGTGGCACCGGGTGGCGGTGGTGCACGCCGTTACGCCCGACTACGCTGCCGGTATGCCGCTCATGCCTGGACCGGAACACCCATCGCGCCGCCACTTCGTAGCCACCATCGGGGCGGCCGTCGTTGCCGGTGCGCTGCCGGCGGCGCGGCACGATCGCACCGCAGAAGTCCGCGCCGCACGTCGGCGAGGCCTGGCGCTCAATACCGGCGACTTTCTCTTCGACACTGGGCTGACGTACCTGCAAACGGGCTCACTTGGCCCGAGCCCGACGCCCGTCATCGACGCCACGATTGCGTCGTGGCGTGAGCTGGAACGGAATCCCGTGGTGTACGGCTACGGCAGGCACGAGAAGATGCTCGACGACGTCCGCGCGCAGGCCGCGACGTTCATCGGTTGCACCACCGATGAACTGGTGTTGACGAATTGTACGACCGACGGGATGAACTGGGTCGCGCAGGGCCTGACCCTTGCCGCCGGTGATCGCGTCCTCACGAGTGATCAGGAACATCCCGGCGGCCGCGTCTGCTGGGACTATGTCGTGCGCAGATCCGGCATCGCACTCGATGTCGTGCCGATTCCACCGACGCAACACGATGCCACGCAGATCGTCGACGCATTCGCACAGCGCATCACGTCGCGCACGAGGGTGCTCTCCTTCTCGCACATCAACAGTTCGACCGGGCTGCGCATGCCGGTCAGAGAGTTGTCGGCGCTGGCACGATCGCGTGGCTGCATTGCGGTCGTCGATGGTGCACAGGCGGTCGGTGCGATCGACGTCAACGTCAAGGCCCTCGGCTGCCATGTGTACGCGACGAGTGGGCACAAGTGGTTGCTGGCGCCGAAGGGCACCGGGTTGCTCTACCTGAGTGCCGACATCGGCACTGCAGTCGATCCGATCGCCTTGCAGAGTGGGCGGGGTGGCTACACTGCGTCGTCCGGCGTCTGCAGCCTGCCGAGTGTGGCCGGCCTCGGTGCGGCGATGTCGTATCACGCGAAGATCGGCAAGGCGCGCATCGAGACGAACAACCTCGCGCTACGGCAGCGCGTACACGACGGGCTGCTCGGCGTGCCGAAGCTGCGCGTCGTGAGTCCCGCGCGTGGCGCGCTGGCGTCACCCATGCTCAGTTATCAGCTGCCCGACCGCATCAAGAGCCACGAGCTTTACGAGGTGCTACTCTCGAAACACCGGGTTGTGGTGAAGGTCGTTCCCGGCAACTGGTTCAACGGACATCGTATTTCCACACACCTGTTCAACGATCCTGCCGATGTCGAGGCGTTGATGATTGCACTGCGCGCGGAGTTGGCATGATACCTGACTACAAGAACAAGTCGGAAACGTGGCTCGCCGTCGCGATCATCTGCCTGCTGTTTGTGGCGGAGACATCCACGACGACGCGATTCCAGTACAACAATCCCACGAAGGTGATGATGGTGTTGCTCGGTCTCACCTTCGCGGTGTCGATCGTGCAATGGGTCCGCTTCCGTGTGTCGTGGAAGCAACAGCCGCAGGACAGCTGACATGCTGCGCCGAACCGCCCTCCGTACTTGACCGCCAGCACCGCAGCACGCGTGACTGTCGCGCCCCCCGCACTGCAGATGCGCGGGATCGCGAAGGCGTTTCCCGGGGTGCAGGCCCTCGCCGGCGTCGATCTCGAGGTGCGCGCCGGTGAAGTACACGTCCTGCTCGGGGAAAATGGCGCAGGCAAGTCCACGCTGATGAAGATTCTCAGCGGTGCCCAGCTGCGTGACAGCGGGACGATCGAGATCGATGGCGTGGCGGTTGCGCTGTCGACACCACGCGAAGCGCGCGATGCACGGATCGCGATCATTCACCAGGAACTGGCACTCGTCCCCGAGATGACGGTGGCCGAGAATATCTATCTCGGTCGCGCGCCGACGCGGTTCGGGTTGCTGGACCACGGGCCGATGGTGCGTGGCGCGGCGGAACTGTTGGCGCGACTCGGCTCCACGACTGATCCCAATGAACTCGTTGGCGCGCTGAGCATCGCGCAGCAGCAACTGGTGGAAATCGCCCGCGCGCTGTCGCTCGACGCGCGCATCCTGATCATGGACGAACCGACGTCAGCGCTCACCGAGCGTGAGACCGCGCGTCTGTTCGAGACGATTCGCAGCCTGACGGCGCGTGGCGTCGCGATCATCTACATCTCGCATCGGCTCGACGAGATCTTTGCCATCGGTGATCGCATCACGGTGCTGCGTGACGGTCGGCATGTCATCACGCAACCGATCATGGCTGCTGACCGGCGTGAGCTGGTCCGCCTGATGGCGAATCGCGACGTGGACGAGTTGGTGCCGGCATCGACGCGCGTAGCGGGCAAGCCGACGTTGCGCATCGAGAACCTGTCGCATGGCGCGGCGCTGCACGGCGTGTCGTTCAGCGTGCGGTCGGGCGAGATCGTCGGATTCGCGGGATTGCTCGGCGCGGGACGCACCGAGATCGCGCGCGCGGTGTTCGGTCTCGAACTGGATGTGAGCGGTCGAGTCTTCGTGGATGAACGCGAGGTCACCATCCGTTCGCCGCGTGACGCGATCGCGGCCGGCATCGGATTCGTGACCGAAGATCGGAAGCGCGAGGGGCTCGTGCTGGGACGATCGGTGCGCGACAACGTGGCGCTGCCGATTCTCTCACGGCTCGCGCGACTGGGTATCGTGCGCAGCCGCCACGAACAGTCGACTGCCGAAAATGCAGTACGCGATCTGAACATCCGCACGCCAAGCGTGCGACAGCTGGCGCAGCATCTCAGCGGTGGCAATCAGCAGAAGATCGTACTTGCCAAATGGCTCGCGACCGGCGTGCGCATTCTGTTTCTCGACGAGCCGACCCGCGGAATCGATGTCGGCTCCAAGCAGGAGATTTACCTGTTGATCAATCAGCTCGCGGCGGACGGCGTGGCGATCGTTCTGATGTCGTCGGATCTGCCGGAGGTGCTCGGACTGTCCGATCGCGTGCTGGTGATGCGAGAAGGGCGCATTGCCGGGGAGTTCACGCGGGCTGATGCGACACCGGAAGCGGTGATGGCGTGCGCGGTGGGCGTCTGACATGCTGATCTCACGCCCCACGCTCAGACGCATCGTTGCCGGTCGCGAGGCGGGGACGGCGGTTGGCTTGCTGGTGCTCAGCATCGGGCTCTGGATCGCGACTCCGTTCTTTGCCACCGCGGCGAACCTCACCAACGTCGCGGAACAGAGTGCGATCGTCGGTGTGATTGCGATCGGCATGACGTTCGTGATTCTGACCGGCGGAATCGATCTGTCGGTGGGATCATTGGTGGCACTCGCGGGCATCGTGATCGGCGCGGTGCTCCAACATCGGCACTCGGTACCGGTGGCACTGTCGGCTGGCGTGCTGGCCGGAATTGTCGCGGGTACGGTGAATGGTGTGATGGTCACGCGTGGCTCGCTGCCGCCATTCATCGCGACGCTCGGCATGATGAGCGTGGCGCGGGGCGCGGCGCTGATGCTGTCGGATGGGCGACCGATCTCCGGCTTTCCCGATGGGCTGCGCGTGCTGGCCACGTCGCGCGTGCTCGGCGTGCCGGCGCCAGTGGTCCTGATGCTCGCGTTGTACCTGTTTGCGTATCTCGTGCTGACGCGCACGGTCCTGGGCCGGTACATGTACGCCATCGGCGGCAACGAGGAAGCGACGGCGCTGGCCGGTGTAGACGTCCGCTTCTATAAGACGATGGTCTATGCGATCAGCGGACTGTCGGCTGGCCTCTGCGCGATCCTGCTCGTCGCGCGTCTGAATTCCGCACAGCCGATCGCCGGCATCGGCTACGAGCTCGACGCGATTGCGGCGGTCGTGATTGGTGGCACGAGCCTGCTCGGTGGGTCCGGCTCCGTGATCGGCACGCTCATCGGTGCGCTGATCATGGGCGTCCTGCGCAATGGACTGAACCTGCTCGGTGTCTCGTCGTATCTTCAGCAGGTGGCGATTGGTGTCGTGATCATCGTTGCCGTTCTGATCGACATGGCGCTGCGTCGCCGAGTCCAACGTTCCAGCCGATAGGCGTTCATGCGTGCTCTGTCTGTGATTCGCGGTACGGTCGTCCTGACGCTGGCATCGATCGCGCTCATCGCCTGCAATCGCGGTGCGACGTCAACGGCGAGGCCGACCGTGGCCCTGGTGGTGAAGACGCTCAACAACCAGTTCTTCATCGACATGGAGGCGGGCGCGAAGGCGGCGGCAGACAGTCTGGGTGTCGAACTGATCGTGCAGGCGCCCGATCGCGAGATCGATGTCGAGCGGCAGATGCAGATCGTGGAGAACCTGATTCAGCGCAACGTCAGTGTGCTGATGCTGGTGCCGAACGGATCGAAGGAGATCGTGCCGGCGGTGGTGAAGGCGAACGCAGCCAGGATTCCGGTGATCACGGTGGACACGCGTGTCGACGCCGCGACCTTGAAGGCGGATGGTGGTCAGGTGGCGACGTTCATCGGTTCCGACAACGAAGACGGTGGCCGGATGGCGGGCGCATTTCTGATCGATCGGTTGGGTGGGAAAGCGAAGGTTGCGGTGCTGGAGGGTGTCCCGGGCCACGAGACGGCGGATGCGCGTCTGCGCGGATTCCGGAAGGCACTCACCGGCGCGAGTGGCATGCAGATCGTCGCATCGCAGCCGGCCAACATGGAGCGTGATCAGGCATTCAACGTGACACAGAACATTCTCCAGGCGCACCCCGATATCACCGCTCTCTTCGCCTGCAACGACGTGATGGCACTCGGCGCGCTGGAAGCGATTCAGGCGGCAGGCAAGGCGACGGCGATCAGCGTGGTCGGTTTCGACGCGCAGGACGACGCGCGCAAGGCGATCACCGAAAAGCGGATGGCAGCGACCATCGCACAGAACCCGCGCGAGATGGGGCGGATGGCAGTGATCACGGCGATGAAGTTGATCAAGGGCGAGACCGTTCCGGCGGAGCAGCCGGTGGCGATCAGTCTCGTCAAGTGAGCGCTCTTGTCCCGCTCTCCGGAGAATGAAAGCCTCGCGCAGAGGCGCAGGGATCGCAGGGAACTGCAACGGCAGAAACGGCGTGAATGCGCCGCGAGCACGGCCCGGGAGTCTTGAGCAGTCGTTGTTGATTGCCCGTTCGGTGCTCTTGCTTTTCTCAGCGCTCCCTGCGCCCCTGCGCGAGCCATCTCTCCGTCGTTTCGCCTTGTGACCGCCTCCAAGTTGAACAGAGCCTGACATGCACCAGATGATCCGCAGCACCCAGCCGCCCGAGTCACCGGCGATGTCGAGAATCGTCGCCGGCGCCTGGCGCATGGGCGACTGGAACTGGACGCCGCAGGAACGGTTGCGGTGGATCGAGGAGTGCATCGCGCTTGGCGTCACCACGTTTGACCACGCGGACATCTACGGCGGCTACATCGTCGAGGAGCTGTTCGGCGAGGCAATGGCGCTCAAGCCGGTGCTGCGCGACACGATCCAGCTCGCGAGCAAGTGCGGGATCTGCCTCGTCGCGGAGAACCGGCCCGCGCATCGCGTCAAACACTACGACACGTCGTTCGAACATATCGTTGGCAGCGTCGAGAATTCACTGCGCAAGCTGCACACCGATCACCTCGACCTGCTGTTGATCCATCGGCCGGATCCGCTGATGAATGCCGATGTCGTGGCCGAGGCGTTCACGCATCTGCAGTTGCAGGGGAAGGTGCTGCATTTCGGCGTGTCGAACTTCACGCCGGCGCAGTTCGATCTGCTGCAGAGTCGCTTTCCGCTCGTCACGAATCAGGTCGAGTTGCATCCGCTCCATCTGGCGCCGTTGCACGACGGTACGCTGGACCAGTGTCAGCAGCGACGTATTCAGCCGATGATCTGGTCACCGTTGGCTGGAGGGCGCCTGATGACGAGTGAGGACGCCACGGCGGTGGCCGTGCGCGAGACGCTGACGCGCGTCGCCGTGAAGTACGGCGTGAGCCTGGTGACGATGGCGTTCGCGTGGTTGCTGCGGCATCCGAGCCGTCCGATTCCCGTCGCCGGTTCGCGCCGGATCGACGCCATGCGCGACGCGGTGGCGGCGCTCGACGTCTCGCTGGATGCCCAGGACTGGACCGAGATCTGGCAGGCCGGAAGCGGACACGAAGTTCCCTGAGCGCTGCGGCACACACACCAATCATCATCAGGAACCATGCACAGCTTGCTGAAACAGGGCCTGCATCTGCTCGCGCTCGTGGCCACTGCAACCTCCACGGCGCAAGCGGACCCGTATCCGCGTCAGCCCATCGATGTGCAGCACTATCGCTTCGTGATCACGCTCAGCGACACCACCGATCGCATCGACGCTGAGGCGCGGGTACGACTGACGGTGCTGAAGGCAGAGCTCGCACAGGTGTGGCTGGATCTCGCGAGCGTCAGTCCCGCGCGTGGCGGTCGCGGAATGCGTGTCAGCCGAGTCTCTCGTGACGGGGCGCCGCTCCCCTTTCGGCATGAGGCGGATCGGCTGAGTATCACGCTCGATCGGACGCTCCCGGTGGGAGCGGTCATCGAGCTCGTCGTTCAGTATGACGGCATTCCCGCCGACGGTCTGCAGATCAAGCCGACGCCACTCGGTGATCGCGCCTTCTTTTCAGACAACTGGCCTGACAAGGGCCACCACTGGTTGCCGCTGATCGATCACATCGCCGACAAGGCAACGATGGAGATGGTGGTCACGGCACCGTCGCACTATCAGGTGATCTCGAATGGTCTGCAGGTGGAGTCAACCGACTTGCCACGCGACATGCGGCGCACCGCCTGGCGTGAGTCGGTGCCTATCGCGCCGTGGCTGTATGCCCTCGGCGTTGCGAGTTTCGCGGTGCAACATGTTGCGGACTATGCAGGCATTCCCATCGACACGTGGGTGTTCGCGAAACAGCGCGATGCCGGATTTCACGACTTTGCGGTCCCCACGCGCGACGCGCTGGCGTTCTACAGTGAATTCGTCGGGCCGTTCTCATACGAAAAGCTGGCGAACGTGCAATCCAACTCCGTCAGTGGTGGCATGGAAGCGGCGTCGGCGATCTTCTACAGCGCCGGCAGTGTCGCGGGCACGCGACCGGTGCGGTGGCGCAACGTGGTGATCCATGAAATTGCGCATCAGTGGTTCGGCGACGCGGTGACGGAGGCCGACTGGAACGACGTCTGGCTCAGTGAGGGATTCGCGACGTACTTTACGCTGCTCTTCATCGAGCATGCGTACGGTCGTGATGAATTCGCGTCAGGGCTGCGTGATTCACGTCGCACGGTCCTCGATTTCGACACGAAGACGCCGGGTTACCGCGTGGTGCACGCCAGTCTGACCGACATGGCGAATGTCACCTCAGCCATGACGTATCAGAAGGGCAGCTGGGTGTTGCACATGCTGCGTGCCGACATGGGCGACGACCGCTTCTGGTCAGGCATTCGCGACTACTACGCGCGCCATCGCAACAGCTCGGCGACCACGGCTGATTTCCGTCGGGCAATGGAGGCTGCGGCGGGGCATGACCTTGGCCCGTTCTTCGACCAGTGGCTCTATCGCGGCGGTGTCCCGCGACTGAGTGGATCGTGGCGCTGGGATGCGGCGGCAAAGCAGGTGATCGTCGAGCTCCACCAGACGCAGTCGGGCGACGTGTTCCTGATGCCGATTGACGTTGGGATCACACTGCCCGGCGCACGCCTGCGCGTCGAGCGAGCGACGATCACGGCGCGTGACGGACGGTTCGCGTTTGCTGCGGACGTGGCACCGACGAGCGTCGAACTGGATCCGAACGTTCGACTGCTGTTCGACGGTCGCATCGAGCAACGGCCGTGATGTCGGAACATCAGCGTTCGCTTCCCGCCTGACCTCGTGTCAGGCGTGCTGGCAGTCACTCGAGATTCATGACAATGACACTGAACCGGACGTTTGCATGCGGATGACTCACGCTGGGCTCGCACTCGTGTGTGCGATCGGGGTGCCAACAACCGGCGCCACCCAGCGCACACAGCCGACGCTGTCGGCAGGCGATCTGCGCACGCGTCTCAATGCACTCGCGCATGACTCGATGATGGGCCGCGCGCCTGGAGATGCCGGCGACTTCAAAGCCGCTGCATATATCGCAGCCGAGTTCGCGCGGATTGGGCTCAAGCCTGCCGGTGACAACGGCGGCTGGTTCCAGATCGTGCCGTTCTGGCGTCGTACGGTCGATCGGCGTGACACGATTCGCGTGAACGGAAGCGTGGCGCGGCTCGGCATTGACTACGCACCGTTTCCGGGTCCGACGCGTGCACGAAACATCGACGGAGTAGTAGTTGTGTACGCCGGCCTTGCGTCCGACCCGACGACGTGGATCGACTCGGCAACGGCACACGGTAAGGCGCTGCTGTTCAGCGTGATTCCGCCGGCGCAGCGCACGACGGCGAACCGCCGCACGAACGTGAACCCGATTCGCGCCGCGCGACAGTTCCGCGGTGCGGCGACGATTCTCGTCGCCGAAATGGATGCGGCAGGCCCGGGGGCGTCGTCGCAGTATCTGACGGGCAGTCTCGTGCTCGATACCACCTGGACAGATGCGCCGATCGTGTCCGTCGTCTCGAATGCCTTCGCAGCGCGCCTGCTCGGCCGCTCGCTCGATGGCGCATCACCTTCTGCCGTGGGCCAGACGCTGCATGGGGCACTGCGCATCGGCGTCTTTCCGCTGGAGTTCACGGCGCGCAACGTCGTGGCTGTTCTGCCAGGCACGGATCCGAAGGTCAACGGCCAACTCGTGTCGCTCACCGCGCACAACGATCACGTCGGGTACGATCACACGCCCGTCGATCACGACTCGCTGCGCGCGTTCAA
>JBBRLZ010000061.1:0-24431 GCA_038231095.1 Gemmatimonadales bacterium
GCAGCGGCAGCTGCGCGGCGATCTGCGCCGCATTCGCCCCGCCCAGTTCGACTTCCTGACTCTGTGAAATCGCGCAGCCGCTGCCGGCTGCCACGAGAATGCAGACGAACGCGCCGTGGCGCGCGAACCGATGTGATGTGTCGTTCAAGTGACCCTCCGTCTGCTCGGCTGCGCCGGATGCGACGGGGAGCGAATGCATCTGAATTGCTCAGGCGCACGGCCGCCGTCGTGCGCGCATCCACCGAGCGGCAAGATGTGTGTGAAGCTCATGCTGCATGCTATCTCGCGCGCAAGCCATTCGCATCAGGCATCTCCCGACGCAACGCTCACAACAATGAGCGCCAGGCCGTAACGAGCGTGACCGCCAGTCGTACTTGATTCGCAACACTGACGAGCTCATCGACGTCGAGGCCACGTCACGCCCAAACTTTGGCTTGAGCGCGCGCGGGTTGCTGATCGGGCGCATCGGGCACTCATCTGATGCGCATGGCGGGAATCCACAAGATGAGTGACACTGCGACAATGCCACCCGCCGTCAGAAGCGTCGTCACGGTCAGACCTGCCGTCGTCAGCCACTTCGTCTGCGGCGTCGTGGCGCGCTGCGCGCGGAAGTAGAGCTCGAGAATCCCGATCGGCACGACGACGTAGACCGCGAAGGCCAGCAGCGTCAGGAATGGTCCACGGAACGTCTTCGGGTCGAAGCCCACCGGTCCGCGATTGATCAGCAGCCACAGGAACAGGCCGAGGCGGAAGAAGAAGACGCCGTTGGCTGCCATGTACGTGCGCAACGCCCAGCGCCGGTGCGCCACGAAGTCCCTGGCACGCGCGGTCTGCCACGCGCGCACGCCGCACGTCACCAGGATCAGTGCGTTGAGTGAGATCGCGAGGTGCTGCGAGAAGTCCCCCACCCCGTGGCGGAACCAGACCATGTAGAACCCGGCGACACTCGTCATGACCAGCGACATGATGTACGCTCGGCCCATCCAGCGGTGCAGGCGTGGCACGCGACGGCGCAGCCCGGGCGTCAGCTGCAACGCACCAACGAGCATGATGACCACGGCCAACAGCACGTGTGTCATGATGGCGGCGTTTCCGACGCGATCGCCAGGCACGTACCCCCGAGGCATGATCCGATTCCAGCGATCCATCTGTCCGTAGAGCGTGGCCCCTCCGTACAGCAGGACGATGTAGAGGGAAAACACGATCTGTCCCACAAGCGCCGTGCCAAACCAGGTGCGGGCCACGACGGTGAGAAGTCGCTCCGGGGCCAGCCAGCGGGTGAATCCGTTTGGCCTGAGCGCTCGTTGTACGCGGGGTGTGTGAGAGACGACGGGCATCTGTCCGGAGTTGGCGAGGTGGAGGCTGACGATCGTCGGTGCTCCGTGAGCGTACGCGCACTCCAGCGGGGTGATGATGACCAGAGGTTCCATGGAGATGATCGCAAGTCCCACATTGATGCCGGATGTGGCCTCCTGCCCCACCGTTTCCGTGACCTATCTGCGCGGAGTACTGGACTTCGCGGTGACGCGCGGTATTGGTCGTGCGGTACTGCTCCTGCGCACCGGACTTCGTGAGCGTGACTTGCTCGTCGATGACGCGCGCCTACCTGTCGATCGTCTGATCGCGGTCATGCGCAGCGCCGCCGACCTGTGCTGCGATCCAGCCTTCGCGCTGCAGTTCGGCGATCACGTGCCGTGCGAACAGGTGTCACTCGCCGCGCCGCTCGCACAGGCGGCGACGACCATCACCGGGGCGATGGCCCTGCTGAACCGCTACGCACGACTCGGCTTCGATTTTCCCGCACTCGGTGTGGACGATCGGTTTCTGCTCGAGCAGGACGCGTCGGGCGTGTGGCTGCGTGACAGGCGTCCGCCGGACTCGTGGCCGGAGATCACCGAGTCTCTGCTCGCGCGCATGGCGCGCGGCGTGCGCCGAGCGGCCGCGCGTGATGTGCTGCGCGCCGTGTACGTCACGCATAGGGAACCCGCGCATCGTGCGGCCTACGATGCCATTTTCCGCGCCCCGATCCATTTCGGCAGTCCGCACAACGCACTGCTGATGGATGACAACTACTTGCAGACCGTACTGACGCCGGCGCCGCCGCACCTGACGCGCATCCTCGCGGCGCACGCGGACACGCGACTGGCAGCGCTGGATGACCAGCGGACCACACGAGGACGAGTGGAAATCGCCGTCCGGTCGCTCCTCGCTACGGGAGGAGCAAGCATCACGCGCGTCGGGCAGATGCTCGCAATGAGCCGCCAGACGCTCTATCGGAGGCTCAAGCAGGAAGGCACCACATTCGAGTCGGTGCTGGAGGGGGTGCGACAGACGGTCGCGATGGAACTGCTCGTGCAGCGAGACCTCTCTGTTCGCGACATCGCCCGTCGCACCGGCTTCGCGCACCCGGAGGCGTTCTCTCGCGCCTAGAAGCGCTGGACCGGCCGCAGTCCGAGCGACGCGGGTGGTGTCTGAGACACAGCGTACGTCGGAGCGTACGTCGGAGCGTACGTCGGAGTGTTCGCCGTAGCGGCCAATTTCAGCTGCACTCCGATCGTCGGAACGCTGGGCAGTACGACGGGCCTCGGCGGAGCCTGCGACATGGTGCCATATCGTCCTGATATACCTGTCGACGGTGCGACATAGGGCGAGCCAACGCGCGCCGCTGGCGCTGCACTCACCTCGTGCATGCACTCCTGACGCTGCGCGATGCCAGCAGCGTCGGCATGCGCGCGACGCCCGCACCGCAGGGCTACCGCTGGCCGCCGAACCGCTTTGGGCACACACAGCATCAGAGAAGGGGCGCCGCTCGGGCCAACGAACGGTGTGTGACACCCGGATATAAGGCGTGACTCACCGTGCCGAGAACCGACACTGCCGTCGTGCGTCTGTATCAATGCACGCCGAACGTTCGGACAAAAGGACTGGGACTAACAATGGAGAGTCATGGTATGCGCCACAGCATTGCGGTCTTGAGCAGAGTCACGCGTTACGCCGGTTCCGCTGTGGTGATAGTCGTGTCCGTGATGGCTTTGAATGCTTGCGGCTCATCGGGGCTGACCCGCACCGCCTTGTCCCCGGGACTGACGGGCGTAGGGACGTACAGGTGGACGCGCGGCACGGTGAACGACGGAGCGGGCGGGCCAATTGCAGCGTGCACTCCGGCCACGCCGCCCGCACCGGCCCTGCCAGCGCCACCGAACTCCGGAGAAGTGCTGGTCGGATATCAGGACTGGCGCAATACTGTTGTCGGTCCGCCGGGTGTGACGTGCCCGTCTTCACGCGCGATACGCTCGCACGGTCTCATCGTGTTCGACATGACGGCGGTGGCAGCAAATCTCCAAGCCTCGCCGCACAAGCTTTTTACCGGGTCGCTCACCTATCGAATCGGGAGCTTCTCGAAGATCCCGCAGTCCGCACAGGAGCTCGACCTGTGTGTGCGGACACTCGAACTGGCCCGCGGATACGAAACTCCCAGACCGTTTGCGGTGGTCGAACTCGATCCGCGATTCGGTGATTTCCCCCAAAGCGCGCCGTCGCGACTGGGGGCGATCAACCTTCCGACTCGTGTTCCGTTTGGTCAGATCACAGCATCAGGGCCGGCCACCATCGATCCCGCAGGCCCCGCGCCGACGGTGACGGTCGACGTTTCGCTTCTCTTGAGCGATTGGGCGGAGCGCCTCGCACAGGAACCGGCAAACAGCGCAGAGCGCACTCGATTCGGGATCGCGTTTCTCCCGTTCGGACCGACTATTCAGCAACTGGGCTTGACGAACACGCCGCCGTCCCCTGTGCCCGTCAATCGCTCCACCGCACGGTGCACGTCCATCCTCAAGGACCCCAGCCTGTCGGTCACAATCGGACGATAGGGGACCTCTCCCACGGCGCGCTTGAATTCGGTAATCTGGCGATAGCATTCGTGCACCATTCATCGCGCAGTGGAGATCGATCATCATGGATATCCCTGGTCACCGGCGGTGCTATCCGGTCGAAGCGCAGCACCGCAGCGGTGCCTTGGCGTGAGCACAATCCGCATCGCGCTCGCGAATTGCCGAGTGGCGGAAACACCAGAGGAGTCTGTCCTCATTGCGACGTCGGCAATCGCGGAAGCAGGCCGGCAACACGCGAGCGTGATCTGCTTTCCCGAGTGCGCCGTCCCCGGATATCGGTGGCCGGGCACGACGCCACCACCACCCGATGCCGAGTTCCTCGAGCGGGCGTGGGCCGAGGTGGCGACCGCCGCCAAGGCGGCGCAGATCACGGTCATTCTGGGGACGGAGCGCATGACAGACTCGGGATTGCAGATCACGGTGTGCGTGATCAATCCCGACGGCACGGTGGCAGGGTGGCAGGACAAGGGACAGCTCGATCCATCGGAGGAAGCCATCTATCCCGCACGGGCGACTGAACGTCGGGTCTTCACCGCTGGGCCGCTGACATTCGGCGTGGTGATCTGTCACGAAGGGTGGCGGTATCCCGAGACGGCGCGGTGGGCCGTTCGGCGCGGCGCGCAGGTCGTGTTTCATCCGCACGCGCACATCGCTGAACCCGGGAGCTATCGACCCGTCACATTCGCCGATCCCGCGAACACGTTCCACGAGAAGGCCATCCTGTGTCGCGCCGCAGAGAACACGTGTTACGTCGCGTCGGTGAACTGTGCGAGTGTGGGTTCCGGCACCACCTCGGCCATTGCCCGGCCGGATGGCTCGCTGCTGTGCTTTCAACCGTATGGGCAAGAGGGATTGTTGGTGGCGGATCTGGACCTCAGTACTGCCACAGGTCTCCTCGCGTCGCGCTGCCGAACGTCGCCGATGTAGCACGGATCGCCACGCGGTCAGACAGTAACACTCACCCGCAGGTACGTCGCCGGAATGTTGGTGACATCGCCGCGACCACTCGTGTTCTGACTCTCGAACAATGCCTCCAGGTCACGCTGCAAGTCATCCGTACGCCCCGACTTCTGCGCCGCGTCGAACGCGTTCATCGTCGGGCCGTAAAACTGCCGGAACGTCGCCAGCAGCGCCGATGCTCCACTGGCCGCCTGAAAGCGCCACGTCTCACGCGCGAACGTGATCTGGTCGGCCGGAACGCCCGCTGCGACGAATCGCTCGGTGACGGTCGCTTCCGTCCCCCACAGCATCGGACTCACGAATCCATCCGGCGGCGGCGGCGAGTACGACGCACTGATTTTCAGGATCTGCGCAACCAGCGTCGGATCACCGGGGATCCAGTTCCCCATCACGATGCGGCCACCGACTCTCGTCACACGCACCAGTTCCTTCGCCACATCGAGCGGTCGTGGCGCGAACATCGCGCCGAAGACTGACACGACGAGATCGAACGAATGATCCGCGATGCCGACGAGCTGCGATGCATCACCTTCGTGAAAACTGCAGTTCATCAACCCCGCCTCTGACGCGCGACGATTACCGGCCGCCACCAGGTTGCGCGCGATGTCGATGCCGGTCACGTCGGCGCCAAGCATCGCCATCGGCACTGCGGTCGTGCCATCTCCGCATCCGACATCGAGCACCTTCATGCCGCGCGTGATGCCGAATCCGGCCACGAGCGCTTCCCCACTCCCCCGCATCGACTCGGCGATGCGCGTGAAATCCCCTCTCTCCCACAACGCCTTGTTCGGATTCACCGGCGCTGCAGACGTCACCTGATCCTGCGCGATCTGCGACATGGTGCTGCTCATCATGCTCCCCTGTGATGTGGACAAGAGCATCATAGGGCGACCCGGCGCGACGCACTTCCCTTGAATGGGCCACGCTGAACGCATGGCCCGTTCGGGCCAGTCAGGTTCTGCTGGCGATGCCGTTGCGCACGGCGAAGGCGACTGCTGCCGCACGAGACGAGAGGCCGAGCTTGATGAAAATGTTGCCGAGATGCCGGTGCACCGTGTGCTGACTCACGTCGAGGTGTGACGCGATCTGTCGGTTCGTCAATCCACGTGCGACGTGTTGGAGCACGAGTCGTTCACGCTTCGTCAGCCCGGACGGCGCATCGGCCTCAGCGTGCAGCGTGCGACTGAGTGTCTTCGCGCGATCGTGAAGACCGATCGCACCAAGCTGCTGTGCCTGTGCGATGACAGCCGTGGTCTCGGACCGCGCCGCCTGCATGTCGCCGGCCGACTGCAGCTGCTCCGCGAGCATCAACCGGGCGCGCAACGCGTCGAACGGAATGTGCGCACCATCGAAGCGTGCGGCCGCCTCCTCGAATGCGACGCGCGCCGCTGGCGCATCGCCGTGCGCTGCCGCGAGCGCACCCGCAGCCAGAAATGCACTCGCGCGCAACGGCTCCGACTCGACGCGTTCCGCCAGCTGCTGCAACTCGGTCATCGCCTGCGTTGCGGCCGCCATGCTGTTCCCGGCAGCGGCGGCAATCACGATCAATTCCAACGCCGCGACGCGCGCAGTGTGATTGCTGCGGGGCATCTGACGCAGATAGCGCTGCGCCAGACGCTCGGCATCTGCGGGCGCGCCACGCTCGAGTGCGATCGCGCCGAGTCCAAGCCACGCCGCCGGCACCGTCGGCCATCGCTCGAACATCGCGCGGGACTCATCGAGACGGCCCTGACGGCGACGCAACTCCGCCAGCTGCATATAGCCGAGGGCAATCCAGCCAGGGCGCATCGCCCCCAACTCCTCGATCGCGGCCGAGAGTTCTGCGTCTGCCTCCTTCCACGCGCCGTTGGAGATCAGCACGCCCGCGTACTGCGTGCGGCACACGGCGAAAAGTGGCGGATGATTCCACTGGCGACAGTACTCGCGCACGCGACTGCACCACTGATCCGCACGGTCGAAGTCACGCACCAGCTCACACGCCATGATCAGGTGGCAACAGGCGACGCCTGCCGCGCTACGATCAGCGAATTCGCCACCAACGACGGCTGCCGTCGCCTCGTCGAGCTGCTGCATGCCTTCATTCACCTGACCGGCCGCCACACGCGCGAGTCCTTCCAGTGACAGCGCCACGTATTCGAGATCGGCATCGCCATGCCGACGTCCGAGCGCTGCAGCCGCCGACGACTCGGCCACTGCGGACAGCGCGTCGCGCTTCAGCTTCGCATCCGCTTCGCGCATCAGGAGCCACCCGTATTCGGCGCAGTCCTGATCGTCGTCGAGCAGCCGGCGCGCGCGGCGCAGCCAGCCGTTCGCGACCACCGGCTCCCCACGAAACGCTCGGCAATCCCAGTCGAGCCACGTCGCGATGCGCGCCGCACGCCGCCTTTCGTTCGCCTGCACGTAGAGCCGGTACGCGCGTTCACGTGAGGCAAAGAGCGTTTCGAGATCGCTCAGCCACCACGACGCGATACCAAGCAGTTCGTGCGCTTCTGCTGACTCACGCCTGTCGAGCGCCTCGTGCGCCGCCGTCGCTGCCGCGCGCCAGTCGCCGGCCGCGATGGCGGCGCGCGCCGCATGGAGCGGAGCGGTGTCAGGCTGCGATGCGCGTCGGACCGCGCGCTTGGTGACGCCAGGCATTCGGGGATCATAGTCGGCGCATTGCGCTGGGTGCCAACGTGTCGCCCACCACGCGGTGGTGGCTTACTCCGCCGCGTCGTACGCCGCCCGCAACCACCGGATCACCTCTTCGTTGACTCCCTTCACGCTTTCCAACCTCACCCGATGCGACACCATGGCATTCCAACTTCCGGCCTTCTCGAGCCGCGCCGTCGGCTCAATTCCCTTCAGCTTGAGTCCGAGGTCGAAGCGCGTCTTTGTGGACGGGTGCAACGTGGCAAACTGCGTCTGCCGCCGCAGCGACATGTAGCCCTTCTTCGGCGCCTGTTCGATGTCTGTGCCGAACGCGAGGATCTTCGTCATCAGCGCATCGTAAATCGGACGCAGTGCCGCCCTGAGCCAGGCGACGATCTCCCCGTGCTTCGCCTTACCACTCTTCCCCACGACTGCCGACCACTGCTCGAGCGACTTGCCGGTCCTATCCGTGAGCGAGACGATCATCGTCGCCAACTGCTCCGCGGGTGAGGTCGCTATCGGATACTCCTCCACATGAATGCGGCGTACGGCCGGACGCGACAGGCGCTCCGGTCCAGGATGACGGCGGGAGTGGGCTCGCGCCAACCGGGCGCGCTTAGAGTGCCCGGGTACGTGCAGCAGTCGTCCCCACGCGCCCGACGATTCATGAACTCCACGCACCCGCTCCGTCCCGGCGAAATGTGACGGACTTTGCATACCGGCTTGGCCGTCTCGCGTGACGTCTCGCCCGGTCCAGACGTCTCCGTATCAGCCGCTCGATAGTGCGTGCGCAGCATCCGACATGCCGTTGCGCTGATCCATTCGCACTGCGTGCGAGCGGCACGAACGATGCAGCTACACTGCGTTACGGAGCTTATCCGCAGGGCTCCTGCAGCCGACTTCAATCATGGAATCACAGTGCACCTGATCCGCATGGCAAGACTGGCACGTCGTGCCGCCTTCGCGAGCGCAATTCTCTTCGCGATTCCGGCGTGCAGCAGCAGCACGGCACCGCTGGCACCGTTTCAGCCAGAGCCGAGCAATGTCGCCGATAACTTCGGGCTTCAGGCGACGGGCGTCACGAACGTGACATCGACTTTGTCGTATACGTGGGCGAATTCCGGGACGCGCGCCACGATCAATCACTCCACGACGACGCAATCGGGAACAACCCTGCTCGTCGTCAAGGACGCAGCCGGAACCACGGTGTATTCAAAGGCACTGTCGCCGAGCCTCAGCGAGCCGACCACGCCGGTCGGCGTGGCGGGCAACTGGACGATGCAACTGACGATGACGAACTACACCGGCACGCTGAACTTCCGCGTGCAGAAGCTGTAAGGCCTGTCAGACCCGGCGAGCTCAGCACAATCGTAGCTCGCAGCCTGCACGAACGGCGGATGCCCCGGCGCGCACACGCTCCGGGGCATCTGCCGTTGGTGCTCGTGCGACAGCACCGAAGCTGCAGGCGTGGCCAGCGACGAGCCGTGGCATTGCAGACTGGGCGGTGGACGTCATCTGCGATATACACTGGATCCGACGCACCACGCACAACCGCAATGCACTGGCGCGCGGTACAGCGCACAGATTGCGTGCATTCCTGTAGGGATTGTGTGCGCACGCGCATGGGCCAGGATTGTGTCGGGTGCTTCGTCCGACGCCGAGGTGGCAGGACGTATCGGCGTGCCACCATCTTCTGAATTCAGGGAGTCTGTATTCCAACGCCAGTGGCATCGACGCCAGCGGACTCATCGGAGCCGTGGTACGCGCGGTCCATTGTCGAGTTGACGAGCGCACTCACCACCGATCCGGAACGCGGACTCACCGCGGCGGTCGCGACGGCGCGACTCGCACGCGACGGCCCCAACGTCGTGACGCGCACGGATGCGCGATCGCTGCTGGCGCTGTTCCTGGATCAGTTTCGAAGCGCAATGGTACTGATGCTCGTCGCAGCAGGCATTGCCGGGTTCGCCACCGGCGATACGCTCGAGGGGATCGCGATCCTCGTCGTCATCGCACTGAACGCGAGCATCGGCTTCGCGACCGAATGGCGGGCTGCGCGCGCACTCTCGGCGCTGCGTGAACTCGCCGAACCGATGGCACGTGTGCATCGCGATGGCGAGGAGATGCGCATCGCTGCGCAATCGTTGGTCGTGGGCGACCTGATCGTTCTCAATGCGGGCGACGGCGTACCAGCCGACGCGCGCATCGTGAGCGCGATGCAGCTCGCGGTGGCAGAAGCAGCACTGACTGGCGAATCGCTGTCCGTGCCAAAGTCCGTGAATGTGCTGCCAGCCGAAGTCATCGCGCTGGGTGACCGGCGGAACATGGTGTTCCACGGTACCGTCGTCACCAGCGGGCGTGGCTCTGCCATCGTCACAAGCATCGGCGATGCGACGGAGATCGGGCGCATCGGCACACTGATCGACACGGTCCCGGACCGTGCGACACCGCTCGAGGGGAAGCTCACGCAACTGAATCGCGTCCTCATGATCGCCGTGCTGGCATTGTGCGGTCTGATCGTCGTCGCGGGCGTGCTGCGCGGCGTCGCGCTCCGTCATATGATCGAAGTCGGCGTCTCGCTCGCGATCGCCGCGGTTCCTGAAGGGCTGCTCGCCGTCACGACGATGACCCTCGCGATCGGCATGCAGCGCATGGCGCGACGACACGCGCTGGTGCGGCGCCTGCCCGCCGTCGAAGCGCTCGGTGCGACGACGGTGATCTGTTCCGACAAGACCGGGACGCTGACGCGAAATGAGATGACGGTCCGCAGCATGCAACTAGGCGGGCGGCGCATCGACGTAACCGGCACGGGCTACGTGCTCGCAGGCGGTCTCGTCGAGCGCGGCGTACCGCTGTTGCCGGATGCGATCCGTGCCGACCCGAGCCTGACACTCATCCTCCGCATCGGTGCCCTCTGCAACGATGCGGTCCTCAAGCGCAGCGAATCGGAAACCATCGTACTCGGCGACCCGACCGATGCAGCGCTGACCGTGCTTGCCGAGAAGTGTGACCTCACGCGTGAGTCGCTCCATCGCGAGTTTCCGCGGCTTCGCGAGATCCCGTTCGACAGCGACAGCAAGCGCATGATCACGGTGCATCGCGGGCCACAGGGTGCGTTGGTGCTCTTCGCCAAGGGAGCGCCCGCGGTGATGCTGTCGGCCAGTGCGTCTGTGCACGATGACGGCATCGTGTCGCCATTGTCGGACTCGGCCAGGAAGGTGTGGCTGCAACACAACGACGCGATGGCCAAGGATGCGCTTCGCGTTCTGGGACTCGCGTACAAGAACCTCGCGACGGACATCGACGAATCGGCGCTCACACCGGCGGCGCTGTCGTCACTCGCGCAAGGGCTCACCTTCGTGGGCCTCATCGGCATGATCGACCCTCTGCGCGATGGCGTCGTTGACGTGATGGCGACCTGTCGTACCGCTGGCATTCGCGTCATCATGATCACCGGCGATCAGCTGGTGACGGCAACTGAAATCGCTCGCCAGCTCCATATCGACGTGCGGGCGGACGGATCGCGACGGCGCACCGTGCACGCACGCGAGCTCACCGCCCTCGACGCCGGCGGATGGGAAGCGATCGTCCGGGAAACGGCGGTCTTCGCGCGAGTGTCCCCGGAAGACAAGTTGCAGATCGTACAGGCGCTGCAACGCAACGGCGATGTGGTGGCGATGACCGGCGACGGCGTGAACGATGCGCCCGCGCTGAAGGCGGCGGACATCGGCATTGCCATGGGCCTGCGCGGCACAGACGTCGCGAAGGACGCGGCCGACGTCGTGAGCACCGACGACAACTTCGTCACGATCGTCGGCGCTGTCGAGCAGGGCCGAGTGCTCGTGAACAACATCGTGCGATTCATTCACTACCTGTTCTCGTGCAACTTCGGTGAACTGCTGGTGGTGTTCATTCCCATGATGCTCGGGTGGCCGCTGCCGCTTGGTGTGCTCGAGATCCTGTGGCTGAATATGCTCACCGACGTGCTGCCGGCGATGGCGCTGGCGCTCGAGGCGTCCGAGCCGGATGTCATGCGCCGCCCGCCGCGCTCACCATCGGCCCCGCTGCTGTCCCGTAACCTGACGGCGCTGATCGGCGCGCAGGGACTGATGCTTGCCGTCTGCACACTGATCGCGTTTCGTGTCGGCGGGTTCTGGTACGGCTTCACCGGAGAGGGATTGCTGCACGCGGAAACGGTGGCGTTCATGACGCTCGCGATGGCGCAGCTCGTCCACGCCTTCAACGTACGTTCGCGAACAGAGACGGCGTTCAGCGCACAGCTGTTCACCAATGGCTGGCTCTGGGGGGCGGTCGTGGTGTGCGCGTTGCTGCAGATCTTGACCGTCACGGTGCCCGCATTGCGTCGCGTGCTCGAAAGCACTGCGCTCACACGTCAGGATTGTTTGCTCATCACGGCGTGCACGTTGGCGCCGCTCGTTCTGGTGGAGCTGGCGAAAACAGCGTTTCGGGTCGGGGCGCGCGTGTCGCAAGCGAGCGCCGGCGGTCTGAAGGAATCGTAACTGGCTGACGGCAAACACCCCTCCGCCGTGGACGAACCCGCCGTCACTCAACCGCCAGTCTTGACTCAACCACTTTCCACCGGTTGCAGACGCCATATTCTTCGCCTGCAGCGGCCGATGCGAAGCCGCGCCGTCACGCCCTTCGCACCCCCGGAGTTCCCATGAAGCGAGTCACTGGCATCGGCGGCGTTTTCTTCAAGGCGAAGGATGCCCCCGCGCTGCACGCGTGGTACCGTCAGCACCTCGGTATCGATGTCCAGTCATGGGGTGGCGCATCATTCGACTGGACCGACGCCAACGGCGCGCCGGTAGCCGGCACGACCGCGTGGTGCATCAATACGGAGCAGAGCGAGACATTTGCACCAAGCACCGCACCGTTCATGGTGAATTACCGCGTGCAGGATCTCCACGCACTTGTCGCGGTTCTGCGCGAGGAGGGTTGCAACGTGCTCGATGACATACAGGATTCCGAGTACGGGATGTTCGCGTGGGTCATCGATCCGGAAGGCAACAAGGTCGAACTGTGGCAACCGCCCGTCGGCCAGTGACGCGGGCGCACACTCGGCTGATTGCGAGAGCGATCGGTATGTGATGCAGCGCGCCCTCGAGCCGGGGCGCGGCGTCCGATCATCTGGTCCAGATCACCACACTTCCGCATCCATTGCGTCTCGAGTACTCCGGCGGTGCGGCACCGCCGTCGTAGACCTCGACGCCGCGCATTTCGTTCGGCCTCAGAATGGCATTCAGATCATTCACGGTCGGATCGCGGAGTGCGAAACCATTCACGAACACGGACACGCGGCAGAATGGGTTGTCCGTCATGGACGACATGGAACGCTGCACGAGGATGTCGTACTGGTTTTCGTCGCGCGCAAACGTGACGCCTGGCATAGAACGGAAGAGATCCGCGGCAAGGATCACGTTCCGCTTCGCGATGTCCTCCGCAGTCATGAACCGACCGGCCCCACTGCGCTTTTTGCGTCTGAGAAACTCCTCCTCATCACGATTGTCGACCAGGTTGGCGCGCACCTTCACCGTGTCGAGCAGCGCCTTCAACGACACCAACGGGATGCGCAGTGGTGCGGCCCCATCGACGATGTCCACGGGCAACTCCAGCGGAGCGAAGGCAACGGCACGCACGTCCAGCATGCGCGTTCCCGTCGGGAGGCCACTCAACGTGAATACGCCCCGTTCATCGGTACGCGTCTCCGGGCCGTTCCTGATGCCGACTCGGGCACCGGACAACGGGCGTCCACCTTCGGCCGCGACGACTGACCCGCTTACACGACCATCGCCGGATCGACGCGGCCCGGGTGGCATGGCGAGGCTGTCGGCGACGCGGGCAACCGTATCAGCCGCGATCTGACGTGCGACGCCGAAGAACAGATCGCGACGCAGAAACCCCGACACGGGCATCTCGAACTGGAGCGCCTCCGTGCTGTCCGCGTCATGCGACGCCGACAGGAGTATCGTGCCGCTGGCCGGTGCACCGCACAGCGCGAACCATCCCGTCTCCTGCGTAACGAACGTGCGCCGCTCGCTGCTGCGCTTCAGGCCTCCGGCTGCGATAGTGAAGTTGGCCCACTCGACTGCAACAGTCGACGACGCAACCGCCGCGCGTGTGCCGGCGTCCCGAACGATGCCGATGATCAACGACTGCGAGTCGGCTACCGCCGCAGCACCACAGATCGCGACTCGGAGCGACCGCGGTGATGGCACGGCGAGATCGACGCGCATCGCGACGGAACGACCATCGACGGCGACCGCACGAGGTGCCTGCTCAACACCGATCGAATCGAGCATCGGATGGGTGAATCCAATCAGGTAGCGACCCGGCCGCACACCATCCAATCGAAAGTTGCCGAGGGTGTCGGTCTCGATGCTTTTCGGCGGCGCAGACATGCTGTCTGCGTTGACGAGTTCCACACGTGCCGACACGAGCGGCTTCTGTGCGACACTGTCGAAAACCACGCCGCTGATCGCCGTGGATGGCCCGACGCGCGCCACCGGTAACTGCGCCGCGGCGGTGCGCGGTACCAGTGAGGCGATCATCGCAGCGACTGCAATCACGACACGGCGCACCGTCACGCTGCCGATAGTCGGAGCTTCCTCAGATTGTGCATCATGTCCGATACGTAGCATCACGCGTGAATCGTGTCCAGTTATGCGCACCACTGGCACAGCGTCGCCTCACCATTTCGATCACCTGTCGGTACGCGTCGCTCTACTCCACGCCGTCGCCGGATCCACGTGATCCAGTGCTTACGAACCGACGAGCCACGGGAGATCCTGATGCGATACACAGCACCGTTGAGCCTCACGCTGGCACTGATCGCCTTGCTGCCCGCATGCCAGTCACCAGCACAGGCGCCCCCGGTCGGCGCACACGGATTCGCCGACGAGATCACGGTGTTTGCCGCGTGGGACGCAAAGAACGCGACGCCTCGCAATCCCATGGTGTTCGCCGGGAGTTCGAGCATCCGCTTCTGGAATACGAGCGACTGATTCGCGGGGCTGCCGGTGGTGAACCGTGGCTTCGGCGGCTCGCAGCTGTCGGACGTCAACACGTGTATCACGGAAACGGTCAAGCCAAGCCCGCAGCGCTGGGCGCTCTGGCCGCGGATGCGCGAGGTGAACGAACGGATTCGTGCGGACGCGCAGACCCACGCGCGTCTCCACTACATCGATCTGGCCGCGCCCATGCTCGGTGCTGATGGCAAGCCACGACCGGAATTGTTCGTCGCAGATGGACTGCACATGACGCCCGCCGGATACGACGGCTGGTCGTCCAGTGTGCGACGCCTGCTGGATTCGATACCGGCCCGGAAGTGAACTGAGGCGCACGCGTGGCATGGGCGCCAACATGAGATTCCGCTGGCGAACAACGGTTCCCCCGCGACGACGCATCTTGGCACGCAACGGGGGTGGGGCCGTTCGTGTGTTACGGCAACGGACTCGTGGTCACGCCTGATGTGGACGACGCTTGCATTCGCGACAGCTCGGAATGCGGCATGCTACTCGTTGTCATCAGCGCTTCGAGCGCGTCGAACGCTGCCGTCAATCCGAGCGTCGTCACTGCCCTCTCGCCCACGAACGTCGCGATTTCTTCCGGCGTCGCTGCGCCCTCGATTTCAATGCGTAGCGTCACCCGCGTTTCTGACGCGCCTTCTTCGGCAAACAGCACCGTGTCGCGCATCGTGAGCGGCCACGTCCGCGCGCCGGGCCGTCGAGTGATGTGGCCATTTTCGTCGGTGAACGACTGCGTGTACGCGAGACGATCCGGGCGACGCACCTGCAGATAGTCGTGCCTGACGAACATCGTGGCACCACCGTTCGACATCGAGAACGACGCCACACCATCGGTGCGGATGTCAGCGCGATCGAACGCCATCTCGAAGCCAGCGGTGGGCAACCACGCGGCGAGACTCGACGGCGTCGTCCACATGTCGAACACCGTGGCAATCGGCGCAGCGAAGCTGCGATTGATGACGAAGATTTCGCGCGACGACACTTCCTTCTCGAGGAACTCGGCCAGCCGGTCCCACGTGCCGTTGCCGCCTGCGGCCTTGACGAACACACGCGTCTGCCGCGCTTCCTCCGCCGTCGCCAGCCGCATGCGCATGTCGAGCTCCGTCCGTCCACCGAGATCGCGGAAGGTCGCTGTCACGCGGAACATCGGCGTCGCATCGGCCGATGTCGCGCCGTGATCGTACACGAGGCGCGCGCGCGGCTCAACTTCGTGATACCGCGCGAAATTCGGATAGTCTGTGCCGTCGGGGCCATGCATGGTGTAGTCCCAGCTGCCGCCAGGTCGGACATCCTTGCTGCGCGTCGTGATCGTGAAGCCGCGCGGGCCCCACCACTGCGACACCTGATCGACGTCGGTCCATGCGTCCCACACCATCGCGACCGGCGCGTCGTAGACGCGGATGATGCGGATCTCGTCAGGGCTTTCTGGTGCGGGCATCGATGACGTCATCGGTCGGCTCCGGTGTGGGGGTGCTGACGGTCTTCAGGTATTCGCCGAGGCGATCGAGGCTCGCTTCCATGTGGACGCGATACTCCTGCATCCATGCCGCCGCGTCATTCAGCGGCTCGGCATTGAGGGTGCACGGTCGCCATTGCGCGTCTCGGCTCTTGGTCACGAGGCCGGCGGTTTCGAGGACCTTGAGGTGCTTGGTCACGCCGGGCAGTGTCATCCGCTCGAGAAACGGCTCGGCGATCTGCGTGACCGTGGTTTCTCCCCGCCGGAGCCGAGCGAGGATCGCCCGACGCGTCGGATCGGCGAGGGCTGAAAAGGTTCGGCTGAGGGTATCCTGCATATTCTACCGTCCGGTTAATTAGCCCTTTAGTAAATTACAGCGAACCCTGCGGACGTCAATGGCGAGATTCGACGGGGCGGCGCACCCATCGTTGCGCGGCGTGGGTGTGGCGCGCAACGTGCCGGTCACCCGTGGCCGTCCGCTGCTCCGCGGAGACACTGGAGCGCCCATCGCACCGCGTCACACCTCTCGACACCGTACCCGCACGATGACACCGCAGGATTCCCGCGTCACCATCCACATGGCGGCGAGCCTCGACGGTTTCATCGCGCGTACAGACGGCCGCGTGGACTGCCTCGAGACCGCAGACGAATTCACCGGCGGCGAGACGATGGACGCGGCATCCGCTGCGGAGTTTCTGCAGACGATTGACTGCTACGTGATGGGATCGCGCACCTACGAAACGGCACTGCGATTCGAGTCACAGGGATTCGGCTGGGCGTACGGCGACACGCCGACCTTCGTGCTCACGACGCGCGCACTGCCACGCACACGGGACACGGTCACGTTCCACTCCGGCGATCTCGCGCAGTTCGTCAACGAGCGGCTTCGGCCCTCGTTCAACAGCATCTGGATCGCCGGTGGTGGCGCTGTCGCGGCCGAGTGCCTGCGGCGCGGGCTGGCGGATGAAGTGCGCTATTCGATTCTGCCGGTTGTGATCGGGAGCGGAATCGCATTCTTCGAGTCGCTCGACCGCGACGTCGCACTGCATCTGACGGAGGTCAAGGCATACACGAACGGGATGGTGGCGCTGCGGTACGATGTGCAACGTGCAACGCAGGCTAAATCCTCGCTCCAAACAGCTCTTCTTCAGTCACCACCATCGGCGGCAGCGCCGGATCCGGCGTCCACGTGATGGAGCCCTGAAACGCATCAGGAAACTCCGACGCTGACGTCCATCGCTCGATCGTTCGCGTCACGCGGTCGATCAGCCAGACTTCGGATACGCCGTTCGCCAGATACGCCGGCCGCTTCCGATGCCGATCCCGCTTCGTCGTCGACTTGCTGAGTATCTCGACGACGAGCAATGGCGGCGGCATCTCCTGCCATCGCGCATCCGTCGCGTGCGGCGTGCGATAGACGCAGAGGTCGGGCTCAAACCAGTTTGTCTGATTCACGTACATGCCGCCCGGCGCACGCACCGCCCAGCCCGTGTGCGTGCGACACCACTGCATCACGATCACGAGCAGGTTCGCGGAGATGTACTGATGCCCGTTGGACGGCAACGGCGTCACCAGCAGTTCGCCGTGCAGGATCTCGTAGCGATTGCCGTTTTTCGGCAACGCCTCGACATCCGCCACCGTCCAGATTGTGCGCTTAGGCAACGGGGTGCTACGCATAGCCATAGAGTCGGCTCGGCCAGGGTCGGCGCGCAAGGGGTGTACATCGGCCGACGATACGGCGGCCGACAAAAGCGTACACCCACGGATCACTGCATGCGTCATCATTTTCACGCGTGCCACGCGCGTCCCATTCGCCGCTCCGCGATCATCGCCCACTGATGCACTGGCGCGTTCCACATGCCATCTTCCGCCCGCTCGTCGAGCGACAACGACCTCCCAGGAGCAGCACTCGTGCGACCCTCGGCATTCGCGGTACTCGCCATTGCGATTGGTCTGCCCTGCAGCGCACAGGCACAGTCCTCCTGCACCCAGCCCAAGGAGGCGTGCGCATTCTTCGACACCTTCCTGACCGCACTGAACCAACGCGACTGGCCCACGTTTCGTGGAACGCTCGGCGACAGCATCTCGATCTTTCTGGAGGATCCCGCTCCAGGCCAACGGGTCGATGGCCGCGTGGCTGCGGAGGGCCTCTTTTCCCAGATCTTCCCGCCACCGGGCGTGATACCTGCGTCCCTTCCGGCGCCGATCGTGCCCGTCCATCTGCGCGTCCAGAGTTTCGGTGATCTGGCGATCATCACGTTCGAGATCCATCGCCCGAGCGTCGTGTCACGGCGGACGTTGGTAGCGCAGCGGGGAGCCCATGGGTGGCAGGTGGTGCACATTCATGGGTCTGCCAGACCGCTCTCAGGCGGCTGATTGCACCCTGAAGTCTGCGAGAACGACGGATACCCGGGACGTCGCGCTGTTTCGGAGTGAGGTTTGCGATGAGTGCAACGGGTTGGTTGCGCTGCGGTATCATGCGCGGCGCACGACAGAGAATACGCACGCGATACTCAATCACGATGCCTGCTGGGATCCCCAATCGCCGACTGACGAACGAGCTCCTGCTGCGGAGCGCCAGAAACTGGTTGCTTCTCCGGACAGCCGCGGGCGGCTTGCTGCTGCTTGCCGGAAGTGATCCGCTCCACCTGCCGATTGCCACGATGATCGTGATCGCAGTGCTCTGCACCGCTGTCGGCTACGTGGAAGTCCATCGCAATCATGAAGGCATCCTGTTCGCCAACCTGGGCATCGCGCCCCAACTCCTGACGCCCTACTTCCTCAGTCCGGTGATTCTTGGCGAGGTCTGCATCCGACTGGTCGTAAGTCACGCGTGACCGCGATTCTCATTGCGGACTCTATTTCGAAGACGTGCGGCGATCGACGCGTCCGCTCTTCGGCAACGCTCCGCGCAGTGCCGGGCGAATTCCGCGTGTTGTTCGGGCGCAATGGGATCGGAAAGTCCACGCTGCTGAACGTGGCTGCGGGCCGCACCGCACCCGATGGCGGGACGGTGACATTCGCAGGTCGCACCCGTCTCGCAGCTCGCCTGCCTGACCTCGCGCGCGACGGTCTCCTCTACCTGCCTGAGCATGATTTTTTCTCGCGCGCCTTCACCATCCAACGGCAGCTTGAGATCATACGCGCGCAGTTCGAGGGCGGCGACACTGAGACTGCCGCGGCGCAGCTCGGTATCTCCGAGCGCCTTGACGCGCGGCCCGACGAACTGTCCGGCGGCGAGTTACGGCGCGCCGAACTCGCTGCGGCGGTGATCCGAAATCCGCGCTGTCTGCTTGCCGACGAGCCGTATCGAGGTATCTCGCCCATCGACGCCGAGGCGCTGACGGCGACGCTGCGGTCACTCGCGCGTGCCGGTACCGCAGTGCTGATCACGGGGCACGAGGTTCCGACGCTGCTCGACGCGGCGGATCACATCAGCTGGTGCACGAGCGGTACCACGTACGAGTTGGGTCCGCCATCCGTCGCGCTGTTGCATGAACGGTTTCGGCGCGAATACCTCGGCGCACTCGAACCGGCAGTGAGGCGCTGACGGTGAGCACATTGGCAGAGGGAACGCCGGGACCGGTTTTTGGTATCGCTTTCATCCGATACATTCTCAGTGCCCAACTCGGATCGACATTTCACTGGCGATCTCCCGAGGAGCCACTTTGCGTCACTCAACTCTCCTGTTGTTCGCAACGGTCGCTGCGGCCTCGGGTTGCAATCGTTCCGCCGATCGCCCCGCCGTGGCGCCCCCGATTGCGCCGGCCGTCACGCCGGGCACCACCGCCGTCGTCGCGTTCCCCGACGTCGGTGACGCATTCCCAGCGACGACCGTCGCAACGCTCGGCCCCGATTCCGCGACCGTCGGTGGTAGCGAATTGCAGCCCATCACGCTCGTCAATCTCTGGTCAACGACCTGCGTGCCGTGTAAGCGTGAATTTCCTGATCTTCAGGCAATCCACGACCGCTACGCCACGCGTGGACTTCGGCTGCTCGCGATCTCGAGTGACGCCACCGACGCGCCGGTGCAGAAGTACATCATGGAGACCGGTTCGACGTTCACGATCGGACGTGATCCGAGCAAAGCAGTGCTGGCGCACCTCGATGCGCGAGGTGCCCAGCCGTGGACCATACTCGTCGCGCGTGACGGACGAATTCTGTACAAGAGCATGAGCCTCGTCGGGAATCGGGACAGCCGGCTGACAACCGCGATCGAGACGGCGCTCGCGAGCCGATGACTGCCCTCCGTCCGGCGAAACCACCGGCGACCGTCGATGCCCTTTCGCCACGCGCGACCACCCGCACTCAGACGCGCCCCTGTCCAACCGCGCGCTGATCCTGTCCGCCGCGCGGGAGATTACCGAAGCGACCAAGGGGACTTGCCGAGTTTTTGCACAACCGAGTTCCTCGCCCTGCTGCACCTTCGCGCGACGCGAGACGTTGGCGTGATTCTGTACTCCGGTGCCGAGCCAGGGAGCCGGTGTCGCCGCGCGGGAACTGATCAGCGATCCGAATGGCCTGCTTCAATGGCGCGCCGCTGACCGCGCGATGCTTGCGTTCGCCGATGCGGCTCATGCACATGCCGCATCGGATGTCTTCACGTAATTAGTTCGTCAGTGAATCACGTTCGTGGTGGCGTAGCGTCACGATGTTGCGCTGCACTTCGGCGATCGCTCACTTCACTGACTGAAGCACCTCTGCTCGCTCCGTCGTCACGCCTTCAAAGTGCTCGGAATCGGCCTCGGCGTCGGCCCGCGTGTGATGGCGAACCCCGTCGCGATGGTTCGGCGGCGAGTACAGCGTATACAACTTGAGGTCCACCGTGCCGGTGTTGATGATGTTGTGCGTCGTGCCGGCCGGGATCAAGATCGCGAAGCCTTCGCTCACAGGCGTTGTGACGCCATCGAGCACGGCGGCACCGCTTCCGGACTCGACGCGAAAGAACTGGTCGAGCGTGTGCACCTCACTGCCGATCTCAGCGTGTGGCGGGATCGACATCACGACGAGCTGCGAGTGCTGCGCCGTATACAACACTTGGCGAAAGTCAGCGTTCGATTCCGCGATGGTACTGATATCCTTGACGTATCCGTGCATGATGTCACTCCTGATGAGAAAGGTCGTCGCACCGCGTGCGACGGCGAACGGCAATCAGCGGTCAATGGTCACGCCGCGCTAACGAGTCCGGTACGAGAGGCCGATCGCCTACTCGCGCTCCCTCCCTTCGCGCCCTTCCCTCGCGCGTTCACCCTCACCGTCGCCACTGGCACTGCGATGGCAACGGGCGCAGTTCTGGAAGTTGCGGATGCCCTCTGCGACGTGTTTCTCGCGAATCCGTGCTTCCGTGTGCGCATGACAGCCGTAGCAGGTGTACCGACTGTAGTCGCCGCCGGTGTGGCACGTCACACAGGTCGGACTGTGATTCCGATCGAGCACGAAGAGCTTGCTGTGGTCCAGCGTGGCAGGCTTCCACGCCTTCTGACTGTGGCACTGCGTGCAATTGCCCGTGATGTTTCCGTGCACGCGGTTGAGCGGCGCCGTATGACAGGTCTCGCATCGCTGCCTCACCTCGGGACGCAGCAAGGCGTGGGAGAACCGCACGCGGTTCGCCTCTGTCCGCAGTGGACCCTGATGATCGCTGTGACAGGCATTGCAGTTCTGCTCGACAAGCTGTTGATGGAACGACGTCGCCTGCCGACTGCGCGCGATCGGTGCGCCGTCGGTCGTGCGCATTCCGATGTCGGCGACGGTGTGGCACTGCACGCACCGCGCCGGATCGGGACCACGCCACGGCGTATGGCATGATTCACACTGCGTCGTCAGCTGACTGTGCGCCGCCACCAGTGCTCCTGGACTCACCATGAGATGCGGCCAGGCCACAACGAGCCCGAGGGCCGCAACAAGGTTTGCGGAAATGACGACGAGCCCGGCGCGGCGGCTCATGACCAGCTCCAGAACAGCAGTTCTGACACGATATGTGCGATCGCGAGCACGCCGAAGGCGAGCGAGATCGGGAGATGCACGACGCGCCAGTTCTTCACGACATCGAAAGTCATGGTGTCGTGATACAGACGCTCGTTGACGTCGGCGGCGTTCATGCCGCGCTGCATCATCCGCCGCCGCGAGACGTCGAGTCGGCGGCGCGATCGTTCGAGCAGGAACTTTCCGGTCAGTCCGCTGGCAACGTTCACGATCATCGCCGCGATCGCGAGCCAGCCCAGGATCGCATTGAAGTGAATGCCCGCGTGCACAAGGACCAGGAGTGAGCCGGCCCACGCCATGTATTCGTGCACCTGCAACAGCACCACAGGGCGCCCGGCCGAGATCAGTTTGCGGCGCCGCAGCGAATAGCCGAAGGATCCGATGATCAGCAGGGTCCCGGGAATACCGAGGTAACGACCAACCCATACCGCATTCGCCAGGTGCAGCAGTCCATCGATCACGAGCGTGATCAGCAGCAGAAACAGCAGCGACAGGTAAAACGGGATCACTTCGCGGCGAATGAGCTGTGCGGCGGTAGATGTCATGCGTCGAGCACCACATCGGATTGAGGCACACCGACGCACGGCAGGCAGAATCCCGCGGTGACGTCATACTCCGGCGCCGTGGCATAGGCGACGGTTCCGGACACGAGGCGCGTCTCGCAGGTGCCACAGCTGCCAGACCGACACCCGGACGGAATACCAATGCCGTTCGTCTCCGCGAAATCGAGCAGCGTGGGTGCCGCGCCGTCCCACGTGAGCGTGCGTCCGGACTCGCGGAACTGGACCTCGACGGGCGCCTGTGGTACGAGCTTCGCGCCGGGACCGCGACGCACCGTCGCCGGCCCGAACGCCTCGAAATGGATATCAGAGTCGGCCACGCCAGCGGCCGCCAACCCCGGGACGACCTCTTCCATCATCGCGGCGGGTCCACACACATAGTACTGATGGCGCCCTTCAGGCACGACGCGCGCGATCAGCTCGAGCGAGATCCGGCCGCGTTCCGTGAAGTCACGGCCTTCGACATCGCCCGGCTCGGGTGCGCTGTACACGACGTGCAGGTCCAGATTGGGATGCGAGTCGGCGAGGCCGCGCTCGGCGGCCTTGAAGGCGTGATCCGCGCTGGAGCGCACGCCGTGGAGCATCGTCACTCGGCGCTCAGGTTGCACCGCCAGACACCACGATACCATGCTGAGTAGCGGCGTCACGCCGATCCCGCCGCCGATGAGCACGACTGGAACAGCCGGATCGGGATCGATCACGAACTGCCCCGTCGGCGCGCGAACATCGAGCGTGGCACCGACCGTCACCCGGTCGTGGAGGTAGTTTGACACCACGCCGGCCGGCACGTCAGGGCGATCTATCGGCGCCCGCGCCCGCTTCACCGTGATCCGGTATCCATCGGCGCGCGGTGCATCGGACAGCGAGTAACAGCGTGACTCGTGATCGAGTGGCGCCGCGTCCTGTATGGCGGCGCCCGTTGTGGCGATCGGCACGACAACAGTCAGGAACTGTCCTGGATTGAATGGCGGAAGCGCCGCGCCGTCCACCGGAACGAGATGGAACGAGCACTGACTGCCGGACGGATCTTCGAAGGTGCGGGCGTCAACGCGGAATGCGCGAATGCCCGGCCACGCGAGCTGCACGACCCGCGCAGGAGGCGTCGGCGCCTGCACAGCGCCACCTCCGCGCACGGCTACCGCGATTCCGATCATCAGTTGCAGTACCACGACCAACGAAATCCAGAAGAGCAATGCTGGCGCAGTCATGCCGTCTCGTTGAGGACCCGACCGTCCCGACGAGACGTGACGGAAAGCGTGCGAACACGGTGACGACATGTGCACGGCGTCGCGCGAACGCTCCGACTATGCGCGACACCTCACAAATACACACATGTACGGCTAGATGATGGCGGGTAAAACCTGACACGTGCGGATCTGTCGCGTAGCGTTCGCTGGCCTGTGGCTGGCGGCACTGGTGCTCACGGACGCCATCGCTAACCGAAGGACGATGTGAGCGCACGGACGCCGCCGGGGGGCCGTGACTCGCCAAATCGTCCCGCCCGGCGCATGTTCGCAGGGCGGCATGCCTACGGCCCCATCTCTCGCGCTCGCATACAGGTGCTCACGTAATGCAGATCACTCGACTCACCCGTGCACTCATCGCGCTTGGCGCTGTGGCTGCTCCCCTTGCCCTCAACGCGCAGGCAGCGGCGAAAGCCGTGGCGAGTGCCGTCCCCGCCGCGATGTCCACAATCCGCGAGGCGGACCTCAAGCGCGACCTCTTCGCATTCGCGTCGGACGGGATGCGTGGCCGCGAAGCGGGCACCGTGGACGAGATGCGCGCGTCGATCTGGGTGGCCGAGCAGTTGCGTGCGATGGGCGTGAAGCCGGCGGGCCAGGACGGGAGCTTCTTTCAGTGGTGGAACATGCTCGTCACGCGCGTCTCTACCGTGTCGAGCAGC
>JBBRLZ010000062.1:0-24259 GCA_038231095.1 Gemmatimonadales bacterium
CGTCGCATCGTCAGCCTGCCGTTGCCGGTGAAGCGCTATCGGTTGCTGCTGGCCGGTCCGAAAGGCACGTTCTTCATCGGTGAGCAGCAGGATGACGCGCCCGGCATTGCGCTGAGCAAGTTCACGCTCGCCGATCGCAAGGCGGAGGCGTTCGCGCGCGGTCTGCGCAACGTGTCGATCTCGCTCGACGGCAAGAAGATGCTCTATCGGTCAGGTGAGAGCTGGGCGGTCGTCGGCACCGATGCACCACCGGCGCCGGGCAAGGGTGCGCTGACCGTTGCGCTCACCACGTACCTCGACCGTCGCGCCGAGTGGCTGCAGATCTTCGATGAAGTGTGGCACTACGAGCGCGACTTCTTCTACGATCCGGGCATGCACGGCAACGACTGGAATACCGTGCGCGCACGCTATCGCCCGCTCGTTGAACATGTGCGCCATCGCGCAGATCTGAACTACGTCCTCGATCAGGTGAACGGTGAACTGTCGGTCGGTCACTCGTTCGTGTTCGGTGGTGACATGCCGGCGGTCGACACCAGTCGCGTCGGCTTGCTCGGCGCGAATTTCATCGCGGAGAACGGGCGCTGGAAGATCACGCGCATCTTCACGTTCGAGAGCTGGAATCCAGGCCTCAAGGCGCCGCTCGACCGGCCAGGGTTGTCCGTCAAGGTTGGCGACTATCTGCTGGCCGTGAACGGTCGCGAGGTCACGGCAAACGATGATCCGTATCGCCTGATGGACGGTACGGCGAGCAAGCAGACGGTGCTCACGGTCAATGTGCGGCCGACGCTGGACGGTGCGCGCACAGAGACGGTCGTGCCAGTGGAAGACGAAGGTGCGCTGCGTCGGCGCGGATGGGTGGAGGACAATCGCCGCCGAGTGGATGAACTGTCCGGTGGAAAGCTGGCGTACGCGTGGATTCCGAACACCGGTGGCGACGGCGTGCGATCATTCAACCGGTACTATTTCGCGCAGCAGGATCGCGAGGGCGCGGTGATCGACGAGCGTTTCAACGGCGGCGGCAACCTCGATGACTACATGGTGGACTACATGTCACGTCATCTGCGCGCATCAGTCACGAACGAAGTACCGGGCGGCGTGCCGTTTCAGCTGCCGCAGGGCGTGCTCGGCCCGAAGGTGCTGCTGATCAATGAGCTGGCCGGCTCCGGTGGCGACTACTTCCCGTGGGCGTTCCGGCAGCAGAAAGTCGGTCCGCTGATCGGCGCCCGCACGTGGGGCGGACTGGTGAAATCATCTGTGCACTATGCGCTCGTCGACGGTGGCGCGGTCACGGCGCCGGACAACGCAGTGTTCGATCCGATCAACAACAAGTGGATCGCGGAGAACGAGGGTGTGCCGCCGGATATCGAGGTGTTGCAGGATGCAAAGAGTGTCGAGGCCGGGCGCGACGTGCAGCTGGAAGCCGCGGTGAAGGAAGCATTGCGATTGGTGAATGCTGCGGGGCGTAAGCCGATCGTACCGCCGCCGTTCTCACGTCCGTCGAAGCGGCCGTAGCAGCGCACGCGCCGGATTGACCTCCGCCGCCGTGTACGGTTCGCCAGCGCGCCAGATCGACCCGCGCGCTGGCGAACCGTACTGCGTTTTCGGGGTTCGGAGCGATGCCGCCGAGAATCATCGGCGATTCACGGCGTCCAACGTTGTGCATGGGGCACCTGTGTGGCGCACGTGCCCTCTGACGCATCCACCCGGAGACGACGATGGAATTCCTCAGCTCAGATCTCAGCCGCCGCGTCTTCGTGAAGGGCGTCGGGTTTGTGACGGTCGGCCTGCTGATGGGGACACTCGGCGGATGCGAACAACTCGCCGAAGCGATTCGCAATCGCCCGATGCGGCGCCGGTTGCGGACGGGCTCGGCGGCAGTCGACGCCGATATCGCCACGTATCGTCATGCCGTCGAGTTGATGAAGGCGTTGCCCGCGTCCGATCCGACGAGTTGGATCGCCCAGGCCGCAATTCACGGCACGGCCGCCGGGTTCAATTTCTGTCAGCACGGCACGCAGCACTTTTTTGACTGGCATCGCGCGTACCTGTTCTACTTCGAGAAGATCTGCCAGAAGTTGACGCGCAATCCGCACTTCGGGCTGCCGTACTGGAACTGGAATCAGAATCCCGATATCCATCCGGCGTTTCTCGACCATGCCAGTACGCTGTTTCTGGCGCGCAGTCGTACCAGCATGACGGGGAATTCCGCGGTTGGCACACCGGCGCTCGATAGCATCCTTGCCGATACGAACTTTTTCACCTTCGGGCAGCAGATCGAAGGCACGCCGCACAACACCGTCCACGGCTTCATCGGCGGTACGATGGGCAGTGGCGCGTCGGCGCTCGATCCGCTGTTCTGGACGCACCACTGCATGGTGGACTACGCGTGGACGAAGTGGAACCTGGATCTCGGCAACGACAACCCGAACGATCCGACGTGGGCCAATGTGAACAATCAGCACTTCGTCACCGCGCAGGGAACCGTCGGGAGCTTCACGGCCGGTGTGACGACGATCATGCCGCTACTCAGCTACCAGTATGAGAGCAGTGCGATCGGCAGCTCGCCTGCGACCAGCGTGATCACGAACAAGGCGGCGTTCGAGAAGGTGGAGAGGCGCATCCGCGATGGCGCGAATATCCGCTTCGACATCAAGCAGCGTGTGCGGATCGCGGAAAAGGTGCAGGTGAGTCTGGCGCGGCCGGTGACGCGTGAAACGACGCTGTCGGCGAGTGATTTCACGGCGATCATCACCGGCGATGCGAAGAATCAGCGTGTGTTCGTGAGCGTCGGTTTCGCGGCATTGCCGGTGACCAGCGACTTCGCGGTGCGGGTGTTCGTGAACCTGCCGACCGCCGATGCGAAGACCTCGATCGATGATCCGCACTACGCCGGGAGTTTTGCGTTCTTCGGTACCTCTCCAGCGGTATCAGCTGCCGTACCAGGCGAAGCGGCGGCGGCACATGAGCACGCGCCGCAGTTTCTGGTGAACATCACCGAGACGTTGACACGTCTGACGAAGCGGCAGGAGTTGAAGGCCGGCGCGCCGCTCACATTCCAGCTGGTCGCGGTACCGTTCGGCGATACCTTCGAGCGCGCGGACACCACATTGCTGCTCGAGCAGCTGGATCTGATCGTGACGCCGGTGATCATCAACAGCACGCCGCGATAGGACACGATGACTGTGGAGCGCCGGTGAGCGTGCGTGAGCGGTGGGAGCAGCTGTGCAATCCGGCGTGCGCGGTGGCCGCGACGATTCTGGTGCTGGCGGCATGCGGCGCTCGGGCGTCGGATCGCGCGCAGTCCGAGCAGCGGGGAAGCGTGATGCATGACTCGTTGCACGATTCGGTGCACCATCTCGATCTGTCGACGCCGACGCTGCGGCAGTCGGTCGATGCGATTCGCGACGGGCGGCTCTCGGACCGTTTTGTGAAGCTCCAGCTGCTGGCTGTGACGAACCCGACGCGTCTCTCGCTGTCGTTCGAGGTGCACCAACGCAGCGCGACTGGCGCCGATGTCATGCTCGGGAGCGTGAGCCCGTTTCCCGCCGATCATCCGGGCACGTTCATCGTCCCGACGCACGGCGCATTGCGCACGGGTGACACGCTGCTCGTGACACTCGTCTGCCCGGATTCCGGCGCCGCGCGGCGCGACATCCGCGTCACGCTCGGCCCACTCGCGTTCACCGATCGGTAGCGACGCCGTCGAGTGCGGCACGCACCATCGGTGACACTTGCGTACCCAGAATCTCGATGGCCCGCAGCATCGTCTCATGCGGCAGCGTTGACACGCCCATCTGGAACGTGAACCGCGAGATACCGCCAAGATCGTCGTTGATCCGCAGCAGCTTCGCCGTCACGGTCTCGGCGTCACCGATGACCAGCGCGCCGGTCGGGCCGCGCAGCATGTCGAACTGCGCACGCGTGGTCGGCGCCCAGCCACGCTCCTTGCCGATCTCCGTGAAGGTGTGCGCGTAGCCGGGAAAGAAATCATTTGCGGCCTGCTCGGTGCTGTCGGCCAAGAATCCAATCGAATGCACACCGACGGTGAGCTGCGCAGGCGCATGACCTGCGCGTCGCCCGGCATCGCGATACAAGTCGACCAGCGGCCGGAAGCGCCGATGCTCTCCACCGATGATTGCCACCATCAGTGGCAGTCCGAGGGTGCCGGCGCGCGCGAATGACGCCGGTGTGCCACCCACACCGACCCAGATCGGCAAGGATTTCTGCAGTGGACGCGGAAAGATCGCCTGACCGGTGAGCGGCGCGCGATGCTGCCCTCGCCAGTGCACACGAGGATTGTCGCGGATGGTCAGCAGCAGTTCGAGCTTCTCGGCGAACAGGGAGTCGTAGTCCTCGAGCTGTAACCCGAACAGCGGATACGATTCGATGAACGAGCCCCGTCCAGCGACGATTTCCGCGCGACCCTGCGAAATCAGATCGAGCGTCGCGAATTCCTGAAATACACGGACTGGATCGGCCGCACTCAGCACCGTCACGGCGCTGGTGAGTCGGATGCGCTTCGTGCGCGCGGCAGCCGCGGCGAGAATCACAGCCGGTGCCGAGTCGAGAAACTCGGCGCGGTGATGCTCGCCGATCCCGAAGACGTCGAGGCCCACCTGATCGGCGAGCTCCATCTCGGCGAGCAGCGTCTGCATGCGCTCGACCGGCGTGAGTGTGATGCCGGTGATCGGATCGGCGATGGCGGCGGCAAAACTGTCGATGCCGAGTTCCATGCTTCGTGCTCCCTCGGCCGCGCGCCTCGAGGCACTCACCGGAGAGTGTCGACGCAGCCAGTCAGTGTTGTGTGTGTCGTCACCCGTCGGGTGACATTCCGGCTGAAAGCTACGAGAGGCGGACAGGCCGTGCCCCTGCCGCATGTCGGGGGCTTTCGCTCAGCGGCGCCTCGCGGCATCCTCATCTGATGCCGACCACCGCCTCCCGATTGAACGTCTTCTCCGAGTCTGTCATCCGCGGCACGACGCGCCTGTCGGACCAGTACGGCGCGATCAACCTCGCGCAGGGTTTCCCGGATACCGAGCCGCCCGAGGTGATGCTCGCCGCGCTGGAGAAAGCGACGCGCGGGCCGTTCCACCAGTACGCGATGACGTGGGGCGCACCGCGCCTGCGTCAGGCGCTCGCCGCCAAGATCACCCACTGGACGGGCCTCGACGTCGATCCCGATCAGCATCTCGTCGTCACCTGCGGCAGTACCGAAGCGATGGCTGTGGCGATGATGACGACCTGCAATCCCGGCGACAAGGTCGTGGTGTTCTCGCCCTTCTACGAGAATTACGCCGCTGACGCAATCCTCACCGGTGCAGTGCCGATCTACGTACCGTTGCATCCCCCGCACTTCAATTTCGATCCTGACGAACTGGCGCGCGCGTTCGAGCAGAAGCCGAAAGCGATCGTGATCTGTAATCCCGGCAATCCTACCGGCAAGGTCTTCACGCGAGACGAACTGCTGATCATTCTGCGGCTCGCCGAACAGCATGATTGCTTCGTGATCACCGACGAGCCGTATGAACACTTCGTGTATGCGCCGAACGTGCACACGTACTTCGCGGCACTGCCGGGGGCGTTCGAGCGCACGATCACGTGCAACTCGCTGTCGAAGACCTATTCGATCACCGGCTGGCGCATCGGCTACATGCACGCGGCGCCCGAGGTGATCGCGCAGGCACGCAAGGTACACGACTTTCTGACCATCGGCGCCGCAGCCCCGTTGCAGGAAGCGGTCGTCGCCGGCCTCGAACTCCCGCTGAGTTACTACGAAAATCTGACCGCGCAGTACACGCGCAAGCGCGCGATCCTCCTGGACTACATCCGCCAGTCGGGCCTGCCGTGCAACGATCCGCAAGGCGCCTACTTCGTGATGGTCGACATCGGTTCGCTCGACTTTGCGACCGACACAGAGGCCTCCGAATGGTTCATTCGCAACGTTGGTGTCGCCGGCGTGGCCGGATCGAGTTTCTTCCGGGAGCCGGTGCACAACTACCTGCGCTTTCACTTTGCGAAGAGTGAGGCGACGCTGCATGCAGCCGGGGAACGTCTGGCGAAGGTGCGGGAGACGCGCGGGATATAGCGCGCACGACGTACGGCGCCATTCCGACGCTCGCATGGTACGCGGCGCCGATGCTCATCACCTCGGCCGAGCCGTCGAATCATGTCACAGTCATCCGCTGAAGCCCGTGCGCCGCGCATTCCCGAGATCGATCCGGAACAACGCCGCCTCGCGATCAACGGCGATCTCACGGCGCTCAACGCGCTGGTGCGCGCGATCGAGCCAGGTGTGTACAACCTCGCGCTGCGCATGTTGGGCCAGCGCGACGATGCGCTTGACGCGACGCAGGACATTCTCGTCCGCGTCGTGGCGCACCTTGCGTCATTCCGGGGCGACGCGGCGTTCAGCACGTGGGTGTATCGCATCGCCCGCAATGTCCTGCTCACGTCGGCGACGCGCGCACGGGAATCGCCGGAAGTGTCGTTCGACGAGATCGACGCGAAACTCGCGAATGGACTCACCTCCTACCACGCGACCATCGCGCCACTCTCCTCACTCGACAAGGCGGAGGCGCGTGATATCGCTCTCAATTGCACACAGGGCATGTTGCTCGCGCTCGATCGCGATCAACGGCTGGCGTACGTCCTCGACGTCGTCTTTGGGCTGACGTCCGAACAGGCAGCCGCTGTGCTCGAGATCACGCCCACCGCGCATCGCCAGCGCCTGTCGCGCGCGAAGGCGACGCTGCACGACTTCATGCAGCACACCTGCGGCCTCGTGAGCGAAGATGCGAGTTGCCGCTGCCATCGCCAGTTGCCGGCGGTGCGAAAGCACAAGGCGGCGACACTGTCGCCCTCAGGCTCGCGCGTGCTGCTGCCAGCACTCGATGAGACGGCGCTGCGGTACGATCAGTTGGTCGAGCTGTCCGATGCCGTGGCGGTCATGCGCGCGCAGCCGGAATTCGCGGCGCCCGAGGGGCTCACCGGTGCGATCCGCCATGCGCTCGTAGCCAGCGGCTGGCTGACGGAGCCCCGGCACGACTCACGATGATGGGTCACGCTCATCGTCGGTGAGCAATCGCTGAGGCTCGCCGTCGCGCGCGCGGCGGCGCAGGTCCTCGAATTGTGCTTCCACACTCGGCGGCACGAACATGTTGTCTGCGATGCCCGCAATCAGCTCCGCTTCGCGCCAGGCGTCTTCGAGCTGCGCGAGCTCCCCTCCCATTGCGCGCCGCTCACTCTCTTCATGTAACGCCATTTCAATCGCGAGGCGATCGCGTGGGGCGAGTTGCCTGAGGGTTCCTCGTTCGAGTGCGGCTTTGTTGGTCTGGTTCTTCATGAACCACGGCACTTTTCGATTCGCCTCGCCACTTCCGCCAAATCGTTGCTGCACTGTGCGCAATACCTGCAACGGATCGCCGACTTCTTCGAGAAAGTCCACGGCCAACTGCACTTCCTTCGTCGAACCACCGAATCGGTTGACCGTCGGCATCAGCTTCGCCGCGACGCGCATGGCTTCGTCGCCAACCACCAGATGCGACGCACCCGCAGCCTGAAAGCTCAGTGCGAATTGGTCGGAGTCGACCGTTCGCTCCATCACCGCAGCGCGTGCATGCCGACGCTTGACTGGGACGACGCGCCCATCCGCCAGCGGGATGCGCGCCACGACGGTGTTCGGCAGACCATGCACCAGAATGTCGCGAATGGCGGGGTTCGCCCAGATCCCTGAAAAACCTCCGACACTCGCGCCGGCGACGATGATGCCGCCGGCGATCGCCGTCGCGCTGCCGAGCACCGCACCGGTGATCAGCATCTGCCGCTTCCGCCGCTTTCCGAACTGATCGCCATACCGCCATGCCGCCATCTCCGGCCGCTGCGGTGACCCGATGCGAATCAGATCCACCCCTTCGCGCAGTCGCGCCAGACCGACGTTGTCTGTACTCACACGCAGTCGGCTGTCGCGGAAGCGTCGTTCGGCGGACTCGATCGTCTCCCATCGCTCGTCCAGCGGCGAGAGATTCCAGCGCCCGCACGCGGTGCAGACGACCCAGAGCCGCCCCTGGGCTGCATCGAATGCCAGGCGCTTGCCCACCGGAAACATCTCGAACGCCTCGTTCCGGCCGAGGTGTCGATTGCAGTGGATGCAGGTGGTGAACATCGCGGGGCGGGGGAGCGCAGGGGCCAACCGGACCGCCATGACGGCCACAGTGTGACTAATACTATCTGAACCCCGCACCGCGCCGCCCGGATCCCTCGGCGGCTCTACCGCAGTGCGCTACGCCACATTGCGAACGCCCATTGCGTCCCGGAGCGCCGTGACGAGCTTCTCGAGCGTGAATGGCTTCGCCAGCAGCGGCACATCGTGCAGTTCCTTCGCCACGTCGGCACCGATCTCGTCGAAGCCTGAGAAGAAGACGATTGGAAACCCGGCGTCGATTGCGCGCACCGCTCGCGCGAAGCGTACGCCGTCCATCACCGGCATGCGCACATCCGTCAGGACGACGGCCACCTGATCGCGTGCCGCCGTGAACAGGCGCAGTGCTTCCTCACCGTTGCCCGCCTCGAGCACCGTGAACTTCTGATGCTGCAACAGGCGACGCGTCGTCGTGCGCACCGCCAGATCGTCATCCACCAGCAACACGGTACCCGCATGCGTTGCGGCAACGGGCGCGTTGCTGGCCGATTCGACGGGTTTTTCGTCAGACAGCGGAAGCACCACATGAAATTGTGTGCCCTGACCCAGCACGCTGTCGGCGCGCACCGTGCCACCCACCTGCGTGACCACGCCATACACGACCGCCAGACCAAGCCCGGTCCCGCTGCCGACCGGTTTGGTCGTGAAGAACGGCTCGAAGACGCGCTCCTGCGTGCGCGTGTCCATGCCGACTCCGGTATCGCTGACGACCAGTGACACTGCCCGGCTCGCGGCATCGACGCGCACCGTGAGCGACAGTTCGCCGCCGCTCGGCATCGCGTCGCGTGCATTCAGCACGAGATTCAACACGACCTGCTCAAACTGACTCTGGTCCACGCGCACCGTGGCGCCGGCCACGTCGGCATCGACGCGTACGCGCACATCCGGCGGCAGTGAGGTCGTCAGCAGCGCCACAATGTCGCGCACGAGTGTCGCAATGTTCACCACTCCCGACGTGCGTGAGTGCGGTCGGCTGAACGCCAGCAGTTGGCCCGTCAGTCGCGCGGCACGCTCGGTCGTCTGCAGTGCCTGTTCGAGATCCTGGCGGATTCCGAATTCCGCCGGCACTTCGTACACGGCGAGTTGAATCGAATTGCGGATCGCCGCCAGCAGATTGTTGAAGTCGTGCGCCACACCGCCGGCCAGTTGGCCGACCGCCTCCATCTTGTGCGCTGTATTCAGGCGATGCTCGATCTCCTGGCGCGCGCGTTCGAGTTCCGCACGCCGCGATTGATCTCGCCAGGCCACCACCGACACGCGACGTCCGTCGAGCATCGCATGCCGCACGCTCACCTCCACCGGCACGAGCGCGCCATCGGGCCGTTGATGCACCCAGTCGAAGGTGTGCGCACCCCGTTCGAGCGTTTCTGTCCCGAGCTCTCGCGACTTCAGGTCGGACGGCGCGCCATCCGGCTGCGACGCCGGTGAAAACTCCGCCGGTCGGCGGCCGATCAGTTGGCTCTTGTCTGTCAGCCCAAGGATGCGCAGTGCCGCGGGATTGCAATCGATCACACCGGTCGCATCCGAGAGCAGCAACCCGTCCAGCGCATGCTCGAAGATCAGGCGGAACCGTTCTTCCGCCTCCTTGCGCTGCGTGATGTCCTGCCCGGTCGCCACGATACCGAATGGTGCACCATGGGCATCGAGCACGCGCGTCACATTCCAGATCAACGTACGACGCGTGCCATCGGGCAGAATCGAATCGTCCTCGAAATTCAGCGTGCGCTTGCCGGCGAGCACCTCCTGAATGTCGGCTGCGACAGCGGCTTGATGCTCTGGCGCGAGAAACGATCGCACGTAGTCCATCCCGATGGCCTGTGCCCGCGGGGTCTGGTACAGCAGCTCCGCGGCACGATTCCACGCGAAGATGCGGCAGTCGGTCGTCAGCCCGAGGATGACACTTCCCGACGTGTCGATGATCGCGCCAAGCATGGCGCTGTCCGCCGTGGCAGGGGACGACCAGTCTGATTCGGAGGCCATCGTGTCTCGGACCCGCGTGGCAAATGACGTCCGGAGAATCCGGACCCCGGTGATACGGAGCGGTGAATACTACCCGATACGAAAGGATCGACCGCTCAGCGCGCGAGCGTTACCAGCAACGCGACGACGACCGGTGATCGGACGGGCGCCATTGATGAGCGTGTCCTCATCCGTGCGCCGTCGGTGCGGCGGTCACTGTCGTCGTTGCCGCGATTAGCGGCGCGACTTCGAGAGCACGTATTGCACCGCCAGATCGGTCGTGCTCCACAGCTGAATGTCACCGCCGCTGCCGTACCGCAGCGCGCGCAGCTGGCCCTGATCGAAGCCGTAGCTCCAGAGCTCCGTGTGGAAACCGGATTGCTCGACTGCGGTCCGTACCTTGTCCATCGCGGACTGCAGTTCCGCGACGTATGCGGCGTCCGTGGTACGGCCTGCCTGTTGGCTGCGCGCGATCTGCCCTGCGACGCCGAGCAGGAAAAGATTCACTTCGCGTCCCCAGACCACGCGCGGGCCGTGATACGGATCCTTCACGAAGTAATTCCAGACCGTTGGCGGTGCGTAGGCGTCATTCGACACGACCGGCCCGATGCGATCGACGAACAGGCCGGCCGGATACGGACGCGCGAAGAGGCGGACCGTGCGCAACACGTCTGATACATCGTCAGCGCTCGCGGCCCCCGCGTCAGCAAGGAAGAGCTCCGTCGCCGGATCGGTATTCGCGACGGCGAGCGGTACGCCATTCGAATCGAGCGAGACTGCGAGAAGACTCAGCGAATCGGTGAGCGCTGACGCTGTCGTCGTCCGCGACTGCCACCAGGCCTGCTCTTCCGGCGGCATTGCGGCCAGTCGCGCCTGAACCGCGGCGCGCACCTGATCCGAGGACCGCTGCACGAGAAAGTGCTTCGACGCACCGCGCCATGTCGTGATCGCCTGCTGCAGCAGGGACGGCGTACTCACGTATCGCGCGAGCGGGGAGGTGCCGGCCGCGGCACTCGTCGTGCTGATACCGAGGGTGCGCATCGCACTCAGAATCTCGCCGAGCGATTCGAGCGCGTGCGGCACCCAGATCGCGTTGATGTCCATCGCGTAGCGACCGCCTGCGTAACCCGCGCCGCTGTCACGCCAGCTCGCGCTGCCCCAGCCCAGTGGCTCGCCGCGGCTGAATGCAATCAGGTTCGAGGCAATCGGGTTCGCGGCATACGGTGCCGTCAGCTCCGCGATCAGCGCCAACTCCTTCAGCAGCCGCTCGGCGCGCGTGCCACCACCGTCGGACGCGTCGCGCAGGAACGATTGCTTGACGCTCGCGGGAACCGTGGGATCGGTGATCCATCGCGCGACCACGATCGCGAACTGGTACTCATCGTCGATCATGTGGTAGTTCTCGCGCGTCACGCGCATCGTGCGCAGCACGGTGTCGGCGCGCGCGAGGAGGGCCGCGGCCGCGGCGCGATCCTGACGCTGCGACGCGGCGCGCCACTGCGTGATCAGTCGAGCGTATTCGCCGGCCGATTCGCGCACCGCCTGATCACCGAGGGCCTCCTCGTGACTGACGTCGCCATGCGGGCCGAGCTTGCGCAAGGCGGTTGCAATGACCGCTTCCTGCGCCTGATGCTGCCAGATGGGGCGCATCATGAGCGCGGTCATCAGCATGTCGCGGCCGAAGTACGTCGCATACGTCGGCAATCCCGCCATCAGCTTCTCGCGGGACACGAGCAGTTCCACGCCGCTCACCTGGCGCTCCATGCGTCGCGCGCGAATTGCGGCGGTGTCCGTCGGTGCGACGGCGGCACCGCGTGACCTGGTCGCATCGAGGAACGCGAGGAAGTCCGGCGTGAAGATCTGTGTACGCGTGAGGGGGGTCAGCGCGCGCGCGGTCGTCGTCACCGCCACGCGGAGCGCCAGATCGCCCGTCCGTCGCGTCATGAAGCTGATCGAGTCGCCGGCTTGTGAGGCGCTGGCGTCGGCGGCATTCACGGACAGTTCGAGTGTCAGTGTATCACGGGCATCGAGCGTGACCTGCACGACACGTGCAGTCCAGCGTCCGCCTGCGTTGCGCAGCGTGGCGCGCGGGTGAAGTCGCGCCTGCAGCTCGGGCAGCGTGCGTGCGCGCAGTCGTGCGAGATGCCGCGTGCGGATCTCCGGTGGCAGGCTGTCGAGCGCGGCGATCAGATGATCGACGTCATCGATGGCGTACGGAATGCGCCGAAACGGATCGCCGACATGCTGGAAGTACTGGAGGTCACGCTCGACTCGCATCGAGCCGAGCACGAACGACCCGACGTGCAGGGTCGGTGTGTGCGCGAGCAGGTCATGCGTGAGTCGTCGCGTGCGTCCACTGGCGCTGATCGTCGCACCAGGCGCGCCCCAGTCGAGCGCGGCGGTGTGGCTGGTGGCGTCGCGGGCGGTGAAGCCGACGCTGGCGTTGTCGGCGTCGGCGAGCAGATGTACGACGCGCGCGCTGCGTTGATCCATGTAAATCTGCAGCGTGTTGCGAGCAGCGTCCCGAAAGAAGCGGGTCTGATAGCCACGATAGGCGGCGGTGTCATCCAGCGCCTGATCAGGGAACGCGAGCACCGGTGTGACGGGCCGCGCGGTGACGGCGAGCTGGGCCAGAAAAGCGAGCGCGAGCACCGTCATTCGGGCGTCAGCCGGCGTGGGGCCGGATTCGGGGCGTGCTGCATGGAGGCGTTTGGCGGGGGGAAGGCCGCATGATCTCGTACGGTGGCGGCTGCGCGGAATGCTACCAGACGGTGCGCAAACGGGCGACGGCTGACGATTTGGTGCACGAATGTGTGCCGAAACAAGGCGACATGCGCCTAGTGTTGCCGATTAGACGCTGTAACCGGTTTGTCGAGTGCACGCGGGTTTATTCCGCGCAACGGCTCAGTTTGGTACCGCATCTTGACACGGCCTGTACCGGCGGCGAGCATAGCCCGCAGCAAACCCCCGGCTGAGCTGCGTCTAACCCGTACTATCGGGCGGTCGGCTTGTGCCACTCACTCTCACCTCATCCCTGAGGTACCCGAGCGCGACGTGCAAGTTGCAGGCCCGACGCGGGTCAGCATGACGTCAGCACCCGCGACTGCGGGGTGATGGTCCTGCCACAGCGTCGACTTGTCAAACTGGACGGCAGGCCCTCCGGTGTCAGTGCGACATCATGGCCTCAGACGATCGGACCGAGTGCACGAATTCAGCGACGCCGCGTGCGCCGCTTGGCGCACAGCAGACCGATTGATGCGGCGAAAGTGAGAAAATAGACGAGGCTGGAATACGCTGGTGTGTGATGTGGTCCGCAGTTGCAGGTGCTGTCTCGACGTTCGCTGCCTGGACTTCCCCCCTCAGGTGCGGGCCCGTATGACAAAACCCTCCGCATGATCTTTAGGAGAGCAGACGAATGAAGGTGATCCGAGGTTTGTTGGCCGCGGCAGTGTGCGGCCTGTTCATGTCGAATCCGCTGCAGGCGCAGGGCCGCGGAACGATTACCGGTCGAGTCGTGGACTCGACCAGTCAGTTGCCGATGCAGAGTGTGACGGTGACGATCGAGGGCACCCAGCGCGGTGCCATCACGCGTATTGATGGTGGATTCACGTTGGCCGACGTGCCGGCCGGCACGGTGCGCCTTCGCGTCGTGCGCATTGGATACACGCCGCAGCTCAAGGATGTTGCGATCTCGGCCGGCCAGATTGCGAACGTCCGCTTCGTGATGCAGTCCGTCGCCACGAACCTCGGAGCCGTCGTCGTGACGGGCTATGGTTCGCAGCGCAAGGAAGCCGTGACCGGCTCCGTCGCCACGATCAACGCGGAAGACGCGAACGTCGGCGTCGTCGCCAACCCGACGGCGCTGCTGTCGGCCCGGGCACCGGGCGTCAACGTGACGCTGAACAACGGTGAGCCGGGTGCTGGTGCACAGATCCGCATCCGCGGCGGCACCTCGATCAGCGCCAGCAATGACCCGTTGTACGTCATTGACGGTGTACCGCTCCAGAACAACGCGTCGGAAGCGCAGGGCATCGGCATCAGCGGTTCGCCGGCGCTCGATCGCAACCCGCTCAACGCGATCAACCCATCCGACATCGCGTCATTGACGGTCCTGAAGGACGCCGCCGCGACGGCCATCTATGGCTCGCGCGGCGCAAACGGCGTGGTGCTCATCGAGACCAAGAAGGGACGCGCCGGTCAGGCCACGATGGAGTACGAGACGTACGTCGCCGCAGGCACGACCCGCAGCAACCTCAAGTTCCTGTCGGGCGACCAGTATCGCTCGTTCATCAACAGCAAGGTGCCGGCGAACGCCGCCATTCTCGGTACGGCCAACACCGATTGGGCGAAGGAGACACAGCGCACGTCGATCTCCCAGAACCACAACATCTCGTTTGCCGGTGGCAACCAGACGACCACCTTCCGCGCATCGCTGAACTACGCCGACCAGCAGGGCGTGGCGATTTCGAGCGGCTTCAACCGACTCCAGGCGCGACTGAATGGCAGTCACGAAGCCGTCGGCGGCAAGTTGCGGATCGGGCTCAACCTGAGCTCCACTCGCATCGAGAACGACTACCTGCCGTTTGAAAACACTGGTGGTTTCGAAGGCGGTGTGTTCCAGAACGTGGCGTATTTCAACCCGACGTTCCCGGTCTTTGTCACCGACCCGGTCACCAAGGCGCAGAAGTACTACGAGATCGGTCAGGGCCTGCAGTCGGTCCGCAACCCCGTTGCGCTGGCCAACCAGATTCTCGATTTCGGCACCACGCTCCGCACGCTGGCGAACGTCACGACGGCGTACTCGATCTTCCCGAGCCTGATCGCATCGGTCAACGTCGGTCTCGATCGCTCGAACGGCCAGCGCAACATCTACCTGCCGCGGGCCAGCAATTTCGGCTCGCAGTACAACGGTCTGGCTCGCCAGGCTCAGCGCGCGCTGTCGAACCAGAACCTGCAGACGCTGCTCACCTGGTCGCCGACGGTCGGTCACGACGTCGACTTCGACATCGTCGGTGGGTACGAGTACACGGACTTCCACAACAGTGATTTCGCGGCGGAGTCCCGCAACTTCACGACGGACGCCTTCACGTACAACAATCTCGGGGCCGGTTCGCTGCCGCAGATTCCGTCGTCGTACGATGAGACCAGCCGTCTGGTGTCGTTCTTTTCTCGCGCCAACGTTGGCTACAAGAATCGCTACTTCCTGACCGGCGTGCTGCGTCGCGACGGATCGTCACGGTTCGGTGCGACCAACAAGTGGGCCATCTTCCCGGCGCTCTCCGGCTCGTGGCTGATCAGCGACGAGTCGTTCGCGAAGGGGCTGCCGTTCTCGCAGCTGAAGCTGCGCGTCGGTTACGGCATTCAGGGCAACCAGGCCGTTGCGCCGTTCGCCTCCTTGCCGACGCTCGCCCCCGACGGCGGCGCACGCTACGTCTTCGGCAACACGACCTTCACGGGCATCGTGCCGAACGTGAACGCGAACCCGGACCTCAAGTGGGAACAGTCGGCGCAGGCCAACGTGGCCTTCGACTACGGTCTCGCTGACGGCAAGTACAGCGGTTCCGTCGAGTTCTACAGCAAGAAGACCACGGACCTCCTGCTGACCGTGCCGGTTGCGCTGTCGGGTTCGACCTTCGTGTCCACGCAGCTGCAGAACATCGGTTCACTGCAGAACCGCGGCTTCGAAGCCTCGCTCGATGCGCGCCTCTACGATCGCTCGAACAAGGGCCTGAACCTTACGGCCGGTCTCGTCTTCTCGATCGAGCGCAACAAGGTGCTCAGCCTCGGCAAGGCGTCCTACATCAGCACCGGTGGCGCCAGCGGTCAGGGCATCACGGGCACGAACACGCAGCGCATCATCCCGGGCCAGCCGATCGGCACGTTCTTCGGTGCAGAGTTCGCGGGCTTCAACGCCGCCGGCCAGCAGACGTTCAACAAGTACACCGTTGTCCGCGATACGAATGGTGTGGAAACCAGCCGGACGCTGTCCGGCACTACGCTCGAAGCTTCCGAAGATGACAAGCGGATTCTCGGGAACGCGAACCCGACGTTCAGCCTTGGTCTTCGCAGCAACCTGACCTGGCATGGCATTGACGCCAGCTGGCTCTGGCGCGCGGAGCAGGGCCGCAAGGTCTACAACAACACCGCGAACATCTTCGCGACCAAGACCGCCGTCAACCAGAACAAGAACTTCCTGGTCGAGGGGTTGTCGAACCCGGAGGCCATTGGTGAGCCATCGAAGTATTCGGATCGTTGGGTGCAGGATGGTTCGTTCTTCCGCCTGCAGAACATCACCGTAGGGTACTCGTTCAAGGTGCCGTTCGGTGGCGCAAACAAGTCGGTTCGTGCCTATCTCTCGGGTGACAACCTGCTGCTGTTCACGCCGTACAAGGGCAACGATCCCGAAGTCTTCATCGACTCCGGCCTCGCGTCCCGCGGTATCGATTACCTGTCGTATCCTCGTGCTCGTGTGTTCACGACCGGGTTCCGTATCGCGTTCTGAGTCAGACCCCTCCAGCAGTATCCCGATAGCAGCAAGAATTCTTACACGTTTTATTGAGGCGAATGCGAATGTCTCTGTTTCGAACCCTGACCCGCACACCGCGCTTCGGCGCGGTGTTGCTGGTCCCGGCGGCTCTCATGATCGGTTGCACCGATCTGAAGGAGACCCCGACAAGCCTGCTCACGGCTGACAATTTTTACAAGAACGGCGACGAAGTGACGGCCGGCGTGGTGTCAGTGTACGCCAGCATTCGCTCGTACTTCGACGACATGTACGAAATGAACCAGATCAGCTCGGACGAGGGTGTCATCCCTGTTCGTGGCACTGACTGGTTCGACAACGGCGAGCACCTCGAAGTGCATCGTCAGGGATGGACGGCGAGTAGCGTCGTGGGCCAGCGCGAAGTCAACGGTATCTGGAACTCCCAGTACTCCGGCATCGCCCGCGCCAACATCGTGCTCGAGCAGCTGGAAAAGGTCACAGTCCCGAACCAGGCCGCCATCAAGGCTGAGCTGCGTGCGCTCCGCGCGTTGTTCTACTTCAACCTGATGGATTTCTATGGCGCTGTGCCGATTGCGACGGACACGAAGCCGGGGCTGCGCGCGGCCGCCGCGAGTCGTGCCGCAGTCTTCACTTTCATCGAGACCGAGCTGAAGGCCGCTCGTGCCGACCTGCCGAAGACGTGGGACAGCCAGTACGGCCGCATGACGCAGGGAGCAGCCGACGCAATTCTGGCATCGCTCTACATCAACGCACAGGTCTTCACGGGCACTGTGTCGGCGACGGGTATCGCGCTCGGCGCGGCAAAGTGGACTGAAGCGTCAGCGGCCGCTGACGCGGTGATCAACTCCGGCACGTATACGCTGGAAGTGAACCAGAAGAACAACTTCACGCCGACCAACCAGAGCTCGAAGGAGAATATCTTCGTCGTGCGTAACAAGGCCGTCGAGGGACTGGGCTTCTTCCGCCAGTACGGCGCGCTGCACTACAACAGCTTCTCCGGCGGTGGCTGGAACGGTTGGTCGGTCGTCGAGCAGACGTACAACAAGTTCGACGACGCCGACGTGCGCCGTACGGGGATCCTTGCCGGCCCACAGGTGGATCTGTTCACCGGCGCACCCGTGTTCGATCGCCAGTTGCGTCCGTTGGTCTTCACGCCGGTGATCGCCGACATCACGTCCGCGAACGAAGGCGAAGGCGCTCGTCTGTACAAGTTCCCGCTCGACCCGGCGAAAGCCGCGCAGAACAGCGGTAACGACCTCACGGTGTACCGCCTCGCCGAGATGTACCTGATCAAGGCTGAAGCGCAGAACGAGCTCGGTAATACCGCGGTTGCACTTGGGTTGGTCAACCAGATCCGCGCGCGTGCCTTCTCGCCCATCAAGCCGCTGGTCGGCTTGACCCAGGCGCAGCTCCGCCAGGCGATCTTCGACGAACGCATCTTCGAGTTGATTGGCGAAGGCAAGCGTCGTCAGGATCAGATTCGGCAGGGCACCTACACCAGCGGTACCTGGTTCGGCAAGACAGTGACCAACACGCCGTACAAGGTCATCCTGCCGATCCCGCAGTCGCAGATCGAAACGAACAACCTGCTGAAGCAGAACCCCGGTTACTGAGGGTTGCTGTTGAACACCTGAGGTTGTTGTAACTTTCAGGGCCTGCATCGGTATCTCCGATGCAGGCCCTGAACCTTTTTCAACCGATCTGGCGCGCGCGTCATTCACATACATGATGGAACTGTGCGGTATGAGTGAGGGATCGGCGGTGATGCGGGTGGTGCGTCTGGCGGCGCTTGTGATGGTTGCCGGCTGCACCGAGAAACCTGCGACGCCCGTGGTGAAGCGCACCGAGACTGCGCCGCGCGTGAGTGGGACGCTCTTCACCAGCATGCCGTCGGCGTACACCGGCATCCGATTCGAGAATCACATCACCGAGTCGGATGCGATGAACGTCTTCACGTATCGCAACTTCTACAACGGTGGCGGCGTCGCGATCGGCGACCTGAACGGCGATGGCCTGCCAGAAGTCGTACTCGGCAGCAATCAGGACGGCCCGAAGATCTTCCTGAACGAGGGCAAGTTTCGCTTCCGGGAGATCACTGCGGCCGCAGGACTGACGACGCACAAGGCGTGGACGACGGGCCTTACGCTCGCCGACGTCAACGGCGATGGGCGTCTCGACCTGTACGTCAGCCACGCGGGCGTCGGTGATGACGACAGCCGTCGCAACGAACTCTGGATCAACGATGGCGTCGGCGCGGACAGCCTTCCGCATTTCACGGAACAGGCAAAGAAGTACGGCATCGACGATGACGGCTATACCACGCAGGCGGCGTTCTTCGATTACGACCACGACGGTGACCTCGACCTGATCGTGATCAACAACTCGCCGCGGCCGGCGAGCAGCTTCGGTTTGCGCAACATGCGCGCAGAGCGCGATCACAAGGGCGGCGACCGCCTGTATCGCAACGACAACGGCCACTTCACCGACGTCAGCGCGAAGGCAGGCATCTTCGGCAGCGAAGTCGGCTTCGGACTCGGCCTTGGCGTGTCTGACATCAACCGTGACGGCTGGCCGGACATCTACATCTCGAACGACTTCTTCGAGCACGACTACGTCTACATCAACAATCGCGATGGGACGTTCACGGAGTCGATGCAGAAGGCGATGTCCAACAGCAGTTACTTCTCGATGGGCCTCGACATCGCAGACGTCGACAACGACGGGCAGGCCGACATCTACACGACCGACATGCTGCCGGAGGACGAATACCGTCTGCGCACGACGTCGAGCTTCGACGGCTGGGATGTCTATCAGGCCAAGCTCGTGAACGACTATGGCCATCAGTTCATGCGGAACATGCTGCAGCGCAACAACGGAGATGGCACGTTCAGCGATGTGGGCCAGATGGCGGGTGTCGCGCGCACCGACTGGAGCTGGAGTGCGCTGATCACGGACCTCGATCTCGATGGGCGGAAGGACATCTTCGTCACCAACGGCCTGCTGCGCGACGTGACCTCGCAGCAGTACCTCGCGTTCCTCGCCGACGACGAAACCGCGCGCAAGGTGACGACCGGCCAGAAGGTCGACTTCATGGCGCTCACGCGCACGATGCCCTCCACGCCGATCTCCGACTACGCCTTCCACAACGACGGCGGCCTGCACTTCACGAATCAGGCGAAAGCCTGGGGCCTCGACACGCCGAACATTTCGAGCGGTGCAGCCTACGGCGACCTCGATGGCGACGGGACGCTGGACCTCGTCGTCAACAACGCGAACCTCGAGTCGTTCGTGTTCCGCAACAATGCGCGCGCGCTGTCGCCGGCGAACCACTCACTCACCGTGCGCCTCGACGGCGACGGGCTGAACCGATTTGCGATCGGTGCGCTGGTCACGGTGTGGGCGGGCACCGACCGCTACGCGCAGGAACTCTCGCCGACGCGTGGCTTCCAGTCGAGCGTGGACTATGGTCTCGTGTTCGGCGTCGGCGCGCACTCGGCGATCGATTCGGTCACTGTACGCTGGCCGGATGGACGCCGCACCGTGAAAACTGCCGTCCCGGCCGACTCGAAGCTGACGCTGAAGGTCGCCGAGTCCACGCCGGCCGTCGTACCGGCCCAAGCGCCGGCGGGGCTGTTCCAGAACGTGACGACGCAAACCGCGATCACCTTCACGCACAAAGAAAATGAGTTCGTGGACTTCGATCGCGAGCGCCTCATTCCGCGCATGCTCTCGATCGAAGGGCCTGCCTCAGCGACCGCGGATGTGAATGGCGATGGGCTCGACGACATCTTCGTCGGCGGCGCGAAGGATCAGGCGGGCCAACTGCTGCTGCAGCGGCCCGATGGCACGTTCACGCCGAGCAACGCCGGGGTGTTCGAGCCCGACGCAATCTCCGAGGATGTCGGCGCCATCTTCTTCGATGCCAACGGTGACAAGTTCCCCGATCTCTACGTCGTGAGTGGCGGCACGGAGTACGGAGAAGGCGCGCCGGCATTGCAGGATCGGCTCTATCTGAACGATGGGCGCGGCAACTTCCGGAAGGCAGCCGATGCGCTGCCGATGGAAGGCAACAGCGGCTCGCGCGTCGTCGCAGCGGACTTCGATGGCGATGGTGACCTCGACCTGTTCGTCGGCAGTCGCAGCGTGCCGTGGAAATACGGGATCGATCCGGTGAGCATGCTGCTGCGGAACGATGGCAAGGGCCATTTCACCGATGTGACCGCAACGCTTGCGCCGGAACTCGCGAAGGTGGGCATGGTGACCGACGCGATCTGGCAGGATATCGATGGTGACAATCGCCCCGACCTGATCGTGGTCGGCGAATGGATGCCGATCACGGTCTTCCACAACGCAGGTGGTGGGCGGCTCACGAAGGCGAAGGTCCGTGGCCTCGAGCAGAGTAGCGGCTGGTGGAATCGCATCATTGCCGGAGACTTCAACGGCGATGGCAGGATCGATTTCGTGGTCGGCAACCTGGGTACCAACAACAGCCGCCTGCACGGCACGCCGGCGGAACCGGCGACGATGTACGTGAAGGACTTCGATGGGAACGGCTACGCGGATCAGATCGTCGCCTGTTACAGCAACCACAGGAGTTACCCGATGGTGCTGCGTGACGAGATGATCAGGGCACTGCCACCACTCAAGGTCCGGTTTCTGAGCTATGAGGCGTACGCACAGGCCAGCGTAACGGACATCTTCAAGGCCGACGACCTCGCCGACGCCGTGACAAAAAAGGCCGAGACGTTCTCATCGTCGTTGATGCGCAACAATGGCGACGGCTCGTTCACGTTGGTCCCGCTGCCGGATGAAGCGCAGCTCGCTCCAGTATATGGCCTGCTGGCGCAGGATGTGGATGGCGACGGGGTCACGGACCTGTTGCTCGCCGGGAACTTTGATGGATTCAAGCCTGACATCGCGCGCATGGCCGAGTCGTATGGCCTCGTGCTGCGCGGTTCCAAGGACGGCACGTTCACCGCACTCTCGCACGGTGCCAGCGGCTTCGTCGTACCCGGCCAGACGCGCGGCATTCTCCGCGTGCGCTCGCGGACGGGTGATCTGTTCATGGTCGCCCGCAACAACGATCGTCCTCTCGTCTTCCGACTCACTGGACGCACCAAATGACCAGAATCGCGAGCTCGCTCGCGCTGCTGACACTGGCCGGCGGCCTGATGGCTGGCTGCTCCCGCGCGACACCGTCCATCAAGGGCCCGACCGTCACGAGCACCGACGCATCACCGCTGCACGATGCCGTCAAGCAGGTGAACGACGTGATCGTGTACGACATCTTCAGTCCGCCGCAGGCGAGCCGCGTGTATGCGTATGCGAGCATCGCGGCGTACGAGGTGCTCCGGCAGTCGGATACGACGTATCACACGCTGGCCGGTCAGCTCAACGGGTTCACGCCGATTCCGACGCGCGTGGCCGGTGAGGAGATCTCGCTGCCGCTCGCGGGCGTGCACGCCTACATGGTCGTCGGGCGCGCGCTCACCTTTTCGCAGGCGCGCATGGACACGCTGCGCAAGGCGATGGATGAACGCCTGCGCGGTGATCTGAGCGGCGATGTGTTCGAGCGCTCGATCGCGTATGGCGACACGGTGGCAAAGCACGTGCTGGCCTGGGCGGGTAAGGATCACTACAAGCAGCGGACGGGCCTCGCGAAGTACAGCGTGCTGCGCGAGCCGGGCCGGTGGATCCCCACACCGCCGGCGTACATGGATGCTGTCGAGCCGAACTGGGGCACACTACGGCCGTTCACTATGGATACCGCCAACCAGTTCAAGCCGGAGCCGCCGTTCCCGTTCGACAGCACGAAGCGCAGCGATTTTTACAGGCAGATGGTGGAAGTGCAGCAGGTCGGTCTGCATCTGACCGAAGAGCAGCGCGCGATCGCGGCGTTCTGGGACTGCAATCCGTTCGTGATGCACGTGCAGGGGCACACGATGTTCGCGACCAAGAAGCTGAGCCCCGGCGGCCATTGGATGGGCATCGTGCGCCTCGCATCGCACAAGGCGAACGCTGACATCACGCGATCCTCGGAGGCGTACGCTCGCACGGCCGTCGCGCTGGCCGATGCCTTCCTCAGCGTGTGGGCTGAGAAATACCGGAGCAACGTGATCCGTCCGGAGACGATGATCAATCGCTACGTCGATGAGCGGTGGACGCCGCTGCTGCAGACGCCGCCATTCCCGGAGTACACGAGCGGGCACAGCGGCATTTCCACCGCAGCAGCCGTGGTGCTGACGAAACTGTACGGCGACAACGTTGCCTTTGCCGATTCGACGGAGATGGAATACGGTCTGCCGGTGCGCAGCTACCCATCATTCGAGGCGGCGGCCAGCGAAGCGGCGATCAGCCGCTTGTATGGCGGCATTCACTATCGACGCGCGATCGAGCAGGGACAGATACAGGGCCGCAAGGTCGGCGAGCACGTGATTGCGAAAATGCTCACCCGTGCGGTACCCGCGGTCGTGTCGGCTCGATAGCGTGCCACGATGCCATTGCCAGTGACGCCGCGCCGCGCGCGCCTCGCGCTCGGCATCATGGCGGCGAGCGGGCTGCTGAGTGCGTGCGAGCGCGCCGCGCCGAGCCCACGCACGACGGACGTGCCACGCGCCGCCGCCACGCCCGCCAGCGCGCCGATGTTCGAAAAACTCTCACCGGCCGCGACCGGTGTGCTGTTCTCGAATGATCTGCCCGAAGCGCCGGACTTCAACATCCTGAACTATCTCTACTACTACAACGGTGGTGGAGTCAGCGTCGGCGATGTGAACGGAGACAGCCTCCCCGATCTGTATTTCTCATCGAGCGTCGGTCCGAACAAGTTGTACCTGAACAAGGGCAACTTTCAGTTCGAGGATGTGACGGAGAAGGCCGGCGTGGCGGGTCCGCCGGGGTGGAAGACGGGCGTGACGATGGCCGATGTGAATGGCGACGGTCGCCTCGACATCTACGTCTCTGCGGTCAGCTACCTGAGCATGCGCGGCCGCAACATGCTCTACATCAACAATGGCGACGGCACGTTCAGCGAACGTGCCACGGAATACGGGCTGGCGCACATTGGCTATGCGACGCAGGCTGCGTTCTTCGACTACGATGGCGACGGCGATCTGGACATGTTGCTGCTCAGCCACTCGACGCACTCGGAACTGGCGATCGGCAACGCGACACGACGCGATGTGCGCAACGCGACCGCCGGCGGGCGGTTGTTCCGCAATGACGGCGGCCACTTCACCGATGTCAGCGCCAACGTCGGCATTTTCGGTGGCGTCGATGGCTATGGCCTTGGCCTCGTCGTCAGCGACCTGAATCAGGACGGGTGTCCCGATGTCTACGTCGCCAACGACTTTCAGGAACAGGACTTTCTCTACTACAACACCTGTCACGGCCGATTCATCGAGTCCATCTCGTCGGCCACCGGTCATACGAGCCGGTTCTCGATGGGTGTCGATGCGGCCGATGTGAACAACGACGGGCTCCCTGACATTGTCGTTGGCGACATGCTGCCGGAGCGTGAGGAGATCCTCAAGACATCGGCGAGCTCCGAGTCGTACAGCCTGTTCAACCTGCGGATCCGCGCCGGCTATCACGCCCAGTAC
>JBBRLZ010000063.1:0-23479 GCA_038231095.1 Gemmatimonadales bacterium
AACTGAAGGTCGGTGCGCTTGCGCGTAGCTTCTGCGAGACGGCGAGCCGATTTATCTGGGATTGCGCGTCAGTTGCAGTGCTCAAAACATTTTCGAAGCGTCGCGGTGTGCGAGCGCACGAACCGCGAAGCACCGCCCGCGTTTCGTCGCAGTTTCGCGGCGGTGCCGTTCTGCGCCACCGTGCGTTTGCGTCCAAGCCGTTTCCGGCGGTTGCGATTGCGACGAGGCCAGCCACACGTACCGAACGCCCTGACGCTGTTTTGCGTCGGTTGCCGTTTTGTGTCGAAGCAGTTCCGACCGTCTCACGTGCAAAAGGCGCTGACGATCGCTAAGTGCCGTAACTTGTTCTGCGACAGTCTCTTGCCTAACTTCTACAGCTATGTTTGACGAGCTCAGCGAAAAAATCGGCGCCGCCTTCTCGAAACTCCGAGGCAAAGGCGTCCTCACGGAAGCCGACATCAAGGACGGCCTGCGTGAGGTCCGTCGCGTCCTGCTCGAAGCGGACGTCAGCTTCGGGCTGACCCGCGAATTCCTCGAGCGCGTCGAGAAGAAGGCCGTCGGTCTGACGGCACTGAAGACCGTCCGACCCGAGCAGCAGCTCGTCAAGATCGTCCACGAAGAGCTGACCGCGATGCTGGGCGAGCGCCGTGAAGGGCTCAAGCTGAGCACCGTGCCGCCAACCGTCGTGCTGATGGTCGGTCTGCAGGGCTCCGGCAAGACGACGACGACGGCCAAGCTCGCGCTCCGCATGCAGAAGGAGCAGCGGCAGGTCCGCATGATCGCCGCCGACGTTTATCGCCCGGCCGCCATCGACCAGCTCGAGACGCTTGGGCTGCAGTTGAACGTCCCGGTGTTCGCCCGACGCGATACCACCGACGTCGTCCAGATCGTGCGCGACGGTCTCGAAGTCGCCCGCCGCGAGCGTGACCGCATCGTGTTCATCGACACCGCCGGTCGCCTGCAGATCGACGAAAACCTGATGGATGAACTCCGGCGCGTGAAGGAAGTCGCCCGACCGGACGAAATCCTGCTCGTCGCTGACGGCATGACAGGCCAGGACGCTGTCAGGATTGCCGAGGGCTTCAATGACAGTCTCGGGATCACGGGGATCATCCTCACGAAGATGGACGGCGATGCCCGCGGTGGTGCCGCGCTGTCGGTCTACGGTGCGACGAAAAAGCCGATCAAGTACATCGGTGTGGGCGAAAAGGTCGATGCGCTCGAGGAGTTCCACCCGGACCGCATGGCGGGCCGGATTCTCCAGATGGGCGACGTCCTGTCGCTGGTCGAGAAGGCGCAGGAATCGTTCGACACCGACGAGGCCAAGAAGCTCGAGAAAAAGGTTCGCCGAGAGGGCATGGACCTGAACGACTTCCTCGGCGCGATGAAGCAGATCGAAAAGCTGGGCCCGCTGGAGGGGATCCTGAAGATGATCCCGGGTGTCAACACCAAGGCGCTCAAACAGGCCAAGATGGACCCCAAGCGCATGAAGCACGTCGAGGCGATCGTGCTCAGCATGACGATGGCGGAGCGGAAAAAGCCTGAACTCATCAACGGCTCCCGTCGTCTTCGGATCGCCAAGGGCGCGGGGCGGACCGTCTCCGAGGTCAACCGGCTCCTGGACCAGTTCCGGGACATGCAGAAGATGATGAAGAAGGTCACGGCCAGCGGAGGCCGAAACCCTTTCGGCCGAGGTTAGCTTTCGCGGCTCGGTCGGAAATGGCCGGTTTGGCAGGACCTCGGGTGCACCGGTCGAATGGTCGATCGGCGCGAGGAGCCCGGGCCGGTGGGGAGCAGGTCGCCAGACCCGCTGTCGCACTGTGTACGTCGATCGCCCGGCGATCGGTCGTACGACATCACGTCCCTCAGAGGATGCCCAGATGGTTCGTATTCGTCTCCGCCGCGTCGGTCGAAAGAAGGCGCCGGTCTATCGTATCGTGATCGCAGACAGCAAGAGCCCGCGCGACGGCAAGTTCATCGAGATCATCGGCACCTATTCGCCGCGTCTCACTGAGGGCGCCGTGACGATCAAGGTCGATCGCGCCAATCATTGGCTCGATGTCGGCGCGCAGGCGTCGGACACCGTGCGCTCGCTGCTCCGCAAGGGCGGTGTGCTCAAGGCGCGCCACGAAGCACGCCTCGCGAAGAAGCTCAGCGCTGCAGCCGTGCCGCTCTCCGAAGGCGCGAAGGCCGAATAAATGAGCGCGCCCGCGCTCATGATTGTCGGGCGCGTCCGCAAGGCACACGGCATTCGCGGCGAACTGCTCGTGGAGCCCATCACCGACGCGCCCGATGCGGTTTTCGTATCGGGCCGTCGGCTTTTTGCCGGTACCGCGACCGGTGATCCGTCACCCGACGGACAGGAATTGCACATCACCGCCGTCCGTCAGCACATGGACTCGGTGCGACTCACGCTCTCGGAAGTCCCCGATCGCTCCGCCGCCGAACTGTGGCGCGGCCGGTTTCTTCTGGCGCCGCGGGATGAACTGCCGCCGCCCGCCGATGACGAAGTGTATCTGCATGATCTGATCGGCATGCGCGTCATGCACGTCGATGGGCGCGCACTCGGCGATGTCGCTGATACGTATGATCTGCCCCAGGGATTGATGCTCGACGTGCGCCCCGTCAACGGTGGCCCGACGTACTTCATTCCGTGGCAGGAGGAATTTCTGGTGGATGTGGATGAAGCCGCACGCATCATCACCGTGAATCCGCCGGAAGGCCTGCTCCCCGAAGGGCTGCTGCTCGCCGAAGGACATCCGTCGGACGAGGCGTAAGCATGACTGATGCTGATGACGTCGGACGCGTCACCGACAGTGACGGCGCACGTGTGCCGCTCCGCATCAACATCGTCAGCATCTTTCCAGAATTCTTCGCGACTGCGCTCGCGATCAGCATTCCGTCCAAGGCCGCCGCCGCCGGCAGCGTCGTCTACAACGTCGTCGATCTGCGCAGCTTCACGCATGACAAGCATCGCACCGTGGATGACTATCCGTACGGCGGTGGCCCGGGCATGGTGATGAAGCCGACGCCGTTCTTCGAAGCGATCGAGCATCTCGGGGCGACGACGCCGATCGTGCTGCTCTCGCCGCGCGGCCGCACGTTCACGCAGGCCGATGCGCACCGCTTCGCGGCCGGCACCGAACTCACGCTGCTCTGCGGTCACTACAAGGATGTCGACCAGCGTGTCGCCGATCATCTCGCGACCGAGGAGCTCTCACTCGGCGATTTCGTGCTGAGCGGCGGCGAGCCTGCGGCGCTGGCGATCGTCGATGCCGTCGTACGCCTGCTGCCGGGTGCGATGAGCGATCACGAGTCTGCCGCCACGGATTCGTTCTACGGTGGCGCCGGCGTCAGTGCACCGAGTTACACGCGACCGGAGGAATATCGCGGGCATCGCGTTCCGGATGTGCTGCTCTCCGGTCACCATGCGAAGATCGCCGAGTGGCGCCGACTCGAGGGAGAACGCCGTACGATCGCACGCGATGAGTGACGTGCGCCGCGTGCTTGTGGCAGTCGGTGCCACCGTTGCACTCGCGGCGTGCGGGTCGCGCGATGTGACACCGCGCGTGGTACGCGATTCCGCCACGAAGGATTCGAGCGTTGTCGCGCGCGCGCCGGTCGTGCATCCACCGGTCGTGATCGATACCGCGTCCACGGAGATCGTCGAGATCTGGCCGCTGAAGGTCACGCCGGAGCGGCAGATCGACGAGACGCGCCGCATCGTCGAGCAGTTGCAGGCGGAACTCTCCTTGCAGCCGGGATTCAGTTACGCGGTCCTGCTCGCGAGCGGAGACGGTGCCGGTCTCGTGCTGCTCTGTGCCTGGCTGGACGACGGCTCAGCCGATCGCGGTGACGTGCGACTCTCGGAGTGGCTCCGCGTGGAAGCCGACACGGCAATCCTCCGTCGACGGATCGGCACGGCGACGACACGGGTGCAGATCCGCCGCACGGCTGGCGCGCGGCCTACGCTGACGTCCACGGCGATGGTGCAGTTCACGCGATACGTGATCAAGCACGGTCACTCTTTCACGGCACTCGCGGCGCTGGCCGACAGCAACCTCGCGATGCGTGTGCTGCAGGACACCGCTGCGTCGGGCGGTGCAACCGCGATGGCGGCCGACAGCGGCGCGCTGTACATGCTGCTGCAGGCCCGGACGGCCACCGCACTCGATCCGAACCTGCGAGCCGGCGGGTCACTGCCATTCTGGGCACCGTTTGCTGATCGCGAGGAGCAGCTGCTTGCCGTCGTCGCGATCATCAGGCCGCGGTAGGGCCGTTGCGCTCAGTGACCCGGATGTTGTTGCGGGCGTCCTCTCAACAGCGAACGTGCGCATCATGCGCTTCTGTTGGTTTTTTCCGCGCCCAGCGCATTCCCCGTGAGAGCAACATTCGATGCAAGCGCACGGCGCACGATGATCTTCATCGGCGCTGCTGCTGGCACGTTCGTGCTGTACCTGGCCATCGGTGAGCTGAGCGGCACGACCGACGGCACGCCGATGGAGGACGCAACCAGTCGCTTTGTGATGGTCATGCTGGCCAAGGCGATCGCCATTCTGACTGCCGGCCATGCGATGGCGCTCTGGCTGCTGGCCCGCGCACGCGGTGGGCACCTCGAGATACCACTCAGGCGCAGCGCGATTGCCGGTCTGGTGTGCGCGACGGCGCTCGATATCGTGTATCTCGGCGGCCCGTTGCTTCAGCAGGTGAGCAGTCGTGGTCTGTTTCGCTTCGTGTTAGCCACGGCATTGTCGTACGTGATCTGCGCGATCCAGTCCGGACGAGAGGAGTCGCAGGCCGACGACGCGCCAGGCGAGGTCGCCGGGCGGGCGCTCGCGGTGGAGCGCGGCTGATCGCGGAGCGACTCTGGCCCCGGCCGCTCGTTCGACCACTACCATCGCGCCTCGCCCCGGGTTAACCTTCTCGGCTCACCGAAACAACCCCAGCCGGCGCCGATTTCATCGGGCGCCCCGCAGAGCGTGATATGCACCCGTTCATCGAAACCCAGAAAGAGTGGATGCGCGAAATTCCTCCGTTCCGCGCCGGCGACACGGTTCGTGTCAACGTCCGTGTGAAGGAAGGGGAAAAGGAGCGCCTCCAGGCCTTTGAAGGCACCGTCATCGCCCGCCGTGGCAGTGGCGTGAGCGCGACCTTCACGGTCCGCAAGATTTCGAACGGTGTCGGTGTCGAGCGCATCTTCCCGGACCACAGCCCGATGCTCGGCGAGATCATCGTCGTGCGCCGTGGTCGCGTGCGTCGCGCGAAGCTGTACTACCTGCGCGGCGTGACGGGTAAGGCTGCCCGCATCAAGGAGCGCAAGGTTCGCGTCGGCGGGACCGAGAAGAACGCGCGCTGATTCGGCGGCACACACCCCATGCCTGCACGCACGCAGAGCTGGGGCGCGCTCGAAGCTGACGCACGACAGGCTGGTCACACGCGCATTGTCGGCGTGGACGAAGTCGGACGGGGCCCCCTGGCGGGCCCCGTTGTCGCATGTGCCATCCTGCTCCCCGCCGATTGCACGGACATTCCCGGCGTCGGCGATTCGAAAGCCATCGGTGGGAAGGAGCGTGTGCGACTGTGCGCTGAGATCCGCCGTGTCGCCATCGCGATCGGCATCGGCGCGGCGAGTGTGACCGAGATCGACCGAGTGAACATCTATCAAGCCACGGCCATCGCGATGCGTCGCGCTATCGCACGTATTCCGCACGCGCATGATCTGCTGCTCGTCGACGGCTCGCCATTCGCAGCGCTGGGTCTCCCGCACCGCGCCGTCGTGAAGGGCGACGCCACCTGCCTCAGCATCGCGTGCGCCTCGATCATCGCGAAGGTCACGCGTGATCGCCTGCTCGCGGCACTCGCCCTGCGCTACCCGCGCTACGGCTGGGCGACCAACGCCGGCTATGGCACGGCCGAACACCTGTCGGCGCTGTCCGAGTTCGGCGCGACGCCGCACCATCGACGAAGTTTCCGTCCGCTGCGCACCGATCCCGACCTTTTCACTCCAGTCGAGCAACTCGCATGAGCCCACACCCGATCTTTCGTGATGATCTCCTCGCCGGTCAGGTCGGCATCGTTACCGGAGGCGCAACCGGCATCGGGCTCGGGATCAGCACCACACTTGCTCAGCTCGGTATGCACGTCGTGCTCGCGAGCCGGAAACCGGAGAATCTGCAGCCGGCCGTTGAAGCGATCATCGCCGCAGGCGGCAAGGCGAGCGCTGTGGCCGTCGACGTCCGGGATCATTCACGCGTGCAGGCGATGGCGAAGGAGGTGCATGACGCGCATGGGCGCATCGATCTGCTGGTGAACAATGCCGCAGGCAACTTCTACAAGAAGTCGGAAGAGCTGAGCGAGAACGCGTGGAAGAGCGTCATTGAAATCGACCTCTACGGGACGTTCTTCTGCACGCAGGCCGTCTTTCCGTACATGAAAGCGCAAGGCGGCGGTCGCGTCGTCAGTACGTCAATGACGCTGCACTACCGAGGCTGGCCGTTGATGGCGCACGCAACGGCTGCGAAGGCTGGTGTCGATGCGCTGACGAAGACGCTCGCGCTCGAGTGGGCGGAGCATGGCATTCGCATCAACGCGATTGCACCGGGTCCGATTCCGACGGAAGGCGTGCGCAAGGCATTCACGCCGCCGCCTGGCGCGCCGGTACCCGATTTGTTCAGTGTAGACAAGGCAATGGATGCGTTCGCTAAAGGTGCAATTCCATTGAAGCGGTGGGGCACTCCGGAAGACATCGGCCAGATGGTGGCGTATCTGGCGAGCCCGGCCGGCGACTGGATCACGGGCGCAATCTTCGTCATCGATGGTGGAGAGTGGCTCGCTAAGTCGAAGCCCAGCATGTAGTTGATTTTCATGGCACGAAACTCGCAAAGGATGAAAGTGCGCGACGAGAGCCACCCCTTCTCGTCCATCACATTTCATGGAGTTTCAACGATGACTATCTCCTTCCGTTCGGGTTCGGCGCTGCGTGCTTCTGCGCTCGCGTTGACCGCCCTGTCGATGACGGCATGCGTAACCAGCAAGACGTTCAAGCGCGAAATGACGGCAACCCGCGCCGAGATCTCGACGGAGCGCACCGAGCGTCTGCGCGCAGACAGCATCCTCGGAGCCGACCTCAGCGGCTTGCGTACCGAGCTCAAGAAAGAGCTTGCCGACCTGAAGACGGAGTTCGATGCCAAGATCGTCGCGACGGCCAGCGGCATGAAGGTGTTCATGCCCGTGTCGTTCGCGTTCGATGACGCAATGGTGAAGGATGCCGATCGTGCTGGCCTCGCACGCTTTGCTGAAATTGCAAACAAGTACTACCCGGGCGCCGTGATCACGGTCGAAGGCTTCGCTGATCCGGCAGGTACCCAGGTCTACAACCAGCGCCTGTCGCTGGCCCGCGCCGAGAATGTGAAGCGCGAGCTCGCCACGAAGGGCATGGACGCATCACAGATCCGCACGATGGGCTTTGGTGCCCTCCGTCAGGTCGTCCCGGGCGCTCAGAAGGATGAGCCGGGCGCCGACAAGAACCGCCGCGTCGTCTTCGTGATCGAGAGCACGGGTGGTGCGACGGCTGCCACGACCGCCAGCGCGACGACCAACAACCAGTAGTACGCCGGACACGAACCGGAGGCCGACGCGACGAAGCGGCGGCTTCCGGGGGCTCCTGCGATCAGTGAGGCCGACGCGATGTAGCGTCGGCTTCCTGCGTTTCAGCCATTGGTGCTCTGCGCCCGACACCTACACAGCGGAGCCGCGGGATGGGGCACCGCTGATGTTCTTGCGGGTAGGTTAGCATGAGGCGAGGATCAGGCTCGTCCATGCACCCACCACAACACTCGCAGTCGTGTTCGTCGAGTGTGCGCTTTTCCGGGCGCGATCGTCTCCCGGCAGAGCCATTGTCGTCTCTTCACCGGTGTGTCGCGTTTGTTCACCCTTTCGCTTCCTCGCCAGACGCTCGTTCGCGCTGCCTGCATCGGCGTCGGCCTCGTGACGCTGACGGTCGCCGGCATCGGTCTGACGGATCGCGCCGACGCACGCCGGACAGTGCGTGATGCCCTCGCCGACGGCAGGCATCTCGACGATTCGCTGAATGCCTCGGTGCGGGCTGCGCAGGCGACGCGCGTCTCGTTTCCATCTGCAATTGCGCTCGGCTACTTCGCGCGACTGCAACTCGGACTGGGCAGCCCGTTCCGCCTCGTTGATCTGGCACGCAGCGACCCACGTCTGCCGATTGCGTGGCGCTCCCGTGTTGCGCAGGCGCTGCTCGCGCGCCTCGCGGATGATCGCGGCGCGATGCGCGCGTTGCCACACGCACTCGACGTTGCGATGGTGACGGACAGCGGCGCCGGCGATGCGTTGTTGCGTGTCGTGGACAGCGTGATGGCCCTCGACGGTGATTCGCCGCTGACGCTGGATGCGATTCGGATTGCGTCGGCGCAGGAGAGTGCGCGCGGCGCGATGCGGCCCGGTGCGGTGCCGCTGCTCGATGCCGCGGCCCTGTTGGCGTTCGACCGTGTGCGCGCTCGTCGTGACGTGGAGCGCGCGATCACCGCCGCGTCACGTGCCGACGGTGATCTGTTGCAGCTGGTTGCGACGTGGCGCGTGGAACGGCGCTTTGCCGTCGAACGCCCGCTGATGGCCGACCTTGCGCCGTCGCCGCGCCGCATTGCCGCGCGGCTGCCCGCAATGGTCGCGGCGATGGAACGCGCCACGCAGCACCGCGACTCAGTGCCGTCGGCGCCGGACGCGATCACCCTGCCGCTGAATGCCGCCACGGCGATGTCGATGCTGATCAGCATCCGCACGCGGCCGGCGCAGCCGCAGGTGCGTCTGAGTGTGCTCGACGCGATGATGGTCGCCGCCGATCGCCGCGCGGTGTCGACACCGTCGACCGTGCACATGCTGAACTCGGCGACGAACGAAGAGACGCTCGTGATGACGGTGGCGACTGTGGCGGGCAACAGCGCGTTGTCGCCGATGGCAGCCGCTGCGACGTTGCTCGCGACGCAGGGCATGCGCACGCTTGCCCAGGAAGCGCCGTTTCATCCGGGCACGCTGACGCTCAAGCCAGAGCAGGTCATCGAGCGACTTGGCCTCGCGTCGCTCACCTTCGGGCGCGACGTGCCGCTGGCCTGGCAACCGTACTATGCGCGGGAGTTTGCCGCAGCGGTCGATGCGCTCCATGACATCTTCCCGCGCGCGAGTTTCGTCGGGCTCAACGTGCGCATCGGCGATCGCGTGCTGGCCGGCGCACTGGCGGTGCACGATCCGCGGACGCGCACGCTCACGCTACCGCTTGCGACAGGGTTTGGCGCAGTCGGGCACGAATTAATGCACGACCTCGACTGGCAGTCGGCGCGTGACTACGCCAATCGCGAAGGCACGTATGCCACCGACAACGCAGTGCGCACGTCGCTCGCGCAACCGATTGCCGCACCGCTCGCGCGCCTCGCCGAGTTCGTGCCGATGGGCGCGACGGCGAACGCCTACACGACCGAGGCGCGGCGGCCGGCAGAGTTGCTGGCACGCGGAGCGGACTGGTTCCTCGCTGCGGCGCTCGCTCGACAGGGTCGCATGAACGGCGCGTTGAGCGCCGTGCAGGATGGCTGGGTCCGCGGCTATGCGTCGGCGGCGGGGCCGGAAGCGTTCGGTGATCACGGTGCGGCATTGGCCGCGGTCTTCGATGCAATGCCCACGCTCGCGATACGCGCCAGCGTGACACCGCGCAGCGATGCCGAGCGTGAGCCGGATCTGGGGACCATCGCGCGGGCCGCGTGGTTCACGCCGATGCCGACGGTCGAGGCGTCTGGTGATGCGGCGTCTGGGCTGTCGTTGATCCCGGCGTCGAAGGCCGCGGCCTGCTCGCCACTTGCCCGGCTGCGGCTGGCGCCAATCCACGCGACCGCGCGCGAAGTGGCAGCGGGTTTCGTCGAGCCACGGATCAACCGCGCGATGCGGCGCTGGGCGCGACAGGCCGACACTTCGGACCTTTCAGGCAGTGCAGCGATGCTGCGCCTTGCGCTCCTCGGTGCGCCGGTCAATTCGGCGATCATCGATTCGGCGCGACGTGTCTGGTCTGCGGCTGCGTGGCGGACATTGCCCTGCCTGGCCGACTGACCCTCACGTCTGCCGTCCGACACGGCTAAGGTTCTGGCAATGCCACGGCTCCTGATCGCGCTCGCCACGATTCTGACTCTGATTCCCGTCACGCTGCTGGTGCCCGGCCTGCGGGAACTGGTGCAGGTGGAGCACGGCGGCAGCGCATCGGCCGCGCACGCGTTCATGACGATCAACATGTTGAGCGGGATCGTCGCGGTGCCGATTGTGATGCGTTGGCAGCGACGCGTCGGATCACTGAGAATCTGGGTGTCGTCGCTGCTCGCGTTGGACGCGGTGGTCTTTCTCGGCATGCGGGCGGCGCCGACCCTGACGTCGCTCTTTGCGTTGCGTGCGCTCGATGGTGCGCTGCATCTGCCCGCGATCACGCTCCTGATGGTGGCGGCGAATCGCCTCGCCGGCCCGCGTCGTGGTGCGTCGCTCGGACTGCTTGGGTCGAGTCTGATGATCGGCGTGGCGATCGGTTCACCGCTGGGCGGCCGGCTGGTGGATCGTTCGCCGCCGCTGGTCTATGTCGTTGGCGCGATTGTGTTCGTCCTGGCAGCGGTGACGGCGCTTGGCATCTCGCTGCCGCGCGCGGAGCAGACGCGGACGCCGAGTCGGCGCTATGCATGGAACACCAGCATCAAGCTGGCATGGGTGCCGTTGGCGTACGCCTTCATGGATCGCTTCGTGATCGGCGTGTTCGTGAGCACGTTCACGCTGTTTCTGGGCGACGTGCATCACGCGACGGGGGCGCAGCGCGGACTGTTGATGGCGCTGTTTCTGGTACCGTTCGCGCTCCTCTGCTGGCCGGCAGGGCGCCTTGCCGATCGGATCGGGTGGTATCGGCCGCTGGTGATCAGCAATGTGCTGTTCGGTGCGGTGTTCGCGATGTACGCACGCGTACCGTTCACCACGCTACCGTGGCTGATGGTGCTGAGCGGCGTGTTGTCGGCGTTGATGTTCGCGCCGAACCTGCTCCTCACGAGCGAAGTCGCGCAGCGCGCTGGCCATCGCATTTTCGGTGCGTTCCAGATCGCCGGGTCGGTCGGCTTTCTGATCGGTCCGGCGCTCGGCGGCGTGCTGGTGTCCGCGTTGCGTGATGTGCGAGGTGGGGTGGACTACGATCAGATCTTTCTGATGGTCGGCGCGCTCGAAGGCGTCCTCGCACTGGCGAGTGCGCTGGCGCTCGGGCGGCTGCTGCGGCGTCGTGAATTGGGCGCTGGTGCGCCCGTCGAGCGTGCTGCCGTTGCGCCTGCGACGAGTTGATCGCCGAAACGAGCCGTGGTCGCGATCCCTGCAAAAGCAAAGCGCCCCGCGAATGAACTCGCGGGGCGCTTTGCAATCAGAGCAGCCGATTACGGCTTCATCTTCTTGGCGGCGTCGGTCATCGCGTCGCCAGCCTTCTTCGTGGCGGCACCAGCCTTCTCCATCGCGGCGCCAGCGGCCTTCTTCGAGCTGTCGGCCATCGCGCCCATCGCGCCCTTGGCACTATCGGCCATCGCGCCCATCGCACCCTTGGCGCTGTCGGCCATGGCACCCATCGCCTGCTTGGTGCTGTCCGCCATCGCGCCCATGGCACTCTTGGCGCTGTCCATCGACGCGGCAGCGGCGGCGGCGGTGGAATCGCCAGCTGGCTTCTTCTCGCCGCCGCATGCGGTGAGGGCAGCCATCGCGATCAGGGCGGTGAAAACAGAAGTCGAGCGACGCATAGATAAAATCCGGGCAGGGGTTCGTAGGGAAGGACAAACGACCAATCAACGTACGCACGGTGCACGTATCGCGCCACGCGAGAGTCGTTCCAACTCCAAGTGCGACAAGCGGATGAGGCTGGTCTGATGGGTCGGAAAGCGATGATGTCCCGAGCCGGGATCGAACCGGCGACCTACGGATTAAAAGTCCGCTGCTCTACCAGCTGAGCTATCGGGACGCACATGTATCAATCTAGACGGTTCTGGCCGCCCCCGCCGCCCCGACGGTCAGCTCCATTTCGCCCACCCGGTCACGCGATACTCCGCCCACGCCAGCGCCTCGTACGTCAACCGCTGCAAAACCATCAGCCGGTCGGAGGCCGTCCGTGCCGGAAACCCGGCCGGCCGCCACGGCGCGGCGACACACGTCACCGAGAGGCCGAGCGCCTCGACGGTGGCACAGGCACGCCGCGTGTGCATGGGCGACGTGACGACAGCGACCTTCTTCCAGTGTGCTGTGAAGGCGCGCCGCGACAGGCGCACCGCCTCCTCGCGTGTGGACGTCACCGAATCAATCCATTCGACGGGGCCGGCGGCTGGAACCAGCGCAATCAGCGTACGCTGATCCGCGGCTGACGACACGCCGTTGATGCGCTCGTTGGCGCGCACGATGCTCACGATCAGCGGCAACGTCGGACGTTTTGCGCGCAGCGCGATGCCGGTGAGCAGGCGATCGATGCCTTCGTTCATCACCAAACCGTGCGAATTGACGCCGTTCGAGAAAACGAAGACTGCATCCACGTTGTCGAGGTTCACCGCGTCGTTGCGCACGAACGGCGCGGCGAGGCTCGGTACAATCGGCGACCAGACGCCGATGGCCACCGCAATGCCCATCACGACAGCGACCAGAAACATCGGACGCAGGAACCAGCGACCCAGCACGGCGCCGGCGAGCATTGCACACGGCAAGGCCAGGGGGCGCGCGATGCCGAGTGCTTCAGGCAGGCCGAGCATCGACGCGGCGCCGGCGATCAACAGCGCAACGATCACGCCGTGCAGCGGCGCCTCGAGGAATTCATTCACGCGCGCGACAGAAATCATTCGCGCAATCTACGCCATCCGGTGCGATCGGTCGCACCGGCATCAATCGCCGGGCAGCATCACCCAGACGGCCGGTCGACCGATGTTGCAGTGCACGGCGCGTGAGAGACCACCAAGGCCTGCCCAACTCAAATACAGCATCATGCGGGTCGCGTGCCACGCACCGGTCGCCGCAGCGGCGGAATCGACCGCCTGCAACGCGGCCAGCCGGACACTCCGCGACGGCACCGGATGGAAGACCGTTTCGACGCGGGGCCCACGCTGCGCTTCATCGTCCTGCCACTGATCGAGTTGCGTGATGGTGGATGCGACCAGCGCGACGTCGTGTGACAGCGCTGCCGCACGATCCGCGATGATGACCGCGGGTCGCGACAGCGAAGGCAGCACGAGAACGCCGAGGAATGACCAGAGCGTGAACCAGGCCAGCGTCGTCACGAATCCCGGTGCGGTCACCAGATCGGCGCGTGGTGCCGCTGTCGCTGCGACGAAACCGAGACTGTTCCAGGCGACGGCGACCAGCACGCCACGGCGGCGCAGGCCGAGGGACTTCACGGCGACGCGACGCGTCAGTGCGACGAGCAACTGGTCCGGTGTGAGACCCGTGACCCAGCGTTGCGGCACCCACAATCGCTGCGCATCGGCGCCGCTCCATGCGCCGACGAACGACGGATCATCGGCGTCGATCTCGCGCACGATCCGCGGGTCGATGCCAGCCGCCGTTGCCGCCGCGCTGAGCTCCGGTGACAGCGCTTCCATGCGCACGCCGCCGGCCATCCACGCGATCAATCCCTGGCGACTGAGCAGGGTCAGTTGCAGCAGCAGAAAGACGATCACCGCAGCGGTGATGCCGAACTGCTGCCCGGTGCGCAGCAGCAGTGCGGCCGCCAGCGCGAACCAGAGCCATTGCACGGTGACCGCGCGCAACCATGACGCGATCCATCGCAGAGTCGCGGGCCGTTCGCGCACGATGCCCAGACCGCCGATGATATCGAGCGGTGCAAGCAGCAATGCGTGGGCCATCCACGTCAGGGCGATCGCCGCCAGCGCGTTGCCGTACGTCTGGTCCGCGATCGGTGGTATGAGACGGTGTGGCAGATCGAACAGGATGCCGGCAGTCGCGAGCAGCACGGTCGTACCGACACCGGTGATGCCCAGCCAGAGTCGGCGGCGTGCGTACGTCATGGGTGCAGCGAAAGAGGAATGGAGAATCCGGCAGATTACACTGACGCGGCGCTGTGTGCGTATGTGAGCACACGGCCCGCGAGCGCGAGACCGCTCAGCAGCGCGCCTTCCACGCGCGGTCCGCCGCACCAGTCGCCGGCGGCGCCGATGCCACGCTGGTGATCGTAGAGCGCGGCGTCGCTGGTGACCGGGTCGGGCAGGGCATAGCGCCAGCGATGCGCGACGCGATGGACCGGGGTCACGGTACCGCCGACGGTCCGCACGAAGGCCTCGGTCATCGCTTCCGCAACGGACGCCGCGTCATCCTCGAGATGTGCCACGGTCCACTCGCGCGTGGCGTGCAGCACCCACGTCTCATCCGCGCCGCGCGCTGGCTTGCTGGCGTCACGCGCAATCCAACTCAGCACCGCATCGTCATTGAGGAATGCGCCGTCGTAGGCGAAGGTCGGACGCTCCTCGAGCACGAGCATCGTGGCCCACGTCGGATGCATCACCGCGCCGGCCGCGCGTGCGGCGAGTTCCGGTGCGATCGGCGCGACGAGTGCGACCGCCTGAGGCGCCGGCACGGCAGTGAGTACGACGTCGAACACGCCAAGGTCCGTGCCGGTCTCGGCGACCAGCCGCCACTGCCGTCCTTCGCGCTGAATGTGCGCGACGGCCGTGTCGAGCCGCACATCCAGTCCGTCGGCCAGATGCCGACCGAGCGCGCTCATGCCTGGCTGCGCCACCCAGCGCCGCACACCGGATTTCGCAGCGGTCCACTCGCCGTGCTCGCGCACGGCCAACGCGCCGTCCCACACCGCGATGACGCCGCGCTGCTGCCAACTCGCAATCAGCGGCGCGAGGCGTGGATCGCGGATGGTGAAGTACTGCGCACCGTGATCGAAGTGCCACGGCCCATCGCGCCGTGTCGCGCATCGCCCACCGACACCGCGCGACTTGTCGAAGACCGTCACCGCGATGTTGTGATCGGCGAGTGTACGCGCGCACGTCAGGCCGGCGAGGCCGGCACCGATCACGGCGACGCGTTGCGGCGACGGGTACGCGATGCGCTCCACATGACGCGTGTACTTGTCGACGTTGATGCGCGCTGCCTGCTCCTCGCTCGCGCGCCCTCGCACCGTACCGAGGACGCGGTTCGGCGGTGTGAACGGCCGGTCAAACTGTCCGAGACACCAGAGCAGCCCGCCGTACGACGCCGGATCGCGACCGTCGAGGGCGTAGCGATGGTTGAGATCCACCGACATCGCCAGCGCGCGCTCCGCCGTCGGCGTCCAACCGGCGAACGCCTTGCCCCAGGTCATGCGGACGTTGTTGTGGATCTCGCCATGCGCGAGCAGCGAACGTTGCATCGCGTTCCAGAATGCGTCGCTGGTGCGGCCGCGCGCGAGGCGTTCCCACTCGTACAGCTCCCGCACATCGCCTTCGTGCTGTCGCAGCGTTGCGCGCGCCCACGCGGGAATGGCGTCGATCGTTCCGTGATCGGCGCGATGGAAGCAGAACGTGTAGGCGAGTTCACGCCAGACGAGCAGCTCGTCGAGCCACTTCGCCGCGCCCTCGCTCCGCATCTGCGACACCTCGCGCGCGAGGCGCAGCGGCGAGACCATGCCGTAATGCAGATACGCCGACATGCGACTGACGCCATCGCCGCGCGTCGGATCGTTGCGCGTCCGATCGTAGCGATCGAGTCGCCCCGAGTCCACGAAGCTGCGCCATCGCGCATATCCCGCGATTTCACCTCCGCGTGTGTCCGGTACCGGGCCGACGCTGTGATCGATCCGGCACGCCGCGATCAGCGCGGCAAAATCGGCCGTCGCCAGATCGATGGGTGCGAACGGCAGCGCGGGAACGAAGCGCGGGCCTTCATACTCAGCCTCATGCCACAGCGCGGACACGCGATCCGCGCGCAATCGCGATGTGGCGTCGCGGTACACGAATGCGCGGTCGTATGCCTTCGCCGTCAGTGTGACCGGCACGACGCACGCCGTGTCCACCTGCCACACGGGCTGCGAGATCGCAGCGCGCAACGCTGCGGTCCACGCGTCGAGCGGGGCGACCGGCATCAACTCCGTGATCACGACAGCAGCGCGCTGCGCCAGCGTGACGAGATGCGATCCGCGATGCCCGTCGCGTTCGAGGTGAAACGCGGTGCCGATGTTCCGCGCCGCAAGCGCCGCGGCAAAATCTCGCGCACCCTCGAGGATGAACATGTGATGCCGATCGCTCGCGTACGGATAGCGCTCGGACAGGGCGTGATACACGAAGAGCGGCAGCCCGAGCTGGCGCGCGACGGTGATCGCGGTGTCGAGGGCAGGGTTCTCATGCGCGCGGATCGCGGTACGCGCCCAGTAGAGGACGAACTCGCCGGCAGAGTCCGCCGCCGCCGCTGGCGCGACGATCTCCACGCGCTCGGCGAGATGTGGTGGCAGCAGCCGTTCGGGAGCGAGCACGACGTGATGCAGAAGGTGAATTCCGGAGTTGCGGTCGATTACTTGTCAGGGAGAAGCTGACAGTGGACGTCTTCCGTTCCCGGAAACGACCCGGCCCCGCGATTCCGCGAGCCGCCCCCCGCCGCCCTCACCCCGGAGGGACGCTTGAATTCGGCCGAGCAGATCAGGGTCGTCCTGCTGGACGAACACGCGCTGGTGCGCGCCGGTCTGCGCTTGATGCTGGAGCCTGCGGGCGAGGTCAATGTCGTTGGTGATGCCGCCGATGCGAGTGAGGCGATCGCGTTGGTGCGTCAGACGCAGGCGCAGGTGCTGATCATGGACCGCCCGAGTGGCGGTGAGGATGCCGCTCAGGTCGCGGAGCGGCTGGCGCTGGCCGGCGTGCGCACCAACCTGCTGGTGTTGACCGTGCTCGGAGCGCAGGCCGGCCTCGACGCGCTGCTGTCGGTCGGCGCGCGCGGATACCTGACGCGATCGGCGAGCGATCGCGATCTGCACGATGCAGTCCGCACGGTGTCGGCCGGTGTCACGTACCGGTGCCCGCTCGCTGCCGCGCCGCGCGGCGGGGAGGCTGCGCTTGGCAGCGCTGCAGAGGTTGAGCAGTTACGCTTCGAGCGACTGACCGATCGTGAACGCGAAGTGCTCGTCTGCACCGCCCATGGATTCTCGGCGCCCGAAATCGGTGCGCGACTGCACATCAGCGCCAAGACGGTGGACACGTACAAGCAGCGAATCCACGAGAAGCTCGGACTGCACCATCGCACCGACTATGTGCGCATGGCATTGCGCCTGCGCCTGATGGACGTCGGGTGAGTGTCGCCGCGCCCGGCCTGTCGGGTATGCCCCGCAGTAGATTCCCATCTTACCAGTTGTCGTCACGAGGACGGTGCACGTCATGTCGATCACGATTCGCGCATTGAGCGCCGACGAATGCCAGTCGCTGCTCGCGCAGCACCACGTTGGCCGCCTGGCCTACGCGTACAAGCAGCGCGTGGACATCGAGCCCTTGCACTACGTGGCCGATGGCGAGTGGCTGTATCTGCGCACGGCGCACGGCACGAAGGTGTCGATGCTGGAACATCAGCCGTGGGTGGCGCTGGAAGTGGATGACATCCGATCGATGTTCGACTGGGAGAGCGTGGTGGTCCACGGGAGCGTGCAGGTGCTCGACCCGCACGACGGGCCCGACGCCGGCGCGAAGTGGCAACACGCCGTGGAGACGTTCCGCCGCATCGTGCCGGAGGCATTCCAAGCCGGTGATCCGACGCCACAGCGGGATGTCATGCTCCGCGTCCACATGTCGCATGTGGAAGGCCGTGCAGCCACGGCACAAGCGGTTCAGGCCGGCTGACGCCCGGCTTGCCAACGTTGCACGCGACCTCTGCAGCACATTCGGCTGGTGTCGGTGTAACCTCACCGGTGCTGCTGCCGTAGGCAAACCGATGTCGCGCTGCGACAGCGCTGTTACCCCGAAACGCCCAGTGGGGGTTAAACTTCTGCGCATGAATGGTTCATTGATCGCACGGCTGCTTCGCCGGGATCTTTTCTGGTACTACCGGCTGCGCCTGAGCCCGGACATTCCGCAGTTCTGGCGGAATTTCTGGATGCTGATGACGCACCTTGGTGGGGCCCGAGTGACCATTGCTGCGTGCTTCGTCGGGCTGTTGTTCCCGGTCAGTCGCTACGCGTCGGCACACACCAGCGTCGCACTGATGGTGGCCTTCCTGATTTCGCAGATCATCAAACGCAGCGTGAGCCGTGAACGGCCGGCTGATACGCTGCGTGGCAACACCGTGATCGCGGCGCCGGATCGCTTCAGCTTTCCGAGCGGACACTCGGCGGCTGCAATGGCGGTGGCTGCGATGTACGCGCTGACGTTCCCGTCACTTGGCATCTGGCTGCTGCCGCTGGCAGTGATGGTGGGCTACAGCCGCGTGGCCCTCGGCGTCCACTATCCGCTCGATGTGGTCGCCGGTCAGGCGATTGCGCTGTTGACCGCAGGCCTGCTGCGTCTCTGGTAGTCGGCAGAACGGCGCCGGATGCGCCGTGCTCGCGCTCGTTTCGCAATCGCTCAGGTTCACGTTCCCGCTCTGGGAATCCTCTGCCGCGATTCGCGGGCGCTCAGGGCGCGCGCATCATCGCCGTATGCACGATGCGCGCGATGTCTGCGATGAGCGCACGCGATTTCACCTGATCCTCGAGACCGCTGGTGAGCACTACCAGCACGTATGGTGCACCTCGCTCGGGATAGACGAGCGCCGCATCGTGCTCCACCCGCGTGATATCGCCCGTCTTGTGGGCGACACGCGTGCCAGGCGGCAGTCCGGCAGGGATCGCGCTGTTGAACGCCTGCGCGAACAACACGTCGCGCATCCACGCGCATGACGCCGGTGACGCGGCGCGATCCGTCGCGATCGCGACCAGCAGCGTTGCGAGATCGTTTGCGGTGGTGACGTTGTTCAACCCGGCGCGGAACGCCGGCGTGTCTTCGACGCCGCGTCGCACGAGCATGCGCGTCGCGCCCAGCGAGCGCGTGATCGCCGTGACCGAATCGGCCGCGACGACGGTGAGCAGCGTGTTCGTGGCAAGGTTGCTGGAATGTGTGATCATGCGTGTCGCGAGCCAGCGGATGGGGACCCGCTGCCCCACGCGCGCATATACCGAATCATCGGAGTCGTCCTCCTTGCTCAGCGCGTACGGTGATGCGTCGACGATCGACGCGAACTGATTTCCGAGCAGTACGGCATCGTCGAGTCGCAGGAGTCCGCGATCGGCGCGCTGCGCCAGCGCGATGAGGACAGGCACTTTCATCGTGCTGGCGGCGTGGACCAGTGAGTCGCCCCGGACGACGATCCGTCGGCCGGTGCCATCGAGTCGGTAGGCGGCGACGCGGACGATCGCGCCTTCGCTCTGTGCGATACGCGCCTCGATGATGGCGCTGGCATCCAATTCGCGTATGGATGAGGTCGTTGGCGCGTGATGCGGCGTGCACGCCAGCGGAACGAGCAGCATCGCGACGCGGCGGGCGAATGTGGCGGAAAGGCGCATCGGGCGAGGCTACGCGACGTCGCCGAGCGAGGCAACCGCCGACACTCATCGCTGTGCGCTCCGGCTGTTGCGTCCGAGGCGATCACTTGGTCAGGACCGAGGCGAATGCGCGCGCGACATCGGTTTCGCGCGCCTGAAGCCACTGCTAGACTCGACAGTTCTCACGTTTGTGAACACCCACCGTTTTCCCTCTCGCCTGTGACGCGTTTTTGTCCTCCGATCGCGATGCTGCTGCTTGCTGCGGGCTGTGCGTCGCGGCCGCACGCGTCGGCCGCGGCGCCTGCGCCAGGGGTGGCGAGCGCCCCCGCAACGCTGGCACCGATCGCGACACAGGAGACGCCGCCGCAGCGCGATACCACTCCGGCACTGGTGGTGAGTGATTCCGAGGTGATCACACGTGCTGCCGCGATCTTCGACGGTGTGCCGGCAGCGACGACCGGTGCGACGGGCAGCGGACCGATGGTGGGCGATGGCCGCGCGACGTGGGACATCGACGTGCGCAGCTACGAAACGCACGAGATGGTCGCGCAATACGTCGGCATCTTCACCGGACGTGCGCGAGGCTACATGGAAAAGAGCATGAGCCTCGGCACACGTTTCGACGCGATGCTGCGGCGGAAGTTTCGTGAGTCGGGGCTGCCGGAGGACATGACATATCTGGCGCTGATCGAAAGCAGCTACAGTCCGCACGCGTATTCGCACGCCGCGGCCGTTGGCATGTGGCAGTTCATGGCACCGACCGCACGTGGCATCGGCATGCGCGTGGACTGGTGGATCGATGAACGCCGGGATCCGATGCGCGCGACCGATGGCGCGATCGACTTCCTGATCGACCTGCATAACGCGTATGGCAGCTGGTATCTCGCGGCGGCCGCGTACAACGGCGGGCCCGGTCGCGTCTCGCGCGGTCTGAAGCGCTTCTCGGACGCAATGGATGGCTCGGCGGGCGAAGACCGCTTCTTCGCCCTGGCGGAGCAGCGATACCTGCCGAGTGAGACGAAGGCGTACGTGCCGAAGCTGATTGCGGCGGCAATGATCGCGAAGGAACCGACGCGTTACGGCCTCCGCGTCGATACGCTGCCACCGTATCTGTACGATTCGGTCATGGTGAACGCCGGTACCTCGTTGGCGGCAGTCGCCAAGGCCGCGAGCACGTCGCTGGATGTGATCAAGGATCTGAACCCGCACTACCTGCGCGGCGTCACACCACCAGGTGAGTGGTCGGAGATGCGCGTGCCGGTTGGTGCGAGCGTCACGTTCGACTCCGTGATGAAGGTGATGCCCGATTCCGAGCGACTGGGCTGGCGCGAAGTCCGGCTGTCGTCGGCGCGCAGTTCGCAGGCGATCGCAGACGACGCCGGTATTCCAGTGCGATCGATCAAGTGGGTCAATCCGAAGCTCGAGTACGATCGACGCGGCCGTGTGAAGGCTGGCACGATGCTCCGGATCCCGACGATGCTGGCGGTGGCTGGCGCGCGCGATGTGCCGGACCCTTCCATTGCCCGCTACGGCGGCTCCAGCTCACTCGTCAGCCGTCGGGTGCGGGTGCGTGAGGGCGAGTCGCTGGCGAGCGTCGCTCGCCGGAGCGGCGTGTCGGTGGCCACGCTGCGCGCGCTGAACAGCATCAAGGGGAACCGGGTGCGCGCCGGACAGGTGCTCGTCGTCCATCGGCCCTCGAAGCGCGCCCTGGCTGCCGCTCGCCGTTCCGCAGCGGCGCGGGCACGCTCAGGTGGAGGGAAGCGCTGCGTGTCGCGTGTCGTCCGGGTGAACGGCAGGCGAAAGACCGTTTCCAGCTGCTCGGACGGAGGCGCCCGGGCGCGCCCTGAAGCCAAATCCCGCGCTGCCACAAAGGCAGGGACGTCGCATCAAAAGCATGTGACGGCTGGGAAGAAGCGGGCGAAGGGCTCGCGAAAGTAGCTCCCAGAGATTTCATCTGTTTGCGCCGATCCAGCGCTCCCGGCCGCGGTGGTCGTCTGTGGGACTGAAGGCAGGATGCGAAAAACGGGCGCTCCCTGCAATGCAGAGGGCGCCCGTTTCATCACGACTGCTCGGGCCGGGCTTTCAGGAGAACCGGCTGATTCGCTGTTGTTGGACTACTCGTCCGACCGTACGGTGCGGGCAACGCCGGCGGAGCGAACTCGGGCTGAACCGCTGTAGCCGCGCATGACCTTCTGGTCGTAGCCGTTCGATGGGTCCAGTCCGAGCGAGAGCTCGTTCTGGACCGCCTGCGCGCCCCGATTGTAAGTCAGCAGGGCGAGCTTCACGTTGCCGTGGTGCTCGTCGATCAGATCACGGAGGTACTGGAAGCCGATCCGGAGGTTCGTCTCCCGGTGGTACAGCTTCTCCTTCGTGATCTTCGGGTCGTAGTAGCGAGCGGTCGGGAGCATGACCTGGGTGAGGCCGGACGCGCCGACGCCGCTGGTTGCGTGCTCCTTGAACTGGCTTTCGACATTCACGAGGCGGAAGGCGAGCTCGGGATCGAGTCCGACGTCAAGCGCCGCGTCATGAATCGACCGTGCCATCTCGGTGTCCACCATCCAGCGGTGCGAGAAGGTGTAGATCCGGTTCCAGCGCTGAAGGCGCTGTGCGGCAAGTCGGGCGGTGTCGGCGGCCTGCAGGCGATCGGCGATGGTCGCCACGCGGGTGCCGGAGAACGACGCCAATGTGGGACTGGCGACTTCGGCCCGAGCATCCAACACCACTGGGCGACGGCCAGCTGCCAAAGCGGTGACGACCGCTCCTCCCGCAATGATCCAGCGGCGGAAGCGGCGGCGGAGTCGCTCGGCATCACCGCGGTGTACGTACGTGCCACGTAAATCGTGCATCTCGAGCTACCCTCGCGTCAGGGGCGCGCCACATCGGAATGCTGAAGCGTTCATGCTTCGACAAGCTCCGACGCGTCAGCGCCAGTGGCGCGAAACACTCCGCCAGTCACTTCGGCGAAACGCATCGCTGATCAAGGGAAACGACGACTCACCTTACGGCGCGTTCTCGCTTCCCGGCGGCGAACGGCGCCATGAACCAGAGCGCCCTCCGTCCTTCGACTCCACCCGGATGTCAGTCAGGACCATGTCCCGATCGACCGCCTTGGCCATGTCGTATACCGTCAACAGTGCAACAGACACGGCAGACAACGCTTCCATCTCCACTCCCGTCGGACCGACCGTGCGAACTTGCGCGGAGGCACGAATGCCCGGAAGAGTTTCGTCCAGCTCAAGAGCAATATCCACACCACGCAGGGCCAGCGGATGGCAGAGGGGAATCAGGTCCGAGGTCCGCTTCGCAGCCTGAATTCCGGCAATTCTTGCCACCGTCAGAACGTCGCCCTTGGGAAGGGCCTGCCGTCTGATGAGGTGAAAGGTAGCAAGCGTCATCCGGATCGAGCCAGTCGCGACGGCGGTCCGCTCGGTGTCCGCCTTGGCCGATACGTCAACCATCCGGGCGTTCCCGGCACTGTCAATGTGGCTGAGTTCGTTCTGCGTCATCCGTTTATCCCGACCGAGCGCAGCACGCGGAGGAGTTCGGCGGTGATGAGGGCCGGATTCACGTTATGGCCGGTCCGCTCGCGGGCGGCGTCGATGGCATCCTGAGCCCTGGCGAGTGCGACGGCGCCAGCGCCGGACTCGACTGCGGGTCGGAGTCTGGCGTGCAGCACGCCTTCAAGCGCATCGAGCGCGTCCGCAAAGCCGCCGCGGGCGCCCGCCGGCTTCTCGGACAGTCCGGCGACGAACTGGTCGGACGCATCGCCCTTCAAGGCTTTCAGCCAGCCTCGGGCATGTGCCTCAGCTGACTCATGGGCAGTGCCGGCGAGGAGCGTACCAGGCGCACCGGACGCTCGCTCGAGCACCGCATCATCAACACGACCAAGTCTGTCACGCACGGGCTCGCTTTCTGCCCAGCCCCGCAGCTCGC
>JBBRLZ010000064.1:0-23189 GCA_038231095.1 Gemmatimonadales bacterium
CAACACGACCGCGTAGCCAGCGTAGAACGGCTTCACGATCGTCGCCAGCCCGACCAAGGCACCCGCGGCAAAGACGAGCGCGAGGTTGCCTGTGAGCGCGCACCAGCACGCCACAATCAGCCACGTCGCCACCCAACCATCCGGCTGGGCACTCTGCCAGTAGTCGAGGCTCGCGTACCAGAGCGTGTACAACGCGATCGCGACGCGACCGGCGCCCGGCTGGCCGAGCCGACGCGCGATTGCACGCATCGCGACCAGCGCCGACACGACCATCGCAATGTCGAACACTCGGATGCCCCACGCCGTCGGGCCGAACAGCGTTTCCACAAGCAGCGACGGCAACCACGCGGCGGCACCCTTCGTGTCCCACGAATCGACGTACGGCGCACGACCGCGGTGCACGGTGTCCGCCATCCACGCAAAGACGCCCGCGTCGCCCGACAATGGCCACGTGAGTGACAGCAGCGCCCATCCGCCAAATACCACCGCAACGCCCGCGAGCAGGCGATCCTTCCACCAGGGCGGCGCAGCGTGTTCGGGTGTCTTCATAGTCGGGAGGATAATGCTCGAATGACGCTCAGCGCGCGACCTGGGAGGCCGTGGCCTCCGCGCTCACAGAATCACGTCGCCGGCTCGTCGTAGTGCGTCGCGATCCACTGGCGATACGTGCCGTTCATCACCGCTCGCCACCACGCCTCGTTCGCGAGAAACCACGCGACCGTGCGGCGAATGCCAGTTTCGAACGTCTCCTCCGGTACGTAGTCGAGCTCCGTCTCGATCTTCGTGGGATCGATCGCGTACCGACGATCATGCCCCGGGCGATCCGCCACAAACGTGATCAGCTCGTCTGCACTGCGGCCCATCGACGCCGGGCAGGCGGGAAAGCGCGCCGCAAGCGCGGCGTCGGCACGCACCATTGCCGTCACGAGGGAACACACCAGCCGTACGATATCGATGTTCGCCCACTCGTTCTTTCCCCCGACGTTGTACACCTCGCCGACACGCCCGCGCTCGAGTACCGCGTCGATCGCGCGGGCGTGATCGCCCACGTACAACCAGTCACGCACCTGGAGCCCGTCGCCGTACACCGGCAGCGGCTTGCCGCTCAGGATGTTCACGATCAGCAGCGGAATCAGCTTTTCGGGAAAGTGATACGGCCCGTAGTTGTTCGAGCAATTGCTCGTCGTGACGGGCAGTCCGTACGTGTGAAAGTACGCGCGCACGAGATGGTCGGACGCCGCCTTGGTCGCTGAATACGGAGAGTTCGGCGCGTATGCAGTGTGCTCGGTGAAGCCGTGATCTTCCGGGCCGAGCGATCCGTAGACCTCGTCGGTCGATACATGGTGAAAGCGATGCGGGCCCGGCACCGCCGCCTCCACCTGCCACACCTGCCGCGCGGCCTTCAGCAACGCATGCGTGCCGAAGATATTCGTCGTCACGAACGCGTCAGGCCCATGGATCGAGCGATCAACATGCGACTCCGCCGCGAAGTGCACGATCGTATCCAGCTGATGCTCGCGCAGCAGGCTCGCCGCCAGCCCATCGGTCGTGATGTCGCCGTGCACGAAGTGCAGTCGGGCATCGTCCAGGACATCGGCGAGGCTCGCCAGATTGCCCGCGTACGTGAGCGCATCGAGCACGACCACCTTCGTGTCGGCATGAGCCGAAAGCCAGTAATGCACGAAGTTGGCGCCGATGAAGCCTGCACCGCCGGTGACGAGAAGTCTACGCATGAGCCAGTTCGTCGAGCATGTGCCGGAGGTTGGTGCGCCAGTGAATCGGTGTTTCGCCCAGTGCAGTCACCGTCGCGCTTTTATCAAGCACACTGAACGACGGGCGTTGCGCCGGCGTCGGATAGGCAGTGGTCGGAATCGCATGCACGGGCACAGCGCGCGCGAGCAGGCCCCGTTGCAGAGCCTCCTCCTGAATCGCGACGGCGAAGTCATACCAGCTCGCGACACCGGCGTCGGTCCAGTGCAGAATGCCCGATACGTCAGGACGCGCGACCGCCGCCCAGATCGTCCGCGCGAGCGAGTTCGCCCATGTCGGCGTTCCAATCTGGTCGGCAATCACGCGGACTTCTTCGCGCTCCGCCATCAGTCGCAGCATCGTCTTCACGAAATTCCCGCCGTGAGCCGAGTACAGCCACGCGGTACGGATGACGAGTGCGTCGCCACCGAGTGTGGAGATGACTGCGTTCTCACCATCGCGCTTCGTGCGACCGTACACCGACTGCGGCGCCGTCGCATCGCTCGGCTTCCACGGCAGCACCGTCGCGCCACCGAACACGAAGTCCGTCGAGATCTGGATCACGCGCGCGCCATGACGCTTCGCAGACGTGGCGAGTGATTGCGCCGCCGTCACATTCACCGCCTCCGCGATGGCCGGCTGCTCCTCGGCTCTGTCTACCGCAGTGTATGCCGCGCCGTTGATGATCACGCTCGGTTGATGTGCTGCGATGAACGCATCGATGGCCACGGCGTTGGTCAGATCGAGCAGATCGATGTCCACCGCGAGCAGCGACGTGCCAGCCGGTGCACTACGCTGCAACTCGTACCCCAGCTGACCGGCGGCGCCGGTGATCATGATCGGTCGCGTCATGGCAGCGTCTCGAGATCGACGAGCAGCGCGCCCGCGACATCCTTCGGCGAGAGCAGTGGCGTTACACCCGATGGCACCATCCAATCAATGCCGAGCGCCGGGTCATTCCAGAGCAGCGTTCGCTCGCTCGCCGGATCGTAGCGATCCGTGACCTTGTAGTGCAGATCAGCGGAATCGGACAGCACCACGAAACCATGTGCGAACCCTGGCGGCACCCAGAGCTGATGATGATTTGCTTCGGAAAGTCGGGCACTCACTGAGCGCCCGAACGTCGGCGACGACCGTCGGATGTCGACCGCGATATCGAGCACATGGCCGGCCGGACAGCGCACCAGCTTGCCCTGCGTGTGCTCGAGCTGGAAGTGCAGGCCGCGCAGTGTCCACTGCCGCGAGCGACTCTGATTGTCCTGCACGAACGTCACGTCTGCGACATCGCGGCGGAACGCCTCATCGCGCCATGTCTCGAGAAAGAAGCCTCGCGCATCGCCGAACACCTGTGGCTCGATCAGGCACACGTCGGGAATAGCGAGACGTGTCACCTTCATCGCTCCCGTCCCTCGACCAGCATCGCACGCAGGTACTTGCCATATCCGGTCTTGAGCAGCGGTGCCGAGAGCATTTCGACCTGTGCATCGTCGATCCAGCCAAGACGCCACGCAATCTCCTCAGGGCAGGCGACCTTGAGTCCCTGGCGCTGCTCGATGGTCTCGATGAACTGTCCGGCCTGCAGCAACGACTCGTGCGAGCCGGTGTCGAGCCACGCGGTCCCGCGTCCAAGGATCTCGACGTTCAGCAAACCTTGCTCGAGATACTCACGATTCACGTCGGTGATTTCCAGCTCGCCACGCGCGGACGGCCGGATGTTCGCTGCGATATCGCACACGCGCTGATCGTAGAAGTAGAGCCCCGTCACTGCATAGTTGGACCGCGGCACTTTCGGCTTCTCCTCGATGCCGACCGCGCGACCGTTCGCGTCGAACTCCACCACGCCATACTGCGTGGCATCACTCACGCGATAGCCGAACACCGTCGCCCCGTCGGTTCGCGCGTTGATGCGCTGCAGTGACGTGGAGAGATCGTGGCCGTAGAAGATGTTGTCGCCGAGCACGAGACAACTCGGCCGATCCGCCACGAAGTCCCGGCCGATGATGAACGCCTGCGCCAACCCATCCGGTGACGGTTGCACAGCGTACTGGATCGTCATACCCCACTGCGCACCATCGCCGAGCAGTCGCTGAAACAGCGCCTGCTCGTGCGGCGTCGTGATCAACAGCACCTCGCGGATCTGCGCCAGCATCAGCGTCGTCAGCGGGTAGTAGATCATCGGCTTGTCGTAGATCGGCAGCAATTGCTTGCTGACCGCCTGCGTGATCGGATAGAGCCGCGTACCAGACCCGCCTGCGAGGACGATACCGCGACGGTGTGAGGGGCTGTGCATTCTCGTTCAGTGTACGTTCTGGATCAGAAATTCCGCCGCTACTTACGGATGCTGTCTTTCATGGCGTGCGGGAACTTGTTGACGAGCGGATCGACGTACTGCCGCTCCCCATGCCCAACGTAGATCTGCCGCGGCCGAGCGATCTTCTGCTCCTTGTCATCGACCATTTCTTCCCACTGCGCCAGCCAGCCGGCCGTGCGCGCAACGGCGAACAGCACCGTGAAGAAGTCCGTCGGGAAGGCCATCGAGCGGTAGATCAACCCGGTGTAGAAGTCCACGTTCGGATACAGCTTGCGTGCGATGAAGTACTCGTCCGACAACGCGACGCGTTCGAGCTCGAGTGCGATCTCCAGATCCTTGTCGATGCCGATCTGCGCGAACACCTGATCCGCCAGCTTCTTCACGATGCGCGCGCGCGGATCGTAATTCTTGTAGACGCGGTGCCCGAAGCCCATCAGCTTCTGTCCACCCTTGCCGCTCTTCACCGACTCGATGAAGGCCGGCACGTTCTTCGGGTGCTCGATCTCCTTGATCATGCGCAGCACCTGCTCGTTCGCCCCGCCGTGCAGCGGCCCGAAGAGCGCGGCAATACCGGCGGACACAGCGCTGAACGGATCGACATGGCTCGACCCCACCGCGCGGACCGCACTCGTCGAGCAGTTCTGCTCGTGATCGGCATGCAGGATGAACAGTACTTCGAGCGCCCGCGAGAAGACCGGATTCGCCTCGTATTTCGGCTCGCTCATGCGGGCCACCATCGAGAGGAAATTCTCGCCGTAATTCAGCTCGTTGTCCGGATAGATGGTCGGCAGACCCTTCACATGCCGATAGGCAAACGCCGCCAGCGTCGGCAGCTTGGCGAGCAGTCGGATGACCGAGATGTAGCGCTGCGTCGGATCGAAGATGTTGTGCGCTTCGGGGTAGAAACTCGACAGCGCCGCCACCGACGAGCAGAGCATCGACATCGGATGTGCGTCGTAGCGGAAGCCTTCGAGGAACTTCCGGATGTTCTCGTGCACGTAGGTGTGATACGTGATGTCACGCACCCACACCTCGTACTGCGGCTGCGTCGGCAGCTCGCCGTGCCGCAGCAGATACGCGACTTCGAGAAAGGTCGCATTCTCCGCCAGTTGTTCGATCGGATACCCGCGGTACCGCAGAATGCCCTTGTCGCCGTCGATGAACGTGATGGCGCTTTTGCAGCTGGCCGTGTTCATGAAGGCAGGGTCATAGCTCAACAGACCGAATTCGCCTGGCGTGCCGCGCTTGACCTGCTTGAGGTCGGCGGCGCGCACGTACGTATCGCCTTCCGGCCCCTCGGTCGTGATGGGTGCGTTGTACGCACTGCCGGTGCGGCTGTCGCGAAGCTCGAGGGTTCCACCCTCGACGGTGCCACCGGCGTTCGTGTCACTCATCCTGCGGTCTCCAGAGGAAGTTTGCGCGCCCGGGAGCGTCCCGGCGTCGCGTGCCCGCGTGTCCCGCGTGTCCCGCGTGTCCCGCGCCACCTCATCGCCCTGTCCGAACAGGCGCGGCCGGACGTCATCTGCTGTCGAACTTAGTGCCCCCCCACACTCATGAAGGAACTCATGCAGGACGGCGGGCGTGACAGCGCCCACTCCTGATTGTCGCGCCTCCCGCGACACCCCATCTTGCCCGTCACCGCCGTGACATGGCACAGCTCTCGCCAGTCTGCGTCCACGCGGTCGCGACCAAGGGTCGGACCGCCTGAGCACGACCGCTGCCACTCTCCGGGACGCTGATCGATATGTGCGGGATCGCAGGATTCTTCGGGACACCGGCCGCCGGCACGCCAGAGACGTCGGTGAAAGCCATGACCGACGCGATTGTCCACCGCGGCCCCGACGCCGACGGCCTCTGGTGTGACCACGATGCTCGCATCGCACTCGGCCATCGCCGACTGTCCATCCTCGATTTGTCGCCGCTCGGTGCCCAACCGATGCATTCGGCCAGCGGGCGGTACGTCATCGTCTTCAATGGCGAGGCCTACAACTACGCGCCGATTCGCACCGAACTGGGCGATTCCGGCTATCCCTTCAGGGGGCACAGCGACACTGAAGTCCTGCTCGCCGCCTGTGATCGCTGGGGCATCGAAGCCGCCATCCCGAAGTTCGCCGGCATGTTTGCCATCGCCCTCTGGGATCGGCAGGAAAGGACGCTCTGGCTCATTCGAGACCGACTCGGCGAAAAGCCGCTCTTTTTTGGTGATGTTGGCGGTAATTGGCTGTTTGGCTCTGAACTGAAAGCGCTGAAAGCATTCGCCGGCTGGCACGCCAGCGTGGACATCGCCTCGGTCACGCAGTTTCTGCGGCACGGCTACATCCAGGCGCCGGCGTCGATCTACACTGGTATCCGGAAGGTGCGTCCCGGAACGATGATCGCGATTCGCGCCGGCCACACGGCGCGCGAGGTGGTGTACTGGTCTGCAGAAGCCGCGGCGCGTGCCGGCCTCGCCAACCCCATTCAGGGCAGTCAGGAGGAGATTGTCACCGCCCTCGACGCCACCCTGCGCCCGATCGTGCGCGATGAGATGGTCGCCGATGTGCCGCTCGGCGCATTTCTGTCCGGCGGTATCGATTCCTCGCTGATCGTCGCCCTCATGCAGGCGCAGTCGTCGCGCCCAGTCCGCACCTTCACGATCGGCTTCGACGACCCGCGCTTCAACGAAGCCGGCTTCGCGAAGGAAGTCGCCGCGCACCTCGGCACCGATCACACGGAGCTGATCGTCAAGGGCGAAGACGCGCTCGAATTCGTGACGCGGCTGCCTGAGATCTACGATGAGCCGATGGCAGATTCGTCGCAGTTGCCGACGTTGCTGGTGTCGCGCATGACGCGACAGCATGTGACGGTGGCGCTGTCGGGGGACGGGGGGGATGAGTTGTTTGGGGGGTACAGCTGGTACGGCAGTCAGCGCGGCACAGCCGATCGGCTATCGCAGTCCGCGCCGGCACTGATGCGGAAGGTTGTCGGATCGATGTTGCAAAGTATTCCTGATCCGCCACCGGATTTTGTGGCGCGAATTGTCGGCGGCGCTGACATCGAGAATCGTCCGCGTCCTGCCAACGCCCTCGGTCGCCTCGGCGCCGCACTGCTGTCGCGCGATGGACACGCGACATACCTGTCGACACTTGCACACTCGGTTACGCCTGGCGATCTGCTCAGCGCTGACTTGCGACGTGCCGCCGGGCTCGGATTCCTGCACGGTCCGTGGCTTGGCGATGATTGTCCGACGGATTCGCGAATGCTCTTTGACGCGCTCAGTTATATGCCAGACGACATTCTCGTGAAAGTCGATCGGGCCGCGATGGCCTTCAGCCTGGAGACGCGAGCGCCGCTCCTCGATCACCGCGTTTTCGAGTTCGCGTGGCGCGTGCGTCACGCGGACAAGATTCAGAATGGCATCGGGAAACAGCCACTGCGCAATCTTCTGGACCGATATGTCCCACGCGCGCTGATCGAACGACCAAAGCGAGGGTTTGCAGTACCTCTCGCGGCCTGGCTGCGGGGACCGCTGCGCGGCTGGGCCGACGACCTGCTCTCTCCAGCATCGATAACCGCCACCGGACTGCTCGATGCCGGACGCGTGCGAAGGATGTGGACCCAGCACACGACACAGATCGCGGACAATTCCACACGGCTGTGGGCAGTGCTTTCGCTGATCGCGTTTCTGCGGGCAGAGAAGTCAATCGCAGTCGCTACCCGATCGGCGTAATGCATCACAATTCTGGAGAGCGATCCACGACCAGCCAGGTCTGGCCCAAAAGCGCAATTCACGACCTGCTGAATCGCCCTGCGAATCAACTGCCGGCACTTGACGGCCTGCGAGCGATTGCGGTGCTGTTCGTCATTTGCGACCACTGGGTGTACGAATGGGTTACCGTCGCGCACCACACGGAGCCTGCGCTGGCAAAGCTGCCGAATTTCTACTGGGGGTGGACCGGCGTTGACCTGTTCTTTGTCCTCAGCGGGTTTCTGATCGGAAAGCAGTTGTGGAACGAGCTGTATCGTACAGGCACCGTGTCCGTCTCTCAGTTCGTACTCCGACGCGGATTGCGTATCTGGCCGCTGTACTACGCATGCATGCTTTTTCTTGTCGTCGTCCGTAGTCCAAAGGCGCCAAGCTGGCCGGATTGGTTCATGGTGAGCAACTATTTTCAGGCTCGCTATGGACGCAGCTGGTCGCTCAGCACGGAGGAGCAATTCTACCTGCTGATGCCCACACTACTGCTCGTCTTCCGGCGTTTCGTGCCAGCACGGTGGTGGCCAGCGCTGATCGGACTGATGCTCGTAACCGTGTCTTCGGCTCGCGCGGTCACGTTCAACGAACTCTCATCGAGGGGACTGGATCCAAAAACCATCTCGACGATGATGTACTCGGCTTTCCACCTGCACTGTGAGCCGCTCTTGATCGGCATGCTGATAGCATGGATCTCAGTGCGAACAGTGAGGCTGCAACCGGCGCAGCCGGGCAAATTTGCCGTGAAGCCCCTCGCCGCGGCGATTACGCTCGCCATCGTAGGAGTGGCGCTGCGTACCGCGAACAGAGAGGTGTTCGCCTATCTCGCGCTCGGTTGCGTCTACGGCGCGGCGCTCTGCATAGCACTGTCTGACCGATCGATTCTCTCCGCCGTACTCCGCTGGAAGATCTGGTACTACATTGCGCGGCTCTCGTTTGGCATGTACCTGAATCATCTGATTCTTCGCGAGCCGACCGATACGATACTGCGCGTAGTCAATGCCGCGCTCGGCAACGATTCGAGCGCGGCGTTCGTCGCCGGTCTGTTGCTTACGGTCGTAGCATCTGCCGCTATGGCGGCGATCACGTTCGTCCTGATTGAACAGCCGGGCCTCGAGTTGCGCGATCGGTGGCTGTCCCGGAGACGCAAGGAGTCAACCCCGACGGCGATGTCCGCAGCATGATGCGGCAAGTGATTCCATTCACGCTCTCTCACGTCTTCAGGTCATGAACACATCGTCGATCGACGCGAACATCGCCTCTCAGCACAACGCGGAAATCCGCTCCGGCGAACGATTCACTTTCGGTGAAAACTGGAAGGATTTCCTCGGCTCCGTCAACGAATCACGCATCACCGAGTCGGTTTCGGCGTTGCGGCAGATGCTCGGCGTCACGACGCTCGAAGGCATGCGCTTCATCGACATCGGGTCCGGCAGCGGCCTCTCGAGTCTGGCCGCGCACCGCCTCGGCGCGGACGTCACGTCGTTCGATTACGATCCCTCGTCGGTCGGCTGTACGCTCGAAATGCGTGACCGCTATGCCAAGGACAGCCCGCAGTGGCGCATCATGCACGGCTCTGCGCTCGATGCCGAGTTCCTCGCGACGCTCGGCAGCTTCGATGTCGTGTATTCGTGGGGCGTGCTGCACCACACCGGTCACATGTGGAAGGCAATCAACAACGTTCTTCCGCTCGTGAAACCCGGCGGCACGCTCTTTCTCGCCCTGTACAATGATCAGGGCGTCTGGTCAAAGCGGTGGACGAAGATCAAACAGGTGTACTGTTCAGGTACTGCGGGGAAGCTCGCCATGTCGTCAGTTTTCGTGCCGTACTGGATTGCCCGCAGCGCGCTGTCCGACGTTGTCCGAGGTCACCTTCCATGGCACAGCATTGCGACGTATGGAAAGAATCGCGGGATGTCAGCATGGCACGACTGGCACGATTGGCTCGGCGGCTATCCCTTCGAAGCAGCAAAACCGGAGGCGATCATCCTGCCGATCCAGAAAGCGGGTTTCACCCTTACGAACCTGAACACACAGTACGGTTCTGTCGGTTGCGTGGAATACGTTTTTTCTCGCCCGCGAGAATGAATGCCCGGCAGACAGAGGAATTCAGAACTTTGAACCACGGAGTCCCAGCCATAAGGCCTCTCCGTGCCGCAACGTGTGCTGCCTGCGGCATCAGAATCTGACACTGTACGCAACGCCCGACGAGGGAGCGTCGAGAGCAATACAGTGGGGCCGTTGGATTCGTGAAGGAAATCGCGAACAAGGCTGGATTCCGCGTGCCGCGCGTACCTTGTCGGCTACGGAAGATGTAGAGCCCCGGTCTCGCGGTGATCGGCTTCGACAGAGAAGTGCGCTCGACTTCGGACATGATTTGCAGCGCAAGCGTGGTACCCAACAGTGCGACGCTCACGAGGCCCGAACGAACAGCCCGTCGGCTTCAATGAGTGCGAAATCTGCTTTCCGCGTGACAGGGTGGATCGCCGACAGGCTGAAGCCGTTCTGAGCCAGAAAGTCGAATTGCTCGAGGTAGCTGGGTTGATTCTGATAAATTGCGGACATCGACAGTTCGAGCTGAATTGACTGTATCTGTTCGAGCTTGCTTACCGCGCCTCGAAGCACGTGCATGTCAAACCCTTGCGTATCTGTCTTCAGATGAACGCGATCGCATGGAAAGTCATTTTCGTAATTTCGGAGAATCTCTGCGACGGTCGTGAGCGGCACCATTGCCGTTTTGACTATCGTCGTACCGTCGGGAAACGCTTCTCGTCCGTATTCATTCGGAGTCAGGACAGATGAGAATGTGTCGACAGACATGATCTTCATCTCAACTTCTCCTTCTGTATCACCAACTGCAGCGTTCATAACGTGCCAATGCGGGTCTGAAGACGCCTTGAATGACAGCAGCGCAAATGTGGAGCTTACAGGCTCAATCGAGATGATTCTTCCCTTGAATCCTACGCGGCGAAGTAAAGCACCGTAGCTGCCACGATTCGCGCCAACATCAAGAGCGACGGAGCATCTTCTGGCCGTGAGTTGGTTCGCAAGGTCAACACTCAGCGATTGGGCATAGCCGAGGTTGCTTTGCGTTTTCAGCAGAACGTACCGCAGTTGCCACGCTGCTTCGCGGAGAGTGATCATGTGGCTTTGGCTCTCGGTGCATGGAAGTGGGCCAGCATTCGGCGCGTGGAATCGCTTCGAATGTATACTCTGGATGTGACCCGCCAAAAACAGACTCGAGCCCACTCTGCAGCGATGCTGTTGTGAGGTCGACTTCGGCGCGGTATTCATGGGAAGCGAAAGTTCGAAGTACCGCCTTCATGCAGTCAGCGAGTCACGCATCACCGAGTCGGTTGCGGCGTTGTGGCAGAGACGCGTTGTCACGACACCCGAAGGCATGCGCTTCATCGACATTGATTCCGAAGGCGGGCTCTCGAGCCTCGCCGCGCACTGCCCCGGCGCGGACGTCACAGCATACGGCTACAACACTTCATCGGTCCGATGCACGCTCGAAGTGCGTGGCCGCTATGCCAACGGCACTTCGAAATGGCACATTATGCACGGTTATGGTCTCACCGCGAAGTTGCTGCCGACGCTCGACGGTTCGGCCGTAGTGTATTTCTGGAGCTGCACCTCACCGGTCAGGGGTGGAACCCATTCAGCAACGTGCACGGGCTCGCGAGGCCCAGCGGCAACATCCTTCTCGCGCTCTACAGTGGTCAGGCGTCTGAAGGAAGATCAATTCGCTCTTCTGCTCGGAGACGTCGGGATGCTCGCCGAGTCGTCAGTGTTTCTCCCTGACTGGCTCTCTCGCTGCGCCCTGTCCGATGTCGTACGCGATCGCGCACCATGGTTCAGTATCGCGACGCATGGAAAGAGCCGCGGACTGTCCGCCTGGCACGGCTGACACGCCCGGCAGGACTGAACCGGCTGCTACCCATTCGAAGCAGCGAAGCCCGAAGCCATCATTTTGCCCATCCAGCAGCAGGGCTTCACCCTCACCAACCTGAACACGCAGTTCGGCTCTGTCGGCTGCGTCGAATACGTCTTCAAACGGAATTCGTAAACACCTGACACAAAGCCTGCAGCATCAGCCCAAAACCTGCCGTGGCATCTCCACCTCAAACCGAAACACACTCCCCGACCCCGCCACACTCTCCACCAGCAACTCACTGTTCATCGCCCGCACCAGATTCTGGCAGATCGACAACCCGAGCCCCGCACTCGAGAAGATGTACTGCCCTGGCTTGAGCCGACGCCTGAACGCATCGAACAACGTGCCAAGCACCGCCTCCGGAATCCCGCGCCCCGTATCGCGCACCTCGAACATCACGTGTGTCGGCGATACGACCGTCGCCCGCACCGCCACCTCGCCCGACGACGTGAACTTCACCGCATTCGTCACGAGGTTCAGCAGCACGCGATGCACCGCCTGCGCATGTCCCATCCGCGCTTCCGTCACATCCGTCTCGAACCGCAACACCAGCCCGCGCTCCTCGGCCATCGGTCGCACGATGTCCTGCACAGCCTGCAGGACACTCGCAACCGACATCGGCACCGGCATCACCTGCACCAGTCTCTCCCCGCCGCGTGCCAGATCGATCACGTCGCTCGCCAGCCCGCTCAGTCCGAGCGCGGCGCCGTAGATCAGGCCGAGCTGTCGCTCCTGCATCGGCGTGACGTCACCACTGTGACCGCGACGGATCTGCTCCGCCAGGAACAGGATCGACCCGAGTGGCGAACGCATGTCGTGCGCGACATCCACGAGCAATTCCAGTCCGCCCAGACCACCCAGTCGCGACGCAAAGCGGTGTGCCGCATCGTCGTCCAACTCGGCGCTGATTGACTCCAGCGCCTCGAGCAGCTCGACGGCCTGCACCGGTGTGATCGCCGCCGCTCGCGCCTGCGACAACAGCGAGCGCCGCATGCCGGCGATCAAGCGCTTGGCAGGCAGCGCCGGTGGAAATCCGATGCGCGACAGCGGCGTCGTGCTATGCAGCACCTGCTCGGCTGCAGCGCACAACAGCGAGGCGCCAGCACGCAGTTCGGTGACTGGCCAGCCGCCATCGCGCGCGTCCGCCAACTCGGCTGACGACACGTCGGCTGCAACCGACAGCGCGGAACGCCATGCCACACCGCCGTCTGTCGGCGGTGTGCTGCTCTGCCCCTTCTCGACCCGGAGCGTCGTGCTGCGTCGCACGCGATCCATCGTCAGGCCAGTGAGCCGGAGTATTCGTCACGCCTGAGCTCGTGCTTCTCCATCAGGCGATACAGCGTCGTGCGATCGATGCCCGCCAGCCGCGCCGCCCGCGACATGTTGCCGCCCGCGCGCGAGACGAGCCGCGTCAGATACTCCTTCTCGAACTGCGCGACCAGCTTGTCCTTCGCCACGTGGTACGCATCGTTCATGTAAGTGCCCGCGAACGTCGTCGCGTCGGTCACGCCACCGACACCATCCGGCATGTCGTCATACACCGGGAAATCGCTCGCCGAGAGCAGCTTTCCCGGATCGACGACCACTGCAGTGTGCTCGATCATGTTCTGCAGTTCACGCACATTGCCCCGCCAGGGCCGAGTGCGCAGGAAGTCGTGCGCATCCTCGCTGAACGTCGGCGGCGGATCGCCAGGCTCGCGATGCCGTTCCCAGAAATGCTTGAGGAAGTGCGTGGCGAGCACGGAAATATCTTCGGGCCGCTGACGCAGCGGCGGCAGCTTGATCGGCACGACACGAAGGCGGTAATACAGATCCTCGCGCAACCGACCCTGTGCCACCGCTTCCTGCGGATCGCGGTTCATCGCACTGATGAAGCGCACGTCCACCACCGCATCCTGCTGCTCGCTGCCGACGCGACGCACCACGCCATCCTGCAGCACTCGAAGCAGCTTTGCCTGCAGCGGCATCGACATCTCCGTCAGCTCATCCAGAAAGAGCGTGCCGCCGTTCGCGACCTCGAGCAGTCCCGCCTTGTCGCGGTCGGCGCCAGTGAACGCGCCTTTCTTGTGACCGAACATCTCGCTCTCGAGCAGCTGCTCCGGCAGCGCGGCACAGTTCACCGCCACCAGCTTCCGCCCGGCGCGGCGGCTGTGGCTGTGGATGAACTGCGCGATGAGTTCCTTGCCGGTTCCGCTCTCCCCACTGATCAGCACCGACGCATCGGTGCCCGCCACCTTGCGCGACAGATCGAGCGCCTTGCGGAACGCTGGCGACTGGCCGAGCAACGTGATTTTGTCGCCGGTGTGCGCATTCTGAAAACTCGCCCCGTTGCCGAAGCCGCTGCCACCTTCGGCCCGCGCCGCGAGCGTTTCGCGCGCCACCAGAACCGCGTGCGAGGCGCGCCCCACGAGAATCTGCAGGTGGCTGGCCGAGAACGGCTTCGGCAGGTAGTCCCACGCACCGGCACGAAGCGCCTCGATGCTCGACGTGACCGACGGATTGCCCGTCATCACGACGAAGATCGTCTCCTTGTGCGCGTCGAGCGCCACCTTGAGGATGTCCATGCCCGACACCGGCGTCAGGTACAGGTCACAGAGCACGATGTCGTAGCGACGGCGCTTGACGAGCTCGATCGCCTCTTCGGCGCGACCGGTCACGGTGACATTGTATCCGTCGCCCTGCAGGATGCTGGCGCAGCCCTCGCGCAGCGTACGATCATCATCTACGATCAGCAGCCGGAGGGTCGCCTTGGCTTCAGGCGCCACCGCCATCGCATCGCGTACGGCCGACGGATCGGCGGAATTCTGGTCTGGCGAGGTCATCTGTCCCGTGATGGCCGACTCGGGCTCGTATCACCCGCGCCCTGCCCAGGCAAAACCCTGAGATGGGCGGTGGAGTCGTTATGTAGCGCACATGTGTTGCGCGTGTCAAGCAACACGTTGGGTACAAACCACAGGTTTATCGAGACAATCGTGTAGTTTCTGCGACAGGGTGTCGCACCTATACTGCGATTCGACGAAGTGCTCGACTGTTCGTCACGGCTCTGGTCGCTTGCGTGGGCCGCGTTTTGCACTCTGTGTGACGTCCGTAAACGGCGTCTCATTGAGAGAATGCCGCTTCGACTTGCGTCCCTTCCGGAGTCCCCGGGTATAGTGACGCTGCAACACATCTGTGCGTCCCACTGCGACATGACACGACCGTACAACGCGCTTTCTGCCGGCTCGCGCCTGGCGCCCGCTACAGCTCCTGCGTCGCTGCCTGCGGTTCCGCAGGCGCCGCTCGAGCAATGGGGTTCGCCACCGCCGCCGCCTGCTTTGGCTCCCGCCTACCAGCGCTACCTGTCCGCAATCGGCCGCTTCAAGTGGCTGGTCGTGGCGATGGCGCTCCTCGGCCTTCTCGGCGGTTACATCGCCACCCGCTACATCAAGCCGGAATTCGACACGCAGGGGAAAATCACCCTGCGCGATCCGAGCGCCGAGATCATCGGCAATTCGCGGCAACGGTCCAATGAGTCGTATCTGCAGGTGTTCCGGGCGTACTCGATCACGGACTCCGTCGCCCGCAAGCTGCGCCTGTATCTCGACCCGAAGCGCGATGCCGACTCGGTCTATTTCCGTGAGTTCTCGCTCGGCGACAAGTTCGTGCCCGGCACGTACGAGCTGACGATCGACGGCAAGAAGGAGAAGTACCGACTCCGCCGAACGCGCAACGGTGATTCGCGCGAAGTCGAGTCCGGCCTGATCGGTGACTCGATCGGACGTGAGTCGGGCATGCGTTGGCGCCCCATGAAGGAGATCCTGCCGGCCAAGGCGACGGTCGAGTTCGAACTCATCACGCCGCGTGAAGCGTCGAACAATCTGCAGAAGAAGCTGCGGGCAGACGCGCCGCCGAACACTGACGTCATGAATGTCTCGCTGCGCGGTGAAGACGCGGCGAAGACGGAAGTCGCGCTGAACGAGTGGATGTCGCTGTTCGTGAACTACATCGGCATCTACAAGAACGGCGGTGCCACACAGAACGCGAATGCCGCCAAGCAGGCGTTCGCCGACGCCCAGACACGCCTCAAGAACGCGCGGCAGGCGTTCGAGAAGTTCCGTATCGACGTCATCACGAAGCCGTCGGAGCAGACCGTACTCTCGCCGGGTGTGCAGCAGACGCAGAACCCGGTGCTGGAACAGTTCACGCGCTTCCGCCTCGAATCGCAGAATCTGCGCAACGACCGCGAAGTGCTGGAATCGCTGTTGCGACCGGGACGCCTCGCGGAAGTCGATCCGAGCGTCGCCATCTCGCTCGGCACCGTGATCGGCCCCGGCGGCGAAGCGTTGCGCGCCGTGCTTGGCGAACTGAACTCGGCGCGCGAGCTGTATCGTGCAAAGAGCGCGGTCTATACCGACAGTTCGCCGGAAGTGATCAAGGTCCGCACCCGCATCACGAATCTCGAAAACAACGTCATCCCGGGTCTGATCCGCCAGCAGGTTTCATCGCTCAAGATCAAGGAAGACGACTTCAATCGCCGCATCGCCGTGCAGTCCGGCGAGATTCGCGACATTCCTGCGCGGACGATCCGCGAGGAGGAGCTTCGCGCGCAGGTCGATCAGGAACAGAAACTCGTCGAATACCTCCAGACGAATCTCGAGACGCAGCGACTGAAGGAAAACTCCGCACGCAACGAAGTGTTCGTGCAGGACTCCGCCGTCGCGCCGTTCAAGCCGACGTCGAACACCGCATTGCAGATCATCCCCGCCGGCATCGCACTCGGCCTCGCGCTCGGCCTTGGCCTGGCGATTCTGCTCGACCTGATCGACAAGCGGGTGCGCTATCCGGAACAGGTCGCGAACGATCTGCGCCTCGATATCATCGGTGCGATTCCGCTCGTGCATCCGGGGCGTCCGTCAGTCGAGGAGCAGGCGCAACTCGTCGAAAGCTTTCGAACGTTACGACTGTCATTGCGCCACCAGTTCACCGCCGGCGAGCCGGTGTCGTTCACGGTCACGAGCACGGGCCCGACCGAGGGCAAGTCGTTCGTCTCGTCGAACCTTGCGCTGTCGTTCGCCGAAGCCGGATTCCGTACGGTGCTGGTCGATGGCGACACGCGGCGCGGTGCGATTCAGCAGGCGTTCAACGTGCCGCAGAAGCCGGGTCTCGTGGACTACCTGCAGGGCGGCTGCACGCTCGATGAAACAGTGTACGCGACATCGTATGAACGACTCTCGCTCGTACCCTGCGGATCACGCCATCGTCAGGCGCCTGAGATGGTCACGACGGCGGCGATGGAATCACTGCTTGACGATCTGCGCGCGCGCTTCGATGTCGTGATCGTCGACAGCCCGCCGCTCGGCGCTGGCACCGATGCCTACGCACTGGCCACGCTCACCGGCGGCCTGTTGATGGTGCTGCGCGTCGGCGTGACCGATCGCAAGATGGCCGTCGCGAAGCTCGAAACGATGGACCGCCTCCCCATTCGCCCGCTCGGCGCCGTGCTCAATGGCATCGAGCCGAAGGGAGTGTTCCAGTACTATCACTACCTCGAAGGCTACAACTCCGCGAACGCCGGTAGTGACGACGACGAGCCCATCGCTCCCCTGCCACGCAAGTCAAAGCCGCGACTGTCGGGCCCGATTTCTTAGTCGTTCGCGGCGCTGCTGAATGGCGTGAAGGCGGTCAGCCATCGCAAGCGGAAGATCAGACGAACGTCGATGGCACGTCGTCGAAGGTGCTCACACCGATCGCACGTGACGACTGCGCGTACCGGAGTGCGGTGGCCGCGCGGACCAGGATGTCGCTCGCGTCGCGGATGTCGGTGCTCGCGTCGCCGATCGTGACCATGCCGGCGCGGAGCGAGATACGCGACGCCTTGCCGTCGGCGACGAGCGGGGGCATCGCGGCGATCCGGTCGCGGAGACGTTCGACCAGTTCGGCGGCGCCATGCATTTCCGTCATCGGCGCGAGGATCGCGAATTCCGATGATCCCATGCGCCCCACCACATCCGAGCCTCTGGCGACGCTGGCAACCACGCGACCGATATCGACCGCGAGGCGCGCCGGCACCGGAAGCTCGCTCGTGGATTGATTCGCGCGCGTGACCATCGGGCCGATTGCGATGCAGCTCACCGGTGTTTTCCGTCGGGCGGCGTCGGCGAGCAGTTCACGCGCGCGTCGGCTCAGGCCGCGATAGGTGTACAGGCCCGATTCGATGTCCACCAGACTGACGCGTTCCGCGTCGTCCACCACCCGCTTCGCGCCGACCCAGGTGCGCAGCCGAAGCAGGAGCAGTTCACCATCGATCGGTTGCTCCCAGACACTCCAGGCCCCGGCCTGATAGGCCAGACGCAGAAACTCGCGGGGCGCCGGTCCGGAGGTCGTGATCACGATGGGCACGTGCGGACCGACACGTCGTTCGTCGCGCAGGATCTGGCAGACTTCCACGCCGTCCATGTCGGGCAGACGCGAGTCGATCAGGACGACATCGGGCGCCGCCACTTCGGCCAGGTCGAGCGTCTGGCGGCCGGAGTACGCCCGTACGACGGCGAAGCCACGCGGTCCGAGCACCGTCTCCAGCGATCGTGCGGCCCATTCCTGCTCGACCCCGACGACGACAATCGGCGGACGGGCGGTCAGATCGGCGGGTGACGTAGCGCGTGACATGGCTGAACGAAGAGTGCGGAATTCATGAATTACCCTTCGGAGATGTGCAGGATGCATGCGGAACGGCCTCGAACTCGTAACGCCTTGATGGACCGGGACTTGCAATGGATGCGTCTTCGTGCTGCGCGTGGCACCTGCGGCGGTCGTGCAACATTACCGCTGCATTCCGATCACTTCGATGGTCTGTATACCCAGAGTCGACTAGGCATAGTGGCGTGGGGTAAGGCTGTCAGGATCGCGAGCGAAGGAGCCAGGATGGGATCCTTCGCATCAAACCTTCGTTACAACTGATGCCGTCTTTGCGTCCCGGTGTATCTGGGAACGTTGTGATGTTGTATGGTGGACACGGAAAATGTGGTACGGCTGCACATCGCGTGTGTGTTTACAATACGACACCGGTAATTCTGCTCGAAACTGCTGTTCCGTTGTCGTTGCTAACTTGATGCAGGGCAACGACATGCAACCAAGATCAACCATTGTGGCGCCCGAGCATGAGTGCTGCAGTGCATGGATTCCAATGAGAACTCTGTCTTCGGTAGTCTCCGCGCGGCACGTGCGGCGCGGCCTTTTGTCTCTCTTCAGCCTGTTCGGTGTCGCCACTGCTGGCGCACAGTCGGGATCGGAGCAGACGCTGTACCGAACTCGGCGCTTCTTGGACTCTGTCGCAACGACGCTCGAGCGCTCGAAGCATCCGGCCGAAGCCGCAGCAGTTCGTGATCGGCTGAAGGTCGGAGATTTCTATCCGGGAGATCGGCTGGTGGTCGATCTGTTCGGCGGTGAGGAGCCGTTTCGCGACACGGTGTCGGTTCGGACGGGTCAGACGGTGCAGCTCGCAACGTTGCCGGCATTCAGTCTGCAGGGCGTGTTGCGCTCGGAAGCGGATTCGGCGTTAGCGGCGCAGGCGCGGCGCTACATCCAGCGGCCGGTCGTGCGGACACAGCCGCTGGTGCGGTTGCTGGTGACGGGAGCGGTTGGCAAGCCTGGCTTCGTGACTGTGCGAGGTGACGCGGCAGTATCCGACGTCGTCAACAGCGCAGGCGGACTCACCAGTTTGTCTCGGTTGGCGAAGTCGACGGTGAAGCGGGGCTCGGCGACGCTGGTGGATAAGGACAGTCTCAGCATGGTGTTCCGGTCGGGCATGACGCTCGACCAGGCGGATATCCGGGCTGGAGATGAACTGGCAATCGATGAGAAGAAGCCGAGCAACTTCACGAGCATTCTGTGGGCGACGTCCGCCGCGCTGGGTGTCGTGATCTCGATCATATCGCTGTCGCGTCGATAGGCGCACCACCGAATTACACAGCCGAGGAAGGCGTGGGCTCTACGGTACCGAGCGCAACACAGATGGCAGGGCGCATCGCAGCGCTACGCGAGGCGTTCGGAGGCGCGGCCACGGGTTGGCCGTCTCCGGACGACGGCGATGCGCGCGACACACGACGCAACCAATCGAACAATCTTGTTGGCGAGCGCGCGTCACAGCATCCGGAGTGGATGCATCTGACGCTCAATGTCGTGGTGGCGGTGATCGGCATGATCGTTCTCGCCCCGCTGGTTCTCGTCATTGCCGTCCTGATCAAACTGAGCAGCCCGGGTCCGGTATTCTACTCGCAGACACGTGTCGGACTCGATCGTCGCGCATTCCGTGGCGATCGGCATCAGACGCGGCGCGAAGAGGACCTTGGCGGGCGGGTATTCACGATTTACAAGTTCCGTTCGATGCGTGTGGATGCCGAAATGCCGGGTGAGGCCGTGTGGGCATCGAAGGATGATCCGCGCATCACGGCCATCGGCGATCTGCTGCGCAAGACACGACTTGACGAACTGCCGCAGCTGTGGAATGTCGTCCGTGGCGAGATGAACGTCGTTGGACCGCGGCCTGAGCGGCCGAGTATTTTTCTCTCGCTGCGGACACAGGTGGAGAATTATCACCTGCGTCAGCGCGTCAAGCCAGGCATCACCGGGTGGGCTCAGATCAATCAGGCGTATGACAGCTGCCTTGATGATGTGAAGAGCAAGGTGGCGCTCGATCTCGAGTACATTTCGAATCGCTCGGTGTGGCTGGATGTGAAGATCATGACACGGACGTTGCCGGTGATGATTGGGCGCAAGGGCGCACATTGACGCGAACGACTCGCATTGCGGGTTTGTATGAGACTGCGGGCGGCGCCACACGGCGCCGCCCGATTCTCGTTGCGGGGCGTTCCTCTGGAACTGCCCCCGTGGTAGGGCGCGGGCACAATGCGTAGAGCAGCGGCGGCACCGATGGGCACACTGTATGCGGCGCCCCGGGCTCAGCCGATCGTGCAGATCGGGATGCAGCAGATGACGGTCGCGCTGTTCGGACTCGCGATCTATCTGTTCTGCGTGCACAGTTTCAAGCTGCCGATTGCATCCGTTGGGATCGCGATCGGATTGATTGGTGTGTTGCTGAACGCGAGGGAACTAAAGGCCCCACCGCCTTTCCTGTTCATGGCGGGTTTTCTCGTGTGGAGTGCACTTGGTGCGACCATGTCACAGTGGCCGAGCCTCGTTGGCGACACGCTGGTGGACTATCTCAAGATTCTCCTGATCTTCTTTGTGGCGATTAACGCCAGCAAGTCGGTTTCGCAGCTCGCGATCTTCATCGGTGTGTGGGTACTGATGTTCGGGTTGTATCCGGCTCGCGGGACCTACTTCAATTTTCTTTCAGGCATCGGGACGTTCGGGCGATACGGCTGGAACTACTCGTTCGCGAACTACAACGATCTTGCGGCGTACGCAATTCTGGCACTCGCGATGTCGGCGTTTTTACTCGCAGGCCAGTTTCCGAAGTGGGTCCGCACCGGCGCACTTCTCTCCACCGGTGGTCTCGCGCTGCTCATCATCATTACGCAGTCGCGCGGCGCGTTTATCGGCTTAGTCATTGCCTTTTTTTTCATGCTGTTGCGCAGCCGAAGCCGCGTGCGGCTGATACGTGTCAGCGCGATTGCGATACTTGGTATCGTCGTCTTCGCACCAGGCGCCGTGTGGGAGCGTTTCAGCCGCATGAAGTACTTGTTCAACACGGAGACGATCGCCGAGGCCGATGGATCGGCGGAGCAGCGGTACGTTCTGCTACAAATTGCGACAACGATCGCCAATGACCATCTACTGAGTGGAGTTGGAATTGGTGCGTACTCAGAGGCGCATGGCGCATACGCGGAGGAGCGTCAGGAGTGGCAAATGGGCCGAGGAAACCGAGACGCGCACAACATGTACGTGAGCTTGGTAGCTGAGACTGGTCTACCTGGCTTGATGATTTTTCTCGGCATGCTCGGCACTACGCTACTGCGTGCGATGAAGACTGAACAGCGCCTACGCGCGGTTTCCCCCGTAGAGGCCGAACAGCTACGAATATTAAGATTTGGACTGATCGCGTATCTCATCGCTGCCATCTTCGGCAGCTTCCATCGAGTCTCGTTCCTGTATCTGTACATCGCCGTTCTTTGGTCGGCAGCAGATCTCTTCGCGGCAAAGTTGACTTCGGGTGGCTCGCCTCCGCTCGCTCCGAATCCGGGGCTGCCGCAGCGTCTCAGGTCTCGACACATCGCTCTGGGGGCGACGGGCCGCCGCATCGTACAACGGGCGTGACTTCACACTCCGCCGCAGACACAGGCGAGGTATCGGGTCTGCGAATACTTTTGCTCGCAGAGGGTGACCCGGATTCACCGATGGGCTCTGGATCAGGGACGCCAGCAAGTCTCGCCCGCGCGCTTCGGCAACTCGGGCACACCGTCATCACGCGCGATGTAGAGGTCAGCGGTCTGACGCGGGCCCTCACGCTGGCACGAAGCTGGTCGCCCGACCGCGCGCGATGGGTCGCGGGATATCATCTTCGAAAAGCGGCATTCGGCGCACGGTCTGTCAATGCACGGCGTGCCGCACGAACGTCAGGCCAAGTCGACGCGATCTTGCAGTACGGCGGCACGTTCGACTCGACTGGTCTGGGAATTCCCGTCTACCTGTTCTGCGATTCGAATACGTTGTTTTCGTCGAAGCAACCCGCATCATGGGGTGCGTCCTTGTCCAGCGCCGGGTTGGCCGAGGCGGTGGGTCTGGAGGCGCACCTCTATCAACACGCAAGCGGGATATTCACGATGAGTGAGTACATCGCAGAGTCTTTCCGAGCGGACTTCAACATCGACCGGCATCGCGTGCTGGCTGTCGGAGCGGGTCCGAACGCGGATCCAGAACAGTTGATTGCGATCGACCGGATCGGGAATCGAACTGACCGGGCCCCGACAATTCTATTCATTGGCCGTGAGTTCGAACGGAAAGGCGGCGACGTTCTCGTCAACGCCTTCGCGAAAGTGCGCGGTGAGATTCCTGATGCGCGTCTGGTAATTGTTGGTCCGAAGGAGCGCGTCGAGCTTCCTGACGGCGCCGAGTGGCTGGGATTTCTCGATCGAACCGACGCACGCGACTGGGAAGTCTTGCGCGCTGCATTCGCGAGCGCGACAGTTTTTACGTTACCGGCGCGTCACGAACCGTTCGGCCTTGTCGTGCTCGAGGCCATGTATGCGGCACTGCCAGTCGTCGCGACGCGCATCGGTGCGCTCGAGGAAATGGTGGTGGATGGGTCCACGGGAACACTCGTGACACCAGAACAAGTCGACGAACTCTCCGACGCGCTCATTGCACTTCTCCAGCAGGATCGGGCGCTTGCATTCGGTCAGGCGGGGCGCGCACGCGCCATCGCGAGCTACAGCTGGCAACATGTGGCTGCCCAGATTGCAAAAACCATGTCGCGCGACGCTAGCGAGGGTATCACCCTGTCGCGTCACGCATGAATCACG
>JBBRLZ010000065.1:0-23072 GCA_038231095.1 Gemmatimonadales bacterium
GAGATCCGCGACGACCTGTTTCAGGCGCCGATTCTCCTCCTCGAGCGAGCGCAGTTTCCGCAGCTCACTCACGCCTAGATGCGCAAAGCGCTTCTTCCAGACATAAAACGTCGCGTCACTAATCCCGAGCTGGCGACACACGTCCGCGACCGCCGTCCCGCTCTCCGCCTGGCGCAGCGCGTACGCGATTTGTTCTTCGCTGAACTTCGACTTTTTCATCGATCCAACTCCTGCCCCCGTCCGGGGGCGCTGGACCGTCAACGTACCGCCGAGTTCCCTACTTTCAACCTGCCCAACTATTCGGGGGGGACGTCACTCTAATTGTCCAACCAAGAGGGGTCACTCCACTCCACTCCAGTGATCGTCTCAAATTTTCGACCCCCCTCCGCGGGAGCTGGGGAATGGATGCCAGAATGGATGCGGAACCGGACCGAGTCGACCGGCGTCTTCCGAGCAACCTTGGCTGGGACCAGCTCCACGTCGACGGAAACCGTGGTGAGCAGGTGGTCCAGGCGCGTGCACGTGGCGAGGGGGTAACCGTCGCGCGGGGGTACGGGTTCGACTGAAAGACGATAAAGCGAGTACGCCGCCGACACGCGCTCGACGGACGCGGCACGCGGACACGGCATGCGTCTCTCGCACTGCATACCGCAGGGCCGCCCATTTTCCGGGTGTAGCAGATACTCGCCCGGTGCGGCTGCGCACCGCTTCAGGTATGGCACAGGTGAAGGCCGACGCCGCGAGACTCTCCACCTGATGCCATGCTGCCGAACGCGGTCGACAAGCTCCCGGTTACGAACCTCCACGCCGATCTGTAGGTCGCTACTTGGCAATTGCTGAATCGATAACCGCGACTAGCCCTGTGATTACTTCGTCTCCCACGCCGAACGACTTTCACAAAACCTTGCCCTGCCTTGAGAGGAGCAAATTCTGCGGCAGACCCGTCCCACGTATCGCTTTTAGAACTTCGTTAGCGGAATCGCGTCCCACGGGCACGGTGAAAGATGTTGTCATTAAATATGACTGCACGGCGCGGTCGTCACGATCCGTCGACACGGCGACGACGCGCAGGCCGCGCTTCGCGTACGTATCATGCAGATGCTGGATCGCAGGATACTCGCGCTTACACGGCCCACACCACGTCGCCCACAGGTTCACCAAGGTCAACGGCTTAGGCTGTGCCCCCCCTACGACCAGTGTGTCACCGGTGAGCATCCGAATCCGAAGTTCCGGCAGCGAATCTCCGACGCTTATTATCTTTACGCTATCAGCGCTTGCGCTCAAAACAACGTGATTCGCCGTAGCTTCTGCAGAAGCACGCGGCTCGCCACACGCGACCGCGCACACGGCGATGGAAAGTCGGAGCGTGGACGCAAAAATTGCGCGGCCGTCCCGCTCATACAAGATTCTCAGATTCATGCGATCTCACGTTGCGATTGAAAGGGTTGTGCACGCTAGCTCGCGAGCACCCATTGGCGAGCCAAGGCACAATCGAGAGTTGCATGTTCACCACGGCAAACGACTTCCTTATTCGGCGTGCTTCCGCCCTCGCGAAATCGCTTGCCGACCGTGCAGAAATCACCGATGCCGGCCGACGGGGCTGCCACGAGGGATCGCGGCGCGGCGCAGAAGAATGACTCACCCGGATACGCCGCGTTCGACGCCGCACTTTGAAATCCATCACGGAGCGTCACACGATCTGCGAGTGACAGCGCTGGGCGTGGGCAACGCCCGGAATTGGGCTCGGGCATCAAATGCCGCACGCCGGGCGAGTGTTGCTTCAGGGCGCCGAGCACGGACGATGATGCAATGAACGTGTCGGCGTGCATCACAAGAATCGGCCGTTGCGGAAACTGTGTCAGGAGCGCCGCGAGCCGCTGCGTTGGCGTTTTGGTGTCGAGAAAAATCGTGGGAACAATCAACGGCGACTGAAGAATCAGCTGACGGAGCGTAGGATCAGACCAGACGCGAATCGTCGTCCGCGGATTTACACGTGGATTCAGAACGACGCCCACGGCGAGGTTCTGTGCCATTGCTTCAGCAAGACAGCGATGCAGCGCCGCGTGGTTGGCATTCACCGCCTCAAAAACCGGAAGCACGTTCCCGCTAAGGGCAAGTGCCGCGGCATCCCTGCGCACGGCCAGCAATTCATGACGGCGCGCACGCAACACGGGAACATACATGGGTCGACCACGATGGTTGCATTGTTGTCGTAACGCACCATCATACGAGCTGATTTGCGGCCGTGCAAGCCGGTGCTAACCAGCGTAAAGCGGAGCGTGCAACCTTTTTTCCAGACGCTTGAGTGTTTGGACGTCAAGTCGCCCGGCCGCAGTGAGGCCAGTCAAAACATTGGGACAAAGTGTCTTCAGTGCTGAGACGGCGGCGGCGCTCCGGCGACGGCGGCGAAGAATCGCGTCGCGGAATAGAGCGTGAGCCACTTCGGGCGTATACGACACGAAGTGAGGGCGATAGGCATCGTAGAGGTATGCCGCCGGCACGTCGAAGCGCACATCGGATGTGCGGAGGACAGCGTCAACGATTTCTGCGCGATGGAGCAGATCATAGATGACCGCAGGTGCGACTTGATGCTTGCCGCTCTCTGCCCGCCGCACCGTGCGAAGGACGCTGCCGCGCGACAGGGTGAGCAGACCAACGTGTGGCGGAACGAGATCAGTCAATACGGCAAGGCTTTCGCGATCTCCCACCACGTTGACGAAATCGAAGGCCCGCGTATACGCGGCCAGCTGTGCCGCAAGGCGCGCGAACGAGTCGAGTGACGTTTTAATTTCGTATACCGTTGTCGATCCGTTGGCGATCACCAGATCGGCAATCTGTCTGTCCACGGGAAACTCTGTGTATGCAACAATGCCAGTGCGCGAATGTCGTTGGCGCAACTGATGCAGCAGAAGGCGATTCTTGAACACATACTCACAGGGATAGTGAGCCAAAAGGTGCTCGTATGCTCTGTGATACAAATCGGACCATGTCCGGGGGATTCGGCGACCAAAGGACGCTTCGCGAATGAGGTGAGCGGCGAGTTTAAGCCGCCCCGTCGCTGCCAGTTCCTCCAATGCGGTGGTACGAAAAAGGGCCGCGACCTCTCGGTCTGAGTGAAATGCACGTGGCGACGGTGGTGGCATACCAGAATGACAGAGGAGGGAAGCAACCTTCGGCTTGGAGAGGTTACCGTGGCTGTTGGCACACCGCCAATGGGATTTCGCGAGTACACGCGACGCCGACCCATCTGCCGTCACGTTCAGCGGATGGGCGTAAGCAGTTCGGACGGTGAGACGCCGAGGGCGCCGGCAAGTCGAGACAAGGACAGCAGCGTCGTATTGTTCTCTCCACGCTCGATGGTGCCGATGTGCGCCGCATTGAGGTTGGCCGCGACGGCGAGCTCCGCGCGCGTCAAGCGTCGCGTCTTTCGCGCGGCGGCAACGCGCATCCCGATGTGCAGCAATGCGCGCTGGTCGGCCGGGTCGAGGGCATCGCGCCAACGCTTCCGACGAGAAGGCCCGGCGTTATGTGGCGGCTGGGGCTCGTCCGGTGACGTCGCGGAAGGTGGGATGTCGCCGAGCTGGAGCTGACGCGAGGTGGAGGGCATTGGGGACGCTCGGAGAGGGAAAGGGGAGACCCGACGCGATACTGCGGGCTCATGTTCCGAGTGTAGCGCGACCCCTCACCGTTCGCCGGAGCCGTCCTCAGCCGCACTCCCGCCTGCCCGCGATTCGCTGGTGCGAGCGCCAATTACTCAACAAAGAGCGCCGCCGTCTCGATGCCCAGCGCCTGTGCCAGGCGGCGAGCGGTCATGAGCGTCACGTTGACGCGCCCCCGTTCGATCTCGCCCAACACCGAGGCGTTGATTCCGGCGCGCAGGGCGAGACCGGGGATCGTCAGGGGAGCGCCACCCGCCTCGACCGCCGACGCACTCACGGCAAGCCGACGAGCGCGCACCTGGCGACCGAACGCCTCCATCGCGGCGCGTTCCGCTGGAGACAAATGCACGAGGCGCGCATCACGCGCTCGCGACGAGCCAGCCGTTTCCTTCTTTGGTATGCCCACGTGTCCGCCGTGACGATGGTGTGCGTCGGTGCTGGCGGGGAGCGGCGGATACCGATGAAGCCTGATTGAGCGCGTTCTATCATCTCTTGTCCGGCAGTGTGTGCCCCGGGATGCGTCAATTGGAATGCTCGCGCATGCGTCAGATGGGTTGTCGCAATGCGTCAATTGGGTTGATCCGATGCGTCAGAAAGGTTGATCGGATGCGTCAATTAGAGTGTTCCGTTTGCGTCAAATAGAGTGATAGCCGACGGTGCATCAGTACTTCATCAGATATCTCTCCACTTCCCAATTCGACACCTGACTGCTGTACAAATCCCACTCCGCCCGTTTCGCCGCCAGAAAATGCTGGAAAATGTGCTCCCCCAATGCCTCCCGGATCACGTCGTCCTTCTCCAGCTCATCACACGCCTCGTTCAGGTCCTTCGGCAGATCGTCGATCCGCAGCCGCCGCTTCTCGCGATGACTCATCTCGAAGATGTTCGTATCCACCGGCTCGCGACTGTCCGCCTGCGTGCGAATGCCATCCAATCCCGCGCTCAGCATCACCGCCAACGCCAGATACGGATTCGCGCTCGGATCCGGCAAGCGATGCTCCACCCGCGTGCCACTCCCGCGACGCGCCGGAATGCGCAGCATCGGTGACCGGTTCCGCATGCTCCACGCCACGTTGATCGGCGCTTCGAACCCCGGCACCAACCGCTTGTAGCTGTTCACCAGCGGATTGGTCACCGCGCAATACCCCCGCGCATGTCGCAGCAATCCGCCGATGTAATGCAACGCCGTCGCGCTCAACTCATACGGCGCATCGGCCTGCCAGAACGCATTGCCGGCACCACTGAACAGACTCTGATGCGTGTGCATCCCGCTGCCATGCTGCCCGAAGATGGGCTTCGGCATGAAGCTCGCACTCAAGCCGAAGCGCTGCGCCACCTGCTTCACCACGAAGCGGAACGTCGTCAGGTTGTCGGCCGTCGTCAGCGCATCGGCATAGCGGAAGTCGATTTCGTGCTGCCCATGTGCCACTTCGTGATGACTCGCTTCGACCTCGAAGCCCATCTGCTCGAGCGTCTCCACGATCGCTCGCCGCGCTTCTTCGCCGAGGTCCACCGGCGCCAGATCGAAATACCCGCCGACATCGTGCGTGTCCGTGGTCGCCTTGCCGGTCGCATCCTGCTTGAACAGGAAGAACTCGGCTTCCATGCCGGCGTTCATCGTGAAGCCCAGCGCCGCGGCGTCCGCCAGGACCGCTTTCAGCCGCCCGCGCGGATCGCCCGCAAACGGCGTCCCATCCGGCATCGAGATGTCGCAGATCAGTCGCGCCACCTGCGCGCCCGCCGCGCCGAACGGCAGCGTCTGATAGGTCGCAAGGTCGGGCTTGAGCAGCATGTCGCTCTCCTCCACCCGCACGAACCCCTCGATCGAGCTGCCGTCGAAGAGAATGTCCCCCGCCAACGCCTTCGCGAACTGCGATCGCGGAATCTCGACGTTCTTGATCACACCGAGGATGTCGGTGAACTGGAGCCGCAGGAAGCGGATGTCCTGCTCGCGAAGCAGTGCCTGAATGTCGCCCGCAGCAGCGGACCGGAGCGCCTCGGGGGTCGGTGACTCTGAGCTCATGATGGAAAGCTACGCCCGGCTTCACTTTGGCAGCGAGGGAACCCGGATCGTGGCTAGATTGCTCGCTTACTGTGGCACAGCCCTGCGCCACAGCCGTCTTCTCTCGATCCTTCCATGTCGTCTGCATTCTGTGCGGCCTGTGGCGCACAGCTCACATCCGGCGCCCGATTCTGTCATCGGTGCGGCCAGACAGTCGGAGATCCGGTCTACGCGGCCGGCAGCCCTCCGGTCGGTGCACCCGCCGCCCGGCCAACGCCGTCCAACCAGACGCTCCCGTGGGCCGTCGCCGCGATCGCCCTGCTCGCGCTCATCGCCCTCGTCGCCGGACAGCGCTTCAACCGCCGCCCGCCTGCCGCCGATGCCCCGGTGGCCGCCGCCGCTCCGCAAGCGGGCGGCGGCCCGTTCGCCGGCGCCAATTCGTCAGGTGCCGGTGCCGCTGACTCCAGCGCCGCCGAGCGGCCGGTCCGCGCACCGGACATCTCGCAGATGACACCGGATGAACGCGCGCTGCGCCTCTTCAACCGTGTCGTCTCGCTCGCCGAACAGGGTAAGCGCGACTCGGTGCAATTCTTCGCGCCAATGGCATTGATGTCCTTCCAGAGTCTCCCCGCACCGACGACGCTCCAGCGCTTCGAGCTCGGACGCATCGCGCAACTCGCCGAGGTGAAGGAGATCGCCACCGCGCAGTCGGACACAATTCTCAAAAGCTCACCCACTCACCTCCTCGGCCTCACACTCGGCAGCCTCGCCGCAGGCATGCGCAAGGATTTCAAGGCGCAGGCCGATTTTGATCGCCGACTCATCGCCGCTGCCATCGCGGAACGGGCCAGGAACCTGCCCGAATACAGCGTGACGCAGGTGGACCTCGACAGCGCACTCGCACGCGCGCGACGGAACGTCAAGTGACCAAACAGACCATGGAACCGACTCGCACCATCACCGTCGCACACAGCCCCGACTCCGACGACGCGTTCATGTTCTACGCGCTCGCCGAAGGGAAGGTGAATACCGAAGGACTCGCGTATCGCCACGAACTGCAGGACATCGAAACACTGAATCAGCGCGCGCGCCGACAGGAACTCGAAGTCACCGCCGTGTCCATTCACGCCTTCGCGTACCTGTCCGAGCACTACGCGCTGTTGCCGCACGGCGCATCGATGGGGGACAAGTACGGCCCACGTGTCGTGGGTCGTATGAAGCGCGGTGTCGATGCCATCAAGGGCGCACGGATCGCCGTGCCCGGACCACTCACCAGCGCCTACCTCGCGCTGCGTCTCTTCGAACCGGATTTCGAAGCCGTCTTCGTTCCGTTTGACAAGATCGAGGATGCCGTCCTCGATGGGACCGTCGATCTCGGCCTCCTGATTCATGAAGGACAACTCACGTACGGTGAGCGCGGCCTGCACCTGCTCCTCGACCTCGGCGTCTGGTGGCACGAGGAAACGCAGCTGCCGCTCCCGCTCGGCGGCAACGTCATTCGCAAGGACCTCGGGCCTGACCTGATCGCGATGATCAGTCGTCATCTGCGTGACAGCATCGCGTACGGTCTGACGCATCGTCGTGCCGCTCTCGACCACGCAATGAAATACGCACGTGGACTCGATCGCGGTCAGGCCGATACATTCGTCGGTATGTATGTGAATGAATGGACTCTCGACTACGGCGACGCCGGTCGCGCCGCCGTCCAGCTGCTGCTGCAGCGCGGAACGGAAGCGGGGATCATTCCGCATCCCGTGATCGTCGAGTTCGCTGAGTGATCGCGGTGCACATCGATGCCTGAGCAACCGATTTACGGCGTCGATGTGCCTGCACCGTCCGCACCACCGCTGAGTTCGCAGACTCCCATCGCCGATGCCGCCGCAGGCGGCGCATCGCGCGGTGGAGGTACGGCTGACGACTCGTCGCGCGCGCGGCGGCTGCGTGCGCTCGCAACAGAAATCGAAACGCTCCCCACCACGCACGCCGCACTCGCGCGGCTGCTCGCTGTCGCGGTGGACGTGCTGCAGGGCGCCGGTGCGTGGATCGGGCTCACGATGGAGGACTCGGACGCTCTCGTCGTCGTCGCCGCGTATGGCGAAGTCCCCGTCGAGGAAGGGACGCGCGCACCGCGGGATCGGGCCTTCGCGGCACGTGCACTTCGCGCACACTCCGCCGTCTTCGCCGATCCAAGCACCGGTGTGCGCTGGAGTGACACGGTGGTGGCGAAGGTGCCGGTGCGCGCCGTCGCGGCACCGCTGCTCGTGGACGGCGAGGATGCGGTCGGCGTGATCTCGATCATCGGCGGACCGGGACGTCTGTTCACCGTCGGTGACGGTACCTTCGCGCACGAACTCGGCTCGCTCGCGGCACTCGTGCTGCGCCGGCGCGATGCGGTGTCGCGCATCGCCATCGAAGACTCGGTCGCGCCGCCGGAATCGCACTTCGTCGTGCCGATGCTGCTCGACGCCGCCAGCGCCGTCACCGTCGATGATTTTGCATCCGCCGTGATTCATCGTCTCGACGATCAGGCATTCCTCGGCATCAGCATCGCCGTGCGTGATCGCACCACCGGGACGCTGCGCTTTCCCGCCGCACTCGGTGCGCTCGCGGCACTGCGCGGCGTGCGCACACCGATCGATGCCGCTCGCGTCGAGCACCTCGCACGCCAGCGTCGTGCCGTGCAGATGCCTGACGCACGGCATCTCGTTGCTGAAGGCTGGCGCTCGCTCGTCCCTGCCCTGCCCGGCGCGTCGATTGCGCTCATCGATGGCAACGTGGCCGTCGGTCGCGTGGACATCGTCTTCGATCCCGATCGCGCGGTCCCGCACGAGGCCACACGGCGCATCGAGCAGCAGGCGGGCACGCTCGCGCGCGCCCTCGGCGTGCTCGTCGCCCGCGTCGCCCGAACGCCGGTCGATCCTGTCCTCGAAACACTGCACACGCTCCGCAGCACCCTTGCCAGCCGTATCCACGACCTCACCTCTCCCATCGCCGGCATCAGCGCCCTGTCGGAGCTCCTCGCCGAGGAACCACTGTCGGCCGAGGTGCTGGAGTTGGTGGAGCTGATTCAACGGAGTGCCCGGAAGGCGTCAGACGCGGCCCGGACGTTGCGCGGCTTGGCAGACGACGCCGATACGCCGCACGACCCCGTCGACGTGAACATCCTCATCCATGACATTCTGCGCGAGCGGGCCGAGGCACAGCGGGCGCTCGCAATCACGGTCAACGTCAGCATCGACCCAGGTCTGCCGCTGGTCCCGTGGGCGCCGGCGGCGCTGCGGGACTGGTTCGCGTCCGCCATCGTGGCATCGGAAACCGCACTGCTGGGTTCGGCCCGACGCCGGATCGACGTGCGGGCCGGCCTCGATGGCGGCTTCGCGGTGTTGAGTGTGGCGGACGATGGCGTTCCTGTTGGGATCATCCCTTCTGAAGCAGAGCTCCACGGTGCTACCATTTCCGTCATCCGCACCGATGACGGTCGCACGATTCGCCGTCTGGCAGTCCCTCTCCGCATTGGCTCATAACGCCTCGTGACGACCGCATTGCAGGCGCTGGCCCCGAAACCGTCACCAGCGCCGCTGGCGCGAATCCTCGTCGTCGACGATGACGAGTCGATCCGCGTGGCGATGGCCCGGTTCCTTCAGCGCTGCGGCTACAGCGTGGAATCGGCAGGCAATGGCACGGATGCTTTGTTCCTGTTCGAATCGAACGAGTACGACGCCATGATCTGCGATGTGCGCATGCCCGGGCTTTCCGGCCCCGAGCTGCTCCCGCGTGTGCTGGCGCACGATCCAAATCTCGCGGTGCTCATGCTCAGCGCCGTGAACGACGCACCGACGGCTGCGCACGTACTCGCCGGTGGGGCGATCGACTATCTGGTGAAGCCGATCGAGTTGCGCACACTTCAGGATGCAGTGATCCGCGCACTCGCGCGGCGCGGCGCTCGTATGGAGAAGGAGCGGTTCGACGCCAGGATTCAGGAAGAAGTCCGGCTGCGCACCGCCGAACTGGAGCAGGAGAAGGAATCGCTCCGCCTGCTGTCGGTGAGCGTCGTCGAAACACTCATCATCGCGATGGAAGCGAAGGATGTGTATCTCCGCGGTCATTCGCAGCGCGTCGCCGATCTGGCGGCAGAAATTGCGATCGAGATGGGCCAGGAGCTTGCGATCGTGGAACGCATTCGACTCGCAGGGCGCCTGCACGACGTCGGCAAGATCGGAATCCGGGAAGAGATCCTCAATAAGCCTTCGGCGCTTACGCTCACCGAATTCGAGCATGTGAAGCAGCATGTTCGCATCGGCATCGAGATCCTGCGGCCGCTCCAGCAGCTGGACAACGTGCTCGGCTTCATCCACGATCATCACGAGCACTGGGACGGCAGCGGCTACCCGCGTGGCATCCGCGGCGAGAACATCACCCTCGGCGGGCGGATTCTGGCCGGCGCCGACGCCTTCGACGCCCTGACCTCGCAGCGCGCCTACCGTGACCCGATGCGAGCCGACGATTCGCTCGCGTACCTTGGCACGGTTGCCGGCGCGCTCCTCGACCCACAGGTCGTGCGCGCCCTCCAGATCGTCATGACGCGGCGCCGCACCGCCGCCTGAGAAGGGGCAGCCGCTCGACGAAATATCCGTTTCGGGCAAACGTTTCCTCCCGTCACGGCGTTATCACGTGACCATGGCAGCCCATAACCAGTTCCGCCCAGCGCCTCGGCGCGGGCGTTTTGTCGTCGCTATCACCCTCGCGGTCGCCGCCAGCGCCACCTCGGGTGCACAGTCCGGCCAAGTCCCGATCTCGCGTGCCGAACGCCTGGCGACGGATACCGTCGCCCTCACCTTCGACGGCGCCGTGCAGCGAGCGCTGCGCGACGGCGAAGAAGTGCGATCGGCGCTTGTGTCCATTGACGCCGCGGATGCACAGATCGGCATCGCACGCGCCACCGGTCTGCCGCAGATGCGCCTCAACAGCGGCTATTCGCAGGTCGTCGAGAATGCGCGCGCCACCATCGTCGGATCGGTGTTCGGTCAGGCGTACACGTACACGGCCAACGCGCAGCTGTCGCAAGCACTCTTTCTCGGCGGACGAGTCGTGGCGGGCGCACGCGCGGCGGGTGCCGTGCGCGGTGCGGCACGCGCCAACACCGCTGAAGTGCGCGGACAGGTCGTCGTTGACGTTGAACGGTCGTATCTGAACGCGTTGTTCACGAGACGCCTGATCGAAATCCAGCGCAGCAACCTGAAGCTCGCCGACGATCGTCTGGCGCAGGCGCAGCAACTGGAGAACGCCGGCCGGGCCTCGCGCTACGATGTCCTGCGGCTCAAGGTCGAGCGCGCAAATCTCGAGCCCAATCTGGTGCAGGCGCAGAACGACTATGCCATCGCCGTGCTCAATCTGCGTCGCCTCGTGAACGTGCCGGCGGAACGGCCGCTGTCGCTCACGTCCGAACTCGACACGATCGCGCTGCGCAGTCTGCTCGGTACCGTCGATACCGTGCCGAGCATCGGTGAGCTCCGCTCGGCGGTCCGTGCCGCCGAACTCACACGTGCGGCGCGCGAAGCCGGGGTGCGCGTGGCGCGCGCTGACCTGTTTCCATCGGTGACGGCGACGCTCACCGCGGGCTATCTCGCGCTGCCGGCCAGCAATGGCCTGCCGACGAAAGGCGGCTTCACGAGCGCCGCCAACTGTCCGCCGGGATCGGCCACCGGGCGCGTCTGTCAGAACAACGGCTGGTTCGGCGACCGCAACTTCGGCTTGCAGGTCTCGTGGCCGATTTTTGACGGGCTACGGACCAAGTCGAACCTCGAGAACGCGCACGCGCTGGTCGATCAATCGAACATCCAGCTTGCATTGGTCCGCGAGCAGGTGGCGTTGGAAGCTGCGGCGGCGCGCGCCGAGTTCGGTCGCGCCCGCACGTTGTTCGACGCCCGTCGCGAAACCGTGTCGGAAGCGAAGGAGGCATTCGATCTCGCAGTCCTGCGCAATACCCGCGGCGTCGGCACGACGCTCGACGTGTCGGATGCGCAGCTCAACCTCGTGCGCGCAGAAGTGAACGCGGCGCGCGCGATCTACGATGTATTTCTTGCCGCCGCCGAATTGGCGCGGGCGACTGGTCGCCCGATTCCGCTGCCTGATGGCGGCGCGATGCGCATCACTGACCGTGGAGCCGATCGTGTCACGACGGATCGCTGAAGTCTTTCCGCCTGTGCGGACCATCGCCTGTGCCGCGCTGCTGCTCGCGACCGCCTGTTCGAAGTCGTCTGACGCCGCCGAAGCCAAGCCTGCCGGTGCGGCGGGTGCAGCAGCGCCTGGGAAGACTGGCAGGCCTGTCGCTGGCGCCCCTTCGGGTCGCGGTGGTGTGGTGCTCGCTGCCAGCGACGTCGCGACACTCAAGAAGGGTGTCATCGAAAACTCGGTCGCTGTCTCGGGAAATCTGCGGCCGATCGAAACGATCGAGGTGCGCAGCCGACTGAATGGCGACATCAACGCGGTGTACGTGCAGGAAGGACAGCGCGTCAGCGCAGGTCAGGTGCTGGCGCGCTTCGAATCCAGTCAGCAGGAAAGCAGCAAGCGCGGTGCCGAAGCCGATCGCGAAGCCGCTCGCTCGCAACTGCAGACCGCTACCTGGGCCGCCGAACAGTCCGCCGCGCTCTTCAAGGCGGGAGCGATCGCCGAACAGGAACATCGGGCCGCACAGCAGTCCGTGGTTGCCGCGAAGGCGGCCGTCGCAGCATCGGAAGCACGCCTCCGCACGGCCGATGCGGTCTCCACCGACACGCGCGTGCTGGCACCATCCAGCGGCGTGATCGAAAAGCGCATCGTGCAGCCGGGTGAACGCGTCTCCGTCAGCATGCCGCTGTTCACGCTCGTCCGCAACGAGATCCTCGAACTCGCCGCCAACGTGCCGGCGCGTCTCGCCAACGCAGTGCAGCCGGGTCAGGTGGTGCGACTCAATCTCGACGGTCGAACCATTGAATCGAAGGTGGCGCGCGTCAGTCCCACGGTCGATCCGGTGTCGCGCAGCGTGACGGTCTACGTGCGCCTCGCGAACGGCAACGGCGCCGTCAAAGGCAACACGTTCGTGAGCGGCCGCGTGATCAGCGAACGTCTGGGTAGCGCGCTGCTGCTGCCGACCACCGCCATCCGGCAGGCCACCGGCGTCGATGCACCGCCGTTCGTCTGGCGCATTGCCGGCGGCGCGCTGGAAAAGCGCAACGTCACACTTGGCGTCGTGGATGACGCCACCGGGGTGGCGGAAGTGAAGGAAGGTCTGAGCCCCGGCGATCGCGTCATCGTCGGCATTGTCGGCGCACTCGGCAACGGCTCCAAAGTCACCATCGCGGGCGGGAAGTCATGATCATTTCAGATGTCTCGATCAAGCGGCCGGTGTTCGCCACCATGATCATGGTGGCACTCGTCGTGCTTGGAGTCATCGGCTACAAGCGCCTCGCGATCGACGAATATCCGGACATCACGTATCCCATCGTCGTGACACAGACGGCCTATCCAGGCGCCTCGCCGGAAGTCGTGATGCGCGAGCTCTCGAAGCCGATCGAGGAAGCGCTCAACACGGTGCAGGGCATCAAGGAAGTCACCTCGACGTCACTCGAAGGCAGTTCGCTGGTGCGCCTGCAGTTCAATCTCGGTGTGGATATCATCGCGGCGCAGCAGGAAGTGAGCACCAAGGTCGCACGCATCCGCCGACAGCTGCCGCCGAACATCGAAGATCCGATCGTCCTTCGCTTCGACCCGAACGATCGTCCGATCATCAGCGTCGCGATGACGAGCGGTGAACGTCCGCTGCGCGAACTGAGCGACATCGCGACCGAAGTCATCAAGACCCGCTTCGAATCGATCCCCGGCGTTGGCGGCGCGAGTATCACCGGCGGTGCCACGCGTCAGATCCAGATTCAGCTCGACCCCGACGCGATGCGGGCGTACAACATTTCGCCACCCGTCGTGATCGCAGCCCTCGATCGCGAAAACCGCGAAGTGCCGGCCGGTCGCGTGCGCCGCAACGGTCGCGAGCAGCTGATCCGCGTGACCGGCCGCGTCATCGATCCTTCACGCTTTGCCGACATCACGCTCGCCGTGCGCAACGGCGCGCCGGTTCGCATCAGCGACGTCGCCAAAGTGGTTGACGGCAGCGCGGAACAACGCAGCGCCGCCTTTCTCGGCCGAACGCCTGCCGTGGCCATCGAAGTGCAGAAGATCGCCGGCAGCAACACCGTCGAAGTCGCTGATCGCGTGCGCGCCACGATGATCGAACTCGAGAAGACGCTGCCCGCCGACGTGAAGCTGAGTGTCATCCGTGACGACTCACAGCGCATCCGTGACTCCCTGGAAAGCGTGCAGCATGAGCTGATACTCGGTGCAATGCTCTGCATCATCATCATTTACTTCTTCCTCAACTCCTGGCGCTCGACGATCATCACCGGGCTCGCCCTGCCGATCTCCTTGATCTCGTCGTTCTTCGTCATGTGGGCGTTCAACTTCACGCTCAATACCATGACGCTGCTGGCGCTCTCCCTCGCCATCGGTCTCCTGATCGACGATGCAATCGTGGTGCGCGAGAACATCGTGCGCCATCTCGAGATGGGGAAGGATCACGAGCACGCGGCATCCGAAGGCACCAGCGAAATCGGGCTCGCCGTCTTCGCGACGACGATGGCCGTCGTGGCGGTGTTCTTCCCGGTCGCCTTCATGGGCGGCATGATCGGCAAGATCTTTTTCCAGTTCGGCGTCACCGTGGCCTTCGCCGTGCTGGTGTCGCTGCTGGTCAGCTTCACGCTCGACCCGATGCTCTCCAGCATCTGGCGCGACCCCGAAGTGGATCACAACAACCAGGCCGCGCTGCGCGCGTCGCGAAATCCGATCCGACGCGTCGCCTTCGCCTTCAACGACTGGTTCGAACGCGTCGCCGATCGCTATCCGCGAGGCCTCAGCTGGGCGCTCAATCATCGCGTCATCGTGCTCGTCGCCGCGCTCACCAGCGTCGTTGGCTCGGTGCTCCTGGTGCCGAAGCTCGGCTTCACCTGGATGCCCGACGTCGATGGCAGCGAATTCAACGTGAACTATCGCGTCGCCCCGGGATCGGCCATCGAATACACGATCGGCAAGGGACAGGAAATCGCGAGGCTGCTCGAGAAGCGCCCTGAGGTCATCTCGACCTATCTCAACATCGGCGGCGGTTTCCGTGGCTCACCGAGTGGTGGATCGGTGGCGGTGAAACTGAAGCCGAAGGATCAGCGGAAGCTGTCGCAGGCCGACGTGCAGAACGCGCTCCGTCCGATGCTGTCGAAGATCCCCGGCGCCCGCGCGAACATCACCGGCACGCCCTCGATCTTCGGCGGCTATCGCCAGCCGATCGAGGTCAAGGTGCAGGGGCCGGAGCCCACGCGCCTCAAGCTGGCAGCGGCCGAAGTGCTCAAGACGATGACCGGTGTGAAGGGGCTCGCCGAAGCGAATTCCAGCGACGATGGCGAAATCCCGCAGCTCGACGTCCAGGTCGATCGTGAGCAGGCCTGGGCTGCTGGACTCGGTATCGGCACGATCTCCAGTACGCTCCAGCCACTCTTCACGGGCCAGCGGGCCACCCGCTGGGAGGACCCGCAGGGCTACTCGCACGATGTCGTCGTGATCTACCCCGACTCGCTGCGCCGCTCATCGGATGACGTGGCAGAGCTGCCGGTGCCCGGCTCGGGCATCGATCGCAACACCGGCCTTTCGACCACGATCCCGCTCGGTCAGGTCGCGACCATCCGTGCCGGCATCGGGCCACAAGCCATCGAACGATCGTCGCTCGAGCGTCAGGTGTCGATCAGCGCCGGCGTGCTGCCCGCGTACAACGTCGGCGATGTGGCCAGCAAGGTGCAGGTGGCCATCGACTCAATGGGCCTTCCTGCGGGCTACCGCACGGTATTCGGCGGCGATGTGCAGAACCTGAACGAAACGAAGGGCTACGTCGCCGAAGCGCTGATCCTCGCCGTCGTATTCATCTATCTCATCCTGGCATCGCTGTTCGGGTCGTTCTTCCAGCCGCTCGCCATCATGCTCTCGCTGCCGCTCAGCTTCATCGGGGTCGCCGTGGCGCTGCTGGCCACCAAGGGCAGCCTGAACGTGATGACGATGATCGGCATTATCATGCTCTTGGGGCTCGTGACCAAGAACGGCATCCTGCTCGTGGACTTCGCCAATCACCGCCGGGAACAGGGCGACGACATGCGCACGGCGCTGCTCGCATCGGCCCGGATCCGGCTCCGACCCATCATCATGACGACGGTCGCGATGATCGCCGGCATGCTGCCGTTGGCCTTCGCGCTCGGTGCCGGTGCCGAACAGCGGGCGCCGATGGGGCGCGCTGTGATCGGTGGTCTCGTCACCAGTACACTGCTCACGCTCTTCGTGGTGCCTGTGGTGTACTCGCTGCTCGAAGATCTGGTCGTCTCGGTGCGGAAACGCTTCAGTAGCCCCGTGATCGTGCACATTCCGGCCGCGGTGCCGACACAGGTCGCTGGCGACTGACCCCGCAGCATTTTGCTGCACGATGTACCCATTTGCGCCGCCGCTGCTTGACGTGCAGCGGCGGCGCTGCTATACCGGCTACGTCAACCGTGCACTCAATAGTGCTCAGGTTCCCAATCCTGCTGGATCTATACTGCGTTTGGAGGCAGGCATGCCGCGTTTCGGCGAATACGACGATGTGAACTTCCGGCTTCGTGGCCGTGATGATGACGAAGACGATTATTACGACTCCGATCCCATGTACGAGGAGGAGGAGGAAGAGGAGGACGAGGACGAAGAAGGCTTCACTCCGACGCTGAAGCGGAAGCGGGAGTCGCTGTTCGACGATCCCGATGACGCGGCCAAGGACGAGGACGAGGAAGAGGACACGGGTGAGGTGATCGAGGAGGAAGTCGATGCCGAGCTCGCTACCGATGATCTCGAACCCGCCGAAGAAGACGACCTCGGCCTTGATGACGAAGTCGGTCTCGACGACGACCTCGGCGACGATTCGCCGTCCGTGCCGAAAGTGAAGACGCTGCCGGCCGTTGAGCCGATCGCGGCAGTTCGCGCATCGACGGCGCTCAAGCCGCCCAAGCTGCCCAAGGCGCCACCAGCGCCGAAGGCGCCGAAAGCCGTCCTGGCACCGGCAGCGCCCGCGGTTCCAGCGCCGCCGAAGCCGGCCAAGGCCGCCGCGACACCGACGGAGGCAGCCAAGGTCCCGGCTGCGCCGAAGCCGACCGCCGAAGCCCACTCACCGGTGAAGACGCCGGTGAAGGCCCCGGTGAAGGCGCCAGCAGCGAAGACCCCAGCCAAGACATCGGCAGTCAAGGCTGCAACGGCCGGCAAGCCGGCGGCCAAGGCACCGCCGGCGGCCAAACCCGAGCCGGTGAAGCCGGCGGCGAAGAAGTCCGCTCCGGCCGCGCCAGCCCAAAAGGCTGCGGTGCCGGCAAAGGCAGCACCAGTGAAGAAGGCGGCCGCACCTGCCAAAAAGGCGCCCGCAGCAAAGAAGCCGGCGCCAGCCACCAAGTCCGGAGTAAAGGCCAAAGTTGCACCGCCCATGAAGAAGGCCGCAGCAAAGAAAGTCATGCCGGTGAAGAAGGTGGTGCCGGTGAAGAAGGCCGCGCCGGCGAAGAAGCCGGCGGGCAAGGCAGCGCCAGTGAAGAAGGCGGCGCCGACGAAAAAGGCAGCGCCAGTGAAAAAGGCTGCGCCAGCAAAGAAGGCTCCGGCAGGGAAGGGCAAGCCGGCGAAGAAGAAGGGACGCTAGACAGTACGGCGTGGTCTGACGGGTTTTTTCGCCAGACCGCGCCGCGCATCATCATCGCGCCCCCGTGCCCTGACCGGCGGAATGGAGCCTGCTCTGTTCCGCCGGTCTATCTTTGTGCATGTCCGTTCGCGAACAACAGATCCTCGATGCAGTTCCGCTGATGATCTTCGCCACGGATCTCGACGGCCGGATACTCCGACAGAATGCGCCGGCCGAGGCGCATGCGACGGCCGCTGCAATCGGTCGGCACCTCCACGACATCGTGGATACGACGGATGCGAAGGATCAGTGCATGCGTGCCTTCGACGCCCTGCGCGCGACCAGCGTGCCGATGGTGCGGTGGGAGTTCGCCAACGAGGATGGCGAGGACGAGCGCGTGATGCTCGTGCGGGTCAGCCGCTGGATGGCAGACAGCGCGATGATCGGCTTCGTCGCGACGCTGTCCGATGTCACCGAGTCGCATCGCGCCCGCGAGGCACTGATCTCCACCGGTCTCGCACTCGCGAGCTCCATCGACCTCGGTCGCTTGTACCGCGAAGTCGGCCAGCAATTGCAGCGCGCGGTGCGCTGTGACGCCTACGTCATCGCCGTGGCCGACGATGACACCCTCGCGCTCTCGGGCGTCCAGACCGGCGGCTTCACCGAAGCGCCCGAAGCGCTGGCGTCGCGTCTGCGCCCCGACTGGCTGCAGTCACTCGCTTCCGGCACGACCCTCGTGCACCGGTCATCGTCCCTCGGCCGAGAAGTCACCGCGCCGATCATCAGCGAGGAGGGCGTGCTCGGCGCCATCACGGTGCGCGTCAACGCCATCGAGGCCACCTACGAGCTGGCCGAAACGCAGCGCGTGTTGAGCACCATTGCCGCGCAGACCGCTGCGGCAATCGATCGCGCCTTCCTCGTGCGGCGCGTCGAACAGAAGCGCCGCCTCGAAGCCATCGGCGAGGTCGCGGCCGGCGTCGCACACGAGCTGCGGAATCCACTCTTTGGCATCTCATCCGCCGCACAGCTGCTCCGAGCGCGTGTCAAGGACGATCCAGCCGTCGAGCGCAACGTCGGTCGCATGCTCCGCGAGGTCGAGCGGCTCAACAGCATGCTGTCGTCGCTCCTGGTATACGGCCGTCCGCAGCCACTCCGCCTCGTCGACGGCGACCCGGATGTCGTGTGGGACGACGTCATCGAATCCAATCGCGCACGCATGGATGAAGCGGGCGTTTCCATCACGCGCGTCCGCAGCATGCCACCGGTACAGGTCCTGTTCGACCCGGCGCAGTTTGCGCAGGTCTGTCTGAACATCCTCGTGAACGCCATCGATGCCGCGCCGCGCGGATCGGTCATTTCGCTCCACAGCGGGCAGCTCAGCACCGGCGCGTACCGCTGTCGCCTGCAGAACGCCGGCGCCGCGATTCCACCCGAAGCGCTCCCGCGCGTGTTCGAGATCTTCTATTCGATGAAGAGCGGCGGAACCGGCATCGGTCTCGCGTTGTGTCAGCGCATCATCGACGAGCATGGCGGCACCATCGCGATCGAGAGTCAGCCGGAGACCGGTACGGCGCTGACGATCGTGCTGCAGCCCCGCATCCCGGCATGATCGCCGCATCGGTGCTCGTGGTCGATGATGACGACACCGTCCGCGAGACACTCAGCGAGTACTTCGAGATCTGCGGCATGCAGGTGCTGTCTGCCGCGACCGCCGCTGACGCACGCAATGCCGTGGCACGACATCTCCCCGATGTCGTCGTGCTCGACCTGCGCTTGCCCGATGCCCAAGGCCTGAGTCTGTTCGAGCAGTTGCGCGCCGACGATCCTGATGGCGCCATCATCCTGCTCACGGGTCATGCCGATGTCCGTATCGCGGTTGGCGCGATGCAGCACGGCGCAATCGACGTCCTCGAGAAACCCGTCAACCTCGACACACTGCGCGATGCCGTCATGCGCGGCGTGCAGATGGTGCGGTTGCAGCGCGAGGTTGCCATGCTGCGTTCGCGCGATGCAGGGGCCGCGACTCGTGAGCCTGCCGTACGGCAACCATCATTCGACAAACTGATCGAACTCGCCGCGCGCAACGACGACGCACCAGTGCTGATTCTCGGCGAGACCGGCACCGGCAAGGGCTTCATTGCGCGACGCATTCATGATCGGTCACGTCGCGGGCCGCAGCCATTCGTCGAGATCAACTGCGCATCGCTGTCGAGCACCTTCTTCGAGAGCGAAGTCTTCGGTCACGAACGCGGCGCGTTCACCGATGCCCGCCAGTCCAAGCGCGGCCTCGTCGAAGTCGCCGCGAATGGCAGCCTCTTTCTCGACGAAATCGGCGAGATGGGACTCGACGTGCAGCCCAAGCTTCTCAAGGTCATCGAGGAGCAGCGCTTCCGTCGCCTCGGCGGAACGACGGAGCTGCGCAGCGCCGCACGCGTCATCTGCGCCACCAACCAGCCGATACAGACGCTCGTCGCCGACAAGACCTTCCGCGCAGACCTGTTCTATCGGCTGCAGGTGCTGACGATCACGATGCCACCACTCCGCGAGCGTCTCGACGAACTGCCGGAGCTCATTGCGCACTTCCTGCCGCGCGGCGCAACGCTGGCATCGGATGCGGAGCGCGCGCTGGCCTCGTACTCGTGGCCCGGCAATATCCGCGAGTTGAAGAACGCACTCTGGCGCGCCGCGATTCTGGCCGAAGGACGGGTGATCACATCCGCAGCGCTCAATCTGCCCGCGTCGGCTGGCGGCCACGCGGTCGCGACTGGTGACCTGACCCTCGCCGGCGCCGAGTCGCGGGCGATCGACGCGGCGCTGGCCGCGACGGGAGGAAACCGCGCGAAGGCCGCGCAGCTGCTCGGGATCGCGCGAAGCACGCTGCACGAGAAACTCCGGGCGCGAACGCCGTAGCCGATTCGTCGACCGAATCGCAGTCAGATTAATGTCTGAATATCGGACGACGTACGTACAACCGTCCGATTTCACTACGAGCTCGCAGAAGCACGAGTGGCGGCAGAGTAACGCAACCTGTTGCGCAGTAACACGTTGCAATTCGTGCCCACTCCGGCACGACTTTCGCTTTAGAGCGGGTGTGCCTAAACGTGTGCTCATCGTCGAAGACGAAATCTCGATCCGCGAATCGCTCGTGGACCTCTTTGCATCGGACGACGTCGCGGTCGTTGCCGCGGCCACGCTGAGCGAAGCAAAGGCCGCGCTGTTCGCGCAGCTGCCGATCGACCTGATCGTCACCGACCTCCGGCTTGGTGGGAACCGCGATGGTGGCCTGCAGGTTCTGGCGGCGGCGGGAATGGTTCACCAGCACACACCCGTCATCGTATTGACGGCATATCCGGATGACGACAATCGCCACGCATCCGATCGACTCAACGCGACGTATTTCCTCGAGAAGCCGGTGGATCTCGCCGTCATCTCGAAACTCGCGCGCGATCACGGCGTGTCGTCAGCCTTGTTGCCGCTCGATGGCGCTGTGATGTGACGTGGTGCGGAGTGTGAAGGCAAGGCAGGCATGGTGCGAGCAGGGGGAGAATTGCTGGAAAGGGGTCTGCTCCGCCATGCCTGTCCTTCACGTTCTGAATCAACCGTCATACGCCAGCATCACAGCAGAGGCTTGACAGTGACGGCGCGTTCCCCTGTTCTTTCGGGGCGCGCCGTGTCACCGACATGAGTCAGCGCGCGCACTTCGCCCGACTCCCCACGCATGACCGATTCTCCGGTCGCACTGCTTCGTGCCCACAGCCGGCACGCCCCCTGGAATGCGCGTGGTCTCGCCGCGCATGCCACTGCGCTCGTTGACGCCGCCGGCTTCAGGCCGACGAACACGTCGGCGCGCGCGGCGCCGAGCGCACGCGCCATTCGCTTCTACGTCGCGCAACGTCTGCTCGATCGCCCTGAAGGAGCAGGCACCACGGCGACGTACGGCTATCGACACCTGCTGCAATTGCTCGCCATCAAGATCCGTCAGCGCGAAGGCCAGACGCTCGAGGTGATCAAGAAGGAGCTCGCCGGTGTCAGTGGTGAGCAGCTCGAGCGGCGCGTGGCGACCGCACTCGCACCCGCACTCTCACACGGCGCTGACCTGACGGTGCGTCAGGACGATCCACAGCCGATTGCGGAGTGGCGTCGCGTCCAGATCGCCGATGGCATCGAACTGCATGTGCGCACCGATGCACTTGGCGCGCGGGATGACGCAGTCGTCGCGATGCGCGAGGCCATCCGCGCCGCACTTGGGCGCACCGAAGCCAGGAACTGATCGTGCTGACTCCCGCCGAGCATCTTCCGGCTGCGTCATCGTCGATGCATGCGGCAGCGATGGCACGCGGCGCCGGCGATCTCTCCGGCGGTGCGGCTGGCAAGCGCCGCGCAGCGAGTCGGCTTGTCTATCTCGATCGCGCGCTTGAAGCGCTGCCGTTGTTCCGACTCAGCGATTCGAACGAAGAAGGCGCCATCGCGTACACCACGCCTGCGGGCGGGCGGTGGCGCGTGCTGCCCGCTCCCGGCGATCGGCTGCCCGGCACCTTCGATCAGGATGTCTACATCGAGCTGCTGTACCGCTATCAGGAATCGGGGAGGCCGGCGGATGGCGTGCTGACGTTCACGCTGCACGCGTTTCTGCGCGCCATGGGGCGACGCGTGGATGGGCGGACGTACGAGCAACTGCGCGGGGCACTCGCACGCCTCGAACGCACCACGCTCGAGAGTGCCGGCGGCTATTGGGACGCTGCGAACGGCAAACCGCTCGACGGTGCCTTCACACTCCTCAGTGCCGCCACCGTCGATCGCCGCCGCGCCGCCGACCGCGATCAGCTCTCGCTCTTTCCAAGCGTCACAGCAGCCGAACCCGGCGTTGCGCGCGTGTCACTGGCACCACAGGTGCGCAGCAATCTCGACGCGGGGCACGTCACGTCACTGCGCCTCGGTGGCTACTCATCATTGCTCTCACCCGTTGCGCGTCGCATCTACCGACTGATCGCCGTTCAGCTTGCCGCAGGCGCTGACGGTCGCTGGCGTGTCTCCCTCGAAACACTGGCGGAGTTGCTTCCTCTCACGCAGCGCTATCCGAGCCACATCCTGCGCGTCGTCAAACCGGCCAGTGAAATGCTCGTCGCTGCGGGCATCGTCCACGCCGCCGAGGAATCCCAGGACGGTCGCTCGTGGTATATGGAGTACCGCTGGACGTGACGAAACTCGTCAGCGGCGCGTAGAGTACAGTGCAGCGCAAACCGCTGCGCCAATACTCGTCTGCCACAGCCCGGAACTTGCCATCAGCGTTCCGGTACAGTAGCCGTTCGGAAGATTCCGACGTCTGTCCTTTTTCTGCTGGAAGGTTTCATGTCGCGTATGCGTCGCGCCGTAGTCGGTGCCATTCTCGTCGCTGTGCCCCTCGTTGCCGGCGGCTTCGTCTGGCAAAGCCGCGAAGCGCGGGATGGCGCGGTGCTCTTCGATCAGGTGCTGCAACGCGTTTCGGCACGGTTCGTGGATACCGTCGATGCAACTGCGCTGTACGAAAAGGCCGCACGCGGACTGATCGCACAGCTCAATGATCCATACACCACGCTCTACACGCCGAAGGAATTCGCGGCCTTCACGCAGGGCACGAATGGCCGCTACGCCGGCGTCGGGATGCAGATCGAGGACATCAAGGGCA
>JBBRLZ010000066.1:0-21715 GCA_038231095.1 Gemmatimonadales bacterium
AACGCCATCGCACTCGCCAACCCCTTCTTCGCCTGGATGGCCGTAATCGCCGCCGTCAACGTCGTCTTCCCGTGGTCCACGTGCCCAATCGTACCCACGTTCAGATGCGGCTTGTTCCGCTCGAACTTTGCCTTGCCCATGCTGCGTTCCTCGCGTCCAGTTAGTGAATCAGTGCAGCCTTACGGCTTGTGCTTGTTGATGATTTCTTCAGCCTTCGACTTCGGCACTTCTTCGTAGTGGGAGAATTCCATCGAGTACACCGCGCGACCCTGCGACATGCTGCGCAGACGCGTGGAGTAGCCGAACATCTCCGACAGCGGCACAGTGGCGTCGATCACCTGCGCTTCGCCGCGCTGCGTCATGCCACCGATCTTGCCACGGCGTGAGCTGAGGTCACCCAGCACATCGCCCATGTAGCTCTCGGGGCTCACCACTTCGACCTTCATCATCGGCTCAAGAATGATCGCGCCGGCTGCGCGCGCTCCATCCTTCACCGCCATCGATCCGGCGATCTTGAACGCCATTTCGCTGGAGTCGACTTCATGGTACGAGCCGTACACCAGCTCGACCTTCACGTCCACCATCGGATAGCCGGCGAGAATGCCGCCTTCGAGTGCTTCGCGAATGCCCGCTTCGACCGGCTTGATGTACTCACGCGGAATCACACCACCGACGATCTTGTCCTCGAACACGAAGCCCTGACCCTGCTCGGCCGGCATCACGTTGATGACGACGTGACCGAACTGACCCTTGCCGCCGGACTGACGGACAAACTTTCCTTCGACCTTGTCGACGCGCTTCTTGATCGTCTCGCGATACGCGACCTGCGGTGCGCCGACGTTCGCTTCGACCTTGAACTCGCGACGCATGCGATCGACGAGAATCTCGAGGTGCAACTCGCCCATGCCGGAGATGATCGTCTGGCTGGTCTCGGGATTCGTCGCCACACGGAACGTCGGATCCTCTTCGGCCAGCTTCTGCAGCGCGATCGCCAGCTTGTCCTGGTCGGCCTTCGTCTTCGGCTCGATGGCGACGTCGATGACGGGGTTCGGGAACTTCATCGCTTCGAGAATGATCGGATTCTCTTCGAAGCAGAGCGTGTCGCCGGTACGCGTGTCCTTCAGGCCGATGGCGGCGGCGATGTCACCGGCACGCACTTCCTCGATTTCCTCGCGCTTGTTGGCGTGCATCTGCAGCAGACGACCAACGCGCTCGCGCTTGTCCTTCGTGCTGTTGTAGACATACGACCCTGCACTCAGCACACCAGAGTACACGCGGAAGAACGTCAGCTTACCGACGAAGGGGTCGGTCGCGATCTTGAACGCGAGACCGGCGAACGGTGCTTCGTCGGTGACGAAGCGCTCTTCGTACGTCTCGTCATGGCCCGGCAGATGCCCCTTGATCGCGGCCACTTCGGTCGGCGCCGGCATGTAGTCGATCACGGCGTCGAGCAGCGCCTGCACACCCTTGTTCTTGAAGCTGGCACCGCACAGGATCGGAATCAGTGCGCCGGCGATCGTGGCCTTGCGGATACAGCTGCGGATCTCCGGCACGGTCAACTCTTCGCCGGCGAGATAGCGCTCCATCAGCTCTTCATCGTGTTCGACAGCCGCTTCGATCACTTCGTGACGAGCCGCTTCCATGGCCGCCAGGTACTCCGGCGCCGGATCGACAACGGCGAACGTCTTGCCCATCGTCGAATCGTCGAAGATGTACTGCTTGCGTTCGATGACGTCGATGTGGCCGGTGAACAATTCACCCGAACCAACCGGCAGCTGCAGGGGATATGACGCCTTGCTGAGGCGATCGCGGATCATTTCGACGCAGCGTTCAAAGTTGGCGCCGACACGATCCATCTTATTCGAGAAAATGATGCGCGGTACACCGTAACGATCGGCCTGACGCCACACGGTTTCCGTCTGCGGCTCAACGCCGGCCACCGAATCGAGCAACGTCACGGCACCATCGAGCACGCGAAGCGAGCGCTCCACTTCCACGGTGAAGTCCACGTGACCCGGCGTATCGATGATGTTGATGCGGTACTCCGGTCCGTCGCCCTTGTCGAACGACTGACCATGACGCGTCCAGAAACAGGTCGTCGCGGCCGACGTGATCGTGATCCCGCGCTCCTGCTCCTGCTCCATCCAGTCCATCGTGGCAGCGCCATCGTGGACTTCGCCGATCTTGTAGCTCTTGCCCGTGTAGTAAAGAATGCGCTCGGTCGTCGTGGTCTTACCGGCATCGATGTGCGCCATGATGCCGATATTCCGGTAGTAATCGAGCGGTGTCGTGCGAGGCATGCGCAGTAACTCTCAGATGGGGCTAAAAAGCCAGTTGAGTCCAACAAAAAACCGAATGGATCCAGGCACCCCGATGGGGCCGATATCCATTCGCTGCCGCCGGGTACACGCAGACTGCGTGGGGACCCAAGGCGCGCCGCCAAAGGCGACGTCTCATTTGTCGATGACTCGGCAGCCACACAGGCGCCGACACCATCGTTGTTGGAGACAGAACGCGGAAATTAGTGGTGAGAGCCCCCAAGTCAATGCCCGACAGTCACATCCGAAGAGGTGACGGCGCCTAGCCGCCGAGCACGCGAGCAAGGTGCCGACGCCACCGGATCACCTTCGTAGCCGCCGTCACGTTCGCGCCCGCATCCGTCGGGGCGGAAGCAGCCCCCCGCCCGGTCCGCCAGGGCCAACCGCGGCTACCATCTCCCAGCCCGCGCATGGCGTAGCGCCACCAGTAGCGCGACCATGCCACGGACGGGCTCGCCGCTGGAGAGTGAAAAACGCGCACCACCCACTCCCGCTCGGCCAAGCCGGTGAGCGGACGGCGCCGGCCGCATAGATCAGCCAGCAACACCTCCGGGAGCTGAATCCCACCCAGGCGCGCTCCCGTCCACAGCGCCCACCCGAGCGGAACCGCCGAACCGAGGAGCCGCGCGTTGGCGACGACCTCGCCCCACCTGGCATCAGCCGGATTCCACCGTCCGGCGATGTGCTGCACGTCGTGGAGGTACTGCCACGTGCCGACCTCTCCCTCATGACTCCATGCCCAGTGCGCGGAGGCATGCACCACGTGCCACGGGGCCGGCAGCACCCGAACGGTGCGTTCCCCCCAACGCACGGACGCGCCGCGACCCAGCCAGGCCGACGGAGAGTCATCCGTGAACGGGTGCCCTGGCGGAAAGAGGCCGCGATGCAACTCGAGGCGGATTCCGCCGCGCCAGACCATCGGGGCGTCGTGATGATGCTCGACGTACGACTGCTCGCCGACACCCTCCTTCCAACCGGCATCTCGCAGCGCCGTTCTGGCCCGCGCCGCCTCGGACGGAGCCACCAGGACATCGAGGTCGCCCATGCTCCGCAGCGAAAACTCGTCTGTGCTCTGCATCGCGAGTGCGGCTCCCTTGAGCCAGAGTGCGTCGACACCATGCGCCGCGAATGCATCCACAACTCGACCGGCCGCCTCGGCCAGTTCGGCGCCCCGAAAGACGGAAACACGGAAGATTCCCTGCATCGAATGCAGCACGGCGTCCGGAACGGCGCCGACCGGCGCCGCGCGCAGCAAGCGGAAGACCTGCGCCTCCGCCCGTTCGAACGCCGTCAGCGACACGAGCGTCGGCCAGTGCACGTCGCCCCACGGCAGCAGGGACGCTTGCGACGCGCCGCCATCACGGGACGCCGACGCGACGAGCACCCTCGCCGATGGCGACAGCAATGCGTGTGCGCGCGCAGCAGTCAGTGGCTCGAGCATGACGCGTCAGTATTGCGTGAGCGTCCCGGCCCGGCGCGCATGCTGCAACGCCAGATGAAAACAGCTGGCACCAATGATCGCACCGGCCAGCGCCCAGCCCGCGAGTTGCAGGAGTTCCGGCAGCACCACGCTCAGGTTCTGATCCCGCAGCAGAATCTGTCGCGCCGCGCGCAGCGCCGGCGTCGTCGGGACGAAGCCGGCGAGCGGCGCGAACGCCGGCGGCAGCACTCCAACCGGGAAGTACACGGTGCCAAGCAGGGCCGAGAGTGTCGCGGCGGCCTGCGGAATGAAGAGTGACGATCGCACCGACAGCACGAGCGCACCGGCCACCAGACCCACGCCGAGGTACGCGACACCGAGCAGCGCCATGATGAGCGCGAACTCCAGCATGCGCGGCCATGCGATCGTGGATGTGGCCCAGACCCACGCCGTGACCAGCAAAACGAGCGCGCGCAACGCAACCCAGACGAACCCGTAGACCGACAGCCCACCGATCAGCGACGGCCACCGGATCGGCGTCGTGAGCAATTGTTCGAGAGTGCCCGACGTGATGTAGCTGTTGATCAGTGATGGAATCGCCGACACCGCTTCGGCGACCACGAACGATGCCACCGAACCGACGATCAGATACGTGAAATATTCGGTTGACTCGGCCGCGATCGCCTTCGCGGCGAGCGGTTGCAGGGCGCCGGCGATGAAATACACCGGCACCACCGCAATCAACACCGACAGCAGACTGACCAGCGTTCTGGTCCGATAGGTGAACATGCCAAGCGAGTACGTGCGTGCCACAGCGAGGAGTCTACGCATGGCGCAACGCCTCATCGGGTTGCTGCCGCGGCACGCCCACCGACTCGAGGAGATCCGCGAGCGTGAGCGCGATCGGTGCGAACTCCGCTACGCGCACACCAGCACGCACGAGCGCCTCGACGACCACCGGCGCATGCACCAGATCGGGCAGTGTGGCATCGAGCGTGACCATGCCGTCGGCCGTCGCGGAGATCACATCGACGGGCAGATGCAACAGTGCGCGCGCACGTGCTTCGTGCGCCGCATCCACGCGTACACGAACCCGGGCTCCGCCAACTGCCGCCTGCAGCCTGGGCAGTGTATCGGTCGCGACGATGCGTCCGCGCACCAGCAACGCCGCGCGATCGCAGAGTTGCAGTGCCTCCTCGGTGCTGTGCGTCGCGAGCAGGATCGTCGCCCGGAGTTGGTTGCACAGGACGTCGCGAATGAAGCGCCGCAGTTCGCGCGCCGTCACCGGATCGAGGCTGCGTGTCGGCTCATCGAGAATCAGAATCGGCGGTCGGGTGACGAGCGCGCGCGCGATCAGCGTGCGCTGCCGCATACCCGACGAAAAGCTCCCGACCTGCTGCTGTCCCACATCGCCCAGTCCGACGAGCCGCAGCGCCTGCTGCACGGCTTCATCGCGCTCGACGCCATGGAGCCCGTACATCGATGCGAAGAGCCGCACATTCTCCGTCGCGCTGACACGCCAGAACAACGCACGCTCATCCGCGGGCACCACGGCAAGGCGTGTGCGCACCTGCGCGGGATGCGCGAGCGCATCGATACCATCGACCATGACAGCGCCCTGCTCCGGCAGCAGCACGGTCGAGAGAATTTTCAGCAACGTGGTCTTCCCTGCGCCATTCGCCCCGACGAGGCCGAAGATCTCGCCGCGCTGCACGGTCAACGACACCGAATCGAGCACCGGCTGCGGTGTGGTGCCTGGCATGCCGCGCAGACGTCGCCAGAGGCCGCGATCCGCGCGAAAGGACTTCGTCACGCCTCGCAGAGCGACGGCGGCGGTGGTGTCGGTGTCGTTCACCGATGCTCCATTGCCGACGCCGCGGCGTGCCACGCGAGCAGCCTGTCGATCACGCTGCCGAGTTGTGCCAGGTCGCGCGGCACGGCCAGATCGTACACCGCAGCGCGATGGGCGAGTGAGACGCAACGCGTGAGCACCTCGCCATCGACGTCATTGCCGAGCAGGCCGGTGATCTTTCCATTCGCCAGTAACGCGAGAGCCGCGGCGCGCGTTGGGCGTGCGACGCGCGCGCATGGTGTGTCGCTGCGCACCGACTGCACCACGTAGATCGCGGCCAGCGGCAACGTCACATCCGCCATGGCGCCATCAATGCGCACCTTGCCCCACGCATCCGCGCCAGCCGTTGCTGCACCGACCGCGCGCGCGGTCTCGACGTGCAAACGCAGCGGAACGCCCGACGGCGTCACGCTGATGCCATCAGGCGACGCGCGGAGCACCACCACATCGTCGGCAACGAGTGCGCATCCCATCTGCACGCAGGCCGTGGCGAGCGTGGACTTGCCCGTACCACTCGGTGCGACGAACGCGATCACCCCCGTCGGCGTCTGCACGGCGCTGGCGTGCATGCACCACGCGCCGTCACGGTGCAACGCGTACGGCAACACGACGCCGATCAGGTCGAGTGTGACGGCGTCGCGATCGACTTCCGGCGGCGCCAGATGCGTGATCGTGCGATCCGCGAGCGTGAAACGCCCGGTATCGGTGATTGCAATCTCGGCGCGCTCGTCGATCGCGCGTGCGAGGGTCACGACCACGTCATTCCCGAATGTCAGAGCGCCGATCGGCTGCGCGCCGGCGGAGTGCGCCCCCGCGAGCACCGGGGAGTCCACGGTGCGCAGCTCCCAGAATGCAGACTGCCCGTCACCGAGTTGCAGGGCGACAGGCAGACCAGGTAGGGGGCGATCGGAAGCGAGGACGCGGCCAAAAACACGAAACCGCCCCGGCGCGCCCTGCGCAGCTGGAGCGGCGGGCATCACCTCAGGAGCGTGATCCGCCGCCACCCGGCGGCTCCTGGCCCGGGATGCAGTCACAGGATGCCACCGTGCCATTGAGAACATTCGAATTCAGCGCAAATGCGCCGAGGTTCAGCGACACCTGCGTCAGCTCGCGAAACGTGCCATAGCGCTCGAGGCGCGGCCTCTCATACATGGGATACCCCGCAGTCATAGACGAGAAGGTGTCGGATGAACGCCACAGAGACAAGGCCCGTGGCGCAGGTCTCCGTCCAGCCGACGCACGTGCTCAGCGCAGCGTCACGCCTTCCAGCGACGAGAACGTCCCTCGCAGGGCGACAGGCTCAGCAATTGGTATGCCGTCCTGCTCCACCCAGGTATGCGCCTCGAATCCATTTGCGCCGCGCCGGACTCCAATTCTGACGGCAGCGCGCGGCAGGCCATGGGTGACGACGAGATCCCGCAGCGCGCTGGCGCGGACGAGACAGGCCGCGTCCCCAGGAAGCCAGCGCAGCGCACGGTCCACGGCTGCTCCCCAGCGGTCACCCCGCTGCCGGTCCACGGCCGTCGGCGCATCAGTGACGGCGGCGAGCTGCGGCACATCGCTCCTGCCGACGAGGGTGCCAACCGGCCGGCGCGCGACCGAGCGGCGGGCACGGGCAACGGCGGTGGCGGCAACGACCACATCGAGCGCGGCGCGCGCCTTCCGCACCAGAACGCCGATCACCCCAGCGTTGCCGCGGTATCGACGACGAGCCCTTCGACGGACAGATCGGCGAGCAGTTCTCGCACGTGACAGACAACGTCGTTCACGGGGACATCGGGCCAGCGCTGACGGACCGCCGCGACCAGTGTGTCCTCCGACGCCGCGCCATGCGCCAGCGCGTTCCAGATCACGGTGCCAGTCTCGTTAAGACCGAAGTACACCTCTGTCAGCGGATGAAACAGCACACTGCCATCGGGCAGCGCGCGGAGGATCACGTCGGGGTGCGGAACAGGAAGCAGCATCAATACGGAGTCAGGGATCGACGGTCAGAGTACGGACGCACCAACTCGCCGTGGGAAACGCACAAAGCGCTCCACCGCGGATCGCCGTCGGGTGACGGCGCCGATGGGCGCTCCGTGCTGATGGTTTCCCCTCACATCGCCTCGCTGAATTTGTGCCGACCCCGACTGGAGCGAAGCCCGTTCAGGGTGAGCGCGCCGGCACGGTGGCCGGTACACCGCTGACGGCCTTCCCATCCTTCATCACGTAGCGCACGCGCTCGATCGCGGCGATGTCGCGCGTCGGATCGCCGTCCACCGCAACGAGGTCCGCGAGCATGCCTGGTGCGATGGTGCCGATACGGTCTCCCATGTCGAGCACCTTGGCGGCAGTGGACGTTGCGGCGACGAGTGCCTGCGTCGCCGACATCCCGTAGTCCACCAGCAATTCCAACTCGCGTGCGTTGGCGCCGTGCGCAAAGACACCGACATCGCTGCCGTTCCCGATCGTGACGCCGATGTCCATCGCGGACTTCACACTCGCCCGCTTGCTCGCGATACGCGCGGGCTCCGGTGCGCTGCCCTTCTTCCATCCACCGTACTGGAGCACCGCATCGCCCGCCGCGACGGTGGGCACGAGCACGACGCCCTTCTCCTTCATGAGGCGAAAAATCTCCGGCGTACCGTCATCGCCATGTTCGATCGTCTTCACGCCCGCCATGATCGCGCGCCGCATGCCCTCGGGCGTTGACGCGTGGGCCACGACATGACGACCACTCGACTCCGCAATCTCGACGACGAGCGACATCTCGGCCTGCGTGAACGCGGGGCGCGCACTGCCATTCGCTCCCCAGCGGTAGTCGGCGTAGATCTTGATCCAGTCGGCGCCGCGACGGATCTGATCGCGCACGACGCGTGCGAGTTCCTCCGGACCACCCGCTTCCTGCGCGCCCTGCGGTGCATCGACTTCCGGCGCAAATCCGCTGGGCCCGTACGTGCCCTTCATCACGATGGCGCGCGTAACGACGATCAGGCGTGGCCCTTCGATGATGCCCTGCTCCACCGCACGCTTGAGGCCCACATCGGTGTCTGCAGCGCCCTCGGTGCCGAGGTCGCGCAACGTCGTGAAGCCGGCGCGCAGCGTGCGCTGCATGTGCACCGTGGCCCGCGCGACGCGCAGGCCGAGCGGCTCCTTCAGCACCTGATCGTTCCAGGTCGTTTCGTTATACGGATGCAGCAGCACATGTGAGTGCAGATCGATCATGCCGGGCATCAGCGTGGTGTTCGGCAGATCGACGATCACCGCGTCACTCGGTGCCTTCACCGACGCCGCGCTGCCGACGGCAACGATGCGCCCGTTCTGTACCAGCACGACGGCGCCCGTCACTGGCGCGCTGCCCGTGCCGTCGAAGACGCGCGCCGGTCGCAGCAGCATCGCCGCTTGCGCGCTCGCGGTGGTGCTCACGATCACACATGACATCAGAAAGAGCACCGCGCGGGTTGCGTGGCGCGAAAACGCATGCGATTCGTGCATCATCGGGAGCAGAGGTTGGGGCGAGGTGCAGACGGGGGCGCGCCGGCAGATACGGCAGCGCGCGGCCAGACGTTGTCGGACGGGTCGCGATCGGGGAAGCGGCAGCCGGGATCGAAGAGAATCTCGACGATCGGGCGATTGCCGAAGTTGAGCAGCGCATCGAAGGTGCGGTGGCCGGCGAACCAGACGTCGACGGGATACGTCACGAGTGCGGTAACGCTGTCCTGCATCACGGCAGTCGGCATCGACTTGATCGCAGCGCCAGTCGGCGCGAACCGCACGCGCAACACCACGGGTGACGGCATCTGTCCATCCTGTCGGACCGTGACGGTCGTGCGCGCACCGCGAGTCTGTACACTCGCGATCGATCCATCGACACGTTCGGTCGTGAACAGCCACGCGTACCAGAACCAGCCCAGGTCGCGATTGAGCGCCTTGTTCATGAAGAACATGTAGTCCCACGGCGACGGGTGCTTGAACATCCACGCCGTGGCCCACTCGCGTTGTGCCCGCTGCACAGCAGAATCGCCGACGACGCCGCCGAGCATCGAGAGCATGAGCGGCGTCTTGCCGTAGGTGGTGAAACTGTATGACGGGCCGGCGAAATTTGCATTCCACATCATCGGCGGTTCGGATTCGCTGCCGCTGGTGGCGCCGTACTGCTGTCCGTAGCGATCGAGGTTGGCGGGCTTCTTCGTGTTGTCGGCGCCCGACAGGATGTTCATGTACTGATTGAATCCTTCGTCCATCCAGCCATACCACGTCTCGTTGTTGCTCACGACCATCGGCCACCACTGGTGACCGGTTTCATGATCTGCGGCTCCCGCGTTGGAGTTGATCACCATCGGGTACTCCATGCCGGCGCTGGGCCCGTCCTGCAGCGTCATTTGTGGGAACTGATACGGGAACCAGAGTGCGGAGTAGAACTCGAGTGCGTGGCGGGCGATCGGCAGCGCATTGGCGAACAACGCTGCGCGTCCCGGGAGAAACACTTGATGTACGGCGACGAACCCCTTGTTGGGAATGTTCGCCCGCGTCGCCTGCCAGTTGAATTTCTTCGCGGTGGCCCACGCGAAATCATTCACGCTGTCGGCGAGCATGTGCCACACCAGTCGATCACCGGCGGCTGTGGCCTGACCCGGTCCGACGTCATCAGTGCCGACGATGGTGATCGTGCTGTCGCTCTCGAGAACGTGCGACAGGCGCGCGCGCGCGGTCGGCGTGAGTACCTGTTCAGGATTCTGCAGCACACCGGTTCCGCTGACAATCCAACCGGCTGGCACATCGATGGTGACGTCGAAGCGACCGAAGTTGTTGTAGAACTCCGATGGCCCGAGGTACTGCTCCGGGTCCCAGCCGCGCAGGTCGTCATAGACGGCGACGCGCGGGTACCACTGCGTCGGTTGAAAGAGCGAGTCCGCCCACCGCTGAGTCATGCGGTGACCGGAGCCAGGGCCGCCGGGGAGTGCGTGATTCCACTCGACTTCGATCGTCGCCGCGCTCCTCGGGGCAATCGGGGTGGACAGCATCACGCGCGCCAGCGTCGAGCGAAGGTTAGTCGCATATGGTGCCGATACTGCCGCGCCACGCGGCGGCGCCGGTGCGTCGAGGAGCACCGGCGCGCCATTGACCCTGATCGCCGTCACCACCATACCATCGGTGAGCTGCGCCGGGACCCACGGCAGTGCGCGCGGGTTGCTGCCGATGAAATGATTGGCATCGAGCCGCAGGGCGAGTTGCGACAGCGTGTCGGGGCTGTCGTTGCGCAGCGTGATCGTCTCGAAGCCGCTCAGGCGTTGCGCCGGAACGTCGAGGCGGGCCCGGATCACGTAGTCGGTGCGCAGCTGCCAGTAATTCCGGCCTGGGCGCCCCGACGAGTCACGCGTACCGGCGGCATGGGCCGCGCGGATCGCGTTGGTCATCGGGATGTCGCGTCGGATGGACCGCTCGGGCCAGCCCGTTGCGGCTGGCTGTGCGAACGCGGCGGGGACGATCAGCAGCAGCGCAGGCGCAAGGCGCGCCGCGCGAAAGAAGACGAGGCTAGGCATGGACAATCGTCGGTACCGCCGCGTGCGCGCGCAAGAGCCCTTCCGACGCACCGACGCATTGCCGCGCCATCGCGATCACGCGCATCGGGCGCGTGCATCGCATCGCCCCCCGGAAACACAGAACGCCCCCCGTTTCCGGGAGGCGTTCCATGTGTGCGGGACCGATCCGACTACCAGCGGTAGTGCGCGAACGCCTTGTTCGCTTCCGCCATGCGGTGCGTGTCTTCCTTCTTCTTGACCGCGTTGCCTTCGCCCTTGCTGGCAGCGATGACTTCGGCGGCAAGACGCTCCGGCATCGACTTCTCGTTGCGGTCTCGTGAATAGCTGATCAGCCAGCGCATCGCGAGCGCCGTGCGGCGATCGGGACGGACTTCGACCGGCACCTGGTACGTGGCACCACCCACGCGGCGGCTCTTCACTTCGACGACAGGCTTCAGGTTGGTGAGCGCCTGCTTGAAGATGTTCACGCCCGGCTGGCTGGTGCGCGCTTCCACCAGATCCATTGCGGCGTAAAAAATCTTCTCTGACGTGGCCTTGCGGCCCTGCAGCATCAGGTTGTTGATGAACTTGCTGACAGTCTGGCTGTCGTAGCGGGCATCAGGCAGGATGATGCGCTTGACGGACTTCTTGCGGCGACTCACTTCTTCTTGCCTCCCTTGGCCGCGGCGGCGGCAGCTGCACCGGCCTTCGGCTTCTTGGTACCGTACTTGGAACGGCTCTGGTTACGGCCGTTCACGCCAGAGGCGTCGAGCGAACCGCGCACGATGTGGTAGCGCACGCCCGGAAGGTCCTTCACACGGCCACCGCGCACGAGCACGATGGAGTGCTCCTGCAGGTTGTGGCCTTCGCCCGGGATGTACGCGATGACTTCGATCTGGTTGGTCAGGCGAACCTTGGCGACCTTTCGGAGCGCAGAGTTCGGCTTCTTCGGCGTCGTGGTGTACACACGCGTGCAGACGCCGCGCTTGAACGGGTTCGACTTGAGCGCCGGCGACTTGCTGTTCTCCACCACGTCCCGACGGGACCGGCGGACGAGCTGATTGATAGTAGGCATTGCCTCTGAGTGTTCGGACCCCGACATCTACGTGGATCGCTCCCCGGGGCGGGGGCGGCACGGAACAGACCTGCTAACCTAGGCGGGCCAAGGGTGGCGGTCAACCAGCGATGCGCGGATGGACCGATTCGCCTCCGTCTTGCTACAGTACCCAAAGCCGCCAGCTCCCGGTCGCGCGCCGACCTCTCCCTCGCTCCGCTTCTTGCCATGCACCGCACTCTCGGCCTCTCGCTCGCCCTCCTGCTCGCCACCAGCCGCCTCGCGCAGGGTCAGGACAGCGTCAAGCGGCTCGGCAGCTTCAGGACGCCGAGCGGCAACATTCACTGCGAGGAGTGGGAGGTGGGGGCGCACCACCGGGCCGAACTGCGCTGCGACGTGCTGAGCGCCGCCGGACGTCCGGCGTTGAAGCGGCCGAAGGACTGCGAGCTGGACTACGGCTACGCCTTCATGCTCACGGAGCGAAAGAAGCCCTGGCTGCTCTGCGGCGGCGACACGATCGTGGACCCGTCACACGCCGTTCTGCCCTATGGCACGACGTGGCGCGGCACCGGAGTGACGTGCGCGGCGACCCTCCAGTTTCTGCGATGCACAAACACGGACGGCCATGGATTCGCGCTGTCGAAGCGGGCACAGCGGCTGTTCTAGCGATCAGACCTTCGGCAGGAGCCGATCGGCGTCCGCCGCAGAACCGATCGCGGCAACCACCGGCGAGAGCAAGCCCGTCGCAACGTCATACACGACACCCTGCAGCAGCACCCGCTGGCCCTTGGCCCACGCGTCGAGGATAGTCGGCATCCGCGCCAGGATGCCCAGTTGCTGCAGCACATTGAGTTCCGAGAGCCGGCTGAGTCGAGCGCGTTCGTCGCTGATCGCGTCCAGTTCTTCGCGGTGCCAGCGGATCACAGTGCGGATGTCGCTCAGCCAGTGATCGAGGACGCCGTGTGCGCCATCGGTCATTGCGGCCTTGAGCGCACCACAGTTCGTGTGGCCGCAGATGATCACGTGACGGACCTGCAGCACATCGACCGCGTACTGCACGACCGAAATCAGGTTCATGTCCGTCTCCCAGACCTGATTCCCGATGTTCCGGTGGACGAACATCTCGCCCGGCAGCACGCCCGTGAGCGTTTCGGCAGGCACGCGGCTGTCGGAACAACCGATCCACAGGAAATGTGGTGCCTGTGACGATTCACGCTCGGCGAAAAAGTCCGGGTCGTCCGTGATCAGCCGATCAGCCCAGACACGATTGTTTGCGAAAATGCGCTCGAAGTTCTGCACGGCGGGAATCCTAGTGTTGCAACGCCTGGATCGTCGGTGAAGTGATCGGACTTGTGCGCGTCGGGAGACGCGTCATCGTAACGGCGCACGTATTGCCTGTGTGATCGCTGCGTACAGCTCGTCCGCGCGGAAGGGCTTCTGCACGAATCCCGCTGGTTCCATGCCAACGAATTGCGCCGCAACCTCGCGCTCGCGATACCCGCTCGTGACCAGCACGCGCACGTCCGGATCGAGGCGGCGCAACTGTGCCATGGTTGCGGCACCGCCCATTTTCGGCATCGTGAGATCGAGCAGCACGAGCGCAAAACTCCCGGCCGCCTCCGTGAAACGTTCGACGCCGACGATACCGTCCTCGGCGACCACCACACTGAAGCCGCGCCGCTCGAGCAGGCGACGCACGACGACGCGCACCGTCTCGTCATCATCGATGATCAGAATGGCACCGAGGTCGCCACCATGCACCGGGAGTGGCACCGACGGTGCGGGCGGCGGCTCGACCTGCGCGACGGGGAGCAGAATGCGGAAGCTCGATCCGCGACCGGGCTCTGATCGGATGCTGATTCCACCGCTGTGCCCGCGCACAATGCCAAGTGTTGCCGCGAGGCCGAGGCCACGCCCGGTGAACTTGGTGGTGAAGAATGGCTCGAAGATGCGGGCGAGCGTCGCCGCGTCCATGCCGTCGCCGGTGTCCTCGACTTCGACGAAGACATACTCGCCATCGGCCACCGCCTCACCGAGATAATTCAACTCGACCGTCTCGGCGGACACACGCTGAGTTCCGGTGCGCACGTGAATCTGCCCGCCACTATCGCCGACCGCATCCGACGCGTTCGTGATGAGGTTCATCACAACCTGTCTGATCTGCGTGGCGTCCCCTTCGATGAACGGGAGCGGCGACGCCAGTGTGAAGTCGATGGCTGCCTGCTTCGACAGCACGGTGCGCAACAGCGATCCCATCTCGGCCACGAGCTCCGAGAGATCCACCGGTTCCACAATGAACTGTCCGCGACCGGAGTACGCGAGCATCTGCCGCGTGAGATCGGCAGCGCGATGCGCCGCGCGTTCGATATCGAGGAGGGGCGCAAACGCGGGCGAGTCTTCGCTCAAGTCGAGCAGCGCGAGACTCGCGTTGCCGAGCACGCCGACGAGGAGGTTGTTGAAGTCATGCGCGATACCGCCGGCGAGCACCTCGAGTGACTCGAGCTTCTGCGCTTGCAGCATCTTCTGCTCGAGCTGAAGTCGCTCGCCTTCCGCACGGCGTGCGTCCGTGATGTCATCGATCGTTCCCACGCGACCGACGATCGTGCCGGTTTCGTCGCGGATGGCGGCGCTGTGGGCCAGCACCCAGCGCTCCACACCATCGCCCATCACGAGCCGGAATTCACCGCGGAAGTCGCGCCCACCGCCACGCATGCCGAGCCAGGACTCCGCCAGCTCCAGATCCCCCGGCGGCACGCGCGATGCGAAGCCACGCGTGAGCAGTGTCGCCTCGCGCAATTCCCAGATCTGCTGCAAGCGGGGATTCGCATACGTGCAATGACCAAGCGCGTCGGCGAGGAAGATGCCGATCGGTGCCGCCTCACCAAGCGCGCGGAATCGCGCCTCACTCTCGCGCAGTGCCGTCAGCGCCAGTTCGCGATCGGTGACATCCTTCGCGACCATCACAGCGCCGGCCGGTTCACCGCTGCGGTCCCGCACGGCACCGAAACTGATCTCGTACGCCTGCATCGACTCCGGTGTCAGGCCGAATGTCGCAAACTGCCGAGTGGCCTCGCCGGCGATTGCGCGCTCCCACATGTCGAGTGCGGCATCACGCTGTGCCGCAGGCAACGATTTCAGTCGCTCACGCAGCGAGTCACCCACGGCGATGGGCACGCCCCAGAGGCCGGCGAAATCCGACTTCGCGTGTTCATTCATCGCCACCACCGTGAGCGACACGTCCACCCCGACGACGCGATCGGGGCTGTAGCGGATGATGGCGTCGAGGCGTTCGCTCAACTCAGTCAACGCCGACCGGTCACGCACGCTCTGCGTGACGTCGTGCATGGATGATACCGCGCCAATCAGTGCGCCGTCTCTGCTCCGCAGATTCGCGTAGCGTACCTGATAGACGCGGCGCTCGTGACCGTCGGGGCCGAGTTCACGGTGCACGGTGAACTCTTCTCCGTCGATTGCAGCACGCGACCACCGCGCGATCGCCTCGTCGCGCGCCTCCGGGTGCGCCGCGAGCGCTTCGCGGAATCCGTCGCCGACCGCGATGCGATATCCGAACAGCCGCTCGAACGTATCGGCGTATGCGCGGTTGAACGCGAGAAATCTGAGATCGCGATCAACCGCAAGCACGAGATCCGGCGTGCTGTTGACGATCGCGTCGAGACGGGCATTGACCGAGGCCAGCTCGGCCTCGCGTCGTCGATGCTCCGACACATCGGACGAGAAGACTGCGACACCATCGCGCACCGGATGCGCGGTGATGGCGATCCACTGGTCGGTGGCGGGATTGTAGACCTGAAACGACACCGCAGCGCCGGCCATCGCCTCTTCGATCCTGGCGTGGAATTCCGATTCACGAATCGCCGGCACGAGGTCGAGCAATCGCACCCCGAGCAGCGCCGTGGGGTCGGCATACCCAAGCGCGGCGGCACATGCGCGGTTGGCATAGCGAACGCCCCACGCCGCATCGAGGACGGCCACCGGCCCGGGCGCATTGTCGAGGACACTCGCCGCAAGCAGCGCATTCGTCCAGTCGGGGGCAGTCGCCATTGCGTCCGGTGCAGAGGGGATTCGTGCCAGTCAGAACTAAACTCTGGCGGAAGGCGAGCGCTGTAAAGCGTGCTCGGGCGAGCGGCGCGTCGCGAACCTGTCTCTCGCGATCGCGATCGTGACGCGGGGCGAGCGAGTATCCGCCGGCCGCGTACGATTTCCCGGCATCGCGGCCACCACGGGGAGGCAGGGGTCGGTATCTTTCACGTCGGACCGAGTCGTTCGGTTCGTCACCCGATTTCCGATTCGATGCCCGCTTCAGCCACCTCCGCCGCCATCGCCAGTACGATCGAGCGCCGGCGGACGTTCGCCATCATCAGCCATCCCGACGCAGGTAAGACGACTCTCACCGAGAAGCTGCTGCTGTACGGCGGTGCCATTCACCTGGCCGGCTCAGTGAAGGCGCGGCGGGCCCAGCGGCATGCGACGTCGGACTGGATGGCGCTCGAACAGGAACGCGGCATCTCGGTCACGTCGAGCGTGATGCAGTTCAACTGGGAAGGCTTCCACATCAACCTGCTCGATACACCCGGCCACGAGGATTTCTCGGAGGACACGTATCGCACGCTGGTGGCGGCTGACAGCGCCATGATGCTGCTCGACAATCGCAAAGGTGTCGAGGATCGGACGCGCCAGCTGTTTCAGGTGTGCAAGCGCCGCCGCATGCCGATTTTCGCGCTCGTGAACAAGTGCGATCGCGCCGGTGAGGATCCGCTCAAGCTGATCAGCGACGTCGAGACGGATCTCGGGATCAACTGTCATCCTGTCACGTGGCCGATTCACCGCGATGGCTCGTTCGTCGGGGTGTACGATCGGCGGAAGGAGCTGATCTATCTGTTCGATCGCAGCGACGATCACGGCGCCAAGCGTGCGACGGGTCACGAGGGACGTCTCGACAGTCCCGAGATCATCGAGCTCCTTGGTGCCGAGGCGCACCAGCAGCTGCTGCACGATCTCGAACTGCTGGAAGCGGCTGGCCATCCGTTCGATCACGAGGAAATTCTTTCGGGCGCGCTGGTGCCGGTGTTCTTCGGCAGTGCCCTCACGAACTTCGGTGTCGAACCCTTCTTCCGTGAGTTCCTCGAGCTCGCACCGGCACCGACGTCGCGCGAGTCCACCATCGGTGCGGTCGAACCGACGCAGGAGGAGTTCACCGGCTTCGTGTTCAAGATTCAGGCGAACATGGATCCGAAGCATCGCGATCGTATTGCGTTCGTGCGCGTGTGTTCGGGCCGGTTCGAGGCCGGCATGCCGGCCCTGCATGTGCGCACCGGCAAGACCGTGCGACTGAATGCGCCACAGCAGTTCATGGCTCGTGAACGCACCATCATCGAGGAAGCGTGGCCGGGTGACGTGATCGGGATCATGGATCGCGGCAACCTCCGCATCGGTGATTCACTTTCCGAAGGCGAGAAGCTCGAATTCAGCGACATCCCACGCTTCCCGCCTGAGCATTTTGCACGGGTCGTGCTGAAGGATCCGATCAAGCGAAAGCAACTCGACGCGGGCCTGCGCCAGCTCACGGAGGAAGGCGCCGCACAGGTGTTCTACACGTCACAGTCGGACGTGTCGCAGCCGACGCCGATCGTCGGCGCCGTCGGTGTGCTGCAGTTCGACGTGATGCTGCATCGTCTCGAGCACGAGTATGGCGTGCGCTGCAAGCTCGAGCCGATCAGTGCGCGCTATCCGCGGTGGGTCACGGGCCCGACTGCCGACGTCGACCGACTTGCGGCTGAACCGGGTCGCCTGCGCATCTTCGACGCACTCGGCAACCCGGTGATCCTGTTCGAAAGCGAGTGGGCGCAACGCTGGACCGTGGATCGTGTGAAGGCACTCGAGTTCCACGAGGTGGCGCCATGATCAGCCCGACCGTCATGTGCTGATCATGGCGTGACGGTCGTCGGCACGTTCGCGCTGCTGGGGGACTGCGTGGCGGTGCCGAGGAATGTGGCGCGCAACTGGCGAAAGCCGGCGGCACCCAGCGTCACCGGCACGGAAACGGCACGTCCATCACTCAGCTGTGTCGGCCCCGCCCCGACCTGCACCCCATCGACTTCGAAGCGTACGAGCCCAACGACGGTGCCGACTGCCGGCGGCTTCAGCGACACCACTGCCGTGAGCGTGACGGCGGTGTTCGCCGCCACCGCGCCGGCGGGTGAGACGGTAAGTGTGAGCGCCGTGGCCTGCAGCGAGGGCGTGGTACGATAGGTCACCACCGCACGTCCGGCCCCAGTCCATACCCCACGTTCGAACACGCTGCCGGTCGGCCCGAAGCTGCTGCCTCCACCGCCCCCAGCGGAGTACATGCCATTGCATTCCGCGAGCGTGGGTGCACCGCCGCCGCCGCCGAACCAGCCACCGCCGCCGCCGCCGCCGCCCGCACCGTATTCGACCCCTCCCTTGCCGCCATAGCCAAGCGTGCCCGCCACACCGTTTGCCACTCCGGTTGCTGGCTGCGGCGTCACGCGCGGCGCCATGCCGCCAGTACCGCCTTGCGTTGAACTTCCACCGCCGCCGCCACCAGCCGACGACTGCGTGTATCCGCCTGAGACGCCCTGTGGCTTTCCGTCCGGCCCACTCGCTCCGGGCGCACCAGAACTGCCGCCACCGTGCCCACCTGGCGCGCCACCCGCCGGCGTTCCCACGGCCGCTGCCGGGTTGATGAGCGTGCACGCGGGACCGCCGTTCATGCCCTGCCCACTATCGCCGCCGCCGCCGCCGGCGACCGCGATGCGATCCCCTGCATTCGGAAAATCGGAGAAGATCGGCGCGCCGCGCCGAATGTCCGTCGCCCCCCCACCGGCGAACCCGTTGCCGACACACCCGACACCGACATTTGGTGTCACGCTCACGTCGAGCCGTGTGCAGAACACGAGTCGGTTATCGAAACCGGACCCACCTGCACCGCCGCCGCCGCCTCCATTGCGCGATGTCGTCGTCCCGGCGCCCGCCCCGCCGAGGCGGACCTGATACTGCTCACCCGGCGCCACAATGACGGTGGATGTGGTCTTGCCGCCTTTGCCTGCGCCAAGGCCGATGCCGAGAACACCGCCACCGGATGCGCCCCAGAGTTCGACTGTCGCGCTGTAGACGTCGGAGGGCACGGTCCAGCTCAGCCCTGTGCCGAGCCCACAGGCGCCTGGTGCCGAGCAGGTGGGCCCGACCCCGTTTTCGAAACTCAGTACGATGTCGGAACCGGCACTTGTCACAGCACCGAGCAACGCGTAGTCACTGAAGGAACTCGTCGGCGCTGACACCGATGTCGTCGCCTCGCTCACGACACTGCCGGCGATCTCGACCCAGCTGCCATTCGTCAGGCGATTCACGCGCAGTGACGCGGCGGTCACTCCAGCCGGCAGTGTCGCAGGATTGTACCGCAGTTGCAGCGTCACCGGCGCTGAGAACGTTCCGCTCGGGCCGAACGCGTATGCCGTGCCGGGCGCCAGGCGTGCATCGACAACCGGCGACACGATGCCGGCGACGGTGATCATGCGCTCGACCGCCAGCGCACCAGCGGGAATCGTCACCCGCGCTGCACCGCCGGTGAGGGTCGCGGTACCACCGGCACTGCCGATCACCGCACCGTCGAGCACCGTGATGCGTGCGGTGTCGGCCTTGGCGTCGCTGGAGGCGACGATCGATGCCGTGCCGACGCTGAGAGCCGTGACGCTGCCTGCTGAAGACACGCTGACGACCGACACATTGGACGTCGTCCAGTTGATCGTCCGGTCGGCGATGACGGCGCCCGTCTGGTCGCGCGCCGATGCGGTCAGCTGCACCGTGCGCGATGGGACCAGCGTCGCGGTGTCGCTCGAAATCACAACCGTTGCCACGATGCGTGGAGGTGGCAGCTGGGTGACCGCAGCGTCGCCGCCGCCGCCACAGGCGGTACAAAGCAGGCAACCGAACAACGGGGCGACAAGGCGCATGACGAGACTCCATGAAGGGTTCTCTCACTCACGCGCAGTCAAGGCCTCATCCCTCTCATGACGAAGGAGCCGCCCGCGCTGCAGGGGCGACGCAGCGTCGATCAGCGTCCGCGCAGCACCTCTGCCGCCGACATACGTGTCGGCCCCGGATACGGGGCTGCCTTCCCCTTGATCGTGTACCAGAGAATGCGGTTGAACAGATCCTCCTCGGCCACATCCTCATAGCGCAGATCGAGTCGCTTCGACTCGATCGCGCCGGTGCCGCGCTCCGGGTTGCGATTCGTGAGCGGCACCGTCGGCACCAGTGCGGCGTAGGGTCGGACATCGGGCGCCGTGCGCCAGATCTCGCGCAGTGGGCGGCCGTAGCGATCGAATGGTGACAGCGCGTCGAGACCGAGCAATGATTCCATGGTCGCGACCACGTCGGTCGTGTTCACGAAGCGGTGCTGCACATCGGAGCGCGCCCACGGCGAGATCACCATCAGGACGGACCGGTGGGAGTCCACGTGATCGGGGCCGGCCTGCGCGTCGTCCTCGAGCACGAAGACCGCCGTGCTCTCCCAGAACGTCGTCTTCGACAATGCTTCCACGATACGACCGAGTGCGAGGTCGTTGTCAGCGAAGTAGGCCTGCGGCGTCGGCTTGCCGGCTGATGCGCCGGAGGTGTGATCGTTCGGCAGCCGCATGATCTGGAACTGCGGCATCTCGCCCTTCGCGACCCAGGAGTTCAAGTCCTTGATCCAGATGTCGGCGCGATACTGATCCTGAATGTCGAGGTCATAGCCCGGGTAATCACGATTCGTGTTCGCGACCAGGAACGGCTTCACGCCGCGATATCCTGCGGGCGCAGCACCGGTCGTGTTCTGCGGGATCACGAACTCGCCGTAGTTGCGGAAGGTCAGCCCCTTCTTCTGGGCGAGATCCCAGAGATACCCGTTCGCCGGCTCGGCCACGTCATCGTCGCCGTCATCCATTGGCACGCGATTGCGATTCGTGCCCTCCCAGTCATAGGAGCGGCCACGCTGCGAATAGTTGGACGGAATCGTCTTCTGCGAATAGTCGGTGGTGTATGCCGCCATGCTCCAGTTATGGCCGTCCGGACTCACTTCCGCATTCACGAAGAACCGATCAAAAAGGCCGAAGCGCTCGGCGAGCGCATGATGATTCGGCGAGTTATTGCGTGGGAACCAGAGCAGCGTGGTGTCGCCGTCACCCTGCTTCATGTCGGCGAATACCTGATCGTAGGTGCGATTCTCCTTGATGATGTAGATGACGTGCTTGATCGGCGGCATGCCGCTGCGGACCGACGGCGCATCCCAGTTGTTGGCACGCGCGACGCGGCCACTGAGCGCGGCGAGCGACGGCTCGGCGAACGCACTCAGCGCCACCGTCGTGATCGTGCCGTTGAGTTGACCGAGCGTGTAGTTCGTGGCGCGTGCGGCGGGGTTCGGCTGCGCACCGGGCTGCGGTAGTGCGCGATTCGCCATGGTGCCGCGACCCTTCGCGTCGATCACGTACAGCGAGTCGGATGCGAGCACGAGTGCGGTCGGGTACCAGCCCACCGGCGCGCGGCCGCGCA
>JBBRLZ010000067.1:0-21600 GCA_038231095.1 Gemmatimonadales bacterium
TCCGTCTCGGCCACGATCTGCGCCGGGATTTCCTTGCGGGCGATACGACAGAACAGGCAGTCAGACATTGGAGCTCCTCAGCGCGGGACGGCGGCAAGTTGGGTCCGAACAACCCCCAAGGCGACGATGGCGGCAGTTTCCATGCGCAGGATACCGCCTGCGATTGCCACGCGCCGGAAGCCGGCCTCGACCAGACGCTCCGTCTCGTCCGGCTCGAATCCACCTTCCGGACCGACCGCAATGACGACCGGTCCGACCATCCCGACCGACCCGATCGGATCGCCCGCGGGATCCAGGAGCAATCGGGTTCCATCCGACGGCAGCGCCGCGATCGCGCGCTCGGCGTTCGACTCCATGAATCGCTGCGGCAGCCACGCGCCTTCACTCTGCAACAGCGCGCCGATCATGCGGGCCTCGACCTTCTGCGCAAACATCGGCCCTTCGCCGCGACCGGCGACACTGCGCGATCGACGCCAGAGCACCGGTCGCCACGTGGTCACGCCAAGCTCCGTCGCCTTCTCCGCCAGCAACAGCATCCGCTCCTTGTCTGCCACCGGGACCAGCAGATGCACGGGCGGGAGCGGCGGCGGACACCGTGGCGACTCGACTTCGAGCTCGAGATGCTGTTTCCCCATCCGCACCAGCGTTCCCGACGCGGTGGTACCGCTTCCATCGCGAACGGTGACAGGCGCACCGACAGCGATTCGGCGCACTCTGGCATGATGCGCGGCGTCCTCGCCCAGCACCAGCGCGCCGGGCGAGAGCAATGGCTCGGTCGAGAAGAAGTGGGCTACGCCCGGACGATGGTCGCGCTCCACCACTCTCCCTCGCTGTCGTCGTCGATCATGCGCCAGCCCGCCGAGGCGAGGTGCCGCAGCATCTCCTCCCGTTCGGCCTGCAGAATCCCACTGATGATCACCACGCCATCCGGCGCGAGGCACTGCTCGACCACCGGCAGCATTTCGACGTGCACGCTCGAAATGATGTTGGCAAGCACGACACGTACCGGTGCGAAGAACGGCAGCAGCACCGATGCGTCACCGCAGAGCAGGTGCACGCGATCACCAACGCCGTTGCGTGCGAGGTTCTCCTCGGCATTCGACATCGCGTCATCATCGAGCTCGATCGCAATCACCTTCGATGCCCCGCCCTTCGCCGCCGCGATCGCCAGCACCGCGCTGCCTGCGCCGAGGTCTGCGACGACATCACCCACGCGCAGGACCTTCGGCAGCAAGCGCAGAACGCCGCGCGTGGTTGCGTGTTCACCGGTTCCGAATGCCATGCCCGGTTCAACGATGATCGTCTTCGCCGGATCGTATTGATCGGCGAGCCACGGCGGTGTGATGACGAACGCGCCAAGATCGTGCGCCTGCACGGTGCCGTGGAGTTCGGGTGATGCCGTGGTGGGATCGAGTGGCGACACGAGGATCTGCGCCGCGGGATCAGCGCGCACCACTTCGGCGCGCAGGAACACGAGATCGTGATCGTCCGGCACATGCGTGACGAACGACACGCCGTCCTCGTGCAAGCCTTCCGCGCCACCAGTGAACAACGCCGCGGCCACCGCGTCGCGAACCCCCTCGTGCGAGGGCGTCACGCGTAGCGTCTGCCATTGCGACGTCGTCATGCGCCCAGCGCTTCTTTCATCCGCGACCAGAAGCTCTTGTTGCGTTCCGTCGGCGCGTTGCCGTGCAGCTCGGCGAGACGCTTGAGCAACTTCTTCTCTTCATCACCAACGGCTTCGGGCGTCCACACCTGCACGCGCACATGCAGATCGCCGGTGCCGCTCGCGTTCACGCGCGGAAGCCCCTTCCCACGGAGGTGAAAGAGATGACCGCTCTGCGTCCCTGCCGGGACCTTGACCTTGTATTCGGTACCCGTGGGGCTCTGCACGACGAGGTCCGTGCCCATCACCAGCTGCGGATACGTGATGAGCACTTCGGTGAAAAGATCTTCTTCGTCGCGCTCGAAGCGCGGATTGTCCTCGACCTCGAAGACGACCAGCACGTCGCCCTTGCCGCCACCGCGTGACCCGACGTTGCCGACACCGCGCAACGTCATGTACTGTCCCGTCGCGACACCGCCGGGGATGCGCACGCTGATCGACTTGTCGACGCGCACGCGGCCTTCACCCTTGCACTTTCGGCATGGCGACGCGACGACGGTGCCTTCGCCGTTGCACGTCGGACATGCGGCAACGCTGACGAACTGACCGAAGAAACTGCGCTGCGCGCGACGGACTTCGCCGGTGCCGCCACAGGTTGCGCAGCGCTGCGGCGTCGAGCCGACTTCAGCGCCGGACCCTGTGCACGTCTCGCAGGTGTCGAGGACCTTGATGTTGAGCACCTTGTCGACGCCTGTCGCGACCTCCGCCAGCGTCAGCGGCACACCGACCTTGATGTCCCCCCCGGGTCGCGCACCGCCGGAGCCGCCGCGGCCGCCGAACATATCGCTCGAACCGAAGCCGAAGTCGCGCATGAAGATGTTCAGCGCTTCGCTCAGGTCGACGTGCTGATAGCCGGACCCCGGCCCGCCGCCGCGGAGGCCGGCTTCACCGTACCGGTCGTACGCCGCGCGCTTCTGCGGGTCACGGAGGACGTCGTACGCCTCGGTGATTTCCTTGAACTTTTCCTCCGCTTCCTTGGCGCCCCCGTTCTTGTCGGGGTGGTACTGCATCGCCAGGCGGCGGTATGCCTTCTTCAGCTCATCATCGGACGCCGATTTCTCGACGCCCAGAGTCGCGTAGTATTCAGCCATCTGTCACATCACGAGAGAAAAGCGCGCAGCCGGCACGACCCGGCGCGTCGCACGAACGCCCGGCGTCGTAGGGCCGGGCGTAGCGGGTAAAGATCACCAAATCGGGGTAGCGCCGCCACCCAGCCGGTCGGCGGGGCACGCGACACGGGTCACGCGAACGGGCGCCGGCGATCGCCACACCGCATCAGGCCACAACCTTCCGCACCCATCGGTCAAGTCGCTCGACGAGCGCGTCCCGCTTCGCGACACTCGTGAACACATGATCAGCGGTGTACATCGCGTCGACTTCGATGCGGTCGCTCCGCACACGAGAGCCTAGCATCTCGACGAACTGACGCGGCGAATTGAATCGATAGAACACCCCGCCGGAAAAGACGAACAGCAGGCGCACACCACGCCGCGTCATGCTCAGGACGTCCTGCCGAAACTGGTCCCGCGTCGGGTGGTCGCGGACAAACACCTGTGGCAACGCATCTCCGACCTCGACCTGTTTCTCGGATCCAAGGTGACGGCGCAGAAAACGCTTCCAGCGTGCCGGCTGGAGCAGGCTACCGCGGAACCGTCGGATGTAGAACCCCAGGCTGGGGTAGCTGTAGCCATCGATGAATGCGGCGGCAAGGACGCGGGTATCGCGCACCGCGGCCGCGTGCGAACTGTCGACTCCCGAGCAGAGGCCAATCAGAATGAACTTCTCGGCGCCGACCGTGTCGGTGAGCAGCTGCATGGCATCTTCCATGTCACGCAGCGCACTCTCAGACGGCGACGCCGATTCGTGTCGTGGCTCGCTGTCCCCCATGCCGGCGAGGTCGAAGCGCAGCACCGGAACGCTGCTGTCCGCCAGGCGGCGCGCGAGCTCCACATAGAGCCGGAACGGGCCGACACGGTGATGCATCCCGATGTTCGATACGATGACCGCGATTGGCGCCGTTCGCTCGCGCTCCGGCTCCGTCAGGATCCCAACGAGCCCGCCGTGAGCACCGAACGTGACTGCCCGCTCTTTCATGCGCGTCGACCAGACAGGTATTCCGTGATCGCGACCGGAATGTTATGCGACAGGATCATGTCACGTGGGTGCCTGCCATCGTCATACAGCGAGGGATCACCAACGCGCGCTGTCGACACGAGACTGCCCTCAGCCTCGAGCCGGCGCTGCAGTGCGATCTGCGCCGTGTCAAATCGTGCTCCGATCACCATCACGCGTTCCAATCGCCCGATTGGTTCATGGAGCAGATCGATGCTCTCCGTTTCCTTGCGGATCCGGTCCGGAAATGGGTACCCCATCAACTCACCGGCAACGCGCGACGTCGACTCGGGGGCGAAGAGCAGGCGAAGCCGGAAATCCTCGGCGGCGTCGAGGGACCGCACGTAGTCGCCGCCGACGACGATGGGGTCCCAGAGGACGGCGCTCTTCACCTTCAACCCCTGTGCAATTGCCCGCAACGCCAGCACACTACCCAGCCGCATGCCGACGACCGAGATGCGCCGGATGCCGGCGAGGTCTCGGAGCTCCGCCACCGCGGCACTGACATCCTCGGCCCACGCTGCGAGCGTGGCGTCGCTCGACTCGCCGCACGAATCACCGGTTCCAGCGTAGTCAAACCGCAGGACGTGCAATCCGGCCGCGCTGAGCATTCTCGCCAATTTCTGAAATGCCCAGTGCACCTGCGCGTACTCCTGGGGTCCAGGGTAACACAGTACGACACCCTCATTCTTCAAGAGGGCGCCGTCGGGGGCGTGGTACACTCCGAACAGTTGACTGTCGCGCGACGCGAAGAATCGAGGTACGATCTCTACGGACTTCACGTCGTCGACATCCGTTGCTCGCGGTACCGGCTCAGAACTCATGACTTTCAAGGAGCGGACATTGTGACGTATCGGAACGCCCGAACGACGCCGTGGATGTGACCCTCGACGCGGGAGCTCGCTGATCGCAACGCCCCCACCAACCAGTTGCTGCAGGCCAGAGCACTGCTTCAGCGCGAATTAACACCCCAGCGCAGGATACGTCGAGTCGGTGAACGTCCGATGGCGACCCGGATCGCAAGCGGCCTGTTGCAACCCGGTGGCGAGAGTCGCAGTGCATCCCCCCGTCATGTGGGCTGTACAGCGTGAATGATCCGCCGCCGCCGAGGCCCACGACGGCGGGTACTGGCGCTGCGGGCTTCCATACCGTATCCGTCAACTCTGCGCACTGCATGAACGACAAGATGAAACGTTTCCTCGGACGCATCATTCTCAGCATCCTCGCGGCTGGCGTCGGCTGGCAGCTGCTGCGAGCGGCGCGCGCGGTCCGTTCGGAGTACAAGTTCTTCTCTGCGCCGCGTTCAATTCCAGAGCTCCCCACGGACGCGGCGGCCCTCGGCCTCCGGGTCGTCGAATTCAAATCAGCTGACGGGACGCGCCTCAAGGGCTGGTATGTCCCATCAACGACTGGCGCCGCAGTCGTCGCAGTTGGCGGGAGCAGCGCGACGCGCGACCGCATGCTGCCGTACGCCAGAATCCTCGTCGCAGGGGGAACTGGGGTTCTCCTCTTCGATTGGCCTGGGTGTGGAGAAAGCGAGGGCAAGATCGGCCTGGGGCCAAAGGAGCGAGACGCGGTTCGCGCAGCGACGGCGTACGTCGCTGGACAGCCGGACGTCGAGCCTGGACGTCTTGGGCTCCTCGGTTTCTCGCTCGGCGCCCATGTCGCGCTGCTTGCCGCCGCCGATGACTCATTGGTCAGCGCGCTGTTCGTCGAAGGCGTCTTCGGGAGCCCGTGGACGCAGGGGTTGGCCGAATACGCACCCAGCGGCGTCGCCTCACAGTGGGGTGCGTTACTCGGCGACTGGCTGAATGGCATGGAGAGGAACACGCCCGACGCCGCCGAAGCGGCGCGGCGATTTGCGCCGCGGCCGATGTTGATCGTTGCTGGCACCGACGACCACACGGTACCAGCGTTCCTCTCACGCGAGGTGTACGACAACGCGCGTGAGCCCAAGACATTCTGGTTGATCCCGGGAGCCGAGCACGGGGGCTATCTCAGGGCGGACCCGATGTACAGCGCTCGCCTCCGCGAGTTCATCGAACACGCTCTGGCGCGAAAGCCCGTCTGAGATCGTGCCGAAGCACTGTCGTTGCTCAGCGAATCAATCCTCGCAGACGCGCCAGCACGCCCGGTTGCGACTCGTCACGACCGGGCGTGGAATTCGGCTGCTCTTGCCCCAGGCGCGTGGCCAATTCCGTTGCCGCCTGCTCGAGTGTTCCGACGAGCAATGCCCGCGGGTTGAGGTGCAACCCAGTCGCGGTACGAACCTGTTCGACAACGCGGAAGCACAGCAGCGAGGTGCCGCCGAGTCGGAAGAAATTGTCCTGTGGGTCGACGGACTCCACGCCCAGCACCACCTTCCACACATTCGCCAGCATCGCCTCGGTCTCGTTGCGCGGCGCCCGCGTTTGCGCGCGCGCGCTGGTCCGCAACTGGAAGGGGTTCTCGAGCGCTTCATAATCAGCGGTGCCATCGCCGAGCGTCGGCAGCGTGCTCATTTCGACGAATCGTCGCGGTACCACGGCTCGCGGCAGGTGCTGGCGAGCCTGGGCGCGCAGTTCCGTCTCCGCGAAGCGGACCCCTGGGCGAAGCACGACGTGCGCCACGAGAACGCGCGCACCCGACGCGTCGGCATGCGACGTCACAGCGGCCGCGGCAACACCGAGGTGCCGGCAAACCGCCCACTCCACGCCCGCGCGCGAAACCGTCACGCCGCCGGAGTTCCAGTACGCCAGATCGTCGCGCATCAACTGGAGACGTCCGTCCACGAGCACGCGCGCGCGCACGCCAGTCACTCGCTGGCGTGCGCCGCTCGCGACGCGCAATCGACCAGGGATGCCGAGGGGCGCGGTCTCTCCGGACGCGTTGACGACATCGAGATACGCGTCAGCCAGACCAAGAACTCCCACGTGGCAGCACCCGTCGGTCGAACGAATCGGCTCGAGTGCGGTAGCACCTCCGTCTGCCGGCAGACTCAAAAGCGTGTACGCGTCAGACACGCGCACCGACAGTTCGGCAAGTTCAGACGCCGAAGGCAGCACGCCGGCGACGACAATCGCACGGCACCCGACCGTCGCGGTCCATTCAGTCGCCAGCAGTTGCTGCCACAGGCCGGACTCGCCGACCACGACGGTCGCGCGGCCGTCCGACAGCTCCTCCGCGAGTTCCTCGCCGTCGTCACGCGCGTCATCCGATAGGATCAGCGCTGACGCGCCGACGGTGAGCGGCCAGAGCATGTCAAGAACGGCGGCCGGCCCGCTCGCGGCCGATGCCGTCGCGACGATATCGTCAGCGGTCAGCTTCAATTCTACTGCAATCCCTGCTGCTTGCGAAGCCAGCGTCGCGTGTGTCACGTGGTGAATCTCTGCGCTCCCATCGGCGCCAGCCAGCGCGACGATGACCGCTGGATCGTTCATGTCAGTGGTCACGAAGTTCCGCTCGGTCGCCATCAGCAGCTCGGGCAGCACGGCGGTACGCACTCCATCGCGCCCCTGCGCAATGCCAGCCGTCACGCGAACGGCGATGTGAGCGCCGATTGCCATCTCCCGTCGGTATTCGTCGGCGTCGTCCGGATCACTGAGCATCACCGCGCCACCGGCGCCAAGCACGCCCAGGACAGCGACTGCGCAATTCGTACCCGCGGGCAGCGAGATTTTGACCGGGACTCCAGCACGGACGCCGAGCGCCGCCAGCCCCGACGCAACGCGGCGCGCACGCAGGACGAGTTCGCCGTACGTCAGCACACCACCCTCTGCCTGAATTGCGACGCGGTCCGGCGACTCCTGCGCGATCTGCGCGATTGCGATCGGGAGCGACACCACATTCGGGCGCTGGAGCGCGGCTGTCGCAATCGGCGTGAGCGGCGCCGGCAATTCGATCCGGCCGATTTCCTGCGCAGGATTTCCGAGCACAGACAGCATCACCGCGCGCAGTTGCTGCACGAACGCCTCCGCTGACGCGCGCTCGAAGAGTTCCGTACTGTAGTTCAGAACGGCGTGCAGCTGTGTTCTGGTCTCCATCATCCACAACATCAGATCATTCGTTGCGAAATGCTGCGGCACATGAAACTGATCCACTTGCAGCGCCCCTAATGTCAGCGGGCGCTCTCGCGCATCCTGCATGGAGAACAGCGCGCGAACAGGCGGCATGCGCGTACCAAGCAATTCGAACGGCAGCTCCTGATTGCTGAACGAATCCAGCGTCACGTCACGCACCGCGCGCAACAGTGTGGAGAATGTCATCTCCGGCGCGACCTGCGTACGCAGCATCACGGTGTTTACGAACGGGCCGATGATGACTTCGAGCTCCGGGCGCGTCCGCGCTCGGACCGGCGAGCCAATCAGCAGATCCCGCTGGCCAGTGTACCGATGCAGGACCACGTTGTATGCCGCGAATGCGAGCATGAACAGCGTGGCGTCGTGTGACCGTGCAAGCGCTCGCAGTCTGTCCGCTTCATCGCTCGTGAACTCGAGTGACACCTGGCTGCCTCGGTTCAACGACAGCGCTGGCCGGCGGAAATCAGTCGGCAGGGCGATCTCCTGCAGGCGCCCAGCGAGCCGCTCGCGCCACCATTCGCCCTGCGCCTTCGCCTCCGGCCCATTGAGCCAGCTCGCCTGCCACGCGGCGAAGTCACCATACGTCACCGGCAGCTCGGCGAGCACCGGTTCGCGGTGCGCTTCATCGGCGGCGTAGAGTTCCGAGAGTTCCGTGATATAGAGATCGAAACTCCAGCCGTCCCACACCATGCCGTGCTGCAGCGTATAGAGCAGATGCTGGTCGGCCGACAACTTGAAAACGCGGGCGCGGTGCAGCGGGTGCACACTGATGTCGAACGTGGCGAATTGCTGTTCGCGGAAGAACTCATCCAGGACGGCAGTCTGCGCCGCGCGATCGTACGACGACAGATCACGAGACTCCAGCGCAAACGCGCTGGTCGGCGAGACCCGCTGTTCGCGGATGCCGTCGATGGTGTGGAAGCTCGTGCGCAACATCGCGTGTCGAGCAATCAGTTTGGCGTACGCGCGTTCGAGCCGATCCAGATCGAGCGCCCCGGTGAGTCGCCACGCCGCGCTGTGCGCATGCGCCGAGCGTTGCGTGGGCTCCAACTCCTCGAGCATCCAGAAGCGCTCCTGCAGCACGGACAGCGGCGCCGTCGCGGCATTGACGCGGTGCGGTATCACGTCGGCGCTGATCGGGATGCTCGGGGCACCCGCAGCGAGGCGCACTTGTTCCGCCAATGCCCGGACGGTCGGCGCCTCGAAGACCTTGCGGAATGACAGCTGAATTCCGTGTACTCGGCGCAGACGGGACAACACCTGCGACGCGAGGAGCGAGTGTCCGCCGAGCGCAAAGAAGTCATCGATCACGCTCACGCGTGCGACTCCGAGCACATCGGCCCAGAGTTCCGCAATGATCGTCTCGGTCTCGGTTGCCGGGGCGACATACTCGCGCGAGGATGCCATCGCGGCCGTCTGCTCCGGCGCGGGAAGCGCCTTGCGGTCGACCTTCCCGCTCGGCGTCAGCGGCATTGCATCGACGCGAACGAACGCAGCCGGGACCATGTAGTCGGGCAGCGCATTCTTCGCGAAAGCCCGCAACGGCTCGGACACCACCTCCGCGCCGTCCGTGACGAGATAGGCAACAAGACGGACGTCGTTTACCCGATCCTCACGCGCAACGACAACCGCTTCGCGCACGCCCGGCCATTTCATGAGGACCGTTTCGATCTCCCCGGGTTCGATGCGAAAGCCGCGGACCTTGACCTGATTGTCATTTCGACCCAAGCACTCGAGTTCACCAGTCGGGAGAAGGCGAACGAGGTCCCCGGTACGATAAATCAACGCGCCAGGGGACAGCGGATCCGCGATGAAACGTTCTGCGGTGAGATCCGGCCGATTGAGATACCCCTTCGACACGCCTCGGCCACCGATGAAGAGCTCACCGGGGACGCCGATCGGCGTCTGCTGACCAAGCGTGTCAAGGATCTGCACTACGGTGTTCGCAACGGGGCGCCCGATCAGCACGCGCGCGACCGGTGTCGCCACGCGTGCGAACGTCGACCAGACTGTCGTTTCCGTCGGGCCGTAGCCGTTCCACACTTCGCCGGCACATCCGGTCAACGTCTCCGCGAGATCGCGCGGCATTGCCTCGCCAGTACAGATGACGCGCAAGGTCGCGCGTCCACTCCAGCCTGAGGCGAGCAGCAGGCGATACGTTGCCGGCGTGGCATCGATGAATGTGACGCCGGTCGTCTCGATGAGCTCGCGCAGCAACGCACCATCGGACGCAATCTCACGCGTCGCAAGTACGATCCGTGCACCGACCGTCAGCGGCAACACAACTTCAGAGACCGCGATGTCGAATGACAACGTCGTGATTGCCAGCACGACGTCGTCCACGCGGACGCCAGGCTCGCGCTGCACGCTGGCGAGCAGATTCGTCACTGAGCGATGCGGAACGAGCACGCCCTTCGGCAGTCCCGTGGAACCGGAGGTGTAAATCACATAGGCGACATCTTCCGGACGCGCCGCCCTCGTCGGATCGGCAGGATTCGAGTCCGAGCACGCGGCGATCGCCCTGGCATCTGCATCGATCCGGACTGTGACCGGCGTCGCAAGCGACAGCTCCGCCAGCGTCTCCGAGGTACTGATGAGGGCCGCGAGCGCCGCATCGGCTGCCATGTATGCCAGTCGATCCGCTGGATAGTTCGGATCAAGCGGCACATAGCCCGCACCGGACTTCAACACGGCCAGCAGCCCGACGAGCAGATCCGGTGTTCGATCGAGGCAGAGTCCGACGAGTGCACCACGTTGCACACCAAGCGACTGCAGGTGGTGCGCGAGACGGTTTGCGCGCCGATTCAGCTCGTCATACGACACGAGCGATCCCTGAAAGTCGATCGCGATTGCATCGGGCGTGCGCTGCACCTGCTGCTCGACCATCTGATGCACGAGCAGCTCGGTCGGCACCGGGAGCCGTGTGTCGTTGCACGACGCCAGTGCCGCGTGGTCCATCGGTGTCAGCAACGGCAACCGGCCCACGGGCGATCGAACGTCCGCGACGACGCCGCGCAGCAGGACTTCGTAACTCTCGAGCCACCGCTGCACCGTCGCGCGGTCGTAGAGGTCGAGATTGTACTGACATTCGAGAACCAAGCCATCGTCCGTCTCCAAGGCGTTGACGAAGAGGTCGAAGTTCTCGTAGGCGCGAGGTACGCTGAGCATCTCAGCCGCAATGCCTTGAAACGGCATCGCGGTCGGCGACAGCGGACGGTCGACGTTGAACAGCACGGAGACCAGTGGAATGCGGCTGGGATCGCGCGGGATGGCGAGGCGCTCCAACAGACGACCAAAGCCAAGGCGTTGATGCTCGAACGCGTCGAGGGAGGCGGTCCTGACATCGGTCAGAAACGCGTCGAATGTGTTCGAGCCAACCGGCCGAAGCCGGATCGGCAACATGTTCACACAGTGGCCGACGAGTCCCGGACGCCCCGAGACCGGCTGCCCGGCGGACGGCACGCCAATCACCAGATCGTCCTGACCGGACAGTCGGTGCAGCACCGCCGCGAAGCCCGCCAGCAACGTCGCGAACAAACTGCTCCCGGCGGATGCACCGGCCGCGCGAATCGCCCGGGTCAAGTCGCTGGGCAGCACGCGATCTTCGCGTCCTGCGACGAATGTCTTGAGGGGTGGACGCGGACGGTCGGTCGGTACGTCGAGGACAGGAATGGTACCGGCATACTGCGCCAGCCAGTACGCCTCATCGTCCGCGCGTTCACTGCTGAGCGCCGCACCTGCCAATTCACGCGCATAGTCGACGAAAGACACCGGGCCATCGAGTCGCGCGACCACGCCCGCGAACCTGGCATTGTAGAGCACCGCAAGCTCAGTACCGATGACGCCGAACGACCAACCGTCACAGACGATGTGATGGGCCGAGAGCACGAGTTCGTGCAATTCGGCATCCAGACGCACGAGGCGCGCGCGAAACAGCGGCCCACGCTCGAGATCGAACTCCTGAGTGACCACGGCGTCGCGTGCTGCTGCGCAACGCTCGGCGCGATCGGAAGGCGACAGTGACGCGAGATCGAACAGCGGCACGTCGAGTGCCGCGACGTCGGAGAGAATCATCGTCAGGCCGTCGCTGCTGAACGTTGCGCGCAAAGCTTCGTGGCGCGCGACCAGATCAGCAATCGCAGCAGTCATTGCCGCGACGTCGACTGCGCCGCGCAGACGCAGCACGACTGCCTCATTGTACGCCAGCGACGCAGCGCTCCCCATCTGCGCGGCGGCCCACACTTCACGCTGCGCCTCGGTGGATGCAGTCACACTCGAGATCGCCGGCCCGGCGAACGGATCGAACTGGACGCGCTCCGCGTCCCCGGATTCAGACCATGTCGACATGATTTCTTACATCCACAACGAGAACGTGATGTGGCGAATCAGCGTCGAGATGCCCCGTGCCAAAACGCCTGATTGTCTTTCCCAACTCACCGTCAGCGCTCGTCGGTATCGCCAATCGAACACTCACATCTGCGATCCCGCCCGCAACTCATGACACGGCCGTGGCATCCTTCGGTCCGACGGCAACGTCAAAGGCTGACCCGCAAACGCATGGACACGAGGGCCCCGTTCGTGGATCGAGGCCATGATCCGGCCGGACGTTGCCGAAGTGATGACACGGCCCTAGTCCGCACGAAAAAGACGTCCGAGGGGTCAGGTCGCAACCAGCGGACCGCCGTAATGTTAGTCAAGTCCAATGCGGTCCGCCTGCGCTCGCGAGAGGCCTGGCCGTCTGTTGGCGCGTCAGCCTAGCCGCGCGGGAATGCGCGACGGTGTCGAGTCGCTCGACCAGCCGGGAAACTGCCATGCGTTGCCGACGTCAATCCGAGGGCTAGAGCAGATCGGAGACAAGGCGCGAGGCGTGGCCGACGAGTGAAATGACTTTGCGATACGGCATGCGTGTGGGCCCGATAACCCCGATCACACCGCTCAGCGAGCCAAAGTGATACTCTGCGGTCACGATCGTGAATCGATCGAGTCGAGGATCACCGTGTTCGTTGCCGATCGTGATCGTGATACCCGGCTGCGGAGAGCGGCGGCGCAAGACGTCTGCGATCTGCGCGGGCGTTTCGGTGAACGCGAGCAGCTGACGCATGCTGTCGCCGGTCGCGAACTCGGGATGTTCAGCGAGCAATGAGGGCTGACCAAGGACGACGACCGCATCATCAGACCGCGCGGCGTCGGCGAAGTACTGCTCCCCTTCCTCGACGAAGATATTCAGCAACTCAGCGGCGCTGCCGGGCGCTTGTGCGTCGCGTAGCCGGAGCGCCAACGACGATTGAATTTCATGCAGGGTGAGCCCCCCCAGACGTTCGTTGAGCACGAGAACGACTCCGCCGATGGCATCGTCGGGGATCGCAATGGGCAGCTCGATATAGATCGACCGTGCGACGCCTCGTTCGAGGGCGAGGACCATCAGCAGGCGGTCGCTGGCGAGGCGTACGAGCTCAACGCGCTGCAGAATTGCCGCACCGAGCTGCGGTCCGAGCGCGACGCCAAGCTCCTGCGTCAGGACGCCGAGGGACTGCGCCGCGCGACGCAGAATCGATTCGATCGCCGAGCTCGCACCGCTGATTTCCTGACCGAGCACCGTCTCCTCGGCCGTCTTGATCACGGGCACGCGGAGCAGCGAATCGACGTACACGCGATAGGCCAGATCTGTCGGCACGCGGCCGGCGGAGGTGTGCGGGTGGAAGAGAAATCCCTTCTCCTCCAAATCGCTCATGGTGTTGCGGATAGTCGCTGGCGAGACGCCGAGTCCGAAGCGTCGGGACAGCGTTCGGGACGCTGCCGGTTCTGCGGTCTCCACATAACTCTGGATGACCGCTTCGAGCACCTGGCGCTCGCGATCCGTGAGTTCGGGCTGCATGGGCATACAGAACAGCTAGCTACCGCGAGCCGGTAACGGGAGTGAGGGCGGCGGAAAGGCTGTCGAGTCGCAGCCATCCAAGGGGGGTGAGGGCGAGTCGCGGGCCGTCGAGCACGGCCCATCCGGCGGCAATCCAAGGTGCGACGACGGGGCGTTCGTCGTCGCGCAGCATCAGACCTGCCGTCGTCCGGAGTCCAAGGTAGACCCGCTCGAGCTCGTGCTCTCCGCTGCCGATGTTCTCGGATCCGGCGACAGGATCGCGTCCCGCGACCAGACGTTCCTGCCAGGCGGCGTACGCCGCGCTGTTCCAGCGACGCGTCGCGCCATCAAATCCGTGCGCCGATGGGCCAAAGCCGAGGTACGGCACACCGCGCCAGTAGCTCCGGTTGTGCTGTGCGTGGTGACCTGGCTGGGCGAAGTTGGAGACCTCGTAGTGATCGAAGCCGGCCGCCGCGGCTTTCGAGTGCGCATCGAGAAACTCGCGCTCATACGCCAACTCATCGGGCGCCTCGATGTCACCGCGTGCAGCCCATTTGCCGAGTGGTGTGCCCTGCTCGATGGTCAGTCCGTACAGGGAGAGATGTGGTGGTCGCTTGGCGAGAGCGAGTGAGAGATCCCGCGACCAGTCGCGACCCAGTGACGTCGGAAGTGCGAAAATGAGGTCGAAGCTCCAACTCGCGAATGGTGTGTCGCGCAGCACGTCCACGGCACGATCGATTTGTGCAGCGGAATGGGTGCGATGCATCCATTCGAGCACATGGGGATCGAAGCTCTGCGCGCCAAGTGAGACGCGGGTGATCCCAGCGGCGTGCCACGAGGCCGCGGCGAGCGGCGTGACGTCGTCGGGGTTGGCCTCGAGCGTCACTTCGGCGTCCGCAGGCCAGGTGAAGAACTCGCGCATCACATCCAACAGTCCCGCGACGCCTGCTGCGCCGAGGTGCGACGGCGTACCGCCGCCGAAATAGACGGTATCGATCGGTCGCGGAGTCGCGGTGGTACTGAGGCGCAGGCGCAGTTCTGTGTGAAGCGCGTCGAGGTATTCCTGCACCGGTACGTCGCGCCGAATCGCGATCGCGAAGTCACAATAGCTGCAGCGGCGTGCGCAGAAGGGCACGTGCACGTAAACGTGACGCGGCGAGGCGTGTGTCATGCTCGGTGCAGTGCGCCGGCGTGCGTGGCGCGCACGAGGCCTTTGAGTTCAAGTGTCGTGATGGCCGCAAGGCAGGCGTTGGCGGCCCACCCGGTGCGTTCGACGACGAGGTCCAGATCGAGCGGTGCGGTGCCGATCACGTCCCAGATGGCGCGTTCGGCGTCGGTGAGGCTGGTCGGGTTCATCGCGGTCTCGCCACCGTGCTTCGAGAGCTTCACCAGCGCAAGCACGTCGTCGACGGACGCGATCACATGGGCGCCATCGCGCAGCAACTCATTCGAGCCGAGGCAGGCCGCAACATCGAACGAGCCGGGGACGGCGGCGCAGGCGCGATTCAGCGTGTTGGCGGCACGGGCGGTGAGGAGTGCCCCGCTTTTGTGGCCTGCTTCGACGACGACGGTCAGTTGCGCGAGCGCGGCAATGAGCCGGTTGCGCTCGGGAAAGGAGCCGCGTGTGGCGCGTTGGCCAGGGGGGAGTTCCGACAGCAGCAGGCCGTCGCGGGCAATCCGGCTTTGCAGGCCGCGGTGATCTGCCGGATATGCGATGTCGTTGCCGGTGCCGATGACGGCGGCGGTGGAACCGGTCGACGACAGGGCTCCCGCATGCGCCGCGGCATCGATGCCGCGGGCGAGGCCACTGACGACGAGTGCGCCGGCGTCGGCGCATTCCCGCGCGATGCGCTCTGCGGCGCGGAGTCCGGTTGCTGTCGCGTGGCGTGTGCCTACGATCGCAATAGTGGGTCGCTGCAGCAGTGAGAGATTGCCGAGTGCGAAGAGCACGGGCGGGGCTGGCGAGAGGCTGGCGCTGTCACAGGCCGTGAGATCCTGCAGCGTGGAGGGGTAGTCCGTCTCGCCGTGCACGACCACACGGATTCCGAGCGCGGATGCGCGCGAGAGCGTCGCTTCTGCGTCGCGTCGCGACGCGTCGGAGTCCTGTGTACTGCCCAGACGCGCGAGTGCCGATGTCGCGTCGCCGCACAGTCCGACTCTGCGATGCCACTCGCGGAGTCCGATGCGTGGAATGCCGAGCAGCGTCAGCGCATCGAGCGCAGCCGCGTGACGTGCGTCGGCATCACGCATGGGTGACGATCACGGCAGAACTTGCGCGGCGGCGCGCGATGCGGCGTCGTTTTCCTGGCGCATGGAGAGGAGCTTACGCCAGCAGGTGTCGAGGAACTTGTCGAGATGCGTGCGATTCGCGGCGCTGAGCGAGATGACCGTGAAGGCGCCGGGAGCCTCGATCTCGGGGATGTAGTCTTCCTCACCCATCAGGTCCAGCTTGGAGAACACGACGAAGTGCGGCGTCTCTGCGAGTGCCTGGGAGTGGGCCGTGATTTCTGCGCGGAGCTGGTCGTATTCGACCTGCCAGTCCATGGAATCGATCGGGATGATGAACGCGAGGATGCGTGTCCGCTCAATGTGGCGGAGGAACTGCAGTCCGAGTCCTTTGCCCGTGGACGCGCCTTCGATGATGCCCGGAATATCGGCGACGACGAAGCTGCGGTGATCGCTCATCGGGACCACGCCGAGGTTCGGCGAGAGCGTCGTGAACGGGTAGGCGGCGATTTTCGGGCGCGCGGCGGAGATGACGGAGAGCAGTGTGGACTTTCCGGCGTTCGGCGCACCGACGAGGCCAACGTCGGCAATCAGTTTGAGTTCGAGGATGACCTGCTTCTCCTCTCCCTCTTCGCCGGGTTGCCACTCGCGCGGCGACTGGTGGGTGGCGGTGGCGAAGAAGGCGTTGCCTTTCCCGCCACGACCGGACTTGGCGATCAGGATCTGCTGACCGTGCTCGAGGACTTCGCCGAGCTGCACGTTCGATTCGGCATCGACCACGATGGTGCCCGGCGGGACCGGCATGATGATGTCGGCGCCGCTGCGACCGGTCTTGTTGTTGCCTTCGCCGTGCTGGCCACGTTCGGCCGCCCAGCGATCGCGGTAGGTGTAGTCGAGCAGCGTGGTGAGGTTCGCATCGGCGCGGAGGTAGACGTTGCCACCGGCGCCGCCATCGCCGCCGTCGGGGCCACCTTGCGGGACGAACTTTTCGCGACGGAACGATGTGGCACCGGACCCACCGGTTCCGGCGGCAATTTTGACGACGACGCGATCAATGAAATCGTTATGGACGCTCATACCGGCCCCTGGGCCTGTTTGGTGTGTGCCGTGCGGACGTGGCCCCAGAGCAAGCGGTAGCGTCTCAGAGAATCGTCGTCGATCAGGTCGGACAGGGCATCGAGGGTGGCCGAGACCATGTCCGGGGTGGCGCCAACGTTGAGGGCGCCGTGGAAATGCGAGTGGAGCTGGCGATCCTGTGCGGCGAGCGCACAGATGGCGACGACGCAGAGTTCGCGACGCACGAGATCGAGGCCGGTCCGACTGAGCACCTTGCCGTAGCCATCGGTGATCATCCAATGGTCGAGCGCCGGATGCAATTTTGCAATGTTCACGCGCAGGTGTTCGTACATGTCGCCGTAGACGTGCGCGCAGGTGACTTCACCGCGCGCGCGCCACTCGGACGCCATCAGCGAGGCGTCGGCATCGGGATCCGCGAGGGGTGCAGTGGCGCCCGAGAGGCGTCGCCATTCGCGGGCGGCGTTAAGCGTGCGCGGGAAACCCGCGAAGAGGTACGACTGCAGAATCACTTCTTCCACCCAGTCCGGAGGCAGCGCGCGCGCTTCGAGGAGGAACGCGCGCACCTGGCGTTCAGTCCCCGCCCCGATGACGGCGGCGAGGCGCACGAGGCACCGCGTCGACTCATCGAGTGGCGGAAGGGTAGCAGTGTGTGGCTCAGAGTGTGTCATCAAAAAGTCGTCATTCGTTACGAAATCACGCAACGGCACGCACTTCGCCGACAACGTCGCCTCGCGTGTCCCGGATCGGGGTCACGAAGAAGTCGTGCAGTCGGGGTGGGAGTGTGGCCGGCAACGCGTCGAGATGTTGCAGCAGGCGGAGCACCGCTGGGTACTGCGCTCGAGGATTCCCGTCGGCGACCTTGAGTGCAAGCCCGATGGCGCGGTCACGAATCGCCAGCGTGTGCACGCCTTCGGCGCCGATCTTGGCGATGACGGCGCCCCCTGTCTCTTCCATGAGCACCGTGTCGAAACGATCGGTTCCCCCGACGAGAAATGGATGCAGCGCCATCGCAGAGAAGATCCGGTGCGCCGCCGCTTCGCGATGTGCTGCGCGCGCGAATCGTGCGTAGGCCGTCGCCATCTGGTGGAGCGAGAGGATGAAGACCGGCACGCCGCAACCGTCGGTGGCAATGTCCAGCGCGCCTCTATCGAGGCCCGTCCATCGACTCAGACTCTCCCGGATGACCAGCTGTACCGGGTGCATCGGCAGTTCGTATCCCAGCGTCGCCCAGCCGTGCGATCGCGCGCTTGCCAGCATGGCCGCGTGCTTGCCCGAACAGTTGTTGTGGAGGCGACCGGCGTGTCGGCCCTGTTCGCGCAGCAGCCGGGCGCCGCGCACGGTGAGCGGCTCGTGCGCGCCGCAGGCGAGATCGCCTTCCTCGAGCCCGACCGACCGAAGCATGGACGCGGCGAGTGCCACGTGCTCCGGCTCGCCGCCGTGGGACGCACACGCGAGCGCCAACTCGGCGTCGGACCAGCGCAGCGCATCGAAGTGCCCGCAGGCGACAAACGGATGGACCTGCAGCGGCTTGGCGCAGGAGCGCCAGTGTGCAACCAGTTCCGGCGTGCCAGCCGTCGCAATCAAGCCGCCGTCATCGGAGACGACGGCGGCATGCACCACGTGCCGCGACTCGATGGTGGAGCCGCGCGTGGCGATGATATCCAGATCGAGCGCCCTCATGGGTCGACGCGATCGCTGGCGGTGGCTGGGAAGCGGGACATGAACAGAGAAAGCTACTCCCCTTTCGTGCTGGCTCCGATTCCATCGACCATCTGAACGTCCGGATGGCGCCGCGGAGGATCTGTGCGCCGCCCGCGATCGCCCATCCAGCGAGCCGCTCGCCGTTCTGCGGGAAGCGAAAATCGCCCAGTCGGCGCGCCGTAGCCCAGGAGCGGCCCGCGTCGGGCGAAAGCAAGCGCGAACCGGGCCGCCGTCCCGCTCACGGCCGGCTCAGGCAGGAGGATCGCGATGCCCGTCGATCAGAACAACCGCACCGCGCCCTTCGTGTACCGGGACGGATTGCGACGCACATCCGCCGCGAGACTGTCCAGCGCCGCGGTGACCTTCAGCAGCCGATCGTAGAGCTCGCGCTCGACCAGTAGCTGGCCCGCCGTCCCCCGCCCCGCATTCAGCCCGCGAACGAGCGAATCGATGCCAGTCGTTGCTCGGCGGAGTCGCAGATAAAACGTCGTATCGCGCTGCAGCAGCGCGATCACGCCGCTGCGATCGTTGAGCAGGGATGCCGCGCTGTCGAGCGCGATCGCCGCACTCGTGACAGTGCCGTACAGCGTCGTGTCCCGCAGCATGCGACCGAGCGTGCCCTGCCCGCCCTGCAAGCGCGCCAGCACGGCATCGGCGCGCTGAACCGTGCGCAGCAGCGAGTCGTACAGCGCGGCATCGGTGAATAGTCGCCCAATCGTCCCCTCTCCCTTCCGAAGCTTCGCGGCGACGAGCCGCAGGTCAGCGCTGACGGCCGTGACGGCGCGCATCGCGGTATCCGCCGCCGAGAACAGATCGCCCAGTTCGGCAAAGCTCTCGACATCGAGCGTATCCGTGTCGCGCAGCGCGCGCCTCGTCGGTGAGCCGGGCGTGAAGTCGAGCAGACGATCACCGAGCAATCCCAGCGCGCGCACTCGGCTGCGCGAATCGTCGCGCAGCAATGCGAACTGCTCGGCGTTCATGCGCACGAGGGCCGCGACGACCGTCGACGAATCGTGATGAGCTGGCGTGACGCGCAGCTTCGACACGATGCCCGCAGGCAAGCCGGCGACCGTCACCTGACTGCCCTCGCGCAGCCCGAGGCCATCGTCGAGTCGGACCGTGAATTCCACCGGTCTGCCGAACAGCGATCCGACGGCGTCCAGTCGCAGAATGGCAACCGCGACCAGCGCCAGCACCACGGCCGCCAGAAGGCCGAGTCGCAGTTGCATCCAGCGCATCTCGCCGGGCTCCGGGCGCAGACTCATGCCGCCGCCAAAAACGAGGCCGTGTACGGCTCGGTGCTGGCACGCATTGCGTCCGCCGCCCCGAGAAACGCAAAGACGCCATCGTGCAACAGCGCGATCCGATCTGCGATCCGCAGCATCGCACGCACATCGTGCGACACGACCACGCTGGTCACCCGAAGCTCCTTCTGCAGCCGCTGCATCAGTAACGTGACGGTTTCACTCGTGAGCGGGTCGAGACCGGCGGTCGGTTCATCGTACAGCATCAGCGCCGGTCGCGGCGCCACCGCGCGCGCGATCGCCACGCGCTTCCGCATGCCACCGGACAGCGCGCCCGGTAACAACGTCGCCACCTGCTCCGCATCGAGATCGACCAACGCCAGCGTGTCGAGCACGCGCGACCGGATCTCGCTCTCGCTCAATTCGCGATGCTCACGCAGTCCGAACGCCACGTTCTCGAACGTCGTCAGGGAGTCGAACAGCGCGCCGCCCTGAAACACCATGCCGATGTGCGTCCGCAGCACGCGCAACGAAGCAGTAGTCGTCCTCTGCAGGTCCTCACCCATCACGCGGACGACGCCGCGATCCGGCTGCTGCAAGGCGAGAATGAGCCGCAGCATGGTGGACTTCCCCGTGCCTGATTCGCCAACCACGGCGAGCGTTTCGGCGGTCGCCACTCGCAAGGAGACGTCGCGCAGCACTGGACGCCGGAACGCCACGGACACATGCTCCAGCTCAACTGCCGTCGGCACATCAGTTCGCGCGGCCGTCATCAGACAAGCACCAGCAGCATTTGCGTCAGAAAATAGTCCGCGATGAGAATCGTGATGCTCGCACTGACGACCGCCCGCGTCGTCGAGACGCCAACTCCTGCCGTGCCTCCCTCGGCCCGCAGGCCGTGGTAGCACGCAAGCACCGAGAGGATCACCCCAAAGATCAACGGCTTCACCAGCCCCTGCACCAGGTCGGCGGGGACGATCCCGGCCACGAAGCCGTCGAGCGCAATCTGGTCGGTCGCCGCGCCCCAGAATGCACGGATCGGCACGCCGAGATAGACCGATGAGACGAGCGCGGCACCGACGAGCCCTGCGGCGTCGGCAATCAACGCCAGTACCGGTACCGCGAGGGTTGCGGCAACCACGCGGGGCAACACCAATACGCGAATCGGTTCGGCGCCTAAGGTCTCGAGTGCATCGAGCTGCTCCGTCACTTTCATCGCACCGAGTTCCGCCGCAATGCCAGCGCCGACGCGGCCAGCGACCATGATGCCAGAGAGCACGGGGCCGAGTTCACGCAGCATCGATGCCGCCACGAATCGGCCGACGAACAGCGTGGCGCCGAATGGGGCAAGCTGCACCGACGCCTGCAGCGCGAGCACCATGCCGGTGAACAGTCCGGTCAGGAGCACGATCGGTACCGAGCGCACGGCGATCGCATCGAGCTGAGCGACGAGTCGCGCGAAGGCCCCTCGGCCACCCGGCATCGCACGGATGATCTGCCCCATGAGGAGCAGCACATCCTGCAGTGACAGCGCGAGGGATTGCAGGAGACGACGCACAGCGTTGGGTTGCGGGGAGCGGCAAATTGCGTTGCCCGGCGCACGGGCCGGGGAGTAGCTTCCGAGCGATATGCTAGCACCAATCTCACGCGACCGCCTCGCGA
>JBBRLZ010000068.1:0-21576 GCA_038231095.1 Gemmatimonadales bacterium
CCTGCGAGTGGCGTAAGCGACCGCGCGAGTTCTGCGGACTGGTCCGGCGATACGAACCATCTCGACCACACGCTGACGCCGCCCCGGGCGACGGTCGCCACACCACGCTGACCCGCAGCCGGTGTCGCGCCCGCGATCCTGTGCCACTGTGCGTAGACTGTCCGACTGTCTGACTGTCCGGATCAGCCCACGCCCTCCCCGCACACCGCGTATGACCACACGTCGCGAATTCGTCGCCACCACCGCCATTGCCGCCGGCGCGCTCGCCCTCGGCCGACCGCAGGATGCTGCCGCGCACGTGCAGTTGCAGCCCCATACGCAGCCGCGCATGGACGCACCGACCCGCGAACTGCTGCTGCTCGCGATCGACAGTGCCAGACGCGCCGGCGCCAGCTACGCCGATGCGCGCATTCAACGCGTGCAGCGCAACGCGGTCTTCACCCGTGAACGGCAGGTGCTCGACATCGTGGACAGCGACACCATCGGCTGCGGCGTCCGCGCGCTGGTCGATGGGTGCTGGGGCTTCGCGGCGACGCCGCGCCTGACGAACGACGGCATCCAGCGCGCCGCCGCCGAAGCGGTCGCCACCGCCAAGGCGAATCGCATCGCACGTGATCGCGCCGTCGAACTGGCACCGAATCCTGCGCATCCCGACGCCACCTGGTCAAGCGGTTTCACGATCGACCCGTTCACCATCTCGATCGAAGAGAAGACGACGCTCGCACTCGCAGCCAACGCCGCGGCGCTGAGCGTGACAGGCGTGCGGTTCGTGAACACGCAACTGAATTTCGTGAAGGAAGAGCGCAACTACGCCAATACTGACGGCTCGGTGATCGCGCAAAAGCTCGTGCGCACCTACACACCAATGGCGATCACTGCCGTCAGCGCCGACCGCAGCGACTTCGCCGTCCGCGATGCCGTCGTGCAACCGACCGGACGGGGCTGGGAATCGGTGCTCGAGAACAACCTCGTCGTGAATGCGAAGAAGTGGGCGGAAGAAGCCGCGGAAAAACTCACGGCGAAGTCGGTGGAGCCCGGCCGCTACGATCTGATTCTGCATCCGTCCAATCTCGGTCTCACGCTCCACGAATCCGTCGCACATCCGACGGAGCTCGATCGCGCATACGGGTACGAAGCGAACTACGCCGGCACCTCGTTCGTCGCACCGCCGGACAAAGTGCTCGGCACGCTCAAGTTCGGCTCACCGCTGATGAACATCGTCGGTGACCGATCGCAGGCCGGCGGGTGCGCGACGATCGGGTTCGACGACGACGGTGTGAAGCCCGAAGACTTCGACATCATCAAGGACGGCATCGTCGTCGACTACCAGACCACGCGCGAGCAGGCAATGTGGCTCGACTGGTGGTACAGGAAGCGCAACATGCCGACGCGCAGTCACGGCTGCTCGTACGCCGACAGCTGGAGCAGCGTCGCGTTCCAGCGCATGCCGAATGTGTCGATCAAGCCGGGCCCCAAAAATCTCGACTTCAACGATCTGATCGCCGCCACCGACAAGGGCATCGCAATTCTCGGCCGCGGATCGTACTCCATCGATCAGCAGCGATACAACGGACAGTTCGGCGGCGCGCTGTTCTATGAAGTGCGCGGTGGCAAGATCACCGGCCAGCTCCGCGACGTTGCCTACCAGTTCCGCACACCGGACTTCTGGGGCGCGATGGACATGGTCGGCGGTCCGAAGAGCCTCGAACAGTACGCCACGTTCAGCGACGGCAAGGGCCAGCCTGGTCAGGTCAACGCGGTCACTCATGGCTGCGTGCCGACGCGCCACCGGCAGATCAACGTCATCAACACAGGGCGCAAGGCATGAGCATCATTCTCGATCCGCGCGCCCCGCGCTCGCTGTTCGCCGACGACGTCGTCATTTCCCGCGCTGATGCACAGCGCGTGATCGAGAGCGTGCTCAAGCTCTCACGTGCCGATGCGATCCAGGTGATCATCCGCTCCTCACGCACGCGCAACGTACGGTTCGCGGCGAATCAGCTTTCCACGGCCGGTGTCGTCGAAGACACGACTCTGGTCGTCATGTCGTACATCGGAAGGAAGCATTCGGCCGTCACCACGAATGATCTGTCGCCCGACAGCCTCGAACGCACCGTGCGGAAGGCTGAAGCGATCGCGAAGCTCGCGCCTGACGACGCCGACATGCTGCCGGTGCTCGGCGCGCAGTCACTGAAGGAGCTGAGCGCTGCGTGGGATGACGCGACCGCGAATCTCGATGCAGGCGTCGTGACCGCAGCCGCCAACACGGCACTTGGTCCGGCGCGAAAGAGCAGCGCGTTGACCGTGGCTGGATTCCTGGTCACCGGCGCCGATGCGATTGCGATCGGCACGAGTGCCGGCCTGTTCGTCTATCATCGCGGCACGAACGCGAACTACACGCTCACGGTGCGCACTGCCGACGGTACCGGCTCCGGCTGGAGCGGCGAGGATGCCAACGCCTGGAGTCAGCTCGACTTTGCTCGCGTCAGCGCGCAGGCAATCGAGAAGGCCGAGAAGTCGCGCAATCCGGTCGCGATCGAGCCGGGACGGTATACGGTGATTCTCGAGCCGCAGGCCGTCGGCGATCTGGTGAGCCTGATGCCGCGCTACTTCAACGCGCGCAGCGCCGATGAAGGACGCTCACCGTTCGCAAAGACCGGTGGCGGCAACAAGCTTGGCGAAACCATCGTGAACGCGATGGTGAACCTGACCAGCGATCCGGCCGATCCGCTGGTGCTCTCGCAGCCGTTCGACAGTGATGGCATGCCGCTCACGCGGCAGTCATGGATCACCAATGGTACGCTCAGCACGATGCTCGTGCCGCGCTCATGGGCCGCAAAGAAGAACCTCGTCGCGACCGGCAACCCGAACAACATCATCCTCGGTGGCGGCAGCACGACGCGCGACGCGATGATCGCCGGCACGCAGCGCGGCGTGCTCGTCACGCGGCTCTGGTACCTTCGCGAGACCGACCCGCGCACGATGAGTTACACGGGGCTGACGCGCGACGGCACGTTCCTGATCGAGAACGGCAAGATCACGAAGTCGATCAAAAACATGCGATTCAACGAGAGTCCGCTGTTCCTGCTCAACAACGTCGAAGCACTCGGCCCGGTCACGCGCACTTCCACCGAGGGGCCGGGCGTGCAGATCATGCCGATTCTCAAGGCCCGCGACTTCAACTTCACGTCGCTGTCGGACGCGGTCTGAACGTGTCGGCCAGTGCGAACTGGTCGCGCGCAGGGACGCAGGGAGCCGACTCTGTTATTGCCACTCTCATCACTCGCTTCACGCCAGCGAGATACGGTGAGCCGCCACGTGTACAGTCCAGCCCGCTAAACTGCAGACAACCCTTCGCCCTGTGCGCGAATCCAAATTGACCGAGCACCGTACAGTCGTTCGCGGCGCGTCACGACGCGCGCCCGACAGCGCAGGTCCGCTCACCCAAGCCCCACACGCATGACCACCCGCCGGGATTTCCTTGCCTCCAGCGCGCTGGCGGCCGGAGCGATGGCCGTTGCCTCGCTGCCAGCTGACGCTGAGGCCGTCGCGCGACGCTTTGCGCCGCAGCATCAGCCGCACGTGCAGCCGCCGATGGACGCGCCCACGAAGGAGTTGCTGATGGCAGCGCTCAACTCGGCAAAAATGAGCGGCGCCTCGTTCGCCGACGCTCGCATCGGCCGAACGCGACGCAACTTCGTCATCACGCGCGAGGCGCAGATCATCGAGATCGTCGACACGGATACCATCGGCTGCGGCATTCGCGCACTGGTGGACGGCTGCTGGGGTTTCGCCGCCACGCGCGTGCTGACCGCGGATGGCGTCGCCGCCGCCGCCAAGGAAGCCGCCGCGATCGCGAAGGCCAATCGCGTCGCGCGTGATCGCTCGGTCGAACTCGCAGCTGCGCCGTCACTCGGCGAACGCACCTGGTCCAACGGATTCACCATCGATCCGTGGACCATTCCCGTCGAGCAGAAGGCCGACCTGCTTCTGAAGGCGAACGCCGAAGCGATGAAGGTCACCGGCGTGAAGTACGTCGCGAGCCAGATGTTCTTCGTGAAGGAAGAGAAGAACTACGCGAACACCGAGGGCACGATCACCGCGCAGACCATTGTGCGCAGCTGGGCGCCGATGAGCATCACCGCGATCTCACCCGACTTCACCGACTTCCAGAGTCGCAGCAACACCGTGCAACCCGCGGGTCGCGGCTACGAACACATCACCGAAGCCGACATCGTCGGCAACGCGCGCAAGTGGGGCGAGGAGGCGGCGCAGAAGCTCAAGGCAAAGCCGGTTGAACCGGGTCGCTACGATCTCGTGCTGCATCCGTCGCATCTCTGGCTCACGATTCACGAATCGGTCGGCCATCCGACGGAACTCGATCGCGCCTCCGGATACGAGGCGAACTACGCCGGCACCAGCTTCGTCAGCCCTCCGGAGAAGATGCTCGGCGCGCTCAAGTACGGTCCTCCGATGCTCAACGTGCAGGGCGATCGTTCACAGGTCGGCGCATGCGCCACGGTCGGTTACGATGATGAAGGCGTCGTGCCGGAAGACTTCCTGATCATCAAGAACGGTATCGTCAACGACTACCAGACCACGCGCGAGCAGGCCAACTGGCTCAAGTGGTGGTACGACAAAAACGGCAAGCCGGTGCGCAGTCATGGCTGTTCATACGGCGACGCGTGGAGCAGCGTGCAGTTTCAGCGCATGCCGAATGTGTCGGTGCTGCCGGGTCCGAAGGAACAGTCGTACGAGGACATCATTGCGGCGACCGACAAGGGCATTGCGATCGTCGGCGATGGCAGTTTCTCGATCGATCAGCAGCGCTACAACGCGCAGTTCGGCGGCCAGCTCTTCTACGAGATCAAGGGTGGCAAGGTCGTCGGCATGCTGAAGGACGTTGCGTATCAGATGCGCACGCCGGAATTCTGGAATGCGCTCGACATGCTCGGCGGCAAGAAGAGTTACGAACTCGGCGCCAGCTTCTTCGACGGCAAGGGCCAACCCGGCCAATCGAATTCCGTCAGCCACGGCTGTCCGCCGACGCGCCACCGTCAGATCAACGTCATCAACACGGGACGCAAGGCATGACATCGATCTTCGATCCCCGCGCGCCGAAGCGACTGCTCGCCGCCGCCGATGAACTCGTCTCGCGCGACGAAGCACAACGCATCATCGAGAGCGCACTCAAGCTCTCGAAGGCCGATGGTGTTCAGGTGAATCTCGGCGGCGGTCGTCAGCGCAACGTGCGCTTTGCCGCCAATCAGATGTCCACCGCCGGCATGATCACCGATCTGTCGCTCGTCGTCACATCGAGCTTCGGCCCGAAGCACGCCGTCACCACCACGAACGATCTCTCGCCCGACGGCATCGAACGCGCCGTGCGTCAGTCGGAAGCCATCGCGAGGCTTGCGCCGAACGATCCGGAAGCGATGCCGCTGCTCGCACCGCAAACCGTGGCTCCGCTCACCGCCGCGTGGGATGACGAGACGGTGAACCTGTCGGCCGAGTCGTGTGCGAAGTCGGCGCTCACGGCATTGGGACCCGCGCGCGCAAAGGGAAACATTCAGGCCGCTGGATTTCTGCAGGTCGATGCAAACGTGTCCGCGATCGGCAACAGCGCCGGGATGTTTCTCTATCATCGCGGTACGAAATCGAATTACACACTCACCGTGCGCACTGCCGACGGCACCGGCTCCGGATGGGCCGGTGCGGAAGAGCCGAAGTTCTCGGCCATCGACTTTGCCGGCATCGGCGCGCATGCGATCGAGAAGGCGGAACTGTCGCGCAATCCTGTCGCGATCGAGCCAGGGCGATACACGGTGATCCTCGAGCCGCAGGCCGTCGGTGACCTCGTGTCGCTGGTTGCGTTTTACGCCGACGCTCGCGCGGCGGACGAAGGCCGCTCGCCGTTCGTGAAGCAGGGTGGTGGCAACAAGATTGGTGAGAAGATCGCCGACGCGCGTATCTCGCTCTACAGCGATCCGTACGATCCGAAGATTCTTGGCGATCCGTTCGATGGCGAAGGCTTTCCACTCACGCGCCGCAACTGGATCGACAAGGGTGTGCTGACGGAGATGCAGTACGGCCGCTTCTGGGCGAAGAAGCAGAGCAAGCAGCCGACGGGCGGCGCGAACAACATCGTCCTCACCGGCGGCAGCACGTCGCGCGACGCGATGATCGCCGGCACACAACGCGGCATTCTCGTGTCCCGATTGTGGTATCTGCGCGAAGTCGATCCGCGCACGCTGCTCTACACCGGCCTCACACGCGACGGCACGTTCCTGATCGAGAACGGCAAAATCACCAAGGCGATCAAGAACATGCGCTTCAACGAATCACCGTTGTTCATGCTCAACAACCTCGAAGCACTCGGCCCGCAGGCGCGCGTTGCGGGCATCGAAGCGCTGATTCCGTGCGTGATGCCGTTGCTGAAGGCGAAGGACTTCAACTTCACGTCGCTGTCGGACGCGGTCTGAATATTTCTGCGTCGCCTGCGCATGCATTCGTGCGCAGGCGACAAAACATGTCGCGCGCAGGGGCGCAGAGAACGCAGGGAACCGCATCAGCCAGAGTTCGCTCGGCGCGTCTGTGGTGCGCACGCACGTCGGCACTGCAACTCTGCTGGCACGGAGCCGCAGACGCACGGAGGGGTTCACCAGCGACAGCATGATTGTGGTTCTCGGCGCCGAGCGCAACGCGAAGTGCCGTGATCTGCGGGGCAGCGAAACCGGATACCAGCACCACGTCCGTTTGACACACGCATAATTCCAGCGCGATTGCCGTTCTCTGCGCTCCCTGCGCCTCTGCGCGAGCCAGAACGGTCAGAAGCACGCGGACAGTCATGCTGCGTACAGAGTTCCCATCAATCTGCTGCCGTTGTCCGACTCCGCGGCTCAGTGCGAGCAGAGTTCGCAGTTGCTGTTTCTCTGGCCATTGCCGTTGCGATTCATGATGCCCGACAACGGAAAAGCCGCCCCGATGTCCGGAGCGGCTTTTCAAGGAGAACTGGGGCGGCAGGACTCGAACCTGCAACATCCCGGTTAACAGCCGGGTGGTCTGCCATTGACCTACACCCCATCACACTCAGGCAAAGTGTCGGCTTCAAAGACGAAAGTGTAGCCCCGAGACCGGTTTGTTATACGGCTTGCTTGCCCTCGCGATCGCTTACTTCTTCGCCGGCGTCGCGGCTGCGGGCGCCTTTGCGGCGGCATCAACCGCCGGAGCCGACTTGGCCGCGCTGTCAGCTGCTGCTGGGGCCACCTTGCCGGTGTTCGGGTTCTTGTCCACGCCCGCTGCGTTCAGGTAGCCAGGCGTGCTGCCCACCGAGCCGTTCGCGCCGGCGCCGCCATATGGCACCGCAGTATCGCCCTTCCCCGGGCTGTCTGCTGTCTTCTCGCACGCCGTGGTGAGAACGGCGGCGGCAACCAACAGCGAGGCAAGACGAACGATCCGCATACAAGCTCCAGAAATCGTGGCTGTGATCAGGTGACGGCCAAAGTTAGTCAGGCCACGAACCGAAGTGGACCGTGTCCCGCGGACCTGGCCTCTCCCGTGTCCACTGCCGCGTGCCGCCCCGTCCCGGGGAGATCATGTGCCGTCTGAAATGCACTGCGGTTCCGATACAGCATGAACGAGCCCATCACCACCAGGAACACCGCGAACGACTGCTTGAGCGCAGCCTGTGACACGTAGCGCACGAAGTACGTCCCGACGATGATCCCGCAGACCGCCACGGCGGTGAAGCCGAGCATGAACGTCCACGGAAACTCTACGTGGCCGAGGTAGCCCGCGAACGCCGACGCCGAATTCATCGCGATCACCAGCAGCGATGTCCCCACCGCCTGCTTCATCGGCACACGCGCCAGAATCACCAGCGCCGGTACGACGAGAAAGCCACCACCGATGCCGACGACACCCGTCAGCACACCCACGCTGAGCGCGACGGGAATCAGCAGCCCGATCGGCATCGTGCGCGGCGCGTCGGGCGCGTTCGCACCTGACGTCGCGCTGCGTCGCGCCGAACGAAACATCGAGATCGCCGCTGCCAGCATCACCGTCGCCAGGATCGTGAGCTGTACCGATCCGCTGAGCAGTCGCGCCAGTCGCGCACCGCCGAACGCACCGGTCATTGCAATCACGCCGAACGTGAACGCGGTCCTGAGATTCGCGTTGCCCGCTTTCCAGTGGCTGATCGCCCCCACGAGGCTCGTGATGCCGATCACCGGCAGACTCATCGCGATTGCGAGCTTGGGGTCGTAGCCGAGCACGTACACGAAGATCGGCACGGTCAGGATCGACCCGCCGCCACCCATCAAGCCAAGCGACAGTCCGACCACCGCCGCCAGCGCATATCCCAGTACGATCACTCGCGCTCCATTTGAGCTCCCGCCGCATCATCGATTGGCGATTGCGGGCAGAGGATACAGCGGTGCCGTTGATCCGGCAACACACACCGCATTGGTATTCACCCCACATCGTCTCGGCCGCACACCGACACTGCCTCGACGCACAACGGCAACAGACGCCGCGACTCTCTTGTCTTGAAGCAGTACCGGCCGCGATCAAAACACGAACGCCGTCGAAGTGCACCAGATGTGCATCTCGACGGCGCCCACAGACAGAACAACGATCTCACACGCGAACGAGCTTCTTGTACCGCACCCGATGCGGCTGATCGGCGTCGGCGCCCTTCCGCCGCTTCAGATCGTCGATGTACGCCTGATAGTTGCCCTCGAACCAGACCGTCTCCGAATCCCCTTCGAACGCGAGGATGTGCGTCGCGATGCGATCGAGGAACCAGCGATCGTGGCTGATCACCACGGCGCAGCCGCTGAAGTCCAACAGCGCATCCTCCAGCGCACGCAGCGTGTCCACATCGAGATCGTTTGTCGGCTCGTCGAGCAGCAGCAGGTTGCCGCCGCTCATCAGCGTCTTCGCAAGGAACAATCGGTTGCGCTCACCGCCCGACAGATTCGCGACCAGCTTCTGCTGATCGGCCCCACGGAATCCGAAGCCGCTCACATACGCGCGGGAGTTCAGCTCGCGCGTGCCCACCGGAATCATCTCGCGCCGACCACTCACCTCTTCCCACACCGTGCGCGCGCCGTCCAGCGTGCGGCTCTGATCACCGTAGCCGATCTGCACCGTCGAGCCGAGCGTGAGCGAGCCGCCATCCGGCTTCTCGCTGTCGGTGATCATGCGGAAGAGCGTCGTCTTGCCGGCACCGTTCGGACCGATGATGCCGACGATGCCGGCACGCGGCAGATCGAACGACAGCTGATCGTACAGCAGCACATCGCCATACCCCTTCTTCAGGTTCTTGGCGATGACCACGTCGGCGCCGAGTCGCGGCGCAGGCGGAATCACGATCTCGTGATTGTACGCGCGCTCCTGACCGAGTTCGCCGGCGAGATCCTCATATGCCTGCAAGCGCGCCTTGTTCTTCGCCTGACGTGCCTTTGGTGCCATGCGCACCCACTCGAGCTCACGATCGAGTGTCTTCTGCTTCTGGCTCGCCTGCTTCTCTTCCGTCTTCAGGCGGGCGGCCTTCTGCTCGAGCCACCCCGTGTAATTCCCTTCCCACGGAATGCCCTTGCCGCGATCGAGTTCGAGGATGTACTGCGCCACGTTGTCGAGGAAGTATCGATCATGCGTGATCGCGATGACCGTCCCCGCAAACTCCGCCAGATAGCGCTCGAGCCACGCCACACTCTCGGCGTCGAGATGGTTCGTCGGTTCGTCGAGCAGCAGCATGTCCGGCTGCTCGAGCAGCACGCGACACAACGCCACGCGACGACGTTCACCACCGGAGAGGTTCGTCACCGGCGAATCGGCCGGCGGGCACCGCAGTGCGTCCATCGCGATCTCGACTTTGTTGTCGAGATTCCAGAGATCCATCGTGTCGATCTGCTCCTGCACACGCGCCTGCTCGGCCAGCAGCTTGTCCATCGCCGTGTCGTCCATCGGCTCGCCGAACGCCATGCTGATCTCGTTGAACCGATCGAGCAGTGCACGCTGCGACTTCACCGCGACTTCCACGTTCCCCCGCACATCGAGCGTCGGGTCGAGCTGCGGTTCCTGCGGCAGGTAGCCGATGCGCGTGCCTTTGTGCGCCCACGCTTCGCCCTGAAACTCGGTGTCCACACCGGCCATGATCCGCAGCAGCGAGCTCTTGCCCGCGCCGTTGCCGCCGAGCACGCCGATTTTGGCGCCTGGGTAGAACGAGAGCCAGATGTCGTCGAGGATGACCTTGGAAGGCTGAACCACCTTCTTCAGGCCCTTCATGACGTAAATGAACTGTGGAGCCACGGGTCTCTGGGGAATGCGGGGAATGGCTGAAGCGTCGGCACCGGCAGGGGCGGCGACCGCGAACGGACAAGTTAGCGCCGCAGCCCAGTGCCCACCGCGCCATCGGTTTGCGCGAGACTGAAGCCGGTATTGGAGCCCCGCACCGCCGCGACGAGTTCGACATCCGAGTACGTTTTCCCGCGGTACGCTCCCCGAACCGATTTCGCAGTGAACTTCTCCGACCTTCCCGCGCAGCTCAGCGCGTCGCCGCTGACCGCGCTGCCCGTCGTGTTTCTGGCCGGCGTCCTGACGTCGCTCACGCCCTGCATCTACCCGATGATCCCGATCACCGCCGCCATCGTCGGCGGCGCGCAGACGGCGGCGGGCGGCTCGTCCAAGCGCCGGACCCTCGGCCTGACGCTGGCGTATGTATTCGGGCTGGCTCTGGTGTACTCCCTTCTGGGCCTGATCGCCGGCCTGTCGGGCAGCATGTTCGGCTCGATCAGCACCAACCCCTGGCTGTACTTCGCGATGGCCAACGTGTTGCTGCTGGCCGCGTTGAGCATGCTCGACGTCCTGCCGATCCGCCTCCCGGCGTGGCTGCTCACGCGGGCCACGAACGCGGGGCAGAACGGTGGGTTTGGCGGTGCCTTCGTGATGGGAGCGATGTCCGGACTGGTCGCGGCACCGTGTGGCGCACCCGTCATGGCGAGCGTCCTCACGTGGGTGGCGACCACACGGAGTGCGGTGCTCGGGTTCGTGTACCTGTTCGTGTTTTCGATCGGTATGTGCTCCATCCTCGTCGTCGTCGGACTGACGTCCGGCGCAACCAGCAAGCTGCCGCGCAGCGGTGCGTGGATGTTGTGGGTGAAGCGTGTTTTTGCCGTGCTGATGATCGGTGTCGCCGAGTACTATCTGATCGAGATGGGCAAGCTGATGTTCTGATGTGCGTTCTGATGTGCGTGCTGTTGCAGGTGCTGTCCCTTCACTCGCTGTGGTCGTTGTCGCCATCACTTCATTTCACTGATCATGCTTTCATCTGCCTTTATTCGACGCGTCGTGCTGTCTGCAGCGATTGTCGCGCCTGCGATGCTCAGGGCGCAGGAGTCGGGAATTCCGGTCGGCAACGCCGCACCGAATGCGACGCTGGAGACGCTCGACGGCCAGCCGGCGCAGCTGTCGCAGTGGATTGGCAAGACCCCAGTGGTCCTCGAGTTCTGGGCCAGCTGGTGCAGCAACTGCAAGACACTCGAACCCGAGATGATCAAGGTTGCGAAGCAGTTCGGTCGCGACGTGAAGTTCGTGGGCGTCGCCGTCAGTGCGAACCAGACACCGGAACGAGTCAAGCGCTACATGCAGGTGCACGTGCTGCCCGTGCAGATGCTGTACGATCGCGCGGGAACTGCCGTCGATGCGTACGATGTGCCGGCCACCAGTTACGTGGTGGTGATCGACCGGCGCGGCAAAGTGGTGTACACCGGCAGCGGCGGCGGCCAGGATCTGACCACGGCGATCAAGAAGGCGATGCTCTGACGGTGCGTTGTTTCCCAACGCAGTGAGCCGCTCGCGTTGCGCTGATCAAGATCACAGTCGACCGTACAGGAAAGAGACCGGCCTGTCTGCAATTGCAGACAGGCCGGTCTCTTTTCCTTCACGCTGTTTCGTTCAGACGATCACGCCACCGCACTGCATGACGTGATCGCCCGTCGAATCATTACGGGCAGCCCACACCCTTCAGCGCGGCATCCTTCAAGCTGGTACGGTACAGACACTCAGCCTGCGGCACCGGCTCCACCTTGATGCGGAAGTGCGCCGGCAGGTCAAGCGGCAACGTGGTCAGGCGGCCGTAGCGACGGACGTCCACCCAACGGCTGCCTTCCCACAGGAGCGAATAGCGCTTCTCGTACAGCACCGCGGTGATCGCGTCGGTTGCGTTTGCGAACGGCGCAAGCGGGGCGAGACCACCGCTGTTCACGCGCACGAAGTTGATGTCCGTGAGCGCTGCGGCGAGGTTACCAAGACCGATGTTTGCTTCCGCGCGGAGGAGAACGAGCTCCTCATCACGGATGATCGGAATCGGCGTGGTGTTCGACGGATACACCTTCCAACCGACCGTGCTCGGGATGCTCAGTGCAGCAACTGCGCCCGGCGCCGACTTGGCGGGAATGGTGGTGGTCTTCGCGGCCACGCGGAGATCCGTGACCGAGCCGTTGGTCTGCGCATCCGTCACGATCGACGGATGGGCCACCTGGTCGGGAGCCTGCGCGTTGCTGAGCGGGTTCAGCGCATCGCCTGCCGACGATGAGTAGTTCCAGTACGCGCCAGCCGCAAAGTCCGCAGCCGAGCTGGAAATGAAGCTCGTATTCACGGCCGCGAGCGCTGCAGTCCATGCCGACGCGCCGCCTCCCAGCGTCGCGTAGTACACGTAGTAGCGCGCCGCGAACGCTCTGTTCAGCTTCACGAAAGTCGACGGCGTGTTGAACGACGCGAAGCCAGCCGGCAGAGCGAAAGGAAAGGCGGCCCCGCCGGCGGCCAGATCTGCCGCAGCTTCGTTGAGCAATGCGAGGCCGAACTTGTACGCCGAGTCACGGCTCACGAACGGCTTGGCCGTGTTCGTCACAACGTCGAGTTCGACCGGAATGCCGATCGAGTCGCGTGTCGACAACAGATACAGCACTTCAAGGCCGCGAAAGGTCTTTGCGAATCCCTTGGCAGCACTCTTCTGCTGCGCGGTGAGGAATGACGCCGCGTCCACGATCGCGATGAAGTTGATCGCGTTGCGCATATTGGTGAAACGACCGTTCCACCCGCCGCTGGCGAAGCCGGCGTTGTCCAATGCCGGGGTGGTGAGATAGTTCGTGACCGTACGACCATCGGTCGAGAAGTAATTCAGCGACTCACGTCCGAAAACGCCCGCATCGTTGTAGAACGGAGTGATGTTTCCGCGCGCCTGAATCAGGATACCACTGGCCAGGTTCTGAACCAACGCGACGTCAGGCGTCGTGGTGGTCTGAACCGAGTTGTAATTGGGAACGTTCAGCGCATCGGCATTGCACCCTGCAAGCAGGACGACCGCAAATGCCGCAGCGACAGAGTGGCGAATCATGCCGTCACCGAGTCGGATGGTTTGATGCAGCGTGGCTGCAAATGATGTAATCATGGCTCAGAACCCGAAGTCGATGCCGAAGGAGATGTTCTTCGTCGGCGGGAAGGGAGCGAGGTCGACGAAGCGACCGACGTTGTTGTTGCCGAAGTTGTTCACTTCAGGATCGGCACCCCAATACTTGGTCCACGTGTGCAGGTTGCGGCCCGTCACGTTCAGGCGCACGTCGCTGAAACGGCTGCCGAGGTACCGCTGCGTAAACGCCGCCGGTACCGCGTACGTCAGCGTGAGCTCGCGGAGCTTCACAAAGCTGCCGTCCTGTATGTACGAGGCGGTGTTGTCACCGCCATTCCACCAGGCATACCGATACGCGCCGAGTGTGGCCGTCGGCGAGACATCGACCAGCTCAGTCTTGTTCACGCCGGTGACGATGACGCAGTTACGGTTAGCCGCAGTCTGGCCACGGCACGGCGACGGGGCATCGAAGTCACGCGAGTTCAGGCCTTCGTCGTACAGGTTGTTCGACATGCTGGATAGCGAACCGCCTTTGCGCCAGTCCACCTGCACACCGAGCGTGAGGCGGCCGACCACGAAGGTGTTCGTGAAGAACATCTCGTGCTTCGGGGCCGACTCGCCGATGATCGTATCACGCGTGAAGACCGAGTCGTTGCCCGACGCACCCTTCGTGTAAATCGGCGCGTTGCCCCAGATCGCCGTCGTGCTCACACCCTGCGCAATGCGGGAGCGGCCGTATGACGATCCGAATCCCGTGCTGCCGACGGTGAACGGCGCGATCGGAAGTGACTCGACCTTGTTGCGGATGCGCTGGAACGACGTCCGCGACACCCAGCTGAAGCCCTTGGCGCGAATCGGCTCGATGGTGACCGCAGCCTCGTAGCCCTTGTTGGCGAGCACGCCGCCGTTGAAGAATTCGGTGTTCAGGCCGGTCGAGTTCGCGAGCGGGCGCTGCAGGAACAGGTCCTTGATCTTGGAGCTGAAATACGACGCTTCCACACCGACGCGCCCATTGAATGCGCGCGTGTCGAAGCCGTATTCCTGTTCGGTCTTGCGCTCCGGCCTCACGTTCGGGTTGCCAAGCGCAGTGGCGACGCCGAGACCGTTTACGCCGCCAATCTGACCCGTACCGGCAATCGTGACGGAGCGTGCGCCGTATGTAGGACGGTTACCCGTCTCACCCCAGGATGCGCGCAGCTTGAATTCGTCGAGATGCGGCAGGATGCTCACGAACCGGTATGACCCCTGCACCGCCGGATATGTATAGAACTTCTTGTAATCGCCATTGTCGCTCGAGCGGTCACCGCGCAGGCTGCCGGAGATGTACAGGCGCTCGTCGAATGCGAGGATCGACTGCTGCACATACCACGCCTGGTCGATGTCCTTCGTCCTCGTCTGGAACGTGCTCTGCGTGCCCTGGTTGATATTCGCCACCGACGGGATCAATCCGCGAGCCGTGACAAGAAACGAATTCAGTCGCTGCTGCTCTTCCGTCACGCCTGCCACGGTGCTGAGCGAGAATGGCAGATTCGCCGGCGTGAAGTCATACGAGAGACTGAGACGCTGGTTCAGCTGACGGTTGTTGTTGGTGTTCTGCACCGCCGTACCCGGCAACTTGTCGTTCGGCTCGAACTGCAGGAAGTTCGGGCTGTAGAGCTGGTTGTCCTGACTGAACTGGTCGATACCGGCGAGATACTCGAAGCGAAGCCGGTTCGCTGCGGTCTGAATTGCCTGCAGCGAGAGCGAGCCGGAACCGATGAAACGCAGCACATCTTCCGTGTTCTTGACATAGTGGAACGTCTGGAACGGATTGGAGCTGCTGGTGCCACCACCGCCGGCGTACTGGTTGACCGGATAATTTCCGTTGGCGTCCACCGTATTCATGTTATAGAAGCTCGGTGTGTACGCGAAGTTGTAGAGCGGGCTCGTATACGTGTTGTCGTTGTTCGACAATCCACGGTTTGAGTTGTTTCGCGTGATGCCGAGATCGAGCTTGGCCGACACACGGCTCGATACGTTGTGATCGATGTTGATGCGAGCGTTGTCGCGAAGGGCGTTCGTGTTCTCCGCGATGCCGCCTTCCAGCTGGCGGCTGATCGACGCCAGATACCGCGTGCCGCCGTCCGCTGTGCCGCCGCTGACCTGCAGCGCGCTGTTGTAGCCCGTGGCATTCTGGCCGAAGAGCTGCTTGTTGAAATCGTTGTACGGAATCCTGTTGCCGTTTGCAGCGAAAATCTGACGGAACAACGCCTGACCTCCTGCGCCGCCGCCGGCGCCGGCAGCTTCGAGCGCGGACGTCGTATCCTGAAACTGGCGCTGGCCAACGCCGCGCAGCAGCGAGGACTGTCCGACACGCTGCGTGAACGACCACTTCGGCGCACCAGCCTTGCCGCGCTTGGTGGTGATCAGCACGACACCGTTGGTCGCGCGTGATCCGTACAGCGAGGCGGCCGCGGCGCCCTTCAGCACCTGCACGTCCTCGATCTCCGCCGGGTTCATGTCCGCGAGGCGATTGGTCGGGTTGTCCTGGCTCGAGCTGTTGCTGCCGCCGGATGCTGCCGTGATCGCGTTCGCGCCGCTGTTGATCGCGGCGTTCGACATCACGACGCCGTCGATCACGAACAACGGCTGACCGTTGCCGAGGATCGAAGTCACGCCGCGGATCTGGATCTGCCCACCGCCGCCCGGGGCGCCGGAGTTCAGGTTGATGCGGGCGCCGACCACCTTGCCCTGCAGCGCCTGATCGAGCGAGTTGGACGGCACGGCGGAGAGCGCCTCACCACCCACTGACACCACCGCCGTTGCCGCGTTCTTCCGTTCCAGCGTGCCCTGCTGCCCCGTGACCACGATGCCTTCCAGCTGCAGGACGTCCTTCCGCAGGACCACATCTACTGCGCTGCCGTTGGCCGGAACGAGGACGGTCTTGAGCTGGTACCCGATGCGACGCACACGGAGACTCACCGCGCCGTTCGGAACCATCAGCGAAAACGCGCCGGCATCGTTCGTGTACGCGCCACTCGTCGTTCCGACGAGCTGCACGCTGACGTTCCCGAGCGGTGATCCGCTCCCTTCTTCTGTCACCTTGCCGCTGACGCGCCTTTGCGCGAGCAGCTCGCCTGCCGCCAGCGCAATGAGCGCCAGTACGGTGGCTCCCCGACGGATGAGACCCACGGATCCTCCTCCACTCTGGATGAATGAACAACGGCCATGACGAGTCGGGGCGACCAGACGGTCGTCCGCGTGCTCGAATGGCATCGTGCTATTTGGTCAGACGGGGAGCCAGAGTCAACGAAATGTGACATTCTCGTGCCCAGATTCCCGAAACGTTTCGCCGAACTCATCCACTTGCTGCTCGCCGTCGCGCCACTGGCCCGGAAAAGTGGCTGAGATTGCGAAATCAACCGTGCAGCGTGATTTCGGCCAGCAACACCGCCGGCTGCGGCTCGCGGGTTGCATAGGCCTGAATCCGATTGACACGGATCGGCGCGCGCACGCGGAACCGCTGCGCGCGCCGCCACGCGTCGTCGGTCATCGTGCGAAAGAAGTGCACAGTGCAATGCGGCGTGAAGGCGAACTTCGGCGCCGCAAACGGCAGACCGCACGTCGCGATCCGGTCGTGCAGCCAGCGCACTGGCCCATGCACCGGCAGTGGCAGCATGATGATGTTCGTCGCCGGAAACCGCTCCGGTGCACCGAACACGAAATCGAGCGGTGCGATGGCGCCTCCCACGGTGTTCAGCGCTGCCGACAGTTGCTCCAGCGGCGTGTTCAGCGGGAGCAATCCAGCACCACTCGACCCCGCCAGCGTCACATGCGGACGGAAGAGATTTGCGAACTTCGGATCGAGCTTCTGCTGCAGCGCGGCAATTCGATCCGCTTCGGGACCAAAGAGATCGGCGACGACATATATGCCGTCAGCCATGTCCGTCGCCGCGCGCCCACCACGTGCCCGCGAGCACGTCAGTGCGCAAGGAAGAGACGATCGATCCAGCTCGCCGGATGCGCGTCATGCCACCGCCGCACGACCAGCGCGCTGACCATGCCCAGCGCCGCGCCGCTCACCACGTCCGACATCCAGTGCTGGCGATCCCGCACACGGGTGGCGGCCGTCAGTGTCGCCAGCGCATACGCCATCGGCGGCCCGACAGTCTTCCAGCCGCGTAGGCCCTGACGACGCCATTCCGCTGCCAGCGCCACCGCCGCGGCAGCGGCGACGGTCGTGTGCCCGGAGGCAAAACTCTTCGCGCTGTCACTGCGCCCGCCGAAGAGGTCCCAATGCGTCGGGCTGTGATCGGCACTCGCGTACGGGCGCGTGCGTCCGGCGATCAACTTGATCGCCGAGACCGCGACGCCGCCAACGACCACCGATTCCGTCGTGCGCAGCCCCATCACCGCCGTGCCGGAATCCCCTCGGGCGCGCCCCAGCAGCCAGAGCGCGGGCCCGATGCCTATTCCGAGTGTGCTGCCGGTGACATTCCCGACGTTCGCCAGCGCATCGAGCGTCTTGTCATTCTGCACGCCGGTGTGCCGAGCCCACGCGTCGCCGCGGCGGTCCGCCGTCGAGACCGCGAGTGCCGCGATCGCCAGTCCGCCGAGCTTGAGGCCATCCGCCCGGCGGAGGCCGAGGGTGGCGTAGTGATAGGTCGGCGGCCCGACTGGCGCGCGATCCGCCACGCCTTCATCCGCCGAGGCAGCAGGGGTGTGGAGGTGATAGCTCGGGCCGACCGGCGGCGTGCGCGCGAGCAGCGGCTGTGCGGCAAGCGACGCGCACGGTGCAGTGACGAGCAGCGCCACGGCGACGGCGCACCGGGTAGCGCGACGATCACGCACACCGGAACGCGCGCTCATTTGGCGCCCGATGTCCTTTTCTTGCCGGATGATTTTCTGGCACCTGAATTCTTGCGGGTCGGCGTCTTCTGACCGCTCTTCTGACCGGTCGTTTTCGGGCCGGGGTTGGACGCTGACTTCTTCGCCCCCGATTTTTTTACCGACTTCTTCGCGGACTTCGTCGCGGCCTTCTTGGCCGCATGCTTCGCCGCGTGCGCCTCGACGTGGCCCGGCAGCGGACCAGCCGTCGATGCACCGTCCGCCTTCCCCGACTCCTTCAGCCGCTTTTTCTCCGCCTTCCGATCCCGCTTCGACTGCTTGTCCTGCTTCGACTTCTGCTGGCCCTGCTTCTTGCCCTGCTTCTTGTTCTGCTTCTTGTTCTGCTTCTTGTTCTTCACCGGCTTCGGCGGCGCCATGATCGTGCCGCGACACTTCGCCGAACCACACCGACAGGCATAGAGCTTTTCGTCCGCTTCCGTATGCTCCGGCGTGCGCTCATACGCGTAGTCGTAGAGCAGCTCCGCCCCGTCCGGAATGGTCTTCAAGGCCGAAATGAAAACGCGGCCGTCCTCCTCTTCGATCGCTTCGCAGTTCGGATCGCAGGAGTGATTGATGTACTTCGCCGCCCAGTCGAGCGGCCCCGCGTCGAGCACCCGCGTGCCGTCACCGATCGAGAACAGAAAGGTGTGATGCCGCCCCATCTCGTCGTCCGGATACCGGATGTCCGCCTCGGCTTCATCGATGCACTCGCCGAGGTATTCGATGATGCGCGCGCCTTTCGGGATGCGACGGGTCGCGAAGGCACCTTTGCCCTGGATCTTCGAAGAACGGATACTGAATGCGAGCTTGCGGGTTCCTGCGAAGTGAGCCACGGGCGAGTCGAGTGAGCCGTTAAGAAGCGAACTGCGGAGCGCAGAAGGACAAGAGAATAGTCAGCGATGCTAGATTGAGTATGAAGCGTGCATGCGGTGATATGATGGCTGGTCAGCGCGACGATGCGCCTACGGAGTGAGGTCATGCGAGTCCACCAGGTCGATCCCGCCCGCCCCGATCCCGATGTGATCGCTGACGCCGCAGCGCGTCTGCGGATCGGCGAACTGGTGGCGTTTCCGACAGAAACGGTGTACGGACTGGGCGCGAACGCACTCGACGCCGAGGCCGTCGCGCGCATCTACGCCGCGAAAGGACGCCCGTCCTACAATCCGGTCATCGTGCACGTGCCGCACACCGACGCGGCGCGCCGCGTGGTGACGGCGTGGCCAGAATCGGCCGCGAGGCTGGCCGCCGCCTTCTGGCCCGGGCCACTCACGATTGTATTGCCGAAGTCGCCCGACGTGCCTGACAGCGTTTCGGCTGGATTGGCCTTCATCGGCGTGCGCGTCCCCGCGAATCCGGTCGCGCTCGCACTGCTGCGCGCGGCACGCGTGCCGGTGGCGGCACCGAGCGCGAACAAAAGCAACCAGCTCTCGCCAACGACCGCCTTGCACGTGGCGCGCGCGCTCGCCGATGTCGATGGCGTGATCCTCGATGGCGGACCCTGCGCCGTGGGCATCGAAAGTACCGTCGTCGATCTCAGCGGCGACGTCCCGATCCTGCTCCGCCCCGGCGGCCTGTCCGCCGCCGCAATCGAATCGGTACTCGGCATGAAGCTTCAGCGCGGCGCACTGGCGGCGTCGGCTCACGCACCACGCCGCTCGCCTGGCGCACTCGATCGCCATTACGCGCCGCGCGCGCCAATCCGTATGGTGGCCGCCGGCGATGCGATCGCACTCGCAACGACCATCGATGCGCTGCGCGGCAGCGAGCACCCACGTGACGCCCGCATCGGATTACTCGCGTACTCCGACTTCGATCTCCCCTTCCGCGACGATGTCGTCGTTCGCATGCTGCCCAGTCGCGCCGAACCGTACGCCGCCGGTCTGTTCGCAGCGTTGCACGAACTGGACGACGCCGGCGTGACGTCGATCGTGATCGAGGTGGTGCCCGACCTCCCGATCTGGGATGCAGTGCGCGACCGACTCAAGCGCGCGGCGTCGTAAGTAACCCGGAGCAAGCGACCCGGCGAAAGCGGCCCGAACACCACAGCCGGCTCCGCGCGAGACTGCGTCCCGGCGGCCTCTTCCCTTAGTTTCTTCGCATGCTGCCCATCAATCTCTCTGGCAAGCGCGCGCTCGTTGCAGGCGTCGCTGACGACAACGGCTTCGGATTCGCCATCGCGAAGGCGCTCGCCACTGCTGGCGCCTCGGTCTGTGTGGCCACCTGGCCTCCAGCGCTGAACATCTTCCTGAATCTCATCGAGCGCGGCAAGATCGACGATTCGCGTCGCCTGCCCGATGGCTCGCTGCTCACGTTCGAACGCATCTATCCGCTCGACGCGGTCTACGACACGCTCGAATCCGCCCCCGACGAGATTCGCGAGAACAAGCGCTACAAGGAACTTGGCGATTTCAGCATCGACGGCCTCGTGAAGCGCTTCACGGATGACTTCGGCGCGCAGCCGCTCGACATCGTCGTGCATTCACTGGCCAATGGTCCGGAAGTGAAGAAACCGCTGCTCGAGGTATCACGAAACGGCTACCTCGCAGCACTCAGCGCCAGCGCCTACTCGATGGTCAGCCTGGTCCAGCGCCTTGGTCCACTGATGCGTCCAGGCGGTTCCTTCAATTCGCTGACCTACATGGCCAGCGAACGTGCAATTCCGGGCTACGGCGGCGGCATGTCGAGCGCCAAGGCGGCGCTTGAATCCGATACGCGCCTGCTGGCATTCGAAGCCGGTCGGAAATGGGGCGTGCGCGTGAATACGATGTCGGCAGGCCCGCTCGCTTCACGCGCGGCGAGTGCAATCGGCATCATCGAAAAAATGGTCGAGTACTGCGCAGAGAATTCACCGCTGCCAGAACAGCTGCAGGCGATGGATGTCGGCAACACGGCGGCATTCCTCGCCAGCGATCTCGCCAAGGGCATCACCGCGACCACGATCTACATCGACAAGGGGTACCACTCGATGGGCATGGGCGCGAACGTCACAAAGCTCTGATCAGGTCACGCGCCACGCTTGACCGATGTATCTCACGCCCGGCCCGGATCCTTCCGGGCCGGGCGTTTGTTCATGACGTGATTCTCAGATCAACGCTCGCGCACGCTTTGGCGTAACGTTGAGTTCCGCCAGCCGTTGGCGACACGCCAAGCCCATCTGCAGCCATTCTCATGTATCGACTTTCCCCCACAGCCGCACGCAGCGTCGCCCTTCTGGCGCTGGTGGGCTTCGCCGGCTGCTCCACGCAGAAGCCGGAACCCGCGCCAGTCCCGGCGCCCAGCACGCGCCCGACCGTGCCAAC
>JBBRLZ010000069.1:0-21469 GCA_038231095.1 Gemmatimonadales bacterium
CCAGCAAGGTGTCATCCATCGCGACCTGAAGCCGGCCAACATTCTCGTCGATGCGTCGGGTCAGCCGAAGATTCTCGACTTCGGCGTCGCACGTCTCACGAACGCCGACGACAAGGCGACGCGGCAGACGACCGCGGGCCGCGTGATGGGAACGCTGCAGTACATGAGCCCCGAGCAGGTCAATGCCGATCCGCTGGAGGTGGACATCCGGAGCGACGTCTACTCGCTCGGCGTCATCCTCTACGAGCTCGTCTCGGGAAAGTTGCCATACGATCTCACGAAGAAGCTGATCTACGAGGCGGCATGACTTCGTGATGCCGTTTCGGATGTGGTTGTATCCGGTGCCAAGTGTGATTGCGCTGGCAGGGTGGTTGTACATCTTCGCGACGAGCGGGTGGGGGTTTGCGGGGCTCGGGGTGGCGACGGTTGTTGCGGGTGTAGGGGCGTATGCGGTGTGGCAGCGGGTGCGGACGACGGCGTAGGGGCTGAGAGCTGTGCGCGGTGTCAGGCCGGCGATTCGTGGAGGCGCGCGCGGGCTGGGAGCTTTCGTGGAGTCTCGCGGCGGTTGTCGCGATATGCCGCGGGAATAGCGACAGAGCGACAAGCAGTCGGGGTGGCTTGGAGCGCCTACGCCGTTGCGTGCACGGAGCTGCGGCGCAGTCGCAGGCAGCAGCAACCGTCAGCGCCTGCCGCGCCGCGGGACCGAGTCCATCAGCGTCACGACGTACGCCGCCACCGCGAATCGACCGGCATCGGCCAGTGGTTGGTGCGGCATCACACCGAAGCGCGCCACTTCTGCCTTCGGCAGCAGGCTCTTGTCAGCGGACGGCGCGGAGAGCCACTCCGCGATGTGCGCCGCCGCCGCCGAACGCGTGCCGAGCTGCTGCACGTAGCGCTGCGCGATCCGTGACATTGGCGGCCCGCCCTGCGGCGGTGGTGTGACCGTGTGGCAGCTTCGGCAGGTCGATACAAAGATCATGCGTCCCCGCGCGAGCGTGTCCGATGCCTGAGCGGGCAGCACGGACGGGAGCGCCGCGAACGTGAGCAGCGTGGCGATTGCGATGCGACAGAAGCGCATACACTTCTCCGGCGGAAGAGGTGAGACGATCGGAAGCCACTGAAGAATGGCGCCGCGTCTCGGGATTCGCACTGCTGATCGCGTCGTGGTCGATAAGGGCGCCTGACGGCCGATCGCTGAGCGCGCATGTTCACACCGCTAGGGCGCCTTGGATCGGTGTCAGCCAGGCAGTCGTGCGCGCTCGTCTGGTCCCCGCGCCGGAACAAGTAGCCGAGCGCGGCACTGCCCGCCGTTGCTGACTGCTGCAGGTCAGAGGCTGGGGTACCAGCGCAGTTGACGCTCTCGGGTTGAGGGCATGTTCACCATGCCGCCGGATCCCGCCACGGTGCGCGAGTTGAAGTACTGAACAACCACCGGACGCTTCAGCTTGCGCGGTCGCAAGCGGCGCGCGACGAGAACGTCAGCCCCCACCCTGGGTGCTGCTCGGCGGCCGTCGCGCGGATCAGACCTATGCGTGTCGCCCAGCGGTTGTTGGAGCTGACCACGCGACGCGGCATTGTGAGCAGGCGAAGGTTTTCTGCGGTCGCTGCGCAGCGGGAATTGTCTCGCCAGGCGAACGCCCGGTTCAAGCTGCCGGAAACTCTGCGTCCATTCGGCTCAAATCGAGACTCGCGTCGTGTCCTCATCCGAGTCTCCCTTTTTCACGTTCCGCAACTAACTGCCCGCATTCACGAACCATAGCGCTGGCTCCCCCCCTACCCCCGGGATTGCCATCGCTTGTGTCATCCGCTCTGCGGCCTGTCGTTCGTCGAGGTCGTCCGCCGATGCGAGTTCCACGCGCCGCGAGTCCTTGCACATCCCGATCGGCGTCGCCGTTGGTACCGGCTCGAGCGACGCGCCGCGTCCGAACGTGAGCTTCGCGTGGCCGACGAAGCGGCCGCAGCCGAAGCGCCAGCCGTCGCCAACGCCATACCACGCCATGCCCCACTTGATAGCACGCTTCAAGCCTGGCGGCGTCTTCGGCGCCAGCGTAGCCACGCGTTCGGCGATGCTGTGTTACGGCTGCGGCAGGCAGCGGATATAGACAAACACCGGCTCGTCGCCGTCTTTGGCCTTCGCGGGGCTTGCCCTCCCCGTCATGGCGACCGACAGCGACGTCGCGACGACTTGCGCGGCCGCACGCTTGCTGGGCCTTATCTGCCTTTGGCGTCGGCTGAGCGGCCAGGCCGCCGGCTGGTTTGCCAGCCGCCAGGCCGATCGCCTCTCGACGACAATTTCGCGTGCCGTTCTCCGGCCTCCAATCGTCATGTCACGTGGATCCGCGGGTGACGTGCGGCCGCGCATGTCCGATACACGCAGGGCAGGTTGCAACCCCGGAATTTGTGCGCGACCGCTCGGCTCTGCTGACACAACGGACAGGATGCTTCGATTCAGCAGTGCGCGTTTCGTGGGCCAGCTACGCGTGACAATCATGGCGTCACGCCGCCTGACCAATCCACGTCGCCACGATCCACCATGTCTCGAGACAGTCTTGCATGTCAGCTCAAGCCGTCGACATCAGTAGCGCGCAGTGGAGCGAGGTCCGCGCCGTCGTACTTGCCCGAGATGCCAGGCGGTGTCAGGATTGCGGTGAGCTGTGTGATAAGGGTGAAGGGGATGTGCATCATCTGGTGCCACGTGCGTCGGGTGGCTCGGACGAACCGGCGAATCTGATCACGCTCTGCGATGGTTGCCATGCGGCTCGCCATCCAAACTTGCAGGGATCGCTCGCGCTGCGGGTGATCGAACGCTGGGGTGTGCGCCTTGCGAAGTTTCTGGATCGCAAGAATGAGCTGGGCGGCATCGACGAGTCGCTCGGCGCGACGCTGCGGCTGCTTGGCGTCTCGCGCTTCCGTGACGCACAGCTCGAGGTGGTACTCGCGGCTCTCCGAGGAGAGTCGCTGCTGCTCGTGAGTGCCACGGGTTCCGGCAAGTCCCTGTGTTTTCAGGTGCCGATTCTCATGACGCCCGGATGTGGCTTCGTGATCTCCCCGCTGAAGGCGCTCATGAGCCAGCAGGTCGTTGCTCTGCAACGCAAGAAGATCCCCGGAACATTCATCAACGGCGACCTCGGACCGGCTGAGAAGAAAATCCGCTATGCGCTGCTCAGAAATCGGGCGATCAAGTTCCTGTTCTGCACGCCGGAACGCTTCGATTGTGGCATGGTGCGGGAGGCCGAGGTCGAAGAGATCACCAGGGCAAGGCCGAGTTACCTCGTGGTCGATGAGGCACACTGCATCGATCGCTGGGGAAGCGATTTTCGCCCGAACTACGGTCGCTTGAGTGCAGTGCGCACTGCACTCGGTGATCCACCGGTGTTGGCGTTCACCGCGACCGCCGGCGTCGAAAGCCAGCAGCGAATTCTCCAATCCCTTGGAATACCTGGTGCCCGCGTCGTCGTCACGGGCGTCAATCGCCCGAACATTGCCTTAGCGCGCATTGATGGCGTGCATGACCAGATACGGCACTTTCTGATTCTCGAGCTTCTCCGCTCCATGCCGGAAGGTCGAGCCATGCTGTTCGTGCCAACCGTCAAGGTTGGAACCCAGCTTCAACAAGGACTGCGTTCCGTCGGTCTGGAGGTGCCGTTCTTTCATTCAAAATCCGGCACGGCCAATGAACGTGATACGTTGCTTGGCCGGTTTACAGGCCGGCTCGAACCCGCTGTGAATACCGTCATTTGCACGAATGCATTCGGGATGGGTCTCGACCTGCCGAATGTCCGCCTTGTCGTGCACTGGCAGCATCCCTCATCGGTGGAAGACTACTTGCAGGAATTCGGCCGCGCGGGGCGCGATGGCGCACCCGCGGTTGCCGTGTTGTTCACTGGCGAGAACGATTCCGGACTGCTGAGATACATGGCGGATCTGACCGTCGAGCATGCGGCGATCGACGTTGCGGCCAGGGACGTCGCGCGTCGCGCGAAGCACGACAGTATCCAACAGATGCAGCAGCGAGCGACCGCACGAAGCATCTGCTTTCGGGCAGCCATCGTACGGTATTTTGGAGAAGCCACGACGCAGCATCGCGCGTCGTTTTCGATGCGAATCATCGAATGGGTGTTTTCGAGATCCAGCAGACTCGCGCCCGCGTCCGGGTGTTGTGACAAGTGCGACAGTGTTGGCGTGCACAATCTCGTCGACTGGGCTGCGGCGGTCTGGGGGGCTGATGGTCGCAAAGCTCGGCGCCAGTTACGGAGAGCTCGAGATCGAATCTGACGTGCGGCACCGGCTAGTACGGCACATCGGCCCGCGCGTGGGCACGCCTGGCGCTCCCCGCTTTCCGGGTGTTGACGAGGCGCCGAGCGCTGCCGTGGTACAGCGGTACGGATCAGGTGCGCTTGGACCCGATTCACGGGGACACCTTGCCGATCGGCGGTTCGACGCGCGCGTAGCTGTATCGCGTTCGTCTCCCGACACGCACAGGCCGTAACGTTCAACCCAGTCACGCACCCACGCCTCATCTCCGGTTCAGGATACGCCAACCCTCCATGCCCCTCCACACCGAAACGCCCCTCATCGAGTCTCGCCAGTTGAGCGAATTGTCAAATCGCTCCATCTGGCTCAAGCTCGACGCACTGCAACCACCAGGCTCGTTCAAGATTCGCGGCGTTGGATTCGCATGCGAGAATCACCACGCGCGCGGTGCGCGCCGCTTCGTGTCATCGTCGGGCGGAAACGCTGGACTGGCTGTGGCATACGCGGGTCGCATGTTGTCGGTGCCAGTGACGGTGGTGGTCCCGGAAACGGCGACAACCCGGGCGAAGGAACTGCTCCGACAAGAGCACGCCGACGTCATCGTTCACGGCGCGACCTGGCAGGAAGCAAACGAACTTGCGCTCTCTCTGGTTGGCGCATCCGACGCGTTTATTCATCCCTTCGACGATCCCCTGCTCTGGCATGGGCATGCGACGATGATCGACGAGGTCGTTCGTTCCGGGCTCAAGCCGGACGCCGTCGTCCTATCGGTCGGCGGTGGCGGCCTGCTGTGTGGCGTTGCTGAAGGCCTGCACCGGAATGGGTGGGGCGAGATACCGATCATTGCGGTCGAAACGACCGGCGCGGCGTCGTTTCACGCGGCGACGAACGCCGGGCACCCGGTCGAGCTGGAAAGAATCACGAGCATTGCGTCATCGTTGGGCGCGAAACGCGTCTGCGATCGAGCGCTGCAGTGGTCCAGAGAGCATACGATCCGCAGCGTCCTCGTGTCCGATCGCAGCGCGCTTTCCGCGTGCGAACGCTTTCTCGCGGATCACGACATACTCGTCGAGCCTGCGTGCGGTGCAAGTCTGGCGCTCGCCTACGAGCAGTCGCCGGAGCTTGAACCGTTCAAGACGATCCTGATGGTTGTCTGCGGCGGCGCGACCGCGACGATCGAGCAGATACGGCAGTGGTCCGAGGCGTGCGCCTGACACGCAGTTGCAGCGGGCTGGCTCCGGCCGACGCATTCCATACTCGCGTCGAGTCCTGAGTCGAATCGCGACTAATTCACCTCATGTTACTATCTGCCGACAGTCGCACGGCTCATTGCTTCTTCCCGCCAAACCCCGGTATCGCCGTGGCTTGCGTCATCCACGACGCGGCCTGCCGTTCGTCGAGATCGTCCACCGACGCGAGATCGACCCCGCGCGAGTCCTTCCCCATCCCGATCGGCGCCACCGGTGGTACGGGCTCGAGTGACGTGCCGCGCCCGAACGTGAGCTTCACGTGCCCGACGAAGGCACCGCAGCTGAAGCACCAGCCGTCGCCAACGCCGTACCACGCCATGCCCCACTTGATCGCACGCTTCAAGTCCGGCAGTGTCTTCGCCGCCAGCGCATCGACGCGTTCAGCGATACCGCGCTGCGGCTGCGGCAGGCTGCCGATGTAGGCGAAGACCGGCTCGTCCCCGTCCTTGGCCTTGGCGGGGCTTCCCTGCCCGTCATGGCGACCAGCAGCGTGGTGGTGACGACGTCCGCGGCCGCACGCTTACCTGGGTTTCGTGCCTTCGGCTCCATGGTGCCGCCCGGTTCGACTTCTGGTTGTTTACGCGCGCGAACGAGTGGGGTAATGCGTGTCCCGGACCGGCCTATCGCCTCCGTGCTCTTCCCTGCCCGCCCAGCCAAGGTGCGGTCGGCATCCACAACGTAGCTGACTCTGGCCAGCAACGTCGTCACCGCCAGCCGCCACCCAGCGCCCGATACAGGTTCGTCACCGCCACCCGCTGTCGCAGCCGCGTTTCCACCAGCTCGAGCTTCACGTTCAGCGCCTCGCGCTGCGCCGTCAGCACTTCCAGATAGTTGGCACGCGCCGCCGCGAAGAGATCGCCCGAAATGCCGACCGAGCGGTCCAGTGCCTCCGCCTGTTGTGTCTTGAACATCGTCACACGCTCGAGATTGTCGATCGCGGACATCAGCGTCGACACCTCCGTCACGCCACTCACGATCGTACGGCGATAGTTGATCAGCGCCTGCAACTGCGCCGCATTCGCTCGGCCGTACTCGGCCTTGATCGCAGTTCGGTTGAAGAGTGGTGCCATGGCATCGCCGACCAGCGAATACGCCATGGACTCCGGCAGCGTGAACAACAGGCTTGGCTTGAACGCACGCAAACCTAGGCCGGCGGTGAGATTGATCTCGGGGAAGAATTCAGACCGCGCCGCCTTGACGTCGAAGTGCGCCGCCTTCACCGCCCACTCGGCGGCGCGAATGTCCGGCCGGTTCTGGAGCAGCTGGGATGGCAGGCCCGCCGCGAGCGCGCGCGGCGCTGCGCTCGGGAGTGCCGCACCGCGCGCCACGGCCTGCGGATAGCGGCCGAGCAACAGGTTGAGTCGGTTCTCTGCCTCCGTGATCTGTTGAAGCAGTTCGAACTCCAGCCCCTGCGCGTTGAGCAGCAGCGCATAGAACTGCTGCACCGCGAGCTCGTTCGCCGCTGCGGCCTCGCGCTGCGCGCGCACGAGTGCCAGCGATTTCTGCTGCAACGCGATGGTCTCCCGCACGATGGCCAGCTTCGCATCGAGCGCCAGCAACTCGTAGTAACTGTTCGTAACTTCGGCAACGAGGCCAGTCATGACGTAGCGACTTCCCTCCACCGTCGCCAGATAGCGCGAGAGTGCTGCGCCCTTCTGGCTGCGGATCTTGCCGCGCACATCTGCCTCCCACGCGGCCACGAAACCCACGCTGATGTCGGTCAGCGGCTCCGGCACCTTCCTGCCGTCAGTGATATCGGTCGATGCATTGCCGGCGCCCTCGGACGTGTAGCGCGCGCTCTTGTCCACGCCGAGCCCCGCGGCAATCGAGACCTGCGGCGCGAGGCGTCCGCGAACGGACTGCACTTCGTAGCGCGCCATCTCGACTTCCTGCAGCGTGGCGAGCAACTCGGGATTGTTGTGGAACGCCGTGTCGATGAGCGCGACGAGGATTGCGTCGTCGAAGAGCGTCCGCCAGGCGACCTCACCGCTGCTCGCGCTGTCTGCACTGCGCGAGACGGCAGCGGCGCTGGCGAACGACGTCGGTACGCGGACGGCGGCTGGTGCAGGCGCCATCACCGGCGCGACGCACCCAACCAGCGCGATCATCGCAAGGGCACAGAGCCCCGGACAAATTCCTGCGTCGTGTGTGCGGATCACTGTTCGACTTCCGACAGCGGTGACTCATCTTCGTCGGCGTGGAACGGATGCTGCTCCGACGTCCGCGCGAACGCATAGTAGAGCCCCGGGATGAGCAGTACACCGAGGAGCGTACCCACCAGCATGCCACCGAAGGCTGCCGATCCGATGGTTCGGTTGCCGATCCGGCCAGGGCCGGTGGCGAACATGAGCGGAATGAGGCCGGCGATGAACGCGAACGACGTCATGAGGATCGGGCGGAATCGCGTCCGAGCGCCCTCCAGTGCCGCGTCGAGCACAGAGGCGCCCTCGCTGTGCTTCAGCGATGCGAATTCCACGATCAGCACGGCGTTCTTGCCCAGCAGGCCGATCAGCATAACCATCGCGATCTGCGCGTAGATGTTGTTTTCCAGCCCCGTTGTGAGCAGCAGCAGGAAGGCGCCGAGCACACCGGCCGGCAGCGACAGAATGACTGCGAGCGGCAGGATGAAGCTTTCGTACTGCGCCGAGAGGATCAGGTAGACGAAGACGAGCGACACGATGAAGATGTAGATCGCCTGATTGCCCTGGTGCACCTCGTCGATGGAGATGCCGGCCCAGTCGATGGCATACCCGCGTGGCAGCGACTGCTGTGCCGTCTCGGTGATGATGCGGATCACTTCACCACTGCTGTAGCCGGGCGCGGCGGCGCCGCTGATCTCGGAGGAGTTCGACATGTTGTGTCGCGTGATTTCAGACAAGCCGTACACCTTCTCCATCTGCATGAAGGCCGAGTACGGCACCATCTCATCGCGACTGTTCTTGACCGACAGCTTCAACACGTCCTCGGGCAGCGCGCGATACTCCGGCGCCGCCTGTGTGATCACCTTGTACTGACGGTCAAACTTGATGAAGCTGATCTCGTAGTTGCTGCCGAGCAGCGTCGAGAGCGTGTTGAGGGCGTTGTCGGTGCTGACGCCCTTCTGCTGCGCGAGCTCGTTGTCGATGTGCAGCATGTACTGTGGAAAACTGGCGCTGTAGAAGCTGAACACGGAATTCAATTCCTTGCGCTTGTTCAGTTCCGCCACGAATTCCGTGCTGACCTGTTCCATGCGCTTGTAGTCGCCCGATCCACCCTTGTCGAGCAGCCGAAGCTCGAAGCCACCCGCCGCGCCGTAGCCCGGCAGCGCCGGTGGCAGAAAGAACTCGATGTTCGCACCATTGATATCACGGACCTTCTCCTCCATCTCCGTGATGATCTCCTGGGCCGAGTGTGCGCGGTCACTCCAATCCTTCAAGTTGATCAGGCAGGTGCCGGTGTTGGATCCCGTGCCTTCGGTGAGGATCTCATAGCCGGCCAGCGCGGACACGGACTTCACGCCATCCACCGTCTCGGCGGCCTTCTGCAGGCGAGTGACGACGTCGTTGGTGCGCTCGAGCGAGGAGCCCGGCGGCGTCTGTACGATCGCGTAGAACATGCCCTGATCTTCATTCGGGATGAAGCCGGCCTGCACCGATCGGCCTGTGAGCCATGTCGCGACGCAGAGCAGTGCCAGTGCGCCGAAGGTGATCACGCGACGGCCCGCAATGGACGACAACACGTCGACATACCGATCAGTGGCGCGACCGAAGACACGATTGAAGGCCGCGAGGAACCGCCCGACGACGGACGAGTGCCCGCTCGACGTATGCGGCTTCAGGAGCATAGCGCAGAGCGCCGGCGTGAGCGTCAGCGCGACGAAACCGGAAATCACGATGGCCGTGGCCATCACAATCGAGAACTGCCGATAGAAGATGCCGACCGGCCCTGACAGGAACCCCACCGGGATGAACACCGCGGCCATGACGAACGTGATGGCGATGATCGCGCCGGCGATCTGCCGGATAGCCTTGCGCGTGGCCCGCAGCGGATTGAGCCCCTCCGCCTCCATGATCGCATGCACGGCCTCGATGACCACGATCGCGTTGTCCACCACGATGCCGATTGCAAGCACCAGCGCGAACAGTGTGATCATGTTCAGCGTGATACCGAAGATCTGCATGAACGCGAACGTGCCAATCAGCGACACCGGCACGGCGATGGCCGGGATGAGCGTCGATCGCCAGTCACCGAGGAACAGGAACACCACCACGCTCACGAGGAGGAAGGCCTCGACCAGCGTGTGCAGGACCTTCTCGATCGAGGCATCGAGGAACTTCGAGACGTCGTAGCTGATCTCGTAGTGCATCCCCTTCGGAAATGTCGAGCGGCTGATCTCGTCGAGGCGCATCTTCACGTCCTTGATGACCTGGCTCGCGTTGCTGCCATATGACTGCTTGAGCACGATGGCGGCCGATGGCTTGCCGTTGATGCTCGAGTAGATGTCGTACATGGACGTGCCGAACTCCACGTCGGCCACGTCCTTGAGGTGCAGGATCTCGCCATTGGGTTTGGCGCGCACGATGACGTTCTCGTACTCCTCTTTCGTCGTGAAGCGGCCGGGGTACTTGAGCACGTATTCGAACGCCTGCGACCGTTTGCCCGAGCTCTCGCCCGTCTTGCCCGGCGAGGCCTCGAGGCTCTGCGCGCTCAGCGCCGCCATCACTTCATCGGCCGAGATCGTGAACGACGTCATGCGATCGGGCTTGAGCCAGATGCGCATGGCATACTCACGGTTGCCGAGGATGTCGGCAAAGCCCACGCCGTCCACCCGGCGCAGTTCCGAGAGCAGATTGATGTCGGCGAAGTTGAACAGGAACTTCTGGTCGGCCAGCTTGTCGTCGCTGTACAGGTTGATGTAGAGGAGCATGTTCGGCTCCTCACGCGTGATCTTCACGCCTTCGCGCACCACAATCGGCGGCAGCTTGTTGACCACCGAGGCGACGCGGTTCTGCACCGCGAGCGTAGCCTGATTCGGATCGGTGCCGAGGTTGAAGACGACCTGGATGCTCGCCTCGCCGTCGTTGCCGGCATCGGACGCGAGGTACTTGAGGCCCGGCGCCCCGTTGATCGCGCGTTCCAGCGGGATCACCACGGCCTTGATCAGCAGCTCGTTGTTCGCACCCGGATAGTCAGCGACGACCGTCACCTTGGGCGGCGAAATGTTCGGGTACTGCGTCACCGGCAGGCCCATGAGGGCGAGGCCGCCGATGAAGATGATCATCAACGACAGCACGATCGACAGGATCGGCCGCTGGATGAATCGGTTCAGCATGTGACACGGCTCCGCATGACGCCGGCCACTATTCCGCCTTCAGTCGGAGTGACGCGAGCACCGCACGCGGCTCCTTGAGCGTGAACTTGATCACGTCGTCGTCCTTCACCTTCTGCACACCCTCGAGCAGGATGCGGTCGGTGACGCTCAGGCCACTCCCCACGACGTACAGATCGGGCAGCCGACCCGCCACAGTGATCAGGCGGGTGTGCACGCGGTTCGTCGCATCGATCACGAACACGTAAATCTTGTCCTGGATTTCGTATGTGGCCTTCTGCGGAATGAGCATCGCCTGGTGATACGGCACCGTGAGCAGGACCTTGCCGGTCTCGCCATTGCGCAGCAGCTGCTCGGAGTTCGGGAACACCGCCCGGAACGCGATGTTGCCGGTCTCGCTGTTGAACTCACCCTCGATCGTCTCGATCTCGCCTGCATGCGCAAAGCGTGTGTTGTTCGCGAGCAACAGCGTCGCCTGCTGCCCCGCGCGATTCGCGGCGTTGGTGCGATAGTCGAGGTACTCGGGCTCGGACAGGTTGAAGTACGCGTACATCCGGCGATTGTCGGAGAGTGTGGTGAGAAGCTCCCCTTCCTCGATCAGACTGCCGAGTTTTTTCGGGATCCGGTCCAGCACACCGTCAAACGGGGCCCGGATTTCCGTGAAGCTCACGTGCAGGCGCGCCGCAGTGGCCTCGGCGCGGGCCTGATCGAGCTTGGCCTGCGCCATCGCCTGTTCGTTCTTCGCAATCACGTTCTTGGCGACGAGCGCCGATGCGTTCTCGAGCTCGATCTCGGCGGCCCGTACCTCCGCTTCCGCTTTCTGCAACTCGGCCTCGTAGAGCTTCGGCATGATCCGGAAGAGCAGCTGACCGCCGCGCACCGTGCGGCCCTCGTCCACCGGCATCCGGTCGAGGAAGCCCTTCTCCTGGGCGCGGATCTCGATGTTCCGGACGGAGCGGATCTGCGCCACGTACTGCTTCTCGTAGGAGGTGTCGACCACCATCGGCGTGGTCGCCAGAAACTGCGTGGTCTCCTCCGTCTTGGCGGCTTCCTTCCGACAGGCGGCCAGAACAACGAGCACGGGGATCGCGACGCGGAGCAGCTTCGAAGTCATGAGCGACAAAGTTGAGACAAAACGACACGAATGAGTGACAGCACGGCACACCGGTGCTCTGGTTCGTGGCCGCGTGCTGCCGTCCGGGGGTCTGGCGTCTTTTGGTGCGAGCGGAATCGTACTCAACTTTGGACGCAGGCGCGCATGCCATCCGCTACCGTGAACAGCGAATCATTTCTCAATTGCAGAAACGCACCGTGCCGATGCGCGACGGTACCCCGCCCCACACCATTGGCCGCCGAGCGTCGCACGAGATACCGTACCTGCATCGAAACCCACGGCCCCTGCTCATGACTCGCGCGTCAATGCAGCATCTCCCGCGTCTGCTGCCGGGACTCGTACTGATCACGATCCTCGCGACGGGTCTGCGCGCGCAGTCCGCCACCGCGAGCGCCAGATCGACCATCCTGATCGCGCCAGCCATCCGTGGATTTTCGCCAGCCGGCGCGACCGCCGAGCGCGCGATCGAAGCGACACTCGCTCGTTCCCTCCGACGCGATTCGACGGGCGCCTTCTTCCGCCACCTCACTGACGAGCCTCACCCCGCCGGCTCGGTGCGCAACAAGGAACTCGCCGACTACATCGCCGATCGCTATCGCGCGTGGGGACTGGATCATGTGCAGCTGCATCGCTACGACGTGCTGCTGCCATGGCCGCGTGAAGTCCGCGTGACGATGACGGCACCGACGGTTTACGAAGCAACGCTCAAGGAAGACGCGTACCGTCAGGACCCGCACACCGCAAAAGACGCCGGCATCACCTACCTCGGCATGAGTGCATCGGGTGACGTGACCGGTGAACTGGTCTACGCATCCAGCGGCAATCCGTCCGACTACGACTGGCTCGAACAACACGGCGTCGATCTGAAAGGCAAGATCGCGCTCGTGCGCTACTCGGTGCCGTACAGCTACCGCGGATTCAAGGCACTCACGGCCGAGCGACGCGGACTGAAGGCGCTGCTGATTTATTCCGATCCGGCGGAGGATGGATTCCGGAAGGGCAAGACGTTTCCGTTCGGTCCGTGGGGTCCGGAAAGCCATATCCAGCGCGGCGCACTGACGTACGACTTCCGCGTCGCCGGCGATCCGCTCACGCCAGGCTATGCATCGGTGCCAGGCGCGCCGCGAATTCCGCAGAGCGACGCGATCTCGATACCGAGGATCATGATGGTGCCGATGTCGTATCGCGACGCGCGCCCACTGCTCAAGGCACTCGGTGGACCACGCGCGCCGACGGGGTGGCAGGGTGCGCTCGGCTTTCCCTATCATGTCGGTGCCGGTCCGACGATGGTGCGCGTGAAAGTCGACATGGACGGCGCGACGCGTCCGATCTGGGTGGTTGAGGGTCGCATCACCGGCACTGAAGAACCGGACAAATACGTGGTGCTTGGCAATCATCGCGATGCCTGGGTGTTCGGCGCGGTCGATCCGTCATCCGGCACCGCGACGCAGATGGAACTCGCGCGCGTACTCGGCGCACAGGCGCGCGCTGGTCAGCGGCCGAAACGGACCCTCGTGTTCGCAAGCTGGGACGCCGAAGAGTGGCATCTGACCGGCTCGACCGAATGGGGCGAACAGTTCGCCGACGATCTGCGGCACAACGCCATCGCCTATCTGAATGTCGATGGGTCCACGAGTGGGTCGAATTTCGCGGCCGGCTCGATCGCCAGTCTCAACCAGCTGGTGGTGCAGACGGTGCGCGACGTGCGTGATCCGATGCGTCGCGGCTCGGTGCTGACGGCGTGGGGCCGTGCGCTCAACAAGGGATCACTAGATGCGAACATCGGCGGTGGCGCCGCGCGCTCCACCACCGCGAAGAAACCCATCGACTACCCAGGCAATGCGCTCGGCTCAGGTTCGGACTACACCGTCTTCCTGAATTTCCTCGGCCTGCCGGTTGTCGAGATGAGCTTCAACGGACCGTACGGCGTCTACCACTCCACTTACGACAACGCCTACTGGATGGAGCACTTTGGCGATCCCGGGTTTCGTTACATGACCAGCATGTCCGAGGTCTGGGGCCGGATGGCATTGCGACTCGCCAATGCCGAGCACTATCCGCACGACTTCGCGTTGTACGCCGATCGCGTGCGGGCATTTCTGAATGCGCTGACGAAGAATCCGGGGCTGCCGTCAGGGAATCTCGATCTGCACGATGCGCTCGCCGCCTGCGACGCGTGGTCGAGGGCCGCCGCTGCACTTGAGCGCACGCTCTCGGCAACGCTCGCATTGCCAGCATCACCCGCCCGCACGGCGCATCTCGCCTCGATGAACGAGGCAATGCGGTCGGTGGAGCAGACGCTGCTCACTGCCGGCGGCATTCCAGGGCGGCCCTGGTTCCGGCACGTGCTCTACGCACCGCGTGAGACCTACGCCGCGATGACGCTGCCGGGGGTTCAGGAGGCGATCGAAGCCGGCGACTGGGCGCGGGCACGCGCACAACTCGCCATCGTCACCGCCAGAATAACGGCCGCTGCGCAACTGACCGCCCGCGCGGCCGAGCGCTGAGACGTCAGAGCTGTGCGACCGGCAGATGCCGGCGGAACATGACATCACGCACTGGCCCTTCATCAAAGCCCTGTGCGTAGCGATGGCCATCGTACACCGCGTGCGCGATCAGCCCCGGCGCCAGCGCATCACCCACGCACCGGACGTCGGTGACGCCCGCCGCGGCCCATTCCGCGGAACGCGATTCGAGCGCGAAGAACAATCCATCATTCGGCACCCTCGCCGTCAGGCTGACGATTGCATCGCACGCAATGTCGCGTTTCACGTGCGACCAGTGGTGATCCACCGTCACACCACCCGCCTGTGCGGACGTGACGTTGTGCGTCGTCACCTGCTCCACGCCAAGCGCGTACAGCCGCTTCTGGATGTGACGGAACTCCAGCGTGTTGGTGGTCCACGATGCAACGGTGTCTTCCGGCGTCACGATCGTCGCCGTACCGCCGCTCTTCACGATCAGTTCGGCCATGTGGCTGCCCAGATAGAATCCATCGTCGTCGAAGATCACGACGTGACCCGATGGAACGTTGCCTGACATCAGGTCATCCGGCGTCAGAATCGTAGTGCCGAATCCCACGATCGCGGAGCCGTTGGAGCGACCGTATCCGTCACGACGCCACGACGCACCGGTCGCCAGCACCACATGCCCGGCACCGAATTCCAGTACGTCGGCAGCCGTGATCTCCGACGAGCGGTACACACTCACGTTCTGCATCTTTTCGATCTGTGTCACGCGCCAGTCGCGCACGCGCATCCACTCAGCCAGACCGGGCAGCCGCGACTCCTTCAGCACGCGTCCACCAAGCTCCGTACTCGCCTCCGACAGATGGACCTCATAGCCACGCTGTCCCAGTGCGCGCGCGACCTCCAACCCTGCCGGTCCCGCGCCAACGACCAGGATGCGTGACTCCGACTTCTTCGGCGCAATGCGTTCCGGATGCCAGCCCTTCCGCCACTCCTCGCCCATCGACGGATTCTGGGTGCAGCGGATCGGCGTGATCGTCATGTCGCCGGTCACGCAGATGTTGCAGCCGATGCATTCGCGGATGTCATCGATGCGGCCTTCCTCGATCTTCTTCGGCAGGAACGGGTCGGCGATTGACGGTCTCGCAGCACCGATCATGTCGAGCACACCGCGGCGAATCTGATCGACCATCGTGTCCGGCGATGTGAATCGCCCAACCCCCACCACGGGCTTCGTCGTGTACCGCTTGACCCAATGCGTGAACGGTTCCTGCGCGCCTTCCTTCGCGAACCGTGACGTCATGGAGTCGTTGTACCAGGCCGCCACATTCACGTCCCACAAATCAGGCAACTCGGCGAGCATGTGCACCACTTCCTGCGCTTCAGCGACGGTGACACCCTCGTCGCCCAGCAGTTCCTCGACGGCGAAGCGGACCACGACGCCGCAGCGATCGCCGAGCGCATCCTTCGTGTCCTCGATGATTTCGCGAAAGAGCCGCACACGGTTTTCGAGCGAGCCACCGTATTCGTCGGTGCGCTGATTCCGGCGGCGCTGCAGGAAGTGCATCGCGAGACTGAGGTCGTGCCCCGCGTAGACGTAGATCAAGTCAAAGCCTGCCGTTCGTCCGCGAACTGCCGCCTCTCGATGCCAGCGGCGATACTCGCGGATGTCGTGCTTCGTCATTGCCCGCGCCTGATGCGGATATCCGTACTTGAGCGGCTGATGCGACGGCGCCAGCGCGACTTCTCGCGAGTACAGATTGGACGACGTGGGACCATTGTGCGTCAGCTCCACCGCTGCCAGCGAGCCATGTGCATGTACCCGATCGCACATCAGCGCCAACGCGGGAATGTCCGCATCGTCCCACAATCGCGCCTCGACATAGGGCGTGACGTCGCCACTGGGATGAATCTCGCACTCCTCGGTCGACACGACCGCCCAGCCACCTTCCGCCTTCGCTTCGCGCATCGCGGCGTGCGCGGCCGGCATCTGATGCCCCATGCCGTTGCAGTGCGGCACCTGAAAGAACCGATTGCGTGCGGTGACGGGACCGATCTTCACCGGCTCGAAGAGGACGTCATATCGTGGGTCGCGTGAAGACATGTCGCTGGGCGGTGTGTGTGATGCGCGATCAGGGCGTGACGATGGCCGCGCGCGCGGCGACGCGCTGCGAAACGCGATGCAGTGGCCAGCCCGCTGCAATCAGCACGGCGCCCCAACCGAGCGCCTCCCACCCCGAACCATAGAATGCCCAAAGCGAGAAGACGGTGGCGCCGGTCGCGCAGAGCACGAGCGCCACCGTGCGCTTCATTCGACCATCACGCATCAAGCGGAGCGCAGTGATCGAACAGAACAAGTAGAGTACGAGGTTCGTCGCCGTCGCAAGCAGCGCCGCGAAGTTGAATGCGGCGGCACCGGTTCGCGAACTCGCGAGCAGCGTCAGCACCGCCGTCACCACTGCCGCGAGCACGATAGAGTTCGCGGGGACGCCGTGCGCGTTGCGGGCGCCGAACCACGGCGGCAGCGATCCGCGCTCACTCATGGCCGCCGGTACCTCACCGCAGATCAGCAGCCACCCATTCAGGCAACCGAAGCAGCTGACGACGCCGCAGAAGGCGACGAACAGACTGGCCCGACTGCCCCAGAAGCTGCCGATGAAGTCGGCAATCGGCGCCTTCGACACCGACACGACTGCCAGCGGCAGCATCAGTGCGACGGCGCAGGTCGCAAAGATCGACACGAAGCCACTCAGCGTCGTCCCGAGCATCGTCGCGCGCGGGACCACCTTCTCCGCGTTCTCGACAGCGCCCGACGGCACCGCCGCACTCTCGATGCCGAGCATCGCGTAGAACGTGATGCCGATCGCCGAGATCGTGGTACTGGCACGGATCGGTACGACGTCGAACGGCGGCAGCACCGACGCCCCGCGGCGGAAGAGAGCCCAGGCCGCAAGCCCGATCACCGCGGCGAACGGCAACAGCTTGATCACCGACGACACCAGCTGCACGCCGCCGGCGAGTGCGCGCAGGTTGGCCCAGGTGATCAGCACGATCATGACCAACGCCGACGCCGGTTCTGCACCCGGCATCTCACGCATCGCCGGAATCAGGCGTGTGAGATAGCTCGCGCCGGTCACGCACATGGCAGCGTTGGCAGCCCACGCCGACACGAGATAACCCCACGAGCCGAGGAATGCAGCGCTCTCACCGACGCCCATCTGCATGAATCCGTGTGTGCCGCCGGCCGTCGGGAATTGCGCCGACAGCCGCGCAAAGACCCACGCCAGACAAAGCGCGCCGAACAGGCTGATCCCCCACGCGATCACTGCGTTCCAGCCGTATGGCGCAAGCGATGCCGGCTGCGCGAAGATACCAGCGCCGATGATGTTCCCGACCACCAGCGCGGTGGCGGTCCAGAAGCCGAAGCGCTTGCGCGCCGCTGCCACTGGCGGGGCAGCCGTCACGCGTGCGCCGCAGCCAGCGGCTGATGCGCCATCGCTTCGTCCATACTCGTTTCCAGCATCGCCATCGCATCATCCACATCCGCGCGCGTGATCATCAGTGGCGGCATGAAGCGCACCGTGCTCACACCGCACGACAACAGCAGCAACCCGTTGTGATAGGCACGCGTCACGAGATCATCGCATAGCTGCTTTGCCGGTGTCTTGTCGCCGCCACCAGCGATCAGCTCAACGCCAATCATCAATCCCTGCCCGCGCACTTCGCCGATCATGGGGCAACGCGACTGCCACTCGCGCAAACGCCCCAGGAAGTAGTCACCGACACTCGCGGCGTTCGCCATGTACTCGTGCTCGATCACATCGATCGTCGCCAGTGCCGCCGCACAGCAGATCGGATTGCCGCCGTACGTGTTTCCGTGCGCGCCGCGCTTCCACTGTTCCATGTATTTCTTCTTCGCGACGACGAGTCCGATCGGCATCCCGCTGCCGAGTCCCTTGGCGAGTGTCATGATGTCTGGCGCAACGCCGACGTGGTGAGCCGCGAACATCTTGCCCGTGCGTCCGACGCCCGACTGCACCTCGTCGAAGATCAGCATGATGCCGTGGCGATCGCACAGGTCGCGCAGCCCCTGCAGAAAACCCCTCGGCGGCACGATGTAGCCACCCTCACCCTGGATCGGCTCGATCAGGATGCCGGCAACTTCCTTTGCAGGCACGTTGCTCGCGAACAGCACGTGCTCGATGTAATGCAGCACGGCCTCACCCTGATCGTCGCCGGCAAAGATCGGGCGATAGTTGTTCGGATACGGCACATGCGTCACGCCGGGCATCGTCGGAAAGAAGCCCGCCTGCTGCGTGTACTTGCTCGACGTGAACGCGAGTGAACCCATGGTGCGCCCGTGGAATCCGCCGAGGAATCCGATGAAGCGACTGCGTCCCGTGACGTAGCGCGCCAGCTTGAGCGCGCCTTCTACAGCCTCGGTGCCGCTCTGGCACATGAAGCTCATCACTGGTTCATCGCCCATCGGCCTGAGATCACGAATGCGCTCACCGAGCCGGATCTGTCCCTCGTGCCAGTAATCGCTCGAGATGTGCAGAAAGCCCTGCGCCGCATCGGTGATCGCCTTCACGACCTGCGGATGCGAATGTCCGGTGGAGCAGACCGCGATCCCGGCCGCGAAGTCGAGGAAGCGATTGCCATCCACGTCCCACACCTCGGCGCCGCGCCCATGTGACATCACGAACGGGTAGTCACGCGGGTAGGATGGCGACACGACCTGCGCGTCGCGCGCGATCATCGCAAGAGCCTTGGGGCCGGGGAGCTGGGGGCGGGTCATGGTCGGTCCGTGAAGGAAGGCCGGTGGACTGGTCGGCGATGCTGACACACTCAGGAACTCTCACCGATTGCCCCGCCGAGCGGCACCCTCACCCGGGTCGCGTGTGCGGCCTTGGTGCGTGCGTGCAGCGCCCGCAGCGCGGCCAGCTCCTCATCCGTCGGCTTCGCAACGACTTGCGGCGCAGCGCTCGACTTGAGCGCCCAGCCGCACGCTGCCTGAACGGCGTCGATCGTGACACCGGGGTACGTCGCCACCAGCGTGAGCTCGCGCGTCTCCGGATCGGGCTCGAACACACCCAGATCGGTGATCAGCGCCGCCACCCGCCCGGCACTCGTACAGAAATCCAGCCGGTCGACGAACGACTTCGCCGACTGCTTCATCACGACCAGTACTTCCCGTGCGTGCATGGCGATTTCCGGGGCACCGCCCGCGCCGGGTAACCGCACCGTTGGTTTGTCGTAGGTGCCGATGACGGTGCTGTTCAATCGACCGAACCGATCGATTTGCGCGGCGCCCAGAAAGCCCACGTCCACGCGCCCGCGCTGCAGGTAATGCGTGAAGATCTCCGGCAGCGGAATCACCACCCGCGCCGTCTCGGCCAGTTCACCGTCGCCGATCGAGAGCGGCAACACCGTGGGCCGCGCGCCGACTGTTCCCGACTCGTAGATCAGCACCAGCTCTGGCGCGTGGGTGACTCGCGCAAGATTGCACGCCGCGCTCGGTAATCCGATCCCGACGAAACACACCGCGCCGTTCCGCAACCGGCGCGACGCAGCGACGGTCATCATTTCATCAGGCGTGTAGGAGTCGATCATTCGCCCGCCGCACCGACGCTCTGCAGAAACGTCGCGTGGTCTGGTGTGCCGAGCACGTGCTGCTCCATCCAACTCTGGAAGCTCGTGCGCGAGCGTGAAATCGCGTCCCACGCCAGATAGAACGTGTTGTCACGGGCGTAATGGCCGAGCGCGTAGGACGGATATGCGCCACCCGGTACGACCGCAATCGCTGCGATCTGCCAGGATGGAATCACGAACGCATTCATCGCGGCATCGAGACTGTCAACGACCGTTTCCACTGTGATCACCAGTTTTTGCGCCGCCATCGCTGCCTCACGACTCGCGCCCACGATACCGTGCAGCAGGACGTTGCCTTCGCGATCAGCGCGCTGTGCATGAAGAATAGTGACATCGGGGGTCAGCGCCGGAAGCGCGGTCAGCGTTTCGCCCGTGAATGGGCATACCACTGCCGCAATCTTCGATGGATTCGCGGCCGGCAGATCGGTGCCGGTGTACCCTCGAAGCATGCCGAACGGCAGTCCGCTGGCGCCGGCCGAATAGCGCACCGCCATGCCAGCGTGACTGTGCTCATCGATCGTCAGCGCTTGTGGCCACTGATGTTCGAGCGCGTCCCGCACGCGATGCAGTGAACCAACGCCCGGATTTCCACCCCACGAAAAAATCAGCGAACGCGCGCATCCCATCCCGATCATCTGATCGTAGATCAGATCCGGCGTCATGCGCACCAGCGTCAGGTCACGACGCTGCTGGCGGATGATCTCGTGCCCGGCCGCAAAAGGAATCAGATGCGTGAAGCCCTCGAGCGCGACCGTCATGCCATCCCGCACGTGCTGCTCGATCATCTCACGCAGCGACAGAAAGGCTGGCATCAGTTCGCAGCGACCGACGGAAAGTGCTTACCGAGTAGTCGGTCGAGAACCGCCATCGCGTCGGACAGATCGCGCTCACTGATCACCAGCGGTGGCGCCAGAATCAGCAGATTTCCGCGTGACGCAAACGAGACGCCTTCCGTCAACGCATCGCGCAGCAAGGCGGACAACGGCGCCGCCGCATTCGGCCAGGGCGCAATCGGCGCGCGTGACTCGCGATCGGCAACCAGTTCCAGCACCACGAACAGGCCCTTGCCGCCACGCACATCGCCGATCACGGCATGGCGCGACTGTAGCTCGCGCGCTGCGGCCAATAGCTCGCCGCCAAGCCGACGCGATCGCTCGATCAACCGTTCGTCCTCGTATGCGCGGACGGCCGCGACACCCGCCGCGCACGCCAGCGGATGACCGCAATACGTGAGTCCGGTCATCAGCATTTCGTGCGCGAGCCTATCCGCCACCGCGGCTGACAGCACGACGGCGCCCAGCGGGACGTGCGCACCGGTCAACCCCTTCGCCAGCGTCATCAGATCGGGTCGCCCTGCCTCGCCGGCGCGTTGCCACGCGAACCACTCGCCACATCGTCCGAATCCGCTCATCACTTCGTCAGC
>JBBRLZ010000070.1:0-21161 GCA_038231095.1 Gemmatimonadales bacterium
CCCCGGGTCAAGTGGCCGTCAGTTCAGGAGCGTCGTGCGCAGAGTCCGTACGCCTGAGTGACGACAGCTTGAGCTGTCACGGCACGCTGGTTCCCTACTCGCCGGTCAGCAGTGGAAAGACCGCTGCCACTTGTTCCGCCAGCACGTCAACGACCGCATCGAGGTCACCGTCGGACAAGTGCAATGTATCGAGCAGCACCGGATCAATGGCAACGAGGTCGACCGTGCGAGCATAGCCCACGCCGGCGCGCGCTGCGAGATGGTCCGCGACATGGACGATCGTGGTGAGCGCTCGATCAGAAGCCGGCAATTCAAGCGGTCGGTGGTGATACGCCGTGACCTGTTGCAACGCGAGTGGGAATCGCCACGTGACGCAGAGCGCCTCGCCGAACGCCTCATGGTTGGCGCCAAGATGCAGTGTCTCCGCGTCGCGGAAGCCGAGCGTTGCGTCGCCGACGACAGCAGTGATGACCTGCGTGAACGCATCTCGGCACGACTGCATTTCGACGATGATCCCGATGTCATGCATCAGCCCGGCCAGGAAGGCATCGCTCGGCTCGACGGCCTTGGACCGCGCCGCGAGCAGCCGTGACGCCGTCGCCACGGCGATCGAGTGCTTCCACAGTTCGCGCGCATCGAATGGGCCAGCAATGGCCCCCGACCGGAACATCCGTGTGAGACTGGCGGCAATCGCGATGCTCTTCACGGCCCCGAAGCCGAGAATCGAAATTGCCGTCCCGATCGATGTCACCTCGCGCCGCACACCATAGTACGCCGAGTTCACGATCTTGAGCACCCGCGCACTCAAGGTCGGATCGTTCGAGAGCACACGATTGAGATCGTCACCAGTGGACTGCGGGTCTTCCGCCACCCGCATTACTTCAAGCGCGATCTCCGGCAGAGTGGCGAGCTGCCCGGCACGGCCGATCGCGGCCGCGATCATCGCCGCGGTGTCAACGGTCTCAGGCGCAGTCATGCGCCACTGCATCGGACGTCAGGCGCGCGAGCAGCGCGTCCGCGGACATCGGCTTCGCCAGCAGGAAGCCCTGCCCATACGCGCAGCCGAGCGCCTGCAACAGGACGAGTTGCTCTTCGGTCTCGATACCCTCGGCCACGACCTTCAGACCAAGGTTGTCGGCCAGCGTGACGACCGCGTGCAGCAGTGCCGCGAAATCGCGACCACGGCCGGCGTTGACGACGAAGCTGCGATCGACCTTCAACACGTCGAGCGGAAATTCCTGGAGGCAGGACAGGGAGGAGTAACCCGTGCCGAAGTCGTCCATCGCCAGTCGGACGCCGTGCGCGCGCAGTTCGCCAAGCAGGCCAAGCGCCATGGTGCGGTGCTGCATGATCTGCGACTCCGTCACCTCGAGTTGCAACTGATTCGGCTTCATGCCGGCTTCCTCGAGCACGAGCATCGTGCGCTCGACGAGGCGCGCGTCGGAGAGCTGCGCGCGCGAGAGGTTGACGCTGATGTGATGCGGCGCGAGCTCACCGGCGGTCCGCTGCCAATGCATGAACGTCTGACACGCTTCGCGCAGCAGCTGATCGCTGAGTGGTACGATCAGGCCGGTCTCCTCGGCAATCGGGATGAAGCTCACCGGCGAGATCAGTCCGCGCGTCGGATGCATCCAGCGCGCCAGCGCCTCCACACCCACGATGCGTCGATCCTCGAGCGAAACGATCGGCTGATGCACCAGAAACAGCTGCGGTGTGCCGATGGCATCGCGCAGATCATTCTCAGTCTCGATCCGCTCACGGACGGCGTCGCGCATGCCGGTCGTGAACGCGACATGACAGCCTTTACCGCGTGCCTTCGCCTCGTACATCGCGATGTCGGCATCGCGCAACATCTCTTCCGGCGTCGAGTAGCCGTCGCAGCTGAAGACCAGCCCGATGCTGGCGCTGGAGCGCACCGTGTGTTCGCCGAGTTGATGCGGCGCCTTCAGCACGTTCAGCAGGCGATCGGCGATGATCGTGGCCGTCGCACCGCTGGACACGCCATCGAGCAGCACGACGAATTCATCGCCGCCGAGCCGTGCGACTGTGTTACCACTCGCCTCACGCGCGGTCGAGTCGCTCGAGCGCAGGTTGCTGCGCAGGCGCGCGGCGATCGACTGCAGCAGCATGTCACCAACGTCGTGCCCAAGGCTGTCGTTGATCAGCTTGAAGCGATCGAAGTCGAGGAACATCACCGTGAAACCGTATGACGAATCGGCCTTCGCGTGGGCCAGCGCATGCGTCAGTCGATCGTTGAGCAGCGCGCGATTCGTGAGGCCAGTGAGACGATCGAGTCGCGCGGCGCTCGTGAGCTCGCCAAGCATGCGCTGCCGCTCCAGTACCGAGCCGACACGTGCGCGCAATTCCGTGGCGGTGAAGGGCTTGCGGATGTAGTCGATCGCGCCAGCCGCAAAGCAGGCCGACAACATCTTGTTGCTCTCGCTGCCCGTCTCCATGATCACCGGCAGCGTCGCCAACTGAGGATCTTCCTTCAGCCACTGGAGCACTTCGAGCCCGCTCGCGCCGGGCATCTCGTTGTCGAGCAGAACGAGATCCGGATTCGCGTCGCGTACGAGTGCGAGGCCGGCTTCGCCGCCGCTCGCCCACGAGAGCCGCGCACCCATCGGCTTGAGCATCGCACCGACCAGCGCATGAATCGCCGGATCATCGTCGATCAGGACGATGTGTTGCTGCACGCGCGGTTCCGGGGCGTCGGCGATCATGACATCACCTCGAGCCGCGCATCGCCCGCCGTTTCCGCGGTCTGACCACCACGGATGGCGGCCCGACAGCGCGAGAGCAGCGCATTGATCGCCTTGTCACACTCGGCCTGCGTGCCACCGGCGGACGCATATCGCTCGACGGTGCGCGCCAGCTCGCTGATGCTCATGTACCCGTAACCGCCGGCCGCACCCTTCAGCTGGTGCGCCGCACTCGCGAGGGCGCTGCGCTGCTCGAGTTCACGATGGGAATCGAAGAGTGCCATGCGGTCGGAGAGCTGGTGCAGGAATTCGTGCACCAGCGGCAGCATGTCCGGATCGTCCGCGAGGTCGGAGATGAGCACGTCGTCGGCGCCGCGCGATGCGTTCTGTCCGCCGTGGACAGCGGCAACAGCCGGAACGACGTCGGCCGCGGCATCCGCCTCGGCGCCGTTCGACGGCAACCACGCCGCGCAGGTCGCAACCAGGCGCGCACGGTCGATCGGTTTCGTGGCGTAGTCGTTGCAGCCGGCCTCAAGACACTTGTCGCGGTCCTCCGCCATCGCATGCGCGGTCAACGCCACGATCGGCATCACCGAGCCACGCTTGCGCAGCGTGCGTGCGAGCGTGTAACCGTCCATGACCGGCATCTGCATATCAGTGACGAGCAGATCGTACGGTCGGCCGTCGAGTCGCGACGCCTCGATCAGTTCGAGAGCCACGCGGCCATTCACTGCGAAGTCAACCGCCGCTCCGGCCTTCGTGAGATGGTAGATGATCAGGCGGCGATTGTCCTCGCCATCTTCTGCGAGCAGGATGCGCCCGCGCAGCCGGCCCGTCGGCGGCGCCGTGATGGAGGCGCTTGCCGCCGGGCGACGACGCACGAACACATCGAGGTTGTCCACCATCGGGGTCGACTCAGTCGCGACCAGCGGCAACTCAACCACGAATCGCGAACCCTGACCGGGTGCAGTGCGATCCAGTCGCACGGTCCCCTGCATCAGGCCCGCCAGACGGCGGCAGATCGTGAGACCGAGTCCCGTGCCGCCGTGGCGGCGCGTGACCGTCGTATCTGCCTGCGTGAATGGCTGGAAGAGCGTACGCGCCTGCTTCGGCGTCATGCCTGGCCCGGTGTCCTCCACCTCGATGCGCAGCACCACGCCCTCGCGCGCCTCGCTCGTCGCGACCCGTACGCGCACCTCGACGCTACCCTCGTCCGTGAACTTGATGGCGTTGCCGACGAGGTTCATCAGGATCTGCCGCAAGCGCGTCGGGTCGCTCAACACGCGATCCGGGATCGGCGTGCCAAGGCTCGTACGGAGCGTGATGTTCTTGGCATGCGCACGCGCCTGCATCATGCTGTCGAGATCAAACAGCAACTGCGGCAATGCCATCTCCACCGACTCGATCTGCATCGCACCGGCCTCGATCTTCGACAGGTCGAGGATATCGTTGATGACGACCAGCAGATGCGCACCAGCGCGCTGGATGGTATCGATCGATCCCACGGCATGGGCACCGGTCTCACTGTCGATCAGCTCCTCGCGCAGGATGTCAGCGTAGCCAAGGATGGCCGTCAACGGCGTACGGATCTCATGGCTCATGTTCGCCAGGAATTCGCTCTTCGCATGGCTGGCCATTTCAGCCTGCGCGGCCATGTCGTTGGCGCGCATCGTCGCATCCTCGAGCACGCGATTGATCTCGAGCAGTTGCTGACTCGCGTCCTCCGCCTCGGCCTGCGCCCGACGCAGCGCATCCTCACGATCGATGTCGGCGGTGATGTCAGTGACGGTGCCGAACATGCCGACAACCGTCCCGTCAGCATTCGTCTGCGCACGGGCATCGGCGCGCACGACCCGAACGCCCGCGTTCTCGTGCCGCATGTGCAACAGCAGCGAGTACGGAACGCCGGCGGTCGCCGTCTGCGTCACGGCCGCATCGAGTCGGGCTGCATCCTCATCGGCGTACAGCGCCAACATCGTCGGGTAGTCCGGCGGCCCCTGCGCTGGATCGAGACCCTGCAGGAGGTAGCACTGCGTGGACCATTCGATCCGACCGGTCGAGAGATCAAATGACCAACTGCCCGTGCGCGCCAGAGACTGCGCTTCTTCCATCTGCGACATGGTGCGTTGGAGCACCGCGTCGGCTGCCTTCTGCGCGTCGATGTTCTGCACCGATCCGGCGAGCCGGATCGGCTGGCCCGCTTCATCACGCTGTGCACTGCATCGCGTGCGGAACCAGTGATACTCACCATCCTCGCACTGCAGCCGCATCGGGATGTCGAACGGCACGTCGTTCGAGCGCAGTTCCTCCAACGCGCGCTGCGTCGCCGCCTGATCGTCGGGGTGCAGGCGCGGTCCGAGATTCAGGCGCGGGCCAGAGAGACCAAGGGGCATCGTCGGCGCGGCCTCAGTCGCGGCGTAACCGAACAGCGCGAGGCAGCGTGGAGAGAGCCACACTTCGTCTGTTGCGACGTTCCAGTCCCACAGTCCGTCACTGGTGCCTGCGATCGCCGCCTCGTATCGCTCTTGCGTCTCGACGAGACGCTGCGCGAGCGCTTTCTGGGCCGACATGTCGAGATTGATGCCGGTGGCGCGGATCGGTTGTCCATCGGCCGCACGCTCGATCACCTGCCCCGCGCCAAGCACCCACGCCCATGTGCCATCCTTCCGTCGCTGCCGCTGCTCACACCGAAACTCAGGCGTGCGGCCTTCGAGGTGCGCCGTCAGTTCCTTCAGCACGACAGCCTTGTCGTCGGGGTGAAGCAGGCTCTCCCACATACTGACGTTCGGCAGAAATTCGGACGGCGTGTAGCCGAGAATCTCCGCCGAGCGCGCGTTGTACACCACTTGGCCGGTGGGCACATGCCAGTCCCAGGTGCCGAGCTTCGCGCCCTGCACGACGAACTGCATCCGGTGCTCCTGATCGAGCATCGTGGTGACGTCGCTGAAGCTCGCGACCACCGACGTGATCGCTCCACGCGGGTCGAACATCGGCTGCGTACTGACCGAGATCCAGCGCCGCGACAGATCGTTGAGGCGCACACCGTGCAAGACGCGACTCAACGGTTGACCGGTCTGGAGCGTGACCATCCCCGGCAACTCCTCCTCGGCCATCGGCGAGCCGTCAAGATGGATGTTGCCCCAGCTGTCGCCGCGCGAGGCGCGCCCGTGCAGCTGGTCTTCGCTCAGCCCGAGAATCAACCTCGCGGCGCGATTCGATTCGAGGATCGAGGCATCCGGCGCGATCACCACGACGCCTTCGGTGACGGTATCGAAGATCGACGAGAGTCGTTCCCTCTGCACCACCTGTTCGGTGATGTCAGTCTCGATCGCGGAGAACCCAGTCAGTGTTCCGTCTGCATCGTGCAACGGCTGGATGTCGAGATCGAGCCAGTAGTCATGGCCGTCCTTCGCCCGATTCAGAATATCCCCCCGGAACGCCTCGCCTGCATCGAGGGCGGCGCGCATCGTGGCGATGGTATCACGACTGGTGCGCTCGCACTGCAGGACGCTGCCGGGCGACTTGCCGATGACCTCATCGAGCGTGTACCCGCAGATCCGCGTGAAGCCCTGGTTCACCCACGTGATCCGACGGCGTGCATCGGTGAAGACCACCGCATTCGTCGTACGCTGCGCCGCGACCGAGAGCCGTTCGAGCTGCCGCGTGTGGCGCAGCGCGAGCGCATGCTGACGTCGCACCAGCCGCACCACCGGCTCCACCACGACGACCAGCATCAGCACGACCAGAGCAATGGAAACCAGGATGGCACGTTGTGAACCATGCTCGAACGCGACTTCCACGGCGCACGCCATCACCGCCAGCGCCGCAAGGAACGCGAGTCGCACGCGACGATGCGGGCTCGCGGTCGGAGTGGCGAGTGACGCAGACTGAATCTCTGACGGACCGATGTCGGGCATGACTCTGTTGACTGAAGTCGCAACGCGCGGTGCCAGAGCAGCGCGCTGATATTTCAAATGTTTCGTATCGACCGCCCACGCCGCCTACTTGAGCCCCCCCGTTGTGACACGACGGCAGCTCCAGTCACTGGAACTGCCGTCGGGTCACCTGCTGTGCACTGCCACGACAGGTTCAGCCTGTCCAGGTCAGAAGGAACTCAGCAGATCATCCGCGTTCACATCGTCGTCATCGAACGGAATCAGCGACGCCGCGCTACCAGTCGGCGCGCTACCCGATGTCGCCGACGTCGATGCGGCCGTCGCCTTCTTGCGCGGCTTGCTCACCGGCGCCGGCTTCGGCATCGCCCGCGGGGGGCGACCCGACCCCACACTCACACGAGACGCCGGTGCCGACGCCGGTCGACGCGGTGCCACCTCAGGCGTATAGCGTGGGGCGTCATACACATCACCGACGTTGAACTGCACTGCCAGCTCGTGCATGTCACGCGCCTGCGCCGACAGTTCGGCCGCAGCGCTCGCCGACTCCTCGGCGTTCGCGGCAGTCCGCTGCGTGAGGCCGCCGATCTGCGCCATCGACTCGGTCACTTCGGCGAGTTCCTTCTCCTGCGATGCCGCACCTTCGGCGATTTCATGCATGATCGCCGCCGCGCCCTGCACACCGGTGCGAATCTCCTCGAGACGACGCTGCACACTCTCGTTGAGCTTCACGCCCGTCTCGGCCTTCGCCACCGACTCCTCGATCAGCGCCGCCGTATTGCGCGACGCTTCCGACGCACGGATGGCGAGGCTGCGCACCTCGTCCGCCACCACCGCGAAGCCCTTGCCGGCATCGCCGGCGCGCGCCGCTTCGACCGCCGCATTCAGTGCCAGCAGGTTGGTCTGGAACGCGATCTCGTCGATCGTCTTCACGATCTTCGCCGTCGCGTCCGCCGAGCGTTTGATCTCGGCCACGGCATCAGCGAGAGCGACCATCCGCTCCACGCCCTGCTCGGTGGACGTGTTCACGCTCTCCATCGCGGCGCGCGCTTCGCGGGCGTTGGCCGCATTCGCCTTCGTCCGCTCGTCCACGACCTTGATCCGATTTGTGACCTGATCGATCGCGCCTGCCTGATCCGATGCGCCGCTGGCCAGTTCCTGGCTGCCGTCACCGATCTCACCGGCCGCAGAGTTCACCTGGTCGATCGCCGACGTCAGCGACGCAAACACCTGCGCGATGTTCTCGAGTGCCGTGTTGAGCGACTCCTTGATCGCCGCGTGTTCACCCTGGTACGTCCCGGTGACACGGGCCGACAGATCGCGATCTGCCACACGCTTCAGCACATCCTTCGCTTCGGCAATCGGTTCCACGACGGCGTCCAGCATCGCGTTGGTGCCGCTGATCAGCTCCGCATAGGCGCCCTGAAACTTCGACGCGTCACCGCGCTTCGCCAGATCGCCGTGCTTCGCCGCATCGATCACCGCATTGGCCTCGCCAACGATCGAGCGCAGCGTCTCGGTCGCGCGATTGATGTTGCGCGACAGCACATCGTGCTCCGAGCGCATCGCAATCGTATTCGACAGGTCGCCGGACGCAAGCCGATCCGCCGCCTGCGACACGCCGGTGATGTAATCGACCATCCCGCGGAAGGCCGTGCCGAGTGCCCCGATTTCGTCGGAGCCTGAAACTGCGATGTTCTGGCCGATCTTGCCACTCGCGATTTCGGTGGCCGCGGACGACAGCGACTGCACGGCGCCGATGACGTTGCGCAGCGTCGCGATCGCAATCAGTCCAAGCGCAACGAGCGACAGAACGAGCACCGCTGCCGTCACCTTCATGCTGATGTTCTGCAGTCCATTCGCGGTGGCGTATGCCGCCGAGATGCGCGCCTGCTGTGCCCTGGTCTGCCCGGTAAGCTTCTTCTGCATGTCGGCGTACTGCGTGCGCATGCCCTGCATCGTGCCCATCAGGTCATCCACCGAGCCGCCGATCATCTTCATGCTGCCAGCGCGGGCGTTCGCCTGATACGTCATGTACTCCGCTCTCAGCGCAGCCACCACTGCCGGATCGGCGGCTGGATTCTTCGCCAGCGAGTCCGCAATCGCCGCGAACCCAACGGTCAGGGAATCAGCCGCGATCACCGACAACGTGTCGCTGGCGGCGACGGCATCGCGCAACGAGCGCTGATAGCCGTCGAGCCGCGCCTCGAGACGGCGACTCATCTCGAGCGCCGGCGACGCCTGCGTTTCGAGGCGCGCCAGTTCCGACTGCGCTCGGCGGCCGAGCACGACGCTCGTGGCCAAGGTTGCGACGAATCCAAGCGTCGCAATCAGCGGGAGGGCAAGAATCTTTGACCGAAGTGTCAGTGCTTGGAACATGGGAGCTACCGTAAAGGAACGGGTGGGGCACGCACGAGCGGTGGGCCCGATGCGGCTCGATTGTGGTATCGGCCCTGCACGCAGTCACCTTGAGTTTTCATTTGTTGGAGGTCGCTAACGAGGCGAGCCACAACGCGTTCATATTTCCCATGGCAATGGCTGACCCACTTCGATATCCCATTCCGGCCGATCGCTGCCGCGCCGACGAGACCATCGAGCGCAGCCGATTCATCTGTACCATCGCGCGCGCCGAATCGCCGGACGATGCACAGGCGTTCATTCGAGAGATCGCAGGCGAATTCAGCGACGCCACGCACAACTGCTGGGCGTACGTCGCCGGAGCGCCAGGCAGCACCGCGCGCGTCGGAATGAGCGATGATGGCGAACCACATGGGACCGCCGGCCGGCCGATGCTCCACGTGCTGCTGCATTCCGGCGTTGGTGAGATCGTGGCTGTGGTGACGCGCTACTACGGCGGAACGAAGCTCGGCACTGGTGGCCTCGTGCGCGCCTACTCGCTCGCCGTGCAGTCGGCGCTCGTGATCCTGCCGCAGCGCGAGCGAGTGGATTACGCTGCGCTCTCCGTCAGCATCGGCTACGCCCAACTCTCGGCCGTGCAGCACACACTGCCGGCGCTCGAAGCGGAGATCGTCTCTGATGCGTTCGCGGAGCAGGTCACGCTCAACCTGCGCGTCCCGGTGCAGCAGATGCACGCTTTGCGTATGGCGATCGACAACGCCACCAGCGGGCAGGCCGTTTTCACCGAAGTAGCGCGCGCGTGACGGCCTCGCACGCCGCGCAGCATTGACACCTCTCGATCGCCATCCCATGAATCGTCGCTTTCTCGATCCATCAGCAGTCACATTCGCGGCGTGTTGCTTCACGATCGGGGTTCAGGCATCGGCGCAGACGCCACGCGCACCGCTCACGATCGAGCGGCTGATGGCGACGCCAGCACTCACCGGTACGACGCCCGCCGCACCAAAGTGGGCGCCGACGTCTGCGGTGCTCGCGTTTCTCTGGAATGACGTCGGCCAACCTGCGCGCACGCTCTGGTTGGTGGACCGCAACGGCGGTGCGCCGCGCCGAGTCCTCACGCCCGGCGACACCGCGCCCGTGACCGACTTCGTCTGGTCCTCCGCCGGCGATGCACTCTACTACGCACAGCGCGGCACAGTCCGACGCGTCACGTTCGCCACCAATGCCATCGAGACGATCACGGCGGATGGTAGTGAGCACTCCGACCTCGCACTCTCACCGGATGGCCGCACCCTCTCGTTCCTGCGCGACGGCGACCTCTGGGTGCTCAGGCTCGGTGCATCAACACCGACGCGATTGACGACTGTCGCGGTCGCACCGATCGGCACCGTTCCACTCGGCACCTACTTCCGACCTGAGGTCGAGATCGGGAGCGCGACCTGGGGCGGCGACGCTCCGTCGTACGTCTGGTCGCCGGACGGTCGAAGCATCGCGGTGCACTACGTCGATCGACGCGCCGTACCGACGATGAAGATCCCGTACTATCTCGGTGAGTCACCGACCATGAACGTGGTGCGCCGCAGTGCGCCCGGCGACGCCAACGAAGTCCGAATGGTCGGCATCGTCGACGCGCAAACACGTACGCTCCGTTTCATCAATTTCCCGGATTCGAGTGCCACGCGGATCGTCAACTTCGCCTGGTCGCCACGCGGCGATCTGCTGATCGATCGCGAGAGCGATGACGCCATCGACCGTGACGTGTGTCTCCTCCTCCACGGCTCGGACGAGCCGCGGTGCATCTGGCACGATCACCGCGAGTCACGCATCTACAACGAAGCCGCGTCGGCGTGGGACGTCGACGGAAAGTCCATCCTGTTCACAGGGGATCTTGCCGATCGGTACGGCATCTATCGCTTCAATCCGGACGATTCGATGCCGCGACTGCTCACCAGCAGCGACTTCGACGTCACCGGTGGCGCGATCGCCACGACCGCGACACGCACGATCACATACGTGAGCGCCGAGCCGCTGCCGTCGGAGCGACATGTGTGGCGCATCCAGGCCGACGGATCGCGGCGGACGCGCCTGACGACGATCGCTGGCACACACGCGCCATTCGTGTCACCTGATGGCAAGACGATCGCGCTGCTGTCCTCGAACGACGCGACGCCGATCGAGCTCTACCTGCTCGACGTGAAGCCGGGCGCGACTGAACGTCGTATCACCCGCTCACAAGCACCTGATTTCGCAGCGACGTCGTGGATTCGCGCGCAATATGTCACGATCCCGAGCCGCACCGCCATGCCACCGTTGCACCTGCGCATCCTCTACCCCGCGAACCTCGACTCGACGAAATCGTATCCGGTGCTCTTCGGCCCGGTGTATTCCAACACGGTCCGCGATCGATGGGAAGGGCGATACGCCGCGCTGCAGCAATACCTCGCCATCGAAAAGCAGTACATCGTCGTGCAGGTGGATGTGCGCGGAAGTACTGGCTACGGACGCGACTTCCGCGAGAAGTTTCTGATGGATTGGGGCGGCGGTGATCTCGACGATCTCTCCACCGCAGTGGACTACATGAAGTCGCTGCGTTTCGTCGCGAAGGATCGCTTCGGCATCTGGGGCAGCAGCTACGGCGGCACACTCACCGTCTACTCACTGCTCAGGAAGCCGGGCCTCTTCCAGGCGGGTGTCGCCGGTGCCCCTGCCACCGATCCGAAGTTCTTCGGCAGCGACGATGTCGCGATCGCACGTCGACCGCAGACACATCCGCAGACCTTCACCCGCGGCGCGCTGCAGTACGCGGGCAACCTGCGCGATCACCTGCTGATCATTCACGGCATGGAAGACGACGTGGTCCCATTCGCCACCAGCGTCGCACTCGCCGAGGAGTTCATGCGGCTCGGCAAATCCTTCGACTTCGCCTTTGCCCCTGCTGCCACACACGGGTGGACGCAGCGCCCGTACTACGCGACGTATCTGATGAAGCGACTGGTGGATCACTTCGACCGCTACATCGGCCCCGGCCCCCGCTGACTGCGCGAAGGCCGGATTGATCGGACGCGTCATTCATGCGCGCACGGCGATGAGCCGGTCCACCACCGCGTCGCCGAACGAGGACGTCGAACACGGCGGCTGACCGGGCGCCACGCAGTCGGCCGTCCGCAGCCCGCTGGCGATGGCGTCGAAGACCGCCGCCTCGATGGCCGCCGCATCGCCCTCGAGCCCGAATGAATGCCTGAGCATCAGCGCCGCCGACAGAATCGCGCCAGCGGGGTTCGCGATGCCCTTCCCCGCAATATCCGGCGCCGACCCGTGGATCGGTTCGTACAGTCCGCGCCGCAAACCATTCGCCATTGCATCACCCAGTGACGCCGACGGCAGCACGCCAATCGATCCGGCCAGCACCGCCGCTTCATCGGTGAGAATATCACCGAACAGATTCTCCGTCACGATCACATCGAACTTTGACGGATGCGTGATCAGGTGCATCGCGAACGAATCCACCAGCGCATGCTCGAGCGCCACATCCGGGAACTCGTCGTGCAGCACCCGGGTCGTCACCTCGCGCCAGAGCCGCGACGTCGCAAGCACGTTCGCCTTGTCCACCGACAGCAACGTGCCGCGACGCCCGCGGGCGATGGTCGCCGCCATCCGCACCACGCGCTCGACCTCCTCCCTTGTGTACACGCACAGATCCGACGCGCGTGTAGACGCGCCACTCGCATCGCGCTCGTGCGTCTTGTCGCCGAAATACAAGCCACCTGTCAGCTCGCGCACGAAGAGAATGTCCACGTTCGCCAGCAGCTCCGGCTTGAGCGGCGCCGCGCTGGCCAGCGCTGGATGCACGGCCACCGGGCGCAGGTTGGCGTACACGCCGAGCAGTGCGCGGAGTCCGAGCAATCCCTGTTCCGGGCGCACTGTCGCGGACGGATCGCTCCACTTCGGACCACCGACGGCGCCGAGGAGCACGGCATCCGCATTCGTCACGATCTCCCGTGTACGGTATGGCAGCGGTTCACCCGTCGCATCGATCGCGCTGCCACCGATCAACGCGTCACGAAACTCGAACGTGTGTTCACCCCGTTCCGCTACGGTCTGTAACACGCGCACGGCCTGCGCCGTCACCTCGGTACCGACACCATCGCCCGCCAGTACGGCGATCACCGACCGCATGCCACCTCCCATTCGTGAATCGCAGGAATTTCGGCCAGCAGCGCGCCCAGTTCATCCAGCCCCTCGATCAGGCAGCGCTTGCTGAACCCGTCGATCGCGAACCACACCGTGGCGCCGCCCGGAAGCGTGACGCGCTGATTTGGCAGGTCGACGGCGATCGTCACCGTCGGATCCGCGCGCAGCGCCGCGTGCGTCGCTGCCAGCGTGGCGTCATCGAGCGCGATCGTCAGGACGCCGTTCTTGTGCGCATTCGAGCGGAAGATGTCCGCGAACGACGATGCGATGATCGCACGAAAGCCCCAGTCGTTCAACGCCCACGGCGCATGCTCACGACTCGACCCGCAGCCGAAGTTGCGTCCGCCGACCAGAATCTGCGCGCCGCGCGACGTCGCCGTATTCAACTCGAAGTCCGGCGTCGCCGCTCCGTCAGCGAGATAGCGCCAATCAGAAAACAGATGCCGACCCAGTCCGCTGCGCGTCGTCGTCGTCAGAAAGCGCGCCGGGATGATCTGATCGGTATCGATGTCATCCCGCGCAATCAGCACGGCATGCGTTGCCAATGGTGTCCAGGGCTGACTCACAGGAATGTCCTCGGATCGGTGACGACGCCCGCCACGGCCGATGCCGCCGCGGTCAGGGGCGATGCGAGCAGCGTACGCGCTCCCTTGCCTTGACGACCTTCGAAATTCCGATTGCTGGTGCTCACGGCATACTGCCCCGCCGCCACCGTGTCGCCATTCATGGCGATGCACATCGAGCATCCGCTCTCACGCCATTCGGCACCAGCCGCGCGGAAGATGTCGGCCAGCCCTTCGTGCTCGGCATCCCGCTTCACGCGCTGTGAGCCCGGCACCACCAGCATACGCGTGTTCGGCGCGACGTGCCGCCCCTTCATGAAGCCCGCCGCCGCGCGCAGATCATCCATGCGACCGTTCGTACAGCTGCCGACGAACACCACGTCCACCGGCTGACCCAGCAGACTCTGCCCAGGCTCGAGGCCCATGTACGCGCACGCGCGCTCGTGCGCCGCATCCGGCACGTCGGCCAGCGCGGGTACGCGTCCGTCGATCGGAATGCCCATCCCGGGATTCGTGCCCCACGTGATCATCGGTACGATCGCCGAGGCATCGAGCACGATGCTGCGATCGAATGTCGCACCGTCGTCCGTCGCCAACTCGTGCCAGCGACCCATCGCATCGCGCCATGCGTCGCCACTCGGCGACTGATCCCGACCCGCAAGCCACGCGAACGTCGTCATGTCCGGCGCAATCATGCCCGCACGCGCGCCAGCTTCGATGCTCATGTTGCAGACCGTCATGCGCCCTTCCATGTCGAGCGCCTCGATCGCCGAGCCACGATACTCGATCACGTGCCCCGTCCCGCCGCCGACACCGATCTGCGCGATGATCGCGAGGATCAGGTCCTTCGCCGAGACGCCGGGTCGCAGCGAGCCGTCAACGCGGACTTCCATCGTCTTCGGTTTCGACTGCAGCAGACACTGCGTCGCAAGAACATGCCCGACCTCACTGGTCCCGATGCCGAATGCCAGCGCGCCGAACGCGCCATGCGTGCTGGTATGGCTGTCCCCGCAGACGATCGTCATGCCCGGCTGCGTGCGCCCCAGCTCGGGACCGATCACATGCACAATCCCGCGACGGTCGTCGCCCATGCCGTACAACGGGATGTCGTGCTCGGCACAATTCGCCGCGAGGGCGTCGAGCTGGCTGCTCGCTGCGGGATCGAGCACCGTCAACCGTCCACCAGTGGAAATCGTCGGCGTCGAATGATCCATCGTCGCGATTGTGCGATCGGGTCGTCGCACCTTGAGTCCGCGCTCACGCAGCACGGTGAATGCCTGCGGCGATGTCACTTCGTGCACGAGATGCAGATCGACGTAGAGCACCGACGGTGCATCGCCAGCGCCGGCGCGGACTACGTGCGACTCCCAGACCTTCTCGAACATCGTCCGCGGCGTGCTCATGCGGCCACCCCCGACATCTGTCGTGCTCGCGTGCGGATCAGCCCATTCACCGCCGCGACATACGCTTCCGCCGTCGCCACGATGATGTCTGTGTGCACGCCGAATCCGCTCGCCGTGAAGCGCGGCATTTCGTCGTGCGGCATCACTTCGCCCTCCTCCGTGCCCGGACAACGCTCACGCATCCGGATCGACACACCGCCGACGGCATTGATGCCCTCCGCCGCCGCATCGACCGCGAACTCGATCAACTCGCCCACATCACCGACGCACTCATTGATCGCGCGGCAGACCGCGTCCACCGGACCATCGCCCTGCGCGGCGGCCACGAGTTCCTCGCCGTCCGGCCCGCGCAACTTCACCGTCGCCGTCGGAATGGCATGTGTACCACAGGACACCTGCACCAGCTCGAGTCGATACGTCGATGAGCCACGGTGCGTTTCACCGGCCACGATCGCCTCCAGCTCGCGATCGTCCACGACCTTCTTGCGGTCTGCCACTTCCTTGAATCGCGCGAACACCGCATCACACTCGGCATCCTCCAACACATGGCCGAGCGTTGCAAGATGCGCGCGCAGTGCCGCTCGGCCCGAATGCTTGCCCAGAACCAGTCGTCCACCTTCGAGACCAACGTGTTCCGCGTGCATGATCTCGTACGTGTCGCGGTTCTTCAACATGCCGTCCTGATGAATTCCGGCCTCGTGCGCAAAGGCATTCGCCCCGACGATCGCCTTGTTCGGCGGCACGCGCACGCCGGTGCACCGCGACACCAGCCGCGATGCACGACCGATCTCCTCGGTGCGCAGCCTCGTATCCGCGCCGTATCGGGCACGACGTGTGCGCAGCGCCATCACGACTTCCTCCAGCGCGGCGTTGCCGGCGCGTTCGCCGAGTCCGTTGATCGTGCACTCGATCTGCCGCGCGCCGGCGGAAACACCTGCCAGCGAATTCGCGACCGCCAAGCCGAGGTCGTCATGGCAGTGTGTCGAGATGACAATCGGCCGGCTCGCGACGACTTCGGTGCGGATGCCGCTGATCAGTGCGAAGTACTCATCCGGCGTTGTGTAGCCGACCGTATCCGGGATGTTGAGTGTCGTGGCACCGGCGTCGATCGCAGCGCGCAGCACCTCGTGAAGAAACCCGACATCGCTCCGCGACGCGTCCTCGGGCGAGAATTCCACGTCATTCGCGAACGAGCGCGCATATGCGACCATCTCGCTCACGCGCGTCAGCACCTGCTCGCGCGTCATCTGCAGCTTGTACTGCAGATGCACATCCGACGTCGCGAGGAAGGTGTGAATGCGTCGTCGCGGTGCCGTCGCCAGCGCGGTGGCGGCGGCTTCGATGTCCTTCCGCGTCGCGCGGGCCAGTCCGCAGATGATCGGCGGCACCGGCCAGTCCTTCGCGTCCTCGGTGATCGCGCGGACCGCGTCCCAGTCGCCCGGCGAGGCAGCCGGGAACCCCGCCTCGATGATGTCCACACCCAGGCGCGACAGCTGACGCGCGACCTGCCGTTTCTCCTCCACCGTCATCGAGCAGCCAGGCGCCTGCTCGCCATCGCGCAGCGTCGTGTCGAAAATCCGTACGATGTCGTCGCTCATACTGAGCCTGTTGCGTCAGCCGTGACGTCGGTCATGACGTCGATGGCTGCCGGCGCAGGCGTGCGATCCACCGTTCCGACATCGGGTCGCACCACCTTCGCGTGCAGGAACGGCATCAGTTCGCGAAGGCGCACGCCAACCTGCTCGATCGGATGCTCCGTATCGGCGCGCCGCGCCGCCGTGAAGTTCGGGCGACCCGCCTCGTTTTCGGCCACCCAGTTGCGTGCAAATGTGCCGTCACGGATTTCGTCGAGAATCTTCCTCATCTCCGCCTTCGTCTGCGCCGTCACGATGCGGGGGCCGGCGGTGTAGTCGCCGTATTCCGCGGTGTCGGATACCGAATAGCGCATGTAGTTCAATCCACCCTGATACATGAGATCGACGATCAGCTTCAGTTCGTGCAGGCACTCGAAGTACGCCATCTCCGGCTGGTAGCCGGCTTCCGTCAGCGTCTCGAAGCCCGCCTTCACCAGCGCCGACACACCGCCGCAGAGCACCGCCTGTTCGCCGAACAGGTCCGTCTCGGTCTCTTCCGCAAACGTGGTCTCGATCACACCGGCGCGCGTGCAGCCGATGGCGCGCGCGTAGGCGAGCGCATCCTCACGCGCATGCCCTGACGCATCGATGTGAATCGCGATCAGGCCCGGCACGCCGCCGCCCTCGATGTAGAGCTCGCGCACGCGATGTCCGGGCGACTTCGGTGCAATCAGCGCCACATCCACACCCACCGGCGGATCGATCAGCTTGAAGTGAATGTTGAACCCGTGCGCGAACAGCAGCGTCTTCCCCGGCGTCATCGACGGCGCGATGTCGCGTTCGTAGATCGACTTCTGTGCCGTGTCGGGCGCGAGGATCATGATGATCTGCGCTTCGGCCGCCGCCGCCGCCACACTGCACACATGCAGCCCCGCCGCCGCGGCCGCCGCCCAGCTCTTCGAGCCGGCGCGCAGGCCGACGCGCACATCGCAGCCACTCTCCTGCAGGTTGAGCGCATGCGCGTGGCCCTGACTGCCGTAGCCGATGATCGCGATCGGGCGTCCCGTCAGACGCGTCGCATCGGCATCCTGGTCGTAGAACACGCGGGTCACGCTGCCGCCTCCTCATCATGCGGGGCGCCGTCCGCCTGCGCGCGATAATGCGCGGGGGCCTCGAGCTTCCTCGGGGTACGGCCGCGCATCATCGCGAGACGACCGGTACGCATCAGTTCCGCGAGCCCTTCCGGACGGATCATCGCGATGAATTCCTCGACGCGCTCCGGCGTGTCGGTGATCTGCACGATCAGTTCCTCTTCGCTGAGGTCGAGCACGCGTGCACCGAACGCCGTGACCACGTCCACCAGCTCGGCCAGCCGCGTCGGAGACGACACGATCTTCGCCAGTGCCGTCTCGCGCTGCACGGCGCGCTCGTTCGTGACATCGGTGACGCCGATGACTTCCACCAGGCGATCGAGCTGCGTGACCACCTGACTGGCATCGTTGGCATCGACGACGAGCGTCATGCGGCTGATCCCCGGCACTTCGCTGCGACCGACGGCGAGCGACGCGATGTTGAAGCCGCGACGACGCAGCAGCGTGACGGTGCGATGCAGGACGCCAGCGCGGTCCTGCAGGAGAGCGATCAGAGTGTGCTGTGCCATCGGGGTCAGACCTTGGTGGGGGAAGAGGAAACTGCCGGTGCCGCCGGTGCGGCCATCATCATCTCGCCGATCGCCTGCCCGGCGGGCACGATCGGAAACACATTCGCTTCCCGCTCGACGCGGAAGTCGATCACGACACAGCCGTTGTGCTTCCACGCCGCATTCACGGCGGCCTGGGCATCGTCCGCATGGTCGACGCGAATACCGCGCAGTCCATGCGCTTCGGCCAGCTTCGCGAAGTCGGGACCCGTCAACGGCGTCCCGCTGTAGCGCTTCCCTTCGAACAGCTGCTGCCACTGACGCACCATGCCCAGGTAGCCGTTATTGACCACAGCGACCTTGACGTTCGTCAGGCCTTCCTGCGCAATCGTGGCGAGTTCGCAGTTCGTCATCTGGAAGCCGCCGTCGCCAACCACGACCCACACGGTCTTTTCCGGATCGGCGAGCGCGGCACCCATCGCGGCCGGCAACGAGAAGCCCATCGTCCCGGCACCGCCACTCGTGATGTGGGTGCGCGGCCGGCTCCAGTCGATCAACTGCGCGGCCCACATCTGGTGCTGTCCGACGTCCGTCACGACGCGCCAGTCGCTGCGATCACGGAACGCGCCATTCAGGGCGTCGAACACATCGTGCGGCATCAGCGGCGCGGTGCGCTCGCGACGCGTGTAGCCCTGCCGCGGCAGATGCTCGTCGCGCATGGCGATGATCTCGTGCATCCACGCCTGTCGCTTCGCCGTGCTGCCCGCTGACAGTGCGACGGCGATCGACCGCAGCGCCGGTTTGCAGTCCGCGACGATCGCAACGTCAGTGTGCACCAGTTTGCCGATCTCCGCCGCATCGATGTCGATGTGAATGATCTTTGCGTGCGGCGCGAAGGTACTCGCCTTGCCCGTCACGCGATCGTCGAAACGCGATCCGACGTTGAGCAGCACGTCACAGGCCTGAATCGCACGATTCACGTGCACCCAGCCGTGCATGCCCGGCATGCCCAGCGCGAGCGGATGATCGTGCGGCATCGCGCCAAGGCCGTGCAGCGTCGTGATCACGGGAATGCCGGTCTGTTCGGCGAGCGCGCGCAGTTCACGCGTCGCGCCGGATTGAATCACACCGTTGCCCGCCAGAATCACGGGACGTTCCGCGCTCCGCAGCAACTGCGCGGCGGCACGGACCGCGCGCTGATCGACATCATCGCGCATCGACGTCGGGTGATAGCCCGGCAGATCCATCGGCTCATCCCAATTCGGGATGATACGCGCCAGTTGAGCATCCTTCGCGATGTCGATCAGCACCGGACCCGGGCGACCCGTGCGCGCGATATGGAACGCCTCGCGGAAGATGCGCGGCAGATCGTTCGCGTTCGTGACGAGGAAGTTGTGTTTCGTGATCGGCACCGTGATGCCGGTGATATCCGTCTCCTGAAACGCATCGGTACCGAGCAGCGCACTCGGGACCTGGCCGGTGATGGCGACAAGTGGCGTGCCATCCATCCACGCATCGGCGATCGGTGTCACGAGATTCGTCGCACCCGGGCCGCTGGTGCCGATGCAGACGCCGACCTGACCCGTGGCGCGAGCATAGCCTTCGGCGGCGTGACCGGCGCCCTGCTCGTGCCGACAGAGGATGTGGCGCAGGCGACCGCGGTATTCCCACATCGCGTGGTAGAACGGCATGATGCAGCCGCCCGGAATCCCGAACATCATCGAGACGTTCTCGCGAATCAGCGCCTCGCACATCACCTGTGCCCCCGTGCGCGTCGCCGACACCGGCGCCGGTGGGGCAGCGGTGGCGCGCGGGGTTTTGCGTTTGTCAGACGTTTTTTCTGGACTGCTGCTGCCGGCGATCTGTGACATGGGGGCTCGGAAAACGAGAAGGCCCCCTCCGTATCCGGAGAGAGCCTTGTGTCATCCAACCCAAGAGGCCCCTCCGATCATCTCGGGAGGGGCGTCGGTTCGCAGTTACATCGCGACCCTGTAGCCCTGCTCCCGTCCGCTAAGAAGTACGCGTACGACGAGAATCGCTGCGAGCGTAAGGCTCGCAACGAGGCTAATAAGGCTGAGGAGTCGCGACTGCTTGAGCGAAGCGGGCATTGGCTGGGCAGAGAGAGCAACGTATCGGGTCCGAGCGGGCCACCGGCACGAGCACGGGCGCGCCACACTCTCCGGCAGCTCCCGTGTTTCAAGCATCGGCATAGCAGTGGGTTTCCGCAAGTCCCCCCGGGTGCACCACCGCACCGTAGCGCGCCTGGCTGACCGTCTGCGCATAACGCCAGATGGCGCCGGACTGGTAATCGTGCTGACGTGGTACCCATGCCGCACGACGCTGCTCGAGTTCGCTGTCGGTCAGTCGCACGTCAAGTGTGCCGGCGTCAGCATCGATGTCGATGATGTCCCCGTTTTGAAGCAGCCCGATCGGTCCGCCGATCGCCGCCTCCGGGCCGACATGGCCGATGCACAGCCCGCGCGTGGCACCACTGAACCGTCCGTCCGTAATCAGCGCGACCTGATCGCCCATGCCCTGTCCATAGATCGCCGACGTGGTCGAGAGCATTTCGCGCATCCCAGGTCCGCCGCGCGGCCCTTCGTAGCGAATCACGAGGACGTCGCCGGCAGCGTAGCGCTTCTCCATCACCGCAGCCATCGCCTCTTCTTCCGACTCGAAGACGAGTGCCGGTCCGCTGAAGATGCGCGTGTGCAAGCCGGCGACTTTCACCACCGCACCATCGGGCGCAAGGTTGCCGCGCATGCCGACCAGACCACCGGTCGGCGAGATCGCGTTGATGACCGGTCGCACCACATCCTGATTCGCCGGCACGACGAC
>JBBRLZ010000071.1:0-20883 GCA_038231095.1 Gemmatimonadales bacterium
GTGATGCCAGATGCTGCGTCGCACGTATGTGAGTCGGAATTTCAACACTGGCGGCGAGTTCGACGGCCGACACGGCACGGCGAGACAACAACATACTCGCTCCGCCGTTGCAACCGGCGTTCAGAACAGGAACATGGTTGCGTCACACGCTGCGCAATTCACCTGGATGCCTTCGCCACGAGCGGCAACTTCGTCATCGAGGCGTTGCTGCACTGCGTGGGGAGACGATGCGTGGCAGCCACACGGCCGGTGATGGCTCGCCGATTGCAAGTCTGGCGCGCACGCATCAGTCTGCGCATCGCGGGATCGCCTCGGTGCGTCCACCCACCGCAGCGTTGCTTCGCATTCGGCGCTGACGCATGGGACGGAGGCATTATTGTGTGAGGCTCGGCCGCGAAAGTCGTTTGCAACAGAATCAATTCGCGGACAGGAGTCGTTCGACGGTCTCCGCGGCTCCAGTGGCTGGGATCGCCAGCATCGGGTCCGGATCGGTATGACAGTGACCTCAATGAATTCAAACATCTGATCTACATGAATGTTCGATAATCAAGAGATAGAGCAGGGCGAGTCCGGATCAACACCATCCGTCCCGGGCGATATCCCGGCGCTGGTTCGCCGCCTCGCGACCAGCATCGAGCGCGCCACGGTCGGATTGTCGAGTGCCAAAGCCGAAGTCATACTCGAAGCCAGTGAACTGCTCGCGGTGACCGTGCTGCACGTGCACGCCGCATCAGTCAACGCAGCCGAGGCATTGGAGCGCACGTCACGTTCATTCGACGTTGACGCACTCACTGGACTGCCGAATCGCCTGCTCTTCCGAGACCGGTGCGCGCAGGCCTTGGCCTATGGAAGGCGGCGTCATACACGCGTAGCCGTGCTGTTCATCGACCTTGACGACTTCAAAAGCGTCAATGACACGCTCGGCCATGCAATAGGCGACGAGCTCCTGCGACACGTGGCTCGATGCCTTCAGGAATCCGGACGCGAAGTCGACACCGTCTGTCGCCTCGGCGGCGATGAATTCCTGATTCTGCTCAGTGACGCGATCGACGAGACTGCACCAGTGCTGTACGCGGAGAAGGCGCTCGCGGCGCTCGACGTCCCTCTTCGGGTTGGTGATAATATTCTCCGTATCGGTGCCAGCATCGGCATTGCGCTATATCCGGAGGACGGTCAGGATCCCGAAGCATTGATTCGCCAGTCTGACGCCGCGATGTACGTCGCCAAGCGGACCAAATCGCGAATTGCTCATGCCTCGATGGTTCCCGCGACATCGCGCACGCCGACGCCTGCCACGGTCGTCGCGCAATCCGACCCGATTGGACTGCTCGAGCGATCGCTGCAGGAATCGCAACGGACGGTCGCCGACCTCAAGGCGAGCAACACGCGGCTGCGCGCTGAGTTGGAGTCTGCGTCCAGCGCACTGCAGACTGCTGATTCAGGGAATCGCCACCAGGCCGAACTGCTCCACCTCGTCGCGCACGAGTTGCGCAATGCGATGTCGCCGCTGCAGTCGGCGAGCGACGTGCTCGGTCTGATGCATCGCGATGCCACGGTCCTGCCGAGGCTCGAGCTGATTCTTCGTCGTCAGATCGCGCACATTTCGCGACTCCTTTCGGACATCCTCGATGTATCGAGGCTGAACAACGGGCGTCTCGCCTTCAAGTCTGAGCAACTCGACCTCTGCACCCTCGTCTCAGCGACCAGCCAATTGATGAGCGGGTCGCTGCAGCATCGTGCGCAATCATTGCGCATTGCCTCTGAGCATTCACCGGTGAGTGTCGAGGGCGATCCGTCAAGACTGAGGCACGTCCTGACGACGCTGATCGAATACGCTTCATCGCACATGGCGGATGGTGCGACGCTCGAGGTATCGGTGCTGCGCCGTGCCAGGCAGGCAGTCGTGTGGATGGACTACAGCGACCGTCACGCAGACGCGGCGACGCACGGCGTGTCGCCACTCCCAAACAGCGACGCGGCAGTCGACATCGGATCGCCAGATGGGCCGACATTCGCATTGTTCGTGGCGACTGAGTTCGTGAAGCTGCACAATGGTGAACTGACGTTGACGCGAGACCGTGACACGGCGCTCGCGCGCATCGAGATCTGCTTGCCCTTGGTCGGGTAGCCAACGGGCGCAGGTCGCGGATCAGTGAAGGTCGGAAGCGTCGAGGATTACTGCATTGGTCGACCTGTTTCCGAGTGAAGGTCGTGCCCGCTACGGCTTCGCCGCCCGATGACTCACCGACCACACATACGCCGCCACACTCTTTGCCTCGGCTTCGGAAATGCCACCCGGCATCGAAACCATTGCCGTTGATGACACACCTTTCAGGAGCACCCCGACGATCGCTGAGTAACCGCCGCCCTTGGCGTCGCGCCACACGTGCGCCTTGAGCGTCGGCGCCATCTGTGTGCCCTCGAGTGCCGACCCGTGGCAGGCGAAGCACATTCCCTTGCCATGAAAGATCGCACGCCCAAGGTCGACCATCGCCGGCGTCAATGACGCGGTGTCGGCGTCGGTCGTGGCCTGCGCGCGTGCCGTTGGCGTCAGATACACTGTGCCAGCCAGCACACCCGCCATCGCGAGTAACGACGACGGGTGACGGTGATCTCTACTCATTCTGGTGTCGATGGAAGAGGGAATCGAGCGACGGCGCACCGGAGCCGGTCAGCGCAAGTGTTATACACGCTCCGAGCAGTACCAGTTCGAATTCGTAGCCGTAGGGGGTGAAGAAGCCACCGACCAGCCGTGCGGCCAGGATCGCGACGACCATCTCGATGGCGAGGGCGATCCCCGCATACCTCGTCCACAGTCCGGCGATGATCGCAACACCTCCAAGCAACTCTGCGGCGATCACGACCGCTGCCGCAACGGTCGCGATGGGAATGCCGATCTTCTGCATGATGTCGGCGGTGCCGGCGAGGCCAAATACGAACAGCTTCTGTCCGCCGTGTACGAGAAAGACCATGCCGACGGCAAACCGGAGCGGCAACAGTCCCCAGCGGACCGTTGGCATGTGCAGTGAGGTCTCCATCAGAAGTTGAACCACCACGCCATGAACAGCGCGTTGTTGGACGACGCGTTGCGGCCGGCGCCGTCGTAGTTCCTTGATGCGCCGTTGAAGCGGTTGAACATGCTGTAGCCGACCGACATCCGCGCGTTCTCCCACGGGTTGAACGCCACCTCGAGGCTGCCACCATTCGAGTTCACTCGACCGGACGCGCTGCCATTCACCGCCTCCCGTGCATACAACAGCGAGTCCGCAGTTCCGGTCGTCGCGAATGCGCTGACGGTCACGCCGAATGTCTGCGATGGATACCACGAACTGCTCGCGCGGAGCGTCTGCAGCGTGCCGGTGCGATTGGCTGCCGCCGGTTCCTCGGCGAGATACGAGGCGTTGTTGGTCTGGCTCTCGTGAATCCACGCGACTCGCGTGACGAGGTTGCCTGCGCCAAGCGGCGTTTCGTGTTGCGCGTCGAACGCGGCGTCGGTGTAGCGATTGGTCGGGCCCGACACGCCTTCAGGGTACAGCTTCGTGCTCAGACCGAAGGTCCCGACCATCAGGTATTGCTTGCCGAACTTGTGCTGCAGCGCAAGGCGCCAATACGGCGTGGCGCCTGAGATGATGTTGCGCGCGCTGGTGTCGAGCGGCGCGGCGGCGGTTGGAACGGAGGAACGATATGCGGCGATCTGTGCATAGAAGGTCTCGTTCGCCATTGCGTACGCGCCCACACCCACGGAGCGCTGTGCGAGTCCCCCCTCGATCTGCGCGCCACCAAGTGGTGACGGTGCAGTTTCCGATGACTGGAAGGGGTAGCTCCATGCCGGCGTGGTATTCCAGAGATCTTCCACCGTCGGATTGTTGTTGAACGTGACGCCCCACACGAGTGGCGCCGTCCCGATCTTGCCGTGATCGGCGTAGCGCACGTCGACGTTGTCGATCTCGATTGTGCCGCCCGACGTTGTGTACGTCAGCTGGGAAAATGTCCCGAGCTTGCTGGAGATCGCGCCGGCCCAGAAGACACTCAGTTGCTGTGGCATTGCGACCGTCGTGTTCTGCGTCCCCGGAATCGCGGTCGCGAGATGTGTCAGCGACGCTTGCATCATCACGGAGATCGGGTTGAACGGCAGCAGCTGAAGCACACTCCGGCCATTCTTGCCTTTGTCCTCGATCGGTTTCAGGCCAGTCATTGTATACCCATTCAGCTTGAACTGCCGGCCGAACGCATTCAGTTGCGGAAACTGGTAGTGGCAGGCGCTGCACGGGAGGCCGGTCTGACGTGCGTAGCCCGGCACGACGACCCGTTCGAGGAATTCGGTGGCTTGGTGTTCGTAGCGAGTGACACTGACGGCGACATGCCGCGTATGACGCTCGAGATATCGTCGGGCGGATTCAGGCAGATCGCCGGGTTTCGCGTGCAGCGGTGACGCGATAACGATCGCCAGTGTGCAAGCTCTGACAAGTGCGCGGTGATGTAGTGACATTGCGGTCTCAGGCGACGTGAGGATATGGGCACTGCGATATCCCCAAGCTGCGACGCGGAATTGGCATTCATGTCAGGCAAAGCACACCATTTTAAGGCCAATTCGAATTGCAGTGTTGCCTGCTGATTCCGGGTACGCGGAAGCAACACCGCTGCGGGGATTCAAGTCGCACGGACGCGCTGCGACCCACGCTATCGAGGACCAAATGTCACTTGTGCGTTCCTGTTGATCCGCTCAGACACCGTATATTGAAACCGCCTCAGGTCGAGGGCGGCTGACCGCTGCTGCGCGTCGTGCAGCCTGCTCCGTAACTCAGTTCCCGTGCACGTTCTGCTCATGCCTTTTCGTTCGATGCGGTCCGGCTTGCTCCCGTCGGCCCTCGCCATGTTCCTGCTCGCGAACGGGAACGCAGCGCGTCTCGTCGCGCAGCCCAGCCCGCCGGTGCAGCGGATGTCGCGTGACGTCCCGACCGCGGGCAGGGCGCTGCGCGTTGGTGTGTTCAGCGGAGCGATCCGCGTGGATGGGCGGCTCGACGAATTGGCGTGGGGCATCGCCGATTCGATCACGGACCTCGTCCAAGTGGAGCCGATCGAGGGTGGGCCGCCGAGTGGTCGAACCGTCGTCCGCGTACTCGCCAATGCCGACGAGATCATCTTCGGTGTCCGGGCGGATGATCCGGAACCGTCGCGGCTCGTCAGTTTCGCCCGTGACCGTGACGCGGTACTGTCGAATGAGGATCATATCAAGATCGTCCTCGATACGTATCGCGATGGGCGTTCAGGCTATGTCTTCGCGGTGAATCCCAATGGCGCACGCTACGACGCGCTGGTATCCGGGCAGGGCGAAACGGAGAACGCGAACTGGGATGCGGTGTGGCAGGCAGCGAGTGTGCGAACGGCGACCGGATGGTCCGTCGAGATTCGGATCCCGATTCGCAGCCTGCTATTCAAGCCGGGAATGACGACATGGGGTTTCAACGTGCAGCGACGCGCACAGCGTCTGCAGGAGACCGATCGTTGGGCCAGCGCGGTGCGCAACTTCAAGGTCACGCAAACCTTCAGGGCAGGATTGCTGACGGACGTGCCTCCGTTCACACTCGGACTCGGTCTCAGTGTGCGCCCGTCGTTCGCCGCTGGCGGCGGCGTCGCGGCGCGCGGCGCGCGTGTGCAGGGCACGCACGATGAGAGTCTCGACGTGACGCAGAACATCGGAGCCAACACACTGGCGGCGCTGACGATCAACACGGACTTTGCAGAAACCGAGGTGGACACGCGTCGCACGAACCTGACGCGGTTTCCTCTCTTTTTTCCCGAGAAGCGCACGTTCTTTCTGCAAGGCGCCGACATCTTCGATTTCGGCAATGGGCTTGGTAATGACGTGCGACCATTCTTCAGCCGTCGCGTTGGGTTGCTGAACGGGGCGGAAGTACCGATCCGGGTCGGCACCAAGGTCAGTGGACGCAGCGGTGGGACGAACTACGGCGCGCTCGTCGTGCGCACCGGCGTCGCGAGCGGCGGTGGGAACGACTCCACCGCCAACACGATCGGCGTGCTGCGAGTGAAGCAGAACGTGCTGCGCGAGTCGAGCGTCGGCATGATCACTACGGTCGGCGACGCGCGTTCCAGGAGTGGGAGCTGGACGGGTGGACTCGACGGCACGTATCAGACGTCGAGGTTTCGTGGCGACAAAAATCTGGTGGCGGGCGTCTGGGGCCTGACGACCCGTCGCGAGGCGCTCTCGGGAGATCGGAACGCGTGGGGTGGGCTGCTCGACTATCCGAATGATCTGTGGGACATCAATGCGACGTACAAGCACATCGGCGATGGCTTCGACCCGTCGCTGGGTTTTGTGCCACGCGCCAATGTGCAGATCGCCAGCCTCGGCGTGAACTATCAGCCGAGGCCGACGCACACGATCGCCGGGATGCACGTGCGACAGATGTTCCATGAGTTTCAGGCCACGGCCGTGACAGACCTCGCCGGCCGGTGGCAGAGCTACCGCATGTTCATGGCACCGGTGAACTATCGTCTCGAGAGCGGCGATCGCTTCGAGTTCAATGTCGTGCCGACCGGGGATCGATTGCTGGCGCCGTTCGAGATCGCAACGGGCGTCACCATTCCTGCTGGCGCGTATCACTGGAACCGGTATCGTCTCGAAGTTGGTACGGCCGCGAAGCGACGTGTCAGCACGCAGGCCACGTGGTGGTTCGGCGACTTCTATTCGGGCCACCTGAACGAGATGCAAGTCACGGCATCATGGAAGCCGTCGTCATTGCTGATCCTTGAATTGAATGGCACACGCAACGTCGGTCAGCTGCGCGAAGGCAGCTTCACACAGAATCTGATAGGAATGCGAGGGCGGGTGAACGTGTCTCCAGACCTGCAGCTCAACAGCTACCTGCAGTACGACAACGAGTCGGACACGTTCGGAAGCAATTCACGGCTGCGGTGGACGTTTTCGCGCGTGGGCGATCTGTTCATCGTGTACAACCACAATCTGCGGCACGACATCGATCCGTCGACCGGACAGCCGATGAATGCCGCGTTGCCGACGGATCCGACGCAGCGCGGTTCACAACGCTGGGGCTTCGGGTCGAATCAATTGCTCGTGAAGATGCAGTACGCTTTCCGATACTGAACACGTACGGTCGGCGGCGACGACCGCCGGACTCGTAGTGGGTGGCGGTGTGCTCGTCCGTCGTTCGCTCAATGGCCGCTCGTGTGTAACGATTGTGGGAGCACAAAGGAGCAGGGAATTCAGGACTGCGGGTCTGCATTATGGCATCTGATGGCTCGCCGCACTGCGCCGCTGGAGCCTGTCGCCATCGTTGAAGCGTGCGCGTGCACCTCCGGGCGATAACTGCTTGTGATACTCTGCATGGCGCTTCGTGTTGTGAGTGTTACGTTCGCCGTGTGTGTGGCCGATCGGTCCGTATGCACGGGGTAGTGCCAGTTCTGCATCAAGGATGAGTGTCGATGTTCAGCCCATGTTTCGTTGCCTTGCAGGTCGGTGGTGGGGTGGATCCCGCAACGGCGCTTGCCGTCGGCGATCTGTTGGCACGAGGCGCCATCGAAGGCTGGTGCTTGCTCGAGGGGCCGACCACCAGAGAGAATCTGGGCGTCGTCATCCGCGTGCTGCGGGACGCCTCCGGCGTCTCAGCGACGTCCGACGATACCATCTGGATCATCGCTGCCGCTGATGACGCGTCGCGGACAGTCCTCCCCCAAGGGACCGTCGCGCTGTTTGCGCACGAACTGACGCTGCCGCTGCTCCGTGTTGCCGTCCAGCAAGCGGCAGCGATCCGCGCGCTGCGCGCGTCAGTGCGCGCAGAAACGGATCGCTACGAGTTCCTCGTGGACGTTGCGGATATGGCTGACTGGGAGATGGACGTCCGGCAGAACCGCACGCGACGTTCTCCGAAGCACGACGCGCTCTTCGGATACACGGAGATGCTGCCGTCGTGGGGCTACGACGACTTTCTCGCGCACATTCACCCCGACGATCGCGAGCGCGTGCATGCCGCGTATCAGCGCGCCCTTTCGGGACAGGGCGACTACAACGTCGAGCTGCGCACGATCTGGCCCGACGGGACGGTGCACTGGCTTTCGTCGCGCGGCCGATTTGTCCTCGATGCGAGCGGTGTGCCCATTCGCGCGGCCGGCGTCATGGCGGATATCACCGAACGCAAGCTCGCCGACGAGCGGATTGCCCAGCTGGATCGCGAGGACACCGTCGGGCGACTCGCGGCGGGGCTTGCGCACGACTTCAACAATCAGCTCACCGTCATCCTCGGCACGGTGGACTGCATGGGTCTGAGCCAGGACCTGAACGCCGAGCAGCGCGCCGACCTCGCGCAGATCCACAACAGCTGCGAACGATCCGCGCGGATGGTGCGTGAGCTGTTGTCGCTGTCGCGCAACGAAGTCCGCCGTCGGGAACCGGTCAATCTCGCTGCCCTTCTGCGGCACGGCGAGCACACCATGGAGCATCTGGTAGGCGACCGGGTACAGTGCCGAATCGTCATCCCGGACACCCAGTTCGCCGTCCTTGGCGATGCGCCACAGATCGAACAGGTCCTCCTCAATCTCGTGGCGAATGCGCGTGACGCGATGCCGGATGGCGGCACGGTGACGGTCACGCTGGAACCGGATGGCGCCAGCGATGTCGTCCTGCGCGTCGCGGACACTGGAATTGGCATGGACGACGTCACGCTCAAGCGCTGCTTCGAGACGTTCTACACCACCAAGCCTCGTGGCATGGGTACGGGACTCGGTTTGGCCTCGGTGCGCCGGATCGTCACGCAGATGGATGGCGACATTTCCGTCACTTCGGCTTTGGGCGCCGGTACGACGTTCGCCTTGCGATTCCCCCTCTACCGCGCGGCAGATGCGTCGGCCCGAGGGATCGGTACGAGCAGCGCTGAGGAGATGCCAGCGCGCGGCGCGCTGCGCGTCTTGCTGGTGGATGACAATGCGATGGTGCGTCAGGTGGTGTCGCGCGTGCTGCGGCAGAATGGGCACACCGTCATCGATGAGGCGAGCGGCGAGGCAGCCGTCGCGCGCGACGTGGCCCGGGGCCCGTTCGATCTGCTGATCACCGATCTCGTGATGCCGACCATGAGCGGACGCGCGCTCGCCGACGCAGTATTGGCGCGCCACCCGACGACACGCGTGCTGTTGATCTCAGGCTACTCCGATGATGAAGTGGCGCGTTATGGTCTCGAGCGCGGTACGTATGCCTTCCTAGCCAAGCCATTCGCTCCGGCGGAACTGCAGGCCGCGGTCGATGCTTTGATGGCGTCATCGAGCACCGCGGCGGCGTAGTGACCGGTCGCGGTCACGCAGTGAATGGTGCCGCGTCGCGTGCGGCAATGGCGGATCAGGTTCCGAATTGGCAGGCGATGTTGCTCTGGCGCTGCGCAGCAGTCCTGACGGAGTACCCGATCCGCTCCGCGCGCGATATCGTGGCATTGTCAGCCTGACGCAGTGTGATCGCGGCAATTCATCAGAGGTCCTCGTGATGCGTCCTGGAGTCGTCCTCGCAATGCTGTTCGCCGGTGCGTCATCCGTCGCCCAGGCGCAGTCCGTCTCGATCACCGCCGGCTCGGCATCGGGTGATTGCAGCGGCACGTCGTTCAGTCAGGCGGCCGATGCGTCCGGGAAGTTTTTGTCGGCCGAATGGGCCGTGGCAGGCCAGTTTCCCATCGCGGTCAATCGCGGTCGCGTGCGGTGCACGATCCGCTTCACGGTCGCGGTACAGACGGGGTACAAGCTCGTGCCGGGCGGTGGATCGGGGAACGCGAATCGAATGGCGAATGCACAGGTTTCGCCGCTGCGGCTGAATGGTGCGACGTCCGCTGTGCTCATCGAGTCAGCCATGGCGATCGACAACGGCATGCCGGTGATCGCCAGCAGTGTGTCGAGCGGCGGGCCCATGTCCATGCAGATCCTGCCGGTGGATCGTGCGGCAAGTGGACCGCTGCTGGAAAGCGTCTGCTCGACCACCGCGAAGAGTACGTTTCAGGTGAGTGCCGTGGTCGATGTGGCGGCAGCATCGAACTATGTCGTTCCGTGGCCGCCGGAGCCGTATGCTGAGCGCGAGACGGCATCGATGTCGACCTTTCGCCTGTTCTACAACGTCGTGCCGTGTGCGACGCGTTCAGTGAGTCCGACGCGAGGCAGGTGACGCGCGGTGGCGCGCCCGTGAGGCGGTTGGTCAGGGCGATGAGATGGTGCGACCCGGCTCACTTCCCGCGTACATGACGCCGTCGAAACGCCAGCGGATTCTCACCCGTCACGCTGCGGAACACCTTGTTGAAATAGCTCAGACTCTCGAAACCGCAGGCGAATGCGGTCTCGGTCACGTTGTGGTCCGTCAGCAGCAGGCGCTGCGCTTCATGCACGCGATAGCGATTCACGAACTGTGTGAACGTGAACTGCGTCATGCGTCTGAAATAGCGACAGAAGGCGGCCTCCGTGAGATGTACGAGTGCTGCGGCCTCGCGCAGTTCGATGTGCCGTGCATAGTGCTCAGCGACAAAGTGTGTGACGCGCTTCAGTCGCTGCTGTGCGTCGAGGTCATACGCGCCGCCGATGGCTTCGCCATGAAGGCGGGTCACGTCGGTGCTGTTGGCGAGTCGCTGAAAAACGCTGAGGAGCAGCAGCAGCCGCTCGAGCGGTGCGAGCGCGGCGAGACGGGTGAGTTCTTCCCCGACGATCGTCTTTGTATCACCATGAAACGACAGGCCGGATCGGGCCCGCGCAAAGAGGTCCGCGACACCGGCAAATTCCGGTGCGGCCCACAGTTGTTCGCCGAGGAAGTCGCGATCGAGCTGCACGACGACCTTGCGGTACGCCGTGCGAACGCCGTAGTCGAAGTTCAGATGCGGGATGTTCGGACCGATGAAGACGAGGTCACTCCCGACGTAGCGTGAAATGTGATCGCCCACGTGTCGCGTTCCGCTCGCGCCGTCGATGTAGACCAGCTCGTATTCCGGATGGTAGTGCCACATGAACACATCGCTCAGCTGCGGCGTGAGCAGCAGCCGGAAGGAGCTGCACACATCGGGCGTGATCCGTTCGAGCGTACTGCGGACGGGGGCTGCCTTCACGTAGGTCGCTCCAGGCGCGCTGGAAGTGGTGCGGCTCAACGGACGCCGTCAGCCTGGCTCCGGCCGACACGAATTTCACCCAATTATCGTATCGTGCGCCGCTTCGCGCAGCCACGGGGGCAAAATTGTGCAAAAACCGGCGTATTGTGTCGTATCCGGTTCGCCCCCCCCGTGCCCAGCTTCATCGTCGTACCCTCCTGCGCTACCTGACACTCCAGAGGATCCCATGCAGAACGCTGCGGCAGCGCCGATCACGATGGTGCCCGACAACGCGCACACCGATATCCCCGGCAACCCGTCGACAGCCGCGAGTAGCACGGTGCGGCTGCGTGAGCACGCCGAACCGGCGAGCCTTCGTGTGCTGTCGGCGGAGGACTGGGCCTTCTGGAAGCACAACGGCTATGTCGTGATCAAGGGCGCCGTTCCGCGCGAGAACGCCGACCGGCTGGCGGCGCTGCTGTGGGAGTTCGAAGAGAAGGATCCGAACGACCCGGCGACATGGTATGCGCCGCCGCGTGCTGAAATGAAGATGAAAGAGCTGACCAACAGCGGTATGGTGGAGCTCTATAACCACCAGCTCGAGTGGGACAACCGGCAGTATCCTCGCGTCTACGACGCGTTTGTGGACATCTGGGGAACGGAGCGCCTCTGGGTCTCGATTGATCGCGCGAACCTGAATCTGCCAGTGCGGCCCGACTTCGAGTTCAAGGGGTTCATTCACTGGGACTACGACCCCGAAACAAAGCCGCAGAATGTGCAGGGCGTACTCGCACTCGCCGATCAGACAGACGAGAACATGGGTGGGTTCCAGTGCATTCCGGAACTGTTTCGCACCTACGACACGTGGAAGCTCACGCAGCCCGAGGATCGCGACCGCTTCAAGCCGGACGTGACGGGCTTCGACATCGTGAAGGTGAAGATGGACGCGGGCGATCTGCTGATCTTCAACAGCGCCGAGCCGCACGGCATCCGGCCGAACCGCACGACCGACAAGGTGCGACTGGCGCAGTACATCTCGATGTCGCCGGCTCAGGAAGACAACGAAGCACTGCGGCAATGGCGCATCGCGTCGTGGCGCGACCGTCGTGCGCCGGAGGGGCATGCGTTCCCCGGTGATCCGCGGAACTGGGAACAGACGCGCTACGGCACCGCACAACTCTCCGAGCTCGGCGAGAAGCTGCTCGGTGCGCGGTCGTGGAGTGACGCGACGTAAGTCGCCGAGTGGTGATGTGTTGGAAGGCGAGATGGCACCTTGCTGCGACTTCAGCTGACTGATCAGCAGAGTTGCGGCACGGTGTTTTCGCTCCGTCGAGTGCGAGTGGCGGCGTGGACTAGGAGGCCTGCCAACGCGTTCCGGCGTCCGCCACATCTGCCGGCACGCAGCGCAACGGACTCGACGCCGGAGAGGTCTGTAAATTCGCAGGCGCCATCTTGACGACGTAGATATACAAGAGTATGTATATGCTCATATGCGAACTGACGAAACTATTGACGCGTGGACCGTCCGGGGCATCGCTGCCGCGCTGATGCTCTGCACGCTCGCGCCCGCCGCACTGGTGGCGCAACGGCCACTCGCCCGGACCGGCCTGGCAGACAGCACTGCGCCGTTCACGCTCGCTGCAGCGCTGCACGAAGCCGAACGACATGGTTTCGACAACCGCGTCGCGTCGAGCACGGCGACGGCCGATCGCGCCCGAGCCCGGCTGCCACTCAAAGGCATCCTGCCGAGCGCACGGGTGGAAAGCGGCATCATTCGCACCACCGATCCGATCGGCGCCTTTGGCACGACCCTGCGCCAACGCCGTGTCACTGCCGCCGCGTTCGACCCGGCGCGCCTGAACGATCCGGCGGCGATCAGCAACGTGCAGGGTGGCCTGGTGGTCGAGGTCCCGCTGCTGAATGCCGATGCGTGGACGGGACTCCGCGCCGCGCGCGCGAACGCCGATGCAACCGACGCGTCGGCCGCATGGACGGCGCGCACGACGAGTGCCACAGTCATACGCGCCTACTACGGCGCCGTGCTCGCCGCGGAGAAGGTCGTCACGCTGACCCAGGCACAACGCGCGGTGGATGCGGCAGCCAGGCAGGTGAACGCCATGATGCAACAGGGGCTCGTCACGCGCGCTGATCTGCTTCAGGCGAACGTGCGCGCAACCGACGTCGCATCACAACTGATTGCGGCGCGCAACGACGTCCGTACCGCAGACATGCAGGTGGCGCTGATCATCGGCCGTACTGACGTCGCGTCGCTGGTCCTGCCCGCCACACTGCCGGACAACGCCACGGTGCGCGCGATCGCGGTGCGCGACACGCTTGCCACGCTGGCGCTCGGCAGCGTCGATTCACGTGAGGATGTGATGGCGGCGCGCGCGATCGCGATCGCGGCGACTGCCGATCGTCGCCGCGCGGCGGCAACACTGCTCCCGCGCATCAACAGCTTCGCACGATACGACTGGAATTCACCGACGGCCCTTTACGGCGGCAAGCCGAATTGGACCGTTGGCGTGATGGCAAGCTGGTCGCCATTCAGTGGTGGCAGTGAGTTGGCCGACATTGCCGTCACCACGGCTCGCAGCGCAACGGCTCAGGCGGGTGCAGACGCGGCACGTGCGCAGGCGCGTCTCGACGCAGACATCACACGCCGCGATGTGATCGTTGCGCTCGAACGTCTCGATCTCGCCGAGCGCTCTGCCGAGCAGAGTCGTGAAGCACACCGGTTGGTGGAGAAGCGTTACGCCGGCGGCCTGACCACCGTGGCGGAGCTGTTGGGCGCCGAAGCCACGGCAACCGGCGCTGCGCTGGCGCAATCGGCTGCACGCTATGCGCTCATTGACGCCCTCGCCGCGAGTCGTCGCGCGACCGGCGCAAATCCAGCTGACCTCGCCGCCGCACTCGAGGGCAACCGCTAATGCGCACGACATCGACATCTGCTGAGATGACGGCACACGCCCCACTCACGACTTCCGGACTGCTCGCCATGACTGATAGCACGCCATCCTCAGTGCCCGTGACTTCCGTACGTGACCGCCGCGCGCGGCGCATCCGTGCACACGTCGGCCTTGCGACACTGATCGCGCTCGCCGGATGCGCCGGCTCCGAGAAGGACGCGGCGCATGCGGCTGACGCTGCACCAGCCCGCGTCACCGGGACCACGATCCGGGTTGCGGACACGGTAATGACTGCAACGTTTGATGCCCCAGGCGTGGCCGAGCCGATGCAGCAGGCGACGTTGAGCACGAAGCTGATGGCAACGGTCACCGCCGTGCTCGTGCACGAGGGTGATCTGGTGCAGGCGGGACAGCCGTTGCTGCGCCTCGATGCCCGCGAACTGACGGCTAAGGCGTCGCAGGTGGCGGCGTCCATCGCGGACGCTGAGGCGATGCAGAAGGAGGCCGCGCTGCACGCCGCTCGCTTTCGCGCACTGTATGCGGACAGCGCAGCGACGAAGGCTCAGAACGATGCAGCGGAGACAGGGCTCGCCCGCGCCGATGCGGGCGTGCGTGCAGCACGAGCCGCGGCGAGCGAACTCGAGGCCGTCAGCAGCTACGCCACGGTGCGGTCGCCGTTCAGCGGTGTGGTGGCGAAGCGGTTCGCCGATCCAGGCACGTTCGCAGCACCGGGCGCGCCGCTGCTGATGGTACAGGACGTGGCAACGTTGCGCGTCAGTGCGAGCGTGGGTGCGGATGCGGTGCGGTCGCTCATTCGAGGGCAGAAGATCCTCGCGTCCATTGATGGTGAACCGGCGACGGCGGTCATCGAGGGCATCGTATCGGCGAACGCTGGCAACCTGTTCACGGTGAATGCGACGGTCGCCAACCCCACTCGCCACTTCCGCGCTGGCAGCGCTGCGGTACTGCAGTTGCCGTCAGGAACGCGACATGCGCTGCTTGTCCCGCTGTCGGCGATCATCCGTGACGGCGATCTGACGGGTGTGATTGTCCGCGGCGCACAGCGTGACGAGCGTCGCTGGGTCCGACTCGGCGTGCAGTCAGCAACGCACGTGGATGTCACGAGCGGCCTGACTGCGGGTGACGAGATCGTGGTGCCGTCGACGGGCACGCCTGACTCGCGCGGGAACTGACGATGGCCCGTTCACTTGGCATCTCGGGCCGGGTCGCCGAGACGTTCCTGCATTCGAAGCTGACGCCGCTGGTCATCGTGGCATCGCTGGCAATGGGCGTCCTCGGCATTCTTGCGACGCCGCGCGAAGAGGAGCCGCAGATCTCGGTGCCGATGATCGATGTGATCGCGGCCATGCCCGGTGCGTCCCCGCAGGAAGCAGAGAACCTGCTGGCGCGACCGATCGAGCAGCGGATGCTCGAACTGCCGGGCGTGGATCATGTGTACACCATGTCCGGCGACGGCTACGCGATGATCACGGTGCGGTTCAAGGTCGGCGAGGATCAGGAGCGCAGCGTCACGCGAGTGCAATCGAAACTGGCGGGCGCAATGGATCACGCACCGATCGGCGCGCTACCGCCGATCATCAAGACGCATTCCATCGACGATGTGCCGGTGCTCGCGCTCACGTTGCATGCATCGGGTGTGGATGCGAATGCCTTGCGACAGGTGGCGGTCCATCTTGAAGACGAAATCCGGACGGTGCCGGAAGTCGGCGAGACGTTCGTGACGGGTGGAGCACCGAAGCAGATTCGGGTGATGCTCGATGCGGCGCGGCTCGCGGCGAGCGGTGTGACGCCGGGCGAAGTGATGCTGGCACTGAAGGGGGCGAATGCACGACTGGCCGCGGGTGAACTGACGGAAGCTGGCCAGGTCGTGCGGATCGATGTTGGTGCGCCGCTCGCGAACGCGCGCGATGTGGGCAGCGTGGTCGTGTCCATTCGCAGTGGCGCGGCGGTGTACCTCCGCAGCGTCGCGGACGTGCGCGAGGATTTCGGTGAGACGACGTCGTACGTATCGCACCGCGAGGGAGCCGGCGCATCGCAGGCCGCGGTGACGATCGCGGTGGCCAAGCGGAAGGGGGCCAACGCCACTGACGTCACGCACGCGGTGTTGCAGCGTGTGTTTGAGGCGAAGGGACGCCTGGTTCCGTCGAACATCACGCTCTCGACGACGCGTGACTACGGCGAGACGGCTGGCGAGAAGGCGCAGGAGCTGATCCTGCATCTCGCCATTGCGACGCTCAGTGTCACGGCGCTGATCTGGCTCTTCCTTGGCTGGCGCGAGGCCATCGTGGTACTGGTGGCCGTGCCGGTCACGCTCGCGCTGACACTGTTCACGTACTACGCGCTCGGCTACACGCTGAATCGTATCACGCTGTTCGCGCTGATCTTCTCGATCGGCATTCTGGTGGACGACGCGATCGTGGTGGTCGAGAATATCTATCGCCATCTCGCGATGGGTGATCGCACGGCGGAGCGTGCGGCGGTGGAGGCGGTTGACGAAGTCGGCAATCCCACGATTCTTGCCACGTTCACGGTGATCGCGGCGATCTTGCCGATGGCGTTCGTGAGCGGCATGATGGGGCCGTATATGCGGCCGATCCCGATCGGCGCCTCGGTGGCCATGCTCGCCTCGCTCGCGGTCGCGTTCATCGTCACGCCGTATCTGGCGTATCGCCTGCTGAAGGGGCATGTGGTCAACCAGCATGCCACCATCGCGCATCCACCGGAGGACGGTGGCACGGTCGCGCGACTGTATCGCGGAATCATGCTGCCGCTGATGCAGCGGCGCGGGCGTCGTCGCGGATTCTACGCCACGGTGATCGTGTTGCTGCTGGCGAGCATGGCGCTGGTGGTGGTGAAGGCGGTGCAGGTGAAGATGCTGCCATTCGACAACAAGAGTGAGTTCCAGGTCGTACTCGACCTGCCGGAAGGCACCACGCTCGAGACCTCGAATCGTGCGGCATCGGAGATCGCGTCGTATCTGGGCACGGTGCCTGAAGTGACGAGCACGCAGGTGTACGCTGGCACGTCGGCGCCGTTCAATTTCAATGGGTTGGTGCGTCACTACTTCATGCGCAGCGGCGCGAATGTCGCCGATGTGCAGGTGAACCTGCAGCCCAAGGGCGACCGGAAGCGCCAGAGCCACGCGATCGCGGTGGCGGTGCGGCCGTCCGTCGATTCCATCGCGCGTCGGTTCGGTGCCTCGGCCAAGGTGGCCGAGATTCCGCCGGGACCGCCGGTGTTGTCCACGCTCGTCGCCGAAGTGTACGCCGCTGATGATTCGACGCGGCTCGAGGCGGCGCGTGGGGTGCTGAAGGTGTTCGAGCAGACACCCGGTGTGGTGGACGTGGACTGGACCGTCGAGGCGCCGCAGGCGCGGCGCAGCTTCCGCGTGGATCGCGTGCGCGCGGCGGAAGCGGGGGCGAGCGTCGAGCAGATCACGCAGGTGCTGTATCTCGCGCTCTCGGGTGCGCCGGCGGGCATCACCAGCTCGCCGACGGCGCGCGAGGGCATCACGATCGTGCCGCAGCTGCCGCTGGCGCAGCGGTCGAGTGTGAACGCGTTGCTGGCGCTGCCGATCGCAACGGCGCAGGGTCCGCAACCGCTTGCGCGCTTCGTGCAGGTGATCGAAGGCACGCACGAGGGGGCGCGCATCCGCAAGGATCTGCGGCCGTCGATCTACGTCACCGGCGATGTGGCGCGGGAGATCGAGAGCCCGGTCTACGCGATTCTCGAGATGAATCGTGCGATCGACGGGATCCGTGTGCGCGGGGCGAAGATCGCGCGCTACAACGCCGTGCCGCCGGCCACACTCAGCGAGACGGCGATCAAGTGGGATGGCGAATGGCAGGTGACGATCGAAGTCTTCCGGGATCTCGGTCTGGCGTTCGCGATCGTGCTGCTGCTGATCTATGTGCTGGTGGTGGGGTGGTTCCAGAGCTTCACGATCCCGCTGGTGATCATGGCACCGATTCCGCTGACGCTGATCGGCATCCTGCCGGGACACGCAATCAGCGGTGCGTTCTTCACCGCCACGAGCATGATCGGGATGATTGCGCTGGCAGGCATCATCGTGCGCAACTCGATCCTGCTGGTGGACTTCATTCAGCTCGAGGAGGCGCGCGGTCGCTCACTGACCGATGCGGTGCTCGAAGCCGGCGCCGTGCGATTCCGTCCGATCGCACTCACAGCGGCTGCCGTGGTGGTGGGCGGGCTGGTCATGGTGCTGGATCCGATCTTCCAGGGGCTCGCCGTGGCCCTGATGAGTGGTGCCATCGTGGCAACTCTGCTGACGATGGTCGTCGTTCCGCTGCTGTACTGGCAGCTCAAACAGGGGAAGACCAATGTGTCCTGATCTGATCATCCGCCGCGTCGCCGGTCTGTTCGTAGTGCTGTCGGTGGCGCTTGGCCACTACGTGCATCCGGCGTTCTTTCTGTTCACGGCCTTCGTCGGGCTTAACCTGCTGCAGTCGAGTTTCACGAACTACTGCCCGCTGGAGCGCGTGCTCGGCGCGTTCAAGTTGTTCGGCTGCGGTGCGCGGACCGTGGGACAACGATAGCCGTGACGGTCCGCTCGGCGCCGGTGCGAGTTGCGCGCCGGCGCCGATTCAGCGTCCGCTGATGACCCGGCGACGCTCGGAGAGTTCGTTTTCGAGACGCCCGCAGACGAGATCGCAGAGCTTGATGACATCCTTGTCGGCGAGCTCGTAGCGTACGAAGACGCCGTCGCGTTCACGGTCCACCAGACCATTCGCGAACAGAACCGCGAGATGCCGTGAGACGTTCGCCTGACCCATCTCCGTGGACGCGGCGAGTTCGTTCACCGTCAGCGGCCCACCGCGCAGTTCCTGCAGGAGTGACAGGCGTGCGCGATCCCCGAGCGCCTTGAAACGGTCGGCAACAAGGTCGAGTACTTCCGATCCCATGCGTTTCTGCGACATGCGCTGTGCCAGTGCTGTATGATGATGTACACGAATACGTATACCTGAATGTAATGATATGGGCGCCTGATGCCAGTTGCACTGGCGGCCCGCGCCGAGCATCACCGGGCCCGTCCCAACCGTCGTGGCCACACCTGCGTGAGCCCGACGCTCAGGCCCCAGCGCCGATCCGTGACGAGCCCGCGCGCCACATCCATCCGTACCGCCACCGACTTCAGCCCCACCAGCCCGACGCGCAGTCCCGCGCCACCGTCGAGGTAGAATCGCGCGACGGTCGAACTGTCGGACGACGCCATGACATTCGCCGCATCGACAAAGACGCCCGCGCCAAACGACACCGGGCCGAACGTCGCAAACTGACGATCGCTGGCGATGCCGCCGTACACGATGGCCTGACCGCTGCGCGACGTCGGCAGCCGATTGTCCACGACGAACGGATGTGCGCGGAGCGGGATGTCACGCGTGAGGTCACCACCGGCAATCGACCACAGACCGCGCGGCGCGGTCGCGCCGGTCCAATCGGCACCGAGGCGGAGTGACCACGCGTTCGACCATCGATCGGCAGGCAACGCCCAGGCCGCACGCGTCCTGATTCTGTCGTATGATCGGTTGCCGGTGAGCGGAACGGCGTGTTCGGCTTCGGCTTGCAACGCAACGCGATCCTGCGCTGTGTAGAACGCGCCGCCCAGTGCGAGTGCCAGATAGTCGCCCTGTGCCGACCATCGCTCGAAGCGTGCGCTCGCGATACCGTCGACGTCCTCGCGCAACCACCCTCGCACGCCGACGATCGATGCGCTGCGCCGCTCTTCTGGAATCCCGGCGGCGAAGCGGAATGTTTCCCAGCTGCGCTCGAAACTGACGATGCCCGGCACGCCAAGTCGCGTCGGAATGTCGACGCGCAGCGCGACACGCGGATTGGCGGATTCCCATCGCCACTGACCGGTCCAGAGTTCACCGAAGTGCAGCGGTGATCCGATGGCGATCGTCGCCTGACTGGTCACGGCCGCGCGCACCGCGACGCCAAGGAGCAGTTGCGGCAGTGGCCCGACCAGTGGGCGCTCCACGACTGTGGATCGGAGTTCAACGGCGGAGCCCGTGACCGCTGCGTACGAGACGTTCGCGCTGGCGAGTGCTGGAATATCTGCGAGGCGGCGCTGTGCGAGCGCATAGCGCCTCGGTGTCAGCAGTTGTCCGGCCGAGATCCCCATGCCATCGGCCAGCGCACGGAACCGGATGCGACGACTGCCGTCGATGCGCACGAGGTCGATGGTCGGTCGTCCGATCGTGTTCCACGCCTCGAGCGCGCCGTTCTCATCGCGCGAGAGAAAGCGACTGCTCGCGAGCAGGTGCCATCCGAGCGTATCGGCGCGGAAGCGCAGTGCGTACGCTGCGGCAAGGCGTGCTGCCTCCGCGTACCTCCCTTGCCGAAATCGCACGCCGGCGAGTTCGCGTGCGACAACTGGTTCCGACGGACACTTGACCGCAGCGATGTCAAGGAGGCTGTCCGCGTCGGCGAGCCGCTTGGCTGTTGCCGCGTCGGCCGCCTGATCGAGCCAGGGGCGACAGGGCAGGGAATCGATCGTCGGATTCTGCGACGGCGTTGGAACGGCCGCAGCTGTGCTCGCGACGACAGGCGATGGTCGCACGAACATTGCCCAGCGATTGGCAGCGGCCCAGTTCCGTTCGAACGCTGCGATACTGACGTGCACGAATGGCGAAACGGCGGGGTCGTGATACGTCACATCCGTCGCATTCCATCCGACAATCACGACGTAGTGGTAGCGATTCCGCGCGACCTGAATCAGCGCAATCACCGGCACACTGTCCGCGAGGGAGAGTGTCACTCGTTCAGCCGTCGCGCCGAGTGCCACGACGCTCCAACCTCGCTCGCGGGTCACGCGCGCCATGTCGGTGGTGAGAATCCCTCCCGATTCGCGA
>JBBRLZ010000072.1:0-20749 GCA_038231095.1 Gemmatimonadales bacterium
CCCCATTCGGCCATCTCGGGATCACCGCGTGTGTGCCACTCCCCCGAGCTTATCGCAGCTTACCACGGCCTTCATCGCCTCTCTGTGCCCAGGCATCCCCCACATGCCATCTCTCGCTTGACCTCCCGTACCGGTCAAGCCGTGCATGCGCATTCATGCACACTGCAATCACTTCATCGCGATAGACACGTTGCCGTGCCCAGTCAACGATGGGATTCACTTCCCACGATCTCCACACTCTTTCCATTGTCAAACAACGTCCGCTGCGCGTCCATGCTTTCGCCTTTCCGTGCAACGTCCCGGGTCATTGTCCCGGGGAGTCTGAAGAAAGTAGTCGAGTCGAAATCAGGGTCAAGGGGCCAGCGCTCGCGAGCTGACACTCAGCCCGCTAGGCTCCCCTGCACATGACTCCGCACCCGACCAAACTCCCGATCGCCACCCTCGGCGCCCGCGGCGCCGAACGCCTGCTGCGCGGACACCCCTGGGTCTTCCGCAGCGATATCGCCACCGCGCCACGCGTCGACGCCGGACTCGTCGATGTGCGCGGCCCCGGTGGACGCAAACTCGGCACCGCACTCTTCAGCCCGTCGTCCGAAATCACGATCCGCCGCCTCGACGCGGATCCCGATGTCGTCATCGATGGCGCGTGGTGGCACCGCGCGCTCGAGCGCGCCATCGCGCGCCGCGCTTCGCTGATCGGACAGACCACCGCGTATCGACTCGTGCACGGCGAAGGCGATTTCCTGCCCAGCCTCGTCGTCGATCGCTACGACGACTACCTCGTGCTGCAGCTGCTCAGCGCCGGCCTCGAGACGCAGCGCACGCACATCGTCACCGCATTGCAAGCGCTCGTGGCACCGCGCGGGATGCTCGCGCGCAACGATCCCGCCGTGCGCACTCGCGAAGGCCTCGAACGCAGCGTCGAAGTGCTCGCCGGCGAGGTGCCCGACACGATTCGCGTCACCGAGCACGGCGTGCACTACCTCGCGGCACTGCGCACCGGACAAAAGACCGGTGCCTTCCTCGATCAGCGTGACAATCGCGTGCTGATCGGCGCGCTCACACGCGGTCGCGCGCTTGATCTGTTCAGCTATCACGGCTCCTTCGCACTGCACCTCGCGCGCAATGCAGAACACGTCACCGCCGTGGATTCGTCAGCGCCGGCGCTCGCACGGGCCACCGAGAATGCGGCACTGAACGGCTTCAACAACGTCACGCCGGTCGTCGCCGACGTCTTCGAGTATCTGCGAGAAGCCAAGGCCAACGGCGACCGCTTCGACACGATCGTGGTCGATCCGCCGGCCTTCGCCAAGAATCGCTCGTCAGTGCCGCACGCAATGCGTGGCTACGCCGACATCAATCGCCTCGCCATGCAACTGCTGACACCGGGCGGCACGATGTTCACGGCAAGCTGCAGTCATCACGTGCATGTGCCGGAATTCCTCGAGATTCTCGAGCATGCGGCGGCCGAGTCCGGCCGTGACATGGCGATACGCCAGCTGACGCTGCAGCCGGTCGATCATCCCGTGTTACTGACGGTGCCGGAGACCAGCTATCTGAAGGGCGCGATTCTGCAGGCGCTGTCCTGACGCGACGACGTCGGCCGGCCAGCTGACGTGTGCCGTCGCTGCGCAAGGTCAGGCGCGCTGACAGCGGCGGCACCAATACGTCGAGCGCTGCCCCTGCGTGATGCGGGCGATCGGCACACCGCAGCGGGGGCACGGCTCACCTTCTCGGTCATAGACGGAGAAGCGATCTGTCGCGGTACCGTACTGGTGACGACCCATCTGCTCGAACGCGAGTCCCATCGTCCAGCGCACGCCGTCGAGCAGTCGAGACACGCGCGTGAGGGACAGCTGCCGTGCCGGCGTTTCCGGATTGATGCGTGCGTACCAGAGCGCCTCCGCTGCGTAGATGTTGCCGATGCCGGCGATCACCGACTGATCGAGGAGCACCTGCTTGATCGGCGCGCGTCGTACTCCAAGCCGAGCGCGCAGTGTGGCGGCGTCGAGTGCAGGGTCGAGCGCATCCGGGCCGACCACCGGGGTGGTGATCGGCTCATGAGCCTCGCGCATCTGCACCCGCGACAATACGCGCGGATCGATCAGCCAGATGTGTCGTGCACCACTGAATGCGAAGTGCGCACGCGCGTGCCGAGGCGCAACGGGACGCGCGGTGACGGCCCAGTCGCCCGTCATGCGGAAGTGCACGACCAGCACGGCACCGCCGACAAAGTGCACTTCCTGCCACTTGGCGACCCGCGTGACTGCCGCGACGCGACGGCCGATGAGCGCGGGCACGCGCAGCGCTGAATCACGCGCCAGTGATGGGTGCAGGAACGCGACGCTGCGCAGCGTGCGATCCGCGATCTGCGCATGCAGGAATCGCGCGGCGGCTTCGACTTCGGGGAGTTCAGGCATGATGTCGCGGCATGACGAGATGAATGAATACTGATGTATGCCAGTGCCGAAGGTGTGATGACAGGTGTTATGTATGTGTGCCGGGGTTGCATTCGCGCATTGCGCGAGGCACCTTGCCGCGCACGCTGACTCAAGAGATGCCCATGCTGCTGTCGACGCCGACACGCTCGCTCAAGCACGAATACGCGACCTACATCGATCTCGAGATCGAACGCTACAAGGAAACGGTCCCGCGGATGTCGCTGCTGAAACTCGCAGACGATGCCGTGGCCTCAATGAGCGCGGGCGATCAGCTCGAACTGAGTGAGCTGGTGCTGGTGGACGCGGTGAATGCCCTGATCATGCGGCGCCTGAAGATTCCACACTACGACCGATGGCGCCGCAATCGGCTGAAGATGCTCGAGCAGTTCCGCCGCGCCGATCACTGGGGCCTGTCTGCCACACAGCATCTGGTGGAGGCGGTCCGCCCGCAGGAGCATCCGCACATCGTCGTGGCCGGGCCGCACGTCGAAGAGCGCACGTTGTATCTCGCGGCACATGGCGCGCACGTCACCGCACTCGGTGAGGCGGACGACGAAGCGCTCGTGACGAAGGTGCTCGTGGCTGCGGCACAGGCTGGATTGTCGGGACAGGTGATCGGCTGCTCCGATGGTCTCGATGAGTGGGCGCCGACGGTGCCGGTTCGCGCGGTGATCTGGCATGCCCAGGTGCTCGACTCGTTGTCGGCAGAGCGGCGCGCGCGCGTCCTCGCGCACCTGCAGAACGCGACGGCCGCGGGCGGCGTGCACTATATCGAAGGCGTGTCGACCGAAGCGCGGACGACCGCGTCCATCCGGTCGCTCATCGCCAACTATCCTGGCTGGCAGGCGCCGGCGGACGCGGGTGACGGTGTGATCGTCCTGCACAAGCCCCGCGTCGCGTAACGACACGTTTCGCACACCTTTGCGTGTCACTTTGCGACATGCCTTGTTGATCTGCGACAGAGAATATTTACTAAGTCGTTGTCAATAAACGACTTGGGCTTTCCGCGCGACGCGGCATCTCTCGTGCACTCCATCACCGCAGACACGCGCCACTGGCTGGCGCCCCAGGTTCAGCGGTCGGCGACATCTCACTCATATATATGTGTGGCCGCTCGTGATCCTGGGATACGATCGGGAGAGATGGGTATGGCCAAGAAGAAGACGCAGGTCCATGTGGACGAGCCGATGGGCATCGTGATATCGCGCGGTGCGGAGAAGGATCTGGCACCGACGGTACTGGCCTTCGTCTGGGGACCGGCTGACGCGGAGCTGATGGAGTTCGCGTCGGCATAGTGCACAAGACAGGGTGCGCGTGCGTAGCGCGTGCCAGGCGCGGCGACTCTGAGGTCGCGCTGTAACGGCGGTGGTGCCACTGGCACTGCCGCCGTTGTGCATTCGTGCATTCGTGCATTCGTGCAGGCTGCGTGTGACTCCGAGCGACGCAGCAGATCTCGCACGCTGTGTCACGCGTGAAGCACGCGACTGCAGATGACAGGAACGACGACGGGGGCGACGCCATAGGCGCCACCCCCGTTTGAATTCCGGAAAAACCGGAATTACATCGCAGGTGCAGCTGCAGGAGCAGGAGCGGCCTTCTTGCGTCGAGCGGCCTTCTTTGCGCCCTTCTTGGCAGCCTTCTTGGCGCCCTTCTTTGCGCCCTTCTTTGCGGCCTTCTTGGCGCCGCCCTTCTTGGCAGCCTTGCGGCCACCCTTCTTGGCGGCCTTCTTCGCGCCCTTCTTGGCAGCCTTCTTGGCTCCCTTCTTGGCGGCCTTCTTTGCGCCCTTCTTCACTGCGCGCTTTGCACCCTTCTTCGCGGCACGCTTGGCTCCCTTCTTGGCAGCCTTCTTCGCGCCCTTCTTCGCAGCCTTCTTTGCAGCCATTGGTACTTCCTCCAGAACTGGAGTGATACGGCCCGTGCCTCCCCCGGTGGAGACCGGAACCAAGGGGCCACGCCCGACCGGGCGGGAGGCCCCCACGGCCGACTCCTCAAACGAGAAGCCGACTTCCTGCGCGCACGACCGCAATGGTCGCACGCTGAGTCCTAAACAGCGTCGCTCAAACTGGTGAACGTGAAATCGTGCGCCTTGACGGCCGGCACCACGATCGGCACCCCGGCCGATCCGCTTTCACTGGCACTGACGCGCTGTGCGTTTCCGAGCGCGTCGATGTTGTTCAGCAAAAAGACGGGTGACTCGTTAAAGCGTAAATTTTTGATTGCCTTCGTGACCTTGCCACGTTCGATGAGGAACGTGCCGTCGCGTGTCAGACCGGTGTAGAGAATGGTGCGCGGATCGACCGGACGGATGTACCAGAAGCGTGTGACGAGGATGCCGCGCTCCGTCGATGCGATCATCTCGGCGAGGCTCTGCGTGCCGCCGGTCATCTGCAGACAGCCCGGCAGCACCACCGGCGACATGGCCTTCTTCTGCGCCCAGAACCGATCGTAGCCGAGCTCTCTGACGATGCCGCTCTCGATCCAGTTGACCTTCCGCGTGGGGAGGCCATCACCATCGAACGGCACGCCCGGCGCGACCATGTCCTGTGGATCGGAGAGCAGATTGACGCGCTCATCGACGACCTTGAGACCGATCTTGGTGCCACCACCCGGCTTGCTGAAGAAGCTGCGACCCTCGTCCGCCTGGCGCGCATTGGTGGCGAACGCCATCAGTTGCACGAGATTGCCGACCGCCGTCGGTTCGAGCACGACGGTGTAGCGACCTGGCTCGATCGCGACCGTATTCACTGAACGCCTGGCCTTGTCGATGGCCGTTGCAGCGAGCGCCGCGCCGTCGATGGCACCGATATCGCGCGAGGCGGCGCCGGCCCAACCGGATCCCGCGCCATCGCTGGTGCGCACGGTGGTCGTGAACGCGCAATCAGTGCTGCGATGGTACGCGAACAGGCCAGCTGAATTGGCGATCGCATTGGCTGACGTGACGACTTCCAGATAGCCGGTGGAGCTGAGCCCCGCGGCGCGCGACGCCTCGGTGACCTTGCGCACGATCTCGGCGCGCTGGCCCGGCTCGGCGGCGGCAGTCGCTGCATGGAACGCATCGACGCTCGTGTACTGCTGCGCCCCGAGTTCAGGCATCAGCTCCGGATCGTCGGGCTGCAGTTTCGCAATGCGCTCGGCGGTCTGCACGACCTGGCGGAGCGCGTCGTCATCGAGCCGATTCGTGGTTGCGGCGCCGACCTTTCTGCCGACCGTGACGCGAACGCGGACGCTGACATCTTCATTGTCGCCGGACGTCGAGACCTGATTGACGGCGAAGCGGGTGTTGCCGCGCGCGGAGCTTCCGAGCGAAACGCGGCAACTGTCGGCCTGTGAAAATCCGACGATGCGCTTGGCGAGCGACTCCGCCTCAGCCTGCGACAGTACGCGGGCGGGCTCGAGGAGGCGGCGCGGCGAGCTGTCGGCTCGCAGGCGTTGACTCATGCCTTCCGTCCGGTGTTGATGACATTGATCTGCCGATGGCGCGTTGGCGGGCAGCCGTGGCTGACGGCATTCGACTGTGCGGGCTGTCCCTTGCCGTCGCCGAATGCGCCACCGAGCTGGTAGCTGCGCTTTCCACCGAGCATATCCATCGCGCTCCAGAATTCCGGCGTGCGGATCTGGTAGGCGACGTCCTTCAGCATGCCGACGATCTTGCCGCCGCGGATCTCATAGAAGAGCTGACCGCCGAACTGCGCGTTGTAGCGCTGCTGGTCGATCGAGAACGAGCCATCGCCGACGATTGCGATGCCCTTGTCGGTGGCGGCGATGAGATCCTCGTAGGAGAGATCCTTGTCGCCGGGCAGCAGCGAGACATTGGGCATCCGCTGGAACTGCACATCGGCCCAGCTCTGCGCATACGAGTTGCCGTGGCTGCGCACTGCCTTGCCCTGCTGCTTGTACCACCACTCGAGTTCACCCGCCTGCTCGCGTGTGGTCTGGTAGTCCACCACGACGCCCTTGCGGATGATGTCGAAGGTTTCCGGCGCGACGCCTTCATCATCCCATCCGATGGCGCCCAGCGAGCCGGCTTCCGTGCGGTTGCCCTGCACGTTCATGATGTCGGGACCGTACTTCAATTTCCCGAGCACCTTCTGCGGCGGTGCGACGAAGCTCGTGCCGGCGTAGTTCGCTTCGTAGCCGAGGGCGCGATCGAGTTCGGTGGGATGCGCGACCGATTCGTGGATCGTGAGCCAGAGGTGCGTCGGGTGCAGCACGAGATCATAGCGGCCGACATCAACCGGTTTCGCCTTTAGTTTCTCGACTGCTTCGGCGCCCCAGCGCGGTGCATTCTCGACCAGCTTGCCGTCGAGCACATGCTCGTATCCGAGGCCGTGCGGCTGAATATCGGTGGACTGACGCGACTGAAAATCGGAGTTGTCGGCCGAGACGGCGGTGACGGTCATGCTCGGCTGCGCGCGATAGATCGTCTGGACGGTGACCGTGCCGTCGGTCGACGCGAACGTCTTCTCCTCGCGGAGGAAGAACATGGCGGAGTTGACGAACTTCACACCGGCGACGCCGAGTGCGGCTTCATTGGCGCGCAGCAGCAGTGCGACCTGCTCCTCGATGGCGACCGAGAACGGATCGATCCGGACCGGGCTGCTCCACGTGCCGCTCGGCGTCGGCGTGACCGGCGCGAGCTTGACCGGTGCGACCTGCGTGCCGCGATTGGCCCGGGCCTGCGCGACGGCGATGCGTGCGGTGCGTGCGATGGCGTCGGACGTCAGCTCGCGCGTGGCGGCGAACCCCCAGGTGCCATCGACGAGCACGCGAATGCCGCAGCCGAGGGTCTCGTTGTCACTGAGGTTCTGCACGCGACGTTCGCGTGTGGCGAGCGTACGGCTGCGATTCTGACTGATGCGCGCGTCGGCATAGCTGGCGCCGGCGCGCTTGGCGGCATCGATGGCAGAGAGGACCAGTTCGCGAATAGCAGGGTCGCCGACCGTGGGCGCGATGCGCAGGGCGTCATCGGCAAAGCGCGATGCGGGCGCTGCGGCACCCGCGAAGCGCGGGGACGCGAGATTCGCCGCGAAGCCGACTGCGGCAACGGTGGCGCTGCTCTTGAGGAATTCGCGACGGGAAGATGTCACGCAGTACCCTCGGCTCTGTGAGCCACTTGACAAGTTGACGCGAATATAGAAGTGCAGAAAAACGACGCGCAAGACATCACGCAGAAAAAACTTTCGAGCGTGCGCAGCGTGTCGTGCGTGCTGCGTCGCCGATTGTGGTCTCGCAGCGAGAGTATCGGACGCTCATTGGCGCGATTGAATCCGATGCGATCGGTGCGCATCGGGAGCGAGTCCGGACCGTGCGTGGACGACATCGCGCGCAATGAAATGCACATTCTGTGCGGTTTTCCGTTCAGCACCTGCGCGCGCGGCGGCGGCGTGCGACGACGCAACGACGGTCGCCGTGCCAGTCGCGGACGGTGCCGAATCGGCGGCGTGGTGCGGCACCGCACCCACGTCATTCTCGCTCGATCGCGGTGATGCGGCACCTTCCATCGCCGGTGCGCGTCCAGCACCTTTCGCGCACTCCGGTGCATCGCGAGACGCACCCGACGCGGTGAACGCACCGCAAAACTCCCTTCCTCAAGCCACGGAATGGTGCTCGTGCGAGCACTCGTGAAGACCCACGCAGGCCCCGGTTTCGAACTGCATGACGTACCGACGCCGACGATTCGCGATGATGAAGTGCTCATCCGGGTACGTCGCGCAGGCGTCTGCGGAACCGATGTGCACATCCATGAATGGGATGCCTGGGCCGCAGGGCGATGCAAGCCGCCATTCGTCGTCGGCCACGAATTCGCGGGCGACGTCGTGCAGGCCGGACCACTCGTCCACCACGTGAAGGCCGGCGATCGGGTGACGGCGGAAGGGCACATCGTCGATGAGCGGAGTGTGCTCAGCCGCACCGGCAATGCGCATGTGGACCTCTCGACGCGCATCATCGGCGTTGATCGCGACGGCTGCTTCGCCGACTACATCGCGATGCCGGCGTCGAACATCTGGCCGCTCGATCCGTCGCTGAGCTACGAGATCGGCGGCATCATGGACCCGATGGGCAACGCGTTTCACACCGCACTGACGGCCAATATTCCTGGCAGCGTCGTCCTCGTGACGGGGTGCGGGCCGATCGGATTGTTCGCGGTCGGTATCTGTCGGGCGGCCGGCGCATCACGGGTGATCGCGGTGGATGTGAACCCGACGCGGCTCGCGCTGGCGCTGAAAATGGGAGCGCATGAGGCGGTGCAGCCTCAGGATGCGAAGGCGACGGTGATGCAGTGGACCGGTGGTCTCGGCGCCGACGTCGTCCTCGAGATGAGCGGCGTGCCGTCGGCGGTGCATCAGGCGTTCGCGCTCGCGCGGCCAGCCGGACGCGTGCAGATGCTCGGCATTCCGTCGCGCCCGATCGACATCGACTTCGCGACCGAAATCATCTTCAAGGGACTGACCGTCTACGGCGTCGTGGGTCGGCGCATGTACGAGACGTGGGACCAGATGTCTCGTTTCCTCCGCTCCGGCGCGTTCGATCCGACGCCGGTGATCACCCATCGTTTTCCACTGGAAGACTTCGCCGCGGCGATGGACGTGATCAAGAACGGCACCGCCGGCAAGGTCGTCTTCGAAGTCAATGACTGAGCCAACTCTTCCGACGTTCGCCGACGTCGAACGGGCCCGCGAACGGCTGCGCGGCCAGGCGCACCGGACTCCAGTGGTCACATCGCGGACGCTCGACGCGATGGTCGGCGCGCAGGTTTTCCTGAAGTGCGAGAACCTGCAGCGCATGGGCGCCTTCAAGTTCCGCGGTGCCTACAACGCGCTCAGCGCGCTGCCGCTGGACGTCCGCGCGAAGGGCGTGGTGGCGTATTCGAGCGGCAATCACGCGCAGGCGGTCGCGCTCTCGGCACGACTGCTCGGTATGCAGGCGACGATCGTGATGCCGTCGAACGCACCGAAGGCGAAGCTCGACGCGACAGAGGGCTACGGTGCGCGCGTCGTCCGCTACGATCCCGCGGAAGACAAGCGCGAGGTGGTCGCGCAGCAGATCGTGGCCGAGACCGGCGCGACGCTGATTCCGCCGTTCGATCATGCGGATGTGATCGCGGGTCAGGGCACGGCGGCAGCGGAACTGATCGAGGAGACGGGCCCGCTCGATGCGTTGCTGGTGTGCTGCGGCGGTGGCGGACTGCTCACCGGTTCGGCCTTGGCGGCGCACGCGATGTCTCCCGGCATCCGCGTGATCGGCGTCGAGCCGGAACTCGGTGATGACATGACGCGCTCGTTCCATACGAAGACGCCACAGCGCCTCACGGCGGTGCCGGCGACAATCGCCGACGGTGCGCGCACGATGGCGCCCGGCGCGCTGACCTTCCCGCTGCTGCTGCAGGAAGTGAACGACATGGTGACCGTATCGGACGACGATCTGATTCTGGCCGTCCGCTTCGCGCTGCTGCGACTGAAGCTGGTGATCGAACCGTCGGGCGCGCTCGGATTGGCGGCGATGATGAGCGGCAAGGCCGGCGTCACGGGTCGCGTTGGCATCATCGTCTCGGGCGGGAACGTCGATGCCGAGATGCTGCGCTGGATTCTGATGGAGGATGGTGAGCGACCATCCGTGCCCCCTGAGCCCTGAACCGATATGTCATTGAATAGAGCATTCACGGCCGAGTTGCAGGCGACGCTGGATCAGCTGAAGGCGGATCGCGTGTACAAGTCGCTCAACTACCTGAGCAGCCCGCAGTCGGCGCGTGTCCAGATGGAAGGGAGGGGCGAGGTGCTGATTCTCTCGTCCAACAATTACCTCGGCCTCTGCAACGAGCCGAGTGTGGTGCAGGCCGGGATCGATGGGCTGAGACAGTTTGGTGCGGGCACGGGGTCGGTGCGCTTCATCTGTGGCACGTTCACGATCCATCGCGAACTCGAGGCCGCGCTGGCGCGCTTCGTCGGCACGGAAGCGGCGATGAGTTACGTGTCGGCGTGGACGGCCAACGAAGGGCTGACCCACTGCATCGTGCGCGAAGGGGACTTCGTGGTCAGCGACGCGCTGAACCACGCCAGCATCATCGACAGCATCCGGTTGGCCAAGTCGATCACGAAGTGCACGACCGGCGTCTTCAGGCACGGCGACCTGACGGACCTCCGCGAGAAGCTGGCGGCGAACGCGAGCGCGCGGCGCCGCGTGATCTGGACCGATGGCGTGTTCAGCATGGAAGGGAGCATCGCGAAGCTGCCCGACATTCTGCAGATCGCACGCGACACGAACTCGATCGTGGTGATGGACGACAGCCACGCGACCGGTGTGCTTGGCAAAACAGGGCGCGGTACGGCCGAGCATTTCGGTGTGCTCGGCGAGGTGGACGTGATCACGAGCACACTCGGCAAGGCGCTCGGCGGCGCGGCAGGCGGCTTCGTGGCGGGCAGCGCGGCGCTCTGCGACACGTTGATTCAGGGCAGCCGTCCGCAGCTCTTCTCGAACGCACTGCCGCCGACAGTGGCGTGCAGCTCGCTGGAAGCGGTACGGGTGATCGAGGCCGAGCCGGAGCGGGTGACGCGACTGCACGAGAACGCGGACTGGTTCCGGAGCGCGATCACCGACGCTGGATTTTCACCGCTGCCGGGTGAGACGCCGATCGTGCCGATCATCGTGGGAGAGACGGCGACGGCGATCGCGATGAGTCAGGCGCTGCTGAACGAAGGCGTGTTCGTGACCGGGTTCGGATTTCCGGTCGTGCCGAAGGGCGAGGCGCGGGTGCGGTGTCAGGTCTCGTCAGCGCATACGCGCGACGATCTGGAATTCGCGGTACGGGCGTTCGTGAAGGTCGGCGACGCCCTCGGCATTCGCGGCGCGAGCGTGTGATCCCGGACCGACGGCGGCGCTAGAATCTGGCGCCGCCGTCGTCGTCGATCAGGCAGCGCTTGGTGGTCCATGCGGTGCCTGAGCGCTCGGCGATCGCGCGGAGCGAGGCAATGGGAGTCTTCTCTTCGTTGTTGCCGTTCCTGAAGGCCAGCTGCACGCGGAAGGTGGCCGTGGCGCGGTCGGCGCCGTCGGGTTCGACCTGACGATTCAGCGGCTGGCCGACCTCAAGCTTCCCTTCTTTTGCGATGCGCAGGACGTTCTTCGTGGAGCCACCGAAGAGCGAGCCGAGGCGATTCATGTCGTGCGCGTTCAGCGCGGCGACACACTCGTCAGCGGCCTTGCGGCCGGCGTTCTTCGCGGCGTCGAGGTCTGAATTCGACGGCCCGCCGGTGCCGGGGAGCGAGAACGGCGACGCGGCCTTTGCCACGGAATCGGCGGCCGCCTTCACCTTCGCGATGGAGTCGCGCGTCGCCTTCCGGACAGCCTTCGCGGAATCCGCCGCGGCCTTTTTGATCGCGGCGCTATCGGCCTTCGCCGAATCGGGCGTTGGAACCGGTGCGGAAGGTGCCGTGACAGCCGGCGGCGCGATGGCAACCATCGGCGCCGGCGCCGGCGCGGCGGGAACGACGGGCGTCGAGATCGCGGCGGCCTGCTCGCTCTTGGTGACACTCCTGGAAAGCATCACGCCAGCAATCGCGACGACGACAATCGCGCCGCCTGCGATAACCGCACGCGGGAACGCGTTGCGCTTGACCAGCGGCGTAGCGGATGCCGCCGCCATCACCAGCTGCGGCGCCGACGGAATAGTGCTCACGAACTCCGGCGTCGGTCGCGCGATGTTCAGCGGTACAGGCGATTCGGGTGCGGGTTGCGATGCTGACGCGACCAGACCAGCCGGCACACGCAGGTCGATCGGCGTCGCGCCGACCGGCTCGATAGCGAATGGCACCGGTGTGACACTCATCGCCGAGTCAACAGGTGTCAGCAGCGCTGACGAGTTGGTATTGACGCCAGGAATCGGTTGCGCACTGCTCGACGGCACGCTGCTTGGCGTGCCGCGACCAATCGGCGAGATGCCACCCGGCACCGTCGAAGATCCGGCCGCCGGCGTGCCGTACGGGCGCAGCACACCATGCTCGCGTTCGAGATCTTCGAGCGCATCGCGGAACTCGCCTGAGGTGGCGAAGCGATCGTTGGGCTCCTTCTGCAGCGCGCGCGCCACGATGCGATCAAGGCCCGCCGGCAGTTCGGCGTTGTGCGTGCTTGCTACACTCGGAATCTGCTGCAGCTGCGCGATCATACGCAGGTAGTCACCCTCCACTTCGAACGGCAGATGCCCCGTGGTGAGCTCGTAGAGCAGTGTGCCGACGGCATAGACGTCCGCGCGACCATCCACTTCCTGGCCGAGCAACTGTTCGGGTGACATGTACGACGGCGTGCCGACCGCGGCGCCCGTGCGCGTCTGGCGCTGTGCACCGACGAGGCGGGCGATGCCGAAGTCCATGACCTTCACGCGGCCAGCGCGCGTGATCATGACATTGGCCGGCTTGATGTCACGATGGATGACACCGCTTTCGTGCGCATGATCGAGCGCATCGAGCACCGCCCGGGTGATGCGCGTCGCTTCGGGCCACGGCAGTGCGCCGTTCACGGCGAGGAGTGCGTCGAGCGTCTGCCCGTCGACGAATTCCATCACCATGACGAACTCTTCGCCCCGCTTCTCGAGGCCGTAGAGCGCGGCGATGCACGGATGCTGCAGGCGCGCCAGGACGATCGCTTCGGAACGGAAACGCTCGGCGAGACCCGGTCGCGACATGAGCTCAGGCCGGATGACCTTGAGCGCCACATGACGATCGAGCAACTCATCGACAGCGTGCCAGACGGCCCCCATGCCACCGACGCCAATGGACGCGATGACTCTGAGGTGGCCGATGCGTTCTCCGATCATGCGACGCTCAGACCCCGTAGTTCAGGAATTCGATCCCCGCTTGGGAAGCCGCGGACGCTTCGCCTGCCGAAGCGCCGAAAAATGCTCGCCCAGCAATTGTCGCGCCGGGCTCCGCCGCCAGACTCGGCGATAAATATGGCGGGTTACGGCACCTTCTGCAGTATGAACGGGCCAAGGAACAGGGTCCGCTCACCGCCAACGTCGAGGATCAGACGTACGGCATCGGCCTCACGTTCCGCGGGCGCGAACTCGAGCGCGACACGGATAGCCTCCAGCTCGCGGACCGGGATGACGGCTTTGTTCCGCCAGCCGGCGACGCGGAATGACGTCTCGCCTTGAATCAGGTTGTCGGCTTCCCGCAGCTTTTTGCGCGTGCTGTCGGCCAGATCACCGCCGTTGATCGTGATCGTGGCGGCCGTCGCGAGGTTCGTGATCCGGAGGTAGCAATAAACTTTCTGGCGCGACTCGAGGCGTGCGCACCCGAACAACTCGATGCTCCAGACGCCAACGGTATCGCCGCTGATCGCCGCACCGTACCGCTCCGGGAAGATGCTGCCAGCCCGCGGCTTCGAGCCGGTGTCGGCGGGCTTCGCGCCGGTGCCGACTGCGGCCGTCACGGCGCGTGGGTCCACGGGTGCTCTGGCCGCGGTGATGGTGCCGTCCTTCGCTGGAAATGCGAGGCGTGCCGACGGCCGCGCCAGCAGGTCGCGGACCGATCCGACATCGACGGCGATATCACCTTCCTCCCGACCAGGGATGACGCCGAGCGCGATGGCGAGCAACTCGCCCCGGGTGTTCACGACGGCCGATCCGGCGGCGGCGCCGACAATCGGTGCACTCAGTCGCAGCAGCACGCGGCCAGCGGCATCGGGCTCGACATGCGTAACAGCTCGCTCGCTGATCGAACGCACAGTGCCCTTCTTCGGCCCGAGCAGAGTCACCTTCTGCGAGAGAATCGCCGACTTGCGCCCAAGCGCGATCGATGGACCGAGCGCCGCCAGCTTCGGCAGCACGGCAAGGTCGAGCTTGACGTCGGCTTGATCGAGCGTCGTGAACGTGGCGAGCGAATCACCGTCGGCGCTGTACACATCCGCCCGCGACGCACCGCGCAGATGGCGCAGCGCCGTGATCACGCGACCGTCCGTCGTACGAATTGCCGCGCCACTTGTCACATCGCTCGTGCCCTCGCGGTAGGCGACGATCGTCAGCACCGCATCACTGGCGCGCGCGAGTGCCGCGGCGGTCGCTGCCCGGGTCTGCGTTTGCGCTGCGGCAGTCGTCGACGCGAGCAGCGCGGCCATACCCGCGACGAAGTACGCCTGTGTGCGAAAACGCCGCAGCTGAGCCTTGCCGGCGAAGTGGCACACAACACGCAGAGGCATGGTCTGGCTCGTTTGACGGTGTCGATCTGAATCGCGCGGCTCGCGGGCGTTCGCGATGTCGCACGAGCGCCCCGCAAGGAACTCAGGGAGTGAACTGCTCCGAATATACGCCGACAGTCGGGACTGGGTTCACGCGCATCCGCTGTGGTTCGGCGATCGGCAGGTTGAGTCGGACGCCAGGCACCGCGCAGAACGCGGAAGCCGGCGACGGAGGTGCCCGTTACGCGCTGATTGAGATCGCGCGCGAATCTCGCTTTGCTGCTGCGACCGCCGCGACCAGGTCTGATGCGCGTGACGTCAGTGACTTCGTGGGGGGCGGGAGAACACGGAGAACACCGAGTGGCGTCGTGAGCAGACTTCCGAGACGCTCGATGATTCGTATGCTGCGCGCGGCGACGAAGGGTGCTGGCCGCACTGCTTCTTTTTGTGAACAGCGTGCGCACGATCGCGATTGTTGCGCGGAGAGCAGTAGCGGCCCCATCCCAACAAAGAATTTCGTCCGGGATTCACTGAGGCAGCCGTATGGCGCCACTCAGTGATCTCGGTGTTCTCCCGCCCCAACGAAGTCACCGAACCCGCGCGACGCACGAATCGCTGCGGCTGGAGAGAGGGTGTCAGGGCACCGAACGCTCGAGCTCAATCTCGATCCGATTCCAGCTCGCGACCTCCGGCCCACGGACCGCGAGGACGTTGGCGCGACAGCGGCCGCCAGCGAGCATCCACGGGGCCAGCCAGGCCGCGACCTGTACTGGGAGATGGCCAAGTACATCACCCCCCGTGACGTGCACCCAGACCGCCGGCGGTGTGTCGGCTTCGAGCGGATCGGGCACGAGCAGCAGCCCATCACCCGGGGCCAACCGTTCAACCACTTCCGTCCGGGCAGCGAAAACGGTCCCGTGAACGTTGGTCCGGAAACGCAATTCCTTCGGCGGTCCCGGGAGCGGGTACGGTGCGTCTTCCCGTGCGGCGTGCGACATGCCCACTCCAGAATGCGAAGGATGGTGTAGCGTTCCACCGTCTGACTGACGGCCATGTTCCTCCCACCGTGTCACGCACTCCCATGACTTCTGGTCGCTCGTTCACCGGCGTTCTGCGCCTGCTGTGCCCCGCACTGTTGCTGGCGGTTCCCGTCACCCGCGCCGCAGCGCAGGGCCCTGTTCCGACGCCGAGCGATGTGATCGGCATCCAGATCGGCGCCGACCGCACGCTCGCCGACTGGCCGCAGATTCTCAGCTACTTCGCCACACTCGCGCAGCGGTCGCCCAGCGTCAAGCTCGATACCATCGGCATGACCACGCAGGGTCGACCGATGATCGTGGCTGCGATCTCGACGCCCGAGAACATCCGGCGACTGCCGGCGATTCTGGCGGCGCAGAAGCGCCTCTCCGACCCGCGCACGCTGAGCAGCGCGGCCGAGGATTCGCTCGTCGCCACGCAGCCGACCGTCATCTGGATCAACTGCAACCTGCACAGCAGCGAGATCGGTTCGAGCCAGATGGCGATGGAGTTCGCCTACGCGCTCGTGACCACCGACAGCCTGCAGGCGGCACTGAAGAACGTCGTGATCGCACTCGTCCCTTCCGCCAACCCCGACGGCATGCAGATGGTCGTCGACTGGTACAAGAAAGGACTCGGCACGCCGTTCGAAGGCGGCCCGATGCCGTGGCTGTATCACCAGTACGTCGGCCACGACAACAACCGTGACTGGTACATGGTGACGCAGAAGGAGAGCCGGAACGTGAGCGCGGCGCTCTACGGCAAGTACTTCCCGCAGGTGTTTTATGACGTGCACCAGCAGGGCAGCAACGGGATGCGACTGACGGTGCCGCCGCACATCGATCCGATCAACCAGAATGTCGACGTGCGCATCGTGCGCGGCATCAACCTGGTCGGCGAGCGGATGTCGTGGGCACTGCAGCAGGCGGGCAAGACCGGTGTCGGCGACGGCATCACGTACGACCTGTGGTGGAACGGCGGCGCTCGGTCGACGCCGACACGGCATAACATGATCGGCCTGCTCACCGAAGCGGCGAGCGTCAAGATCGCGACGCCGATCACGCTGACGGCCGACGAGGTGGTCGCCAATCCGCGTGGCCTCAAGAACGAGCCACGCGTGAACCATCCGAGTCCGTGGAAGGGCGGCACGTGGCGCCTGCGCGACATCATGGACTACGAGCTGATCGCCGCACAGAGCCTGGTGCGCATGGCGAGCGAGATGCGCGGTGATATCGTGCGCTCGATGGTGCAGGTGGCGCGCACGCAGGTCACGAACGGCAAGGGTCAGCAGTACGTGATCGACGCGAAGCAGCACGACCCGGCGGCGGCGTACGGGCTGGTACAGGTGCTGCGCCGTGGTGCGGTGGAAGTGATCGGCGACGACGATGCGGTGCGCGCGACCGGTGGTTCGTGGATCGTGCCGCTCGACCAGCCGTATGCCGCGCACGTGCGCGATCTGTTCGAAGAGCAGAAGTGGCCGGCCAGCGCCGGTGATCGGCCGTACGACGTGGCCGGCTGGACGCTGCCGTATCAGATGGGTGTCTCGGTGCGGCTCGAAACCACCGCGCGGCGGACCGCGGCGACGACCGCCGGCGGCGCGGCGGCCAAGTGCGGACTTTCGGGCGGCGGCAACGTGACGCTCGATTTGCGTGACTCGCGCGCATTCCCCGCCACGTTCGCCGCACTCAGGCAGGGCGTGCGCGTGGACATGCGCCGCGCACGCGAGGGCGCGAGCGTGACCATGCCATCGTCGTTTGCGAAGGGCTACACGCCGGACGGCGGCTGGTGCGGCGTGCCCACGCTGGCGAAGGCAACCGGCGAGCGCATACGCATGACCACGTCGGCGCGCGTTGCGCTCTACAAGCCGTGGACGGCAAGCATGGATGAGGGGTGGACGCGCTGGCTGTTCGATACGCAGGGCGTGCCGTTCACCGACGTGACCGACAGCCTGATCAAGTCGGGCACGCTGCGCGCGCAGTACGACGTGCTGATCATCCCCGACGTGTCGCTGCGTGAAGCGAAGGACGGCCTGGGCATGAGTGCCGCGCCAAGCGAATACGCCGGCGGACTCGGTGCGGCGGGTGTGAAGGCGATCGGTGACTTCGTCGCGGCGGGTGGTGTGCTGATGACGTTCGATCGCGGGAGTGAAGTGGCGGTCGAAGCGGTACCCGGATTGCCCGTGCGTCGGATCTCGCCGCAGTCGCGTGCACCGGCCCGCGATGGCCGCGCGCGCGATGATTCAACCGGCGCCACGCGGGGCGCAAACATCGTCGCGCCGGGATCGATCCTGCGCACGATCTCGGCGCAGGGACATCGGCTGACGATGGGCATGCCGGACACGGTGCCGGTGTACTTCACGAATTCGACGGCGTTCGAGGTGACGCAGGACGCGCGCGTTGAAGTGCCGCTGCGGTATCCGAGCGACGCGTCGTCGATCCTGATGAGCGGCTACCTGGCCGGTGGTGACGCGATCGCCGGCAAGGCGGCGGCGGTCGATATCACGGTCGGTGCCGGTCGCGTGGTGATGTTCGGGTTCCGGCCGCAGTACCGTGGTCAGAGCTGGGGGACGTTCAAGCTCGTGTACAATGCGATTCTGACGTCGGGGGAGCGGTCGGCTCCTGCGCCGGTGCCTTGATCCCCTGGTATGACCGCCGCAACGCTTTGTGCCTTTCGGTGCTTCGGTGACTTCGTGGGGGGGGGCGGGAGAACACGGAGAACACTGAGTGCGTCGTGTTCGGGGGGTCGTGAAACGCGCGGCGGAAGTTGTTATGGGGTCATGTTCGACAAGATGGTGCGCGCGGCGACGAGTGTCGCTGCGCGCACCATCTCTCTTTTTGTGAACAGCGTGCCCACGTTTGCAATGCTCCCGTGCCACGCAACGACGGCTCCATCCCAACACAAAGAAACGGCGGCGAATCAGCGATGCCGCCGCTTGGCGCTACTCAGTGTTCTCGGTGTTCTCCCGCCCCCCACGAAGTCACGGACCCCACGAACGACACGGACCGCCGAAACGCCTAGCGCTTGCGTTCGGTCGGATCGATCGCGGTCTCGAGCACCCGCAGCATGTTTCCGCCCAGGATCTTCCTGATGTCACTATCGCTGTAGCCGCGATCGATGAGGGCCTGCGCGATGCGCGGGAGCATCGTCACGTCTTCCATGCCGGTGGGCAGCGCGGTCACTCCGTCAAAGTCCGATCCGATGCCGACGTGATCGACGCCGGCCACCTTCGCGATGTGGTCGATGTGATCGACCAGCACGCTGAGCGGCGTGTTCGGGAGTGAGTCGAGCAGCCGCTGACGGAGATCGATGATCCTCGTGCGGATCTGCTCATTCGGCGTGCCGGCGTCACGCAGCGTGTGATCCTCATCGCGGATGCGGCGCTCGATGCCGGACATGCGCTGGTTGTATGTGCTGTCAATGAACTGACTGAAGAAATTCACGTTCACCACGCCGCCCGTCTTGCCCACCGCCACCAGCATGCTGTCGGTGAGGTTGCGGCGATGCAGGCTCAGGGCACGGGCGCTCGAGTGCGACGCGATCACCGGCCGTGTGCTGGTGCGGATCGCGTCCCAGAATGTCGAATCGGAGGTGTGCGAGATATCCACCAGAATGCCGATGCGGTTCATCTCGCGCACGATCTGCTTGCCGTACTCGGTGAGGCCTGCGGTGCGCGTGTTGTTCGTGCCCGCCGCGGCGCCGGCCCAGACGTTGCCGTTGTTCCAGGTCAAGGTCATATAGCGCACACCGGCCCGGTGCAGTGTGCGCAGGCGCGCCATCGATCCCTGAATCGCGTGACCGCCTTCCACGCCGACGAACACGGCCACCTTGCCTTCCCGCTTCGCGCGCCGCAGATCGGCACCGCTGGTGGCGAAGATCAGGCGATCGGGATGCCGTCGCACGAACGCGTGTACCTGATTCGTGAGCAGCATCGCCCGCGCGAACGAACTGTCCGGCTTCATCAGCGCGTAGGGTGCATCCACGAAGGCGCTGAAAAACTGCCCGGTGATGCCGCTCTGCAGCAGGCGCGGATAATCAGTACTGCCCTTGCCCGGCCCGAAGCCGATCGGATTGCGGATGTCGGCGTCGTACTTCTCGTCGGCCACCTTCGTCGGCATGTCGTTGTGCGTGTCCACGACGATCGCGTCCCGCCAGAGTCGCATCGCATGGGGCGACACATCGCTGAGCGAGTCGAGCTGATCGGCCATCGGTCGCGACGTCGGCGCCGGACGACGCGGCACGGCGGGACGCTGCGCGTGCAGCAGCGAGACAGACAAGCTCAGCGCAATGGTCGCGCGCGCGGCATTCAGAAGAGTCATGGTGTGTACGGAGTGACGGCGAACGGCCTGGGCGTGGCAGACACGAACGGATTCCCTGCCACAAAGAAACGCAGCGGCCAATCCGCCGCGCGAGTGATGCCGATCCGCGGCGAGACCGCAACGTCGGCGTCGGGCACGCCATCGGCGCGCAGGATGCGAACCACACCACGCAGCAACGACGTGCCGTTGTGATCGCCGGTGATGCCGTATGCTGCGCACAGCTTGCCCGGCCCGTTGGTGAGATCGCGATCACGTCGGGCAGCGGGCCGCCGACGGCGTAACGCACGCAGGTCACCGATCGGCTCGACCGCGCGCAGCAGCACCGCACTGCCAATGCCCTCGGCCAGTGTGACGGCATTCAGGCACCAGTGGATCCCATAGATGCGATACACGTATGCCAGCCCGGGCGGTCCATGCAGGTGTTCGGTGCGCTTCGTACGCCCTGCCACCGCGTGACAGGCGGGATCGTGCGGGCCGAGGTACGCCTCGGTCTCCACGATGCGCGACAGGCGCACGCGACCATCCGCGCCGCGCACGGCGAGGTGCATGCCGAGCAGTTCGCGCGCGACGAGCGCCGGATCGCGATCGTAGAAGGCCCGGGGCAGTGGAGCAGTCATGCGAGGCGCAGCGGGCGTGAGTTCGGAGAGAACGATGCAGGTGCGGGACACGTGCGATGGAACTGATGCAGATCGCCCGCGCCACCGATATCGATGACGCGGGCGAATTGACTGCAGTACCGCGCAGCAGAACGAACGCGATTACCGCTTCGCGCCCTTCTTTGCAGCGGGTTTGGCCGGCGTCTTGGCTGCG
>JBBRLZ010000073.1:0-20024 GCA_038231095.1 Gemmatimonadales bacterium
GGCATTGCCGAGCCCTTGATCGACACGCGCGAACGCCTTGTAGATCTGCCGCAGCTCGCGCCCGACGAACGGCACGCTGGTCGTGGACGCGATGCGATCCTCGTTCTCGTTCGTGTACTCGAGCGCGCCGAAGACGAACGTGCGATCCGTGACCAGCGGTCCGCCACCTGACGCGCCCACTTGCGTGCGACGGAAGCCGTCCTGCGCCTTGTTGAACGACGCGGCGTTGCCGCCGGGAATGATCTTCGCGCGGGCATCGAACGGCACGCCCGGCCGATTGTACACGAAGGCGTCGCCGCTCCACTTCGCCTTGCCGGCACGCGTCTCGTACTGCACGACACCGTTGCTGCTGCGGCCGAGAGCCGCCCCGTACGTATTGGCCGCGACCGTCAACCGCTCGAGCGCGGAGAGTGGCAGCTCGACGCGCGGACCGCCGAGGAAGCCCTCGTTGTTGTCGAGTCCATCGATCGTGTACGACGTGTACAGCGAGTTGCTGCCATTGATCGTGAGTCGCGGCGCATCGCCGAAGAAGCCGGTCGCCTGCGCCACGTTCGGAAGCGAGAAGGCGAGCGAGATCGGGTCGCGCGCGTCGGTGGGGAGTGCGTTCAGCTCCTTCCGCTCGACGGTGCCACCGACCGTGGCCGTGGTGCGATTGAGGAGCGGATGCGGCTGGTCGGCCACGATGCTGACCACCGACAATTGCGTCGCGGCGGTGTCACGCTGACGAGGGCAGCCGGCAGTGGACGGGCGACGGGCGCAGGTCACGCTGTCGGGACGCACCGCAGGCGGGACGGCCGGACGAACGCTGCGGACCGGATCCTGCGCGGCAACGAACGCCGGCAGGGCAGACAACACCACGATGGCGGCAGAGCGAAGAAGATGCATGCGACGAAGATATGTTTGTTGGGCACACACGCGGGCGGGACAGCAAGACGCGGGCACGATGGTTGGTTCCCGATTCCATTACGACCGTAGCCCTCATTCGGATGTTGATGACCATTTTGCGCGACACCACGCTGTTTGGCATTTCCTGGCTCGAGTGGCTGAAGGTCCTCGCCGTCGGCTCCGCGACAATGGCTGCGCTGTGGTCGCTGCGGCAGCTGATGATCTCGCGCCTCAGGGGCGCGGCCGAGACGGAGACGTGGGTCGACGATCTGTTGCTGCTGCTCGCCCGCAAGACGTCGCGCATCTACATGCTGGCGATGGGCATTGCCACAGCCGGATTTTATGAGATGTCCGGCACGGTAACGCCGCTGTGGCTGCGCATGTTCATCATCGGCGCCTTCTGCCTGCAACTGCTCTGGTGGGCCAATGCCACGGTCGATTTCTGGATCGACCGCATGCACCGCAGCAGCGATCCGGCGCACAGCGGCCGCGCCTCATTGGCGGTCGTCGGCATTCTGGTCCGTGCCGCGAGCTTCGTGATCGTGCTGGTGCTCGCGCTCGACAATTTCGGCGTCAACGTCACCGCGCTGGTCACGGGCCTTGGCATCACCGGCATCGCGGTCGCGCTGGCGGTGCAGAACATCCTCGGCGATCTGCTTGCAGCCCTCGCGATCGCATTCGACAAGCCCTTCTCGGTCGGCGACGAAATCATCGTCGGCGACGCCACGGGGCGAGTCGAGAACGTGAGTCTCAAGACCACGCGCCTGCGGCTCGGCACCGGTGAAGAGGTGAGCATCCCGAATGCTGAAGTGATGAAGGCGCGCCTCACGAACAATTCGCGGACGCACACGCGCATGCTGCCGCTGACGGTCGGCATTTCTGCCAACGGCATCACCGGCGCGGCACTGCTCGCGCTCGCGGCCCGGTGCGAATCCGCCGCCCGCGACGTCACCGGCGTGCAGACGGCCAGGGCACGCCTGCAGTCGGTGGTCGACGGTCGCGCGCGGATCGTCGTCGAAAGCGTACTCAAGACGCCACAGGACCACGTTGCTGCGCGCCCCCTGCTTGTCGCGGCGCTGGCTGATGCGGCGGCAACGCCGGACCGCCCAGTACTCGGCGTTGCATAGTTCAGCGCGTTCGAACGGCGAGAACGGCTCTGCGCCCTTGTCTCAAAACAGTTGCGGTTCAATGCGGTAAAGCTCAGCGGCGTGCGAAGTGCGCCTCGATCCGAGCCAGGGCTACACCGGTGCCGTCTTCTGCACTGACCACCGCGCCAAGCGCTGACGCCGTGTCACGCATCCGCGAATCCGTACGCGCCGTGCGCAAGGCAGCGGCAAGCGATTCCACGGTCAGGTCGCGACGGCGGATCGGCGACGGCGACACGCCAAGTGCGTGCAGGCGCGTGCCCCAGAATTGCTGATCGAATCCAAGCGGCACGAGCAGCGACGGCGTGCCACTGCGCACGCCGGCACCGGTCGTTCCAGCGCCGCCGTGGTGCACGACGGCGCGGCTGCGCGGGTAGAGCCAGGCGTGCGGCGCTTCGCGTTCGACATGCGCCCACGTCGGCAGCGACGTCGCGCCGAGTGATCCCCAGCCTTGCAGAAGAATCACACGCGTCTCCGCACGTTCGCAGGCGTCGAGTACGATCCGCGTCAGCCATTCGCCATCCTGCGGCGTCATACTGCCGAAGCCGACCGTGACTGGCGCGTCGCCGGCGTCCAGAAATTTCTGCAGCGCCGGCGGCGGCACATACGCTGGCTCCTCGAGAAACCACCACCCGGTCGGCTCGATCCACTCCGGCCAATCAGCGGGACTTGGCAACACGGCAGCGCTATAGGCATAAGCCACCGGATATTCCGGTGTGCGCTGCGCGGCAAACGGCCCGAAATACGGCGCCGGCATCGCCTGCAGCGAGTGTCGTCGCCAGCGATTCACCGCCGAGCGCGATGGTTGCCATAACAGCTGCTCGCCGACGATGTGCGTCATCCAGTTCCGCCGACGGTCCCACGATGACGCGGCGTCGCGATATGCGAGACCAGCCGCCGGAAAGGCGCGCGTCGGCGTGAGCGGAGCTAGCCAGCCGGCCATGACTGGAGTGCCCCGTATCTCCTGCAGCTGGGCGGCCGCCATGCACACCGCACCATGCACGATCAGATCGGCATCGGCCGTGACCGCGGCCAGATCGAGCAACAGCCCGTCGATCAGCCCGGCAAACGCACGACCGAACTCGCGTACGAACTTGACCATCCCGCCGCGCGATCCGTCGCTCAGCCACGCCCCTGCCCCTGGGGCGCTCAGCATCTCCATCGGATTGCCATGCAGGCTCCGGAACGCCACGCCGTGCGACTCGATCCAAGGCTGAAAGACCGCGTGTGTGGCCAGCGTCACGCGATGGCCGCCACGCATCGCGCGCAGGGCCAGCGCCAGATACGGCTGCACGTCGCCGCGCGACCCTGAAGTGACGATCACGAGATGCATGACGCGTGGAATATGGACTGATTCGAGTAGCTTTCAGGCATGACGCAGACGGAGATCATGCCACCCCCACTGGAACGCGTGCTCGCACGCTTCCGGTCCATGGGCCGCGAAGAGAAGATGGCCAGCCTCGTGGCATACGCGAAGAAGCTCGAGCCGCTCCCACCGCACCTCGCGGCACTCGATCGCGCAGCGTTCACGGTGCCGGAGTGCCAGACACGCGTCGATGTGTTTCCGGAGATGCAGGACGGACTCGTGCACTTCTACGCCGATGTGAACGTGCGCGAGTCGCCGACCGTCGCCGCGGTGCTCGCCATTCTGTTTCAGGCGGTCAACGGGCAGCCCCCCGCCGTGACGCTCGCCATCCCGAACGACATCGTCCGCCAACTGATGCACGACATCGGCCTCGCCGGCCGCGAAGTCGGTCTGAACGCCATGGTACAGCGACTGAAGCGGAACGTGGCCCTCGCGACCGGACAACCGCTGACCAGGTGAAGGCCGGGTACGCCAATGGGTAACGGCTGAGCCGGGCCGTGGTTATTCTCCTCTGCTGCGGGAGAATCGCCCGCCTTTCCTCAGTCCCCGCATGCTGTCATGACAATAACCATCAAGATCAATAACAACGGCTCGCTCATGATCAGCGCCGCCGATGCCCCGAATGTCCAGCTCACGGATGCCGACGGTACCGTCATCCCGCTGCCGGAAGGCAAGAACGTCTTTCTGTGCCGCTGTGGCGCCAGCTCACGCAAGCCGTTCTGCGATGGCTCGCACAAGTCGTCCGGGTTCGACGGTACCTGCATCACGGCAGTTCAGAACGCGGGCTGACCGGTGCTCCGGAAAGTCCTGAACGCATGGGCCTGGGTGGTCCTGATCTCGGCGATCATCGTCGGATTCTTCGTCGTGCTTGGCGTCTTTCTGGTCACCTGGCCGTTCGACCGCGACCGCTACATCGCCGGACGGACCTTCCGGATCGTTGGCGCGACGTGCGTGAAGCTGAATCCGCTCTGGACGTTCACTACGGATGGCGTCCGGATCCGTGATCCGCGCCGTCCGTACGTCGCGGTGTCGAATCACGAGAGCTACGCCGACATCTTCCTGATCTCGCACCTGCCGTGGGAGATGAAGTGGCTCGGCAAGGAGCAGCTGTTCAGGATTCCGTTCCTCGGTTGGATGATGTGGTTGGCCGGTGACATTCCGGTCAAGCGCGGCACGCGCGAAAGCATCGTCACCGCAATGAATGCCTGCCGAGAAAAGCTGAAGAAGCGCCTGAGCGTGATGATCTTCCCCGAAGGCACGCGTACGCCGGATGGCGCGTTGCTGCCGTTCAAGGATGGCGCGTTCCGTCTCGCCATCGAGAACAATGTGCCGATTCTGCCGATCGTCCTGGCAGGCACGCGTCGTGCGATGGCCAAGCACACCTTTCAGTTCCAGAAGACGCGTGCAATCTGCCGCGTGCTGGAACCAATCGAGACGACGGGGCTAACTCTGGCTGACCTGCAATCGCTCAAGCAGCGCACGCGCGACGTGATTGCTGCAGCCAAGGAGCGGTTGCACCTCGAGCTCGGACTGAGCGACAGCGGCGAGCCGATCGCCGCATCTGGCCGATCCGCGTAAGCCCCACGCGATCGGCCGGTTGATCCAAACCGACGGGCGTGGCGTAGGGATGTTCATGAACGACTCGATCGCCACACCACGACCAACGCCACCCGCGTCGTCGCGCGGCACGATCATCCGCATCGCCATCGCCATCGTCGTGGTGCTGGCACTTGTGCTGCTCGGCCGACAGCTCAGCGCACAGTTGCCGCGTCTGACATCCGCCGTCGACTCTCTCGGCGCGTGGGGACCGGTCGCGTTCATCACCGCGTATGCGGTGGCGTGCGTGGCTTTTGTCCCGGCATCGATTCTCACGCTCGCCGCCGGTGCCCTGTTCGGCGTCGTGAAGGGCACGCTGTTCGTGCTCGTCGGTGCGACGCTCGGCGCGATGGGTGCATTTCTCATTGCGCGATACGTCGCACGTGACTGGGTGGCGCAGCGCGACGCGCGATTCGCCGCCATCGACAGCGCCATCGCCAACCAGGGACGACGCATCGTGTTCCTGTTGCGACTCTCGCCCGTCATTCCATTCAACGTGCTGAACTACGCCCTCGGGCTCACACAGGTACGCGCGATGGACTATCTGATCGCGTCGGTGGGCATGATCCCCGGCACGCTGCTGTACGTCTACACCGGCAAACTCGCGAGCGTGGTCGTCGGCGCATCGAGCGGCGCCACGCCGCCGCGCGGGCCGGCGTTCTACACCGTGCTCGGCCTCGGCCTTGTTGCAACGGCAGCGGTGACGGTACTCATCACGCGCACCGCGAAGAAGGCGCTCGCCGACGCGACTGCGGGCCACGGCAGCACGACGACATAACTTCGTCGCACCACCTCAATCCGCACGCACATGCTCGAGCACGATCACTGGGACAATGCGCTCGTGTCACAGGTTCACCCGCCGGCGTGGGTGAACCCGAAGCCCGCTGCGAACTACGACCTCGTCGTGATCGGCGCGGGCACCGGTGGATTGGTGAGCGCGGCCGGCGCAGCGGGGCTTGGTGCGAAGGTCGCGATCGTCGAGCGGCACCTGATGGGCGGTGACTGTCTGAACGTCGGCTGCGTACCGTCGAAGGGGCTGATCAGCGCGGCGCGCGCGTGGCAGACCGCACGCCGCGCCGCGCACGAATTTGCGGGCCCGTCGATGGCCGACGGTGCGATCGGCAATTTCGAAGCGATGATGAATCGCATGCGACGGATTCGCAGCGAACTCAGTCCGATCGATGGTGCGCCACGCTTCCGTGATCTCGGCATCGACGTCTTCCTCGGCGATGGCGCATTCATCAATCCCTCGGCCATCGACGTCGGTGGCGCGATCCTGAAATTCCGACGCGCCGTGATCGCAACCGGCGCGCGCGCGGCGGCGCCGAAGATCCCGGGGCTGGAGCAGGTCGCGTATCTGACGAACGAATCGATCTTCGACCTGACGGCGCTGCCGGAGCGACTGGTGATCCTCGGCGGAGGCCCGATCGGGTGCGAGATGGCGCAGTGTTTCGCCCGGTTCGGCTCGCAGGTCACGCTGATCAATCGCGGTCCACGTGTGCTGCCGCGCGACGACGGCGATGCAGCGCAGGTCATTCAGCAGGCCCTGATCGAGGATGGTGTGCAGGTCGTGCTTGGCGCCGAGGTCACCGACGTCGCGCAACATGGCAGCGAGATCAGCGTGCAGATCCGGCGGGACGGCCTCGAGTTCGTGTACGGCTGTGATGCGCTGCTGGTCGCGATCGGACGGGCGCCGAACATCGAGAAGCTCGGCCTCGCACAGGCCAATATCAGCTACACGACAACGGGGGTGACCGTCGACGACCGTTTGCGCACCACCAACAAGTGGGTGTACGCCGTTGGCGATGTCTGCTCACCGTTGCAGTTCACACACGCGGCCGATTTTCAGGCGCGCATGGTCATTCAGAATGCCCTGTTCTTCGGTCGGGGCAAGGCGAGCAATCTGATCACCCCGTGGGCGACGTATACCTCACCGGAGCTGGCGCAGGTCGGGCACACCGCAGAGAGCGCGGCGAAGGCCGGCGTCGTAATCCAGACGTTCACCGTTCCGCTGCACGATGTGGATCGGGCGCGACTGGAGGGCGACACGCGCGGCTTCTGTCGCGTCCACGTACGCGACGGCACGGATGTGATCGTGGGAGCGACGATCGTGGCGCCGAACGCCGGCGACATGATCAGCGAAGTCACGCTCGCCATGACGCACAAACTCGGACTCGGCGCGATCGGCAGCACGATGCATCCCTACCCCACGCAGGGCGAAGCGCTGCGCAAAGTGGCCGATGCATGGCGCCGCACGAAACTCACGCCGTTCGTGAAACGACTCTTTGATCGCTACTTCAATCTCTTCAAATGATGCTCACAACTCTTCGCCGCGTGACCACCGCCGCCGCCTTCTGCCTCACCACGACTGCGATGCACGCACAGACCGTGGACCACAGCGCATACGACCGATTGCTCAAGGCACATGTCGTGAACGGCATGGTGGACTACGACGCATTCAAGGCCGACCCGGCTTTCGCCGGGTACCTCAAGCTGCTCGCCGCGACCAATCCGGCCACGCTGCCGCGCAACGAACAGCTCGCGTTCTGGATCAACGCGTACAACGCGTACACCATCCAGCTGATCAACAAGCACGATGAGCGCGAGTCGATCCGTAACGTCAACAAGTCACTCGGCTTCCTCAAGTTCAAGGGACCGTGGTCGGAAGCGTTCGCCGTGGTCGGCGGCAAGACGTACACGCTCGACGACATCGAACAGCGCACGATCCGTCCGACATTCAAGGAGCCGCGCATTCACTTTGCGCTGGTGTGCGCGGCGATCGGGTGTCCGCCGCTGCGTGGAGAGGCGTACTCCGGCGCGCGTGTTGATGCGCAGCTGCAGGATCAGGCGATCACGTTCCTGACGAAGACGCCGGCGAAGAACCGGGTCGATCTGGCGAGCAAGACGGTGTATCGCAGTCAGGTGTTCTCGTTCTCCGACTACATGAAGGACTTTGGCGGATCGGAAGCCGCCGTGGGACGGTTCATCGCGAAGTTCTATCCCGCTGGCGCTGAGCGTGTGTTGCTCGAGAGCGGTGAATTCACAGCGGTGAAGACAGACTACGACTGGAGTCTGAACAGTCAGGCGAATGGAAGGAAGCTCGGGCTGTTGCGCTGAGCATCGCAGGGTCTGCAGTGGTCCGAAACTGCGGGCTCGCGCGGGGACGCGGAGGACAGCAAATGACCCGCCAACCGCACCTGCACCTCCAACTGCCACTCCGACTGCCACTCCGACTGCAACTCTGCTCGCACGGAGACGCGGAACCGCGGAGACTGGCAACTGCACATGGCGTTTCGGAACGGCGGCTGGTGGGGCTTGGGGATATCGAGGGACGGCGGCCTGAGACCGACGACTCCCTGAGGTCAGCGCGCCAGATGCAACAGAAAACAGGGCAGCCCGACTTCATCGTCGGACTGCCCTGTACTGCATCTATGTACGTCGCGAGCGCGTCGCGTCGCGCCCAGAGAATGTCATCCACCGCTGCCCGATACTCGAGCGACACGGTGGTCCGCTCGTGCTGTTCCGCACCGGTCGATTCCACGCACATCATTGAATACCGTGCCGCACGGGGACGGCTGCCGCGAACCTCAGTGCGTCAGCAGCGTGACGCCAGACCGTTCCAGCGCCGTTCGCATCTGGCGCAGTCCGTTCCTGACGCGCGTCTTGACGGTGCCCAGAGGAATGCCGAGTTGATCAGCCGCACATGCGTGCGGGACGCCCTGCAGGAACACAAGCTCGATCGCATCGCGCTGCACGAGAGGCAGTATCCTGAGCGCACGCCGAAGGATCAGGCTGAGCTCCCGTGACTCGACCGTGCGCGCGACGTCCCACTCCGTGGATGCCCCCATGGCAACCGCACGACCGTCGGCTGTGGACGATGCTTCGGCGCGATCGTGCGCAGACTCGCGTCGCCGGCGTGCGCGCGCGACATCGTGGGCGCGGCTTCGAGTCATCATCGTCAGCCATCCGGTGACGGAGCCCCGGGTGCCGTCAAAGCTTGCCGAATCACGCCAGGCTTTCGCGAATGTGTCGCTCACGACCTCCTCCGCATCGGCGCGCTCGCGCAGCATTGCTTGTGCAATCCGCAGCAGGTCGTCATGGAAAGCCTGATACAACTCGGCCGCGGCGTTCTCGTCACCATCGGCCATCTGCTCGACACAGGCGGCATACGGGTCTGCGTTCGCGCTGATCAAACCGATCGCTGGCCCAGCCTTGATTGCCGCAGAAACGCACGGCGACAGTGTACACTGAATCACGGTTGACCTCGGTTGTTGGCGCAACGCTGGCGTGGAATCGCCGGCCGGACGCGCCGCGGGGATTGTGTGTCTCTCGGACAGGGGTAGAATCGGCCTGTCTGATATTCCAGTAAATGATGAGACTCACTACCTGGGCGGCCCGCTCCACATGTCGCGCACTGCAGCGGAGCTCGAACTCGGAAATCTCCGGAAGGCCGACGAGATTTACGACCGCGTCGCGCAGCTCTCGCGTCGTCTGTTCGTGCAGGACACGATCCCTGATATGGACGGCTTCGTGCGTGAGGCGGAGCTGTTGCTGCGTGGTGTGAACAGCGCCGACGTCGTCCTCGGTATCTTCGATCACAACCGGTACAATCCGGTGCTCGAAATCGGAGATCGTGATTTCTGGGGACCAATGCCTCAGGTATCGCAGGACGAGCGGATGCGCCTGCTCCTCTCGCTGCTCGATCCGGACTATGCCGCGTTTCCGGCAGATTCCGTCAAATGGTTCTCACGCACGCTCAGTGCGATGACGTTCGAGGAACGGCAGCGGATCGAGATCTTCCATTGCGGCATTGCGTACAAGCGCACCGATGGAAGGCCAATTCGCGTCTTTTCGAAGGGCATACCGATTCACTATTCCGAAGACCGGCAGTTCACGTTCACGTTCAACTACGTCCAGAATGTGAACCACCTGCTCAAGCCGGGATTCCGCGACTACTGGATCCGCATCTCGTACGGTGCGAACGGGTCACTGGTGCAGACGATGCACTCGGCGGACCTTCGCGAGGTCGAGTCGCGCGATCTGCTTAGCCAGCGCGAGAAGGAGATTCTGACACAGATCGCGGCCGGCCTCGAAACCAAGGACATCGCCGAGCGGCTGGACATCAGCATCAACACCGTCAGCAATCACCGTAACAACATGGTGCAACGCCTCGGGGCCAGGGACACCACGGCGCTGATGCAGCTCGCGAAGATGGCCAGCCTCATCTGACGCCCGCCGCGCACTGGGCGCCACCGCGACGACGTCCGCGATCGTCCGCGCGCTGCGCAGACGCACCGGTGCGACATGTGGACTGCCGAGAGCGTGCGGCCTGCGCCAGAGCAGACGGCGTGTAGCGAATGTCATGCCCGGCTCAGTCCACGGCCGCAGCACGCGCAGCGTTCGCGCCGGCGAGTTCGGCGTAGTACCGGTCACGAATACCGAGTGCATTCACCTCGCACATTGACCGCAGCTCGCCATGCACCGGCACGAGAAACACGCAGTGTGACAACCGCTCGCGCCCCTCATCGGTCTGCAGCTCCTCGGCCGACATGAAGTGATGACTGACGATCACCAGCGGCTGCACCGTGAGCGCGCCGCTGAACAGATCCTTCAGCGCGTGCATCGGCGCGCCCGGGTTCAGCCGATCGAGCCAGTGCCACAAATACGCCGGCAGCTTGCTGGTCACGAACCACGGCGCGCGCGCGATCAGGCCCACGGCACGAGCGATCGCCGACCACTTCGTGTCGGTCTTGAAACTCACGCCACCGAATCGGCGGAAGAAGTCATCCACGGTGGCGGCGTGCGGTGCATCGGCGGACGGACGCAGCGGATGAAACCTCGGCGCTTCACCGCGGCGCTGCGCCACCAGGCCATGCAGGATCCGGTTGCATCCTGGATGGCCGAACCACACCTGTGATCGCAGCAATGCCTCGGCGGCACTGCGATTGTCGCCCGTCAGCGCCAGTGCGATCCGCGACCAGAGCGCATCAGCCGTCACGCCACCGCCGAATCCGTCTTCGGTACGACCCACTTGCGCGATCGGCTGAAAGCTGATCATGCGGAACACGCGCTGCCCGCCGATCAACCAACGCATCACGTCGGGCACACCGGCGAGATTGTCGCGCGTCACGGTCATCGTGGTCGCGGCCCGCACGGTGCGACCGGTGGCGGACTGCGCGTCAGAGAGCATCCTGGCGAACTCGTCGCGCAGCGGATTCAGCTGCGCCTCGGACATCGCGCTTCTGTACGCCATGCCGGACCGCCCGCGCTGCGTCGTGTCCACGTGGATACTCACTTCGGCGAGCGCACCTTCAGTGAGATAGCGCTCGAGCAAGCCGGGACGGCGGCGGAACGAATCACCATGCGTCATCAGCATCGGTACCAGCTCCAGTGAGTGCGCATACTGCAGCAGTTCGATCACCTCTTCCGGTGGCCGCAGCGTCACCTCACCGTCGGTCAGCTGCAGATTGCCGTCGGGACCGAGCGTTGGACGGAGCGCACGCATCTGCTTTTTGATGGCCTCGATCGGCTCCGGCGGCACGCGATTGGCCGCCTCGCCGAGATAGCATCCGCGGCACGAAAAATCGCATCGCGGCATCGCACCGATCGTGGCACCGCAGCCGTTGCCCTGCACACCGAGCATCTGCTCCTTGGTGCGGAGGTGCTCGGGTAATGCAGCCCAGTTCGTGGCGAGGAGCGCGCGCGATTCGGCGCGAACCGGCTCGGTCAGCACCTCGAGGAGGCGTCGCGTCGGGCGCCCCGAGGCACGGGTTGGGGTTGAAGCGGACATGTCAGGCTGTGGCGTGAGTGACGGCGTCGATGGCACACACCGGGTACGTCGTTCCTCGATCGGCGGATCTGTCGGATTTGGCAACCGCTCCGCCGCGACAGATGTTAGGCGCATGCCCGCGCCCACTCCGCATGACCTCGCGTCACTCGACGACGCGCTCAGCGAGCCGACACCCGCGCTGATCCGAACCCTCGCCGACCTCGACGGCGACATCATCGTGCTCGGCGCCGGCGGCAAGATGGGGCCGTCGCTCACCCGCATGGCGCGACGCGCGCTCGATGCCACGGACGGCAAGCGCCGCCGCGCGGTGACCGCCGTGTCGCGCTGGTCCGACCCGGCAGCCGCTGCGCAGCTGGAGGCCGCGGGGGTTCGACTGATCCGCGCTGATCTCATCGACCGCGCGCAGGTCGATGCACTGCCGTTCGCACCGAACGTCATCTTCATGGCCGGCCAGAAGTTCGGCACCGGCGGCGATCCGGCGCAGACATGGGCGATGAACACGGTGGTGCCGGCATGGTGTGGCGAACACTTCGCGGGAGCGCGACAGGTCGTCTTCTCCACCGGCAACGTCTATCCACTCACGCCCGCATCTGGTTTCGGCGCGGATGAACGGACCGCGCCTGCGCCGGTCGGCGAATACGCCATGAGCTGTCTGGGTCGCGAGCGCGTCATGCACGCACTCGGTGCTCGTCACGCGTCACCTGTCGCGTTGTACCGGTTGAACTACGCCTGCGCGTTGACGTACGGCGTGCTCACGGATCTGGCGGTGAAGGTGCGCGACGGTGTGCCGGTCGACGTGACGATGGGCGCGGTGAACGTGATCTGGCAGCGCGACGCGAATGCCATTGCGCTGCAACTGCTCGCGCACGCGACGGTGCCGGCCGTGGCCGTGAACGTCACTGGACTCGAGCCGCACGCCGTGCGGTCACTGGCGAAGTCACTCGGTGAGCGACTGGGGCGCACTCCGGCGTTCATCGGCACCGAAGCCGCGGATGCATTGCTCTCCGATGCGCGCGGACTGCGCTCGCGATTCGGCGAGACGCTCGACCTCATGCCGCTCGATCAGTTGCTCGATATGACCGCCGAGTGGGTGCGAGCGCATCGGCCGTTGCTCGGCAAGGCGACGAAATTCGAAGTGCGGGACGGCCGGTTCTGACCAGCGCGATGCAGAAGATCTGGATTACGTCACGAATCGCCAGACGTCGTGAATCGTCGTTATGGTAGTTCTGACCGGTCGCCGGAGTGTCCGACGGTCTGATTCCCGCCCATGGAGCTCTCGACGTGAATGTTCGCCAGCACCTTCTCGCCGGTCAGGTGATCCCAGCGCATCCGCTGGCCCTGACGGCGGCCCGGACGCTGGATGAACGCGCGCAGCGAGCGCTGACGAGGTACTACGTGGCGTCGGGCGCCGGTGGGATCGCGGTTGGAGTCCACACCACGCAGTTCGCGATTCGTCGCGTGGGTCTGTACCACCCCGTGCTGCAGCTGGCGCTCGAAACGGCCAGCGCTGCCCTCGAAGCGACCCCTCGCCCCTTTGTCCGGATCGCCGGCGTGATCGGTGAAACGGCGCAGGCCGTGAGCGAAGCGGCAATCGCCAGATCGCTGGGCTACGACGCAGCGCTAGTCTCCCTCGGCGGACTCGACAATTGGGATGAACGCCAGTTGCTGTCGCACTGCCGCGCGGTGGCGGACACGATGCCGATCATCGGCTTCTACCTGCAGCCGGCGGTCGGCGGGCGGGTGCTCAGCTACCGGTTCTGGCGCGACCTGGCCGAAGTGCCGCAGCTGATCGCGGTCAAGATCGCGCCGTTCGACCGCTATCGAACGATGGATGTGGTGCGTGCGATCGTATCCGCAGGACGGGATGATGTGGCGTTATACACTGGCAATGATGACTCGATTGTGGCGGATCTCACGACGCCATTTCCCGTCCGACGGCACGGCCGGTCCGATACCGCGCGGATCGTCGGTGGCCTGCTCGGCCAGTGGGCGGTCTGGACTCGGCGGGCGGTCGAACTGCTCTCGCGCATCAAGGCGCTGGGCGATTCGCCGCTCGCACCCAGCCTTCTCACCGAAGGCGCCGAACTGACTGATGCGAACGGCGCGATCTTCGATTCGCTGCACCGCTTCTCGGGCTGCATCCCCGGCATCCACGAGATCCTCCGCCGTCAGGGTCTCCTGCGCGGCATCTGGACCCTCGACTCGCGCGAGACGCTCAGCCCACGCCAGACCGATGAACTGGATCGCGTATCGACGTCGTACCCGTGGCTGACTGACGACGCCTTCGTCGCGGAGCACCGGGACGCCTGGCTCACACCGTAGTCAACGGCGAACGGCTCACCGCGCACTGCAACAGCCTGTCTCGCGCGGGGACGCGTCTCCGCGCGAGCTGCTCTTCGCGTCAGACCGACGTCGCCCCGTCACGCAGCGCACGCCAGGCGCGCAGGGCCTTCCACGCGTCGTCCATCGAGAGCTGCGCCGTTTCGACCAGCCCTTCGATCACCGCAACACGCAGCGCCGCATCGTTCGCGTCGTCGTGCCTGCCCGGCGCTTCGAGCATCGTCATCGGGTCCGGCGGCACCAGCAAGCCGCTGCGGATCAACTCACGCATCGCACGCGGTGCGGCGTCCTCGAGCCACGGCGCGACCGCATAGCGGCGATCGTCGGTGCGCAGCAGGATCACTTCGACGAAGCGCTTGTCCCGACCCACCCAGATCCGCCGTCCCTCACGGTTGCGCCGCGCGGTGAAGCGGCGGGCACCGATGAAGAATGACGCGCCAAGTGGCACGGAATCAGGAACGGCGGCGGGGAGAAGCGGCTGCATGACGATGAGTGTCGAACGCACGTGAAGCGGAGATAACCATCCGACGAGAACCGATCGGTCGAGGCACGGGTCAATCGGCAGACGCGGCTGTATTCTGAGGGCAACGAGACCCGGGCCCGCCCCGTAGCCCGCCGAGCCTCCCCGTCCCCCGCGTTCGCCACTCAACAGCTCTCCGCCGCCATGCTCCGTCACCTGCGCCTGCTCGTCGCTACCCCACTCCTCGCACTGACGTCCCTCGGGGCGCAGCAGCCGATCGGACCCACGCCACCCGCCGCGGGCACCGCCCCCGGTCTGCCGAGCATCGCCGCGAAGACCAGCGGCATGCTGAAGAAGGATGGGCTGTTTCCGCTCTACTGGGATGAACGGACCGGCCGGATCTATCTCGAAATTCCGCAGATGGAGCAGGACTTCATCTACTACACGTCGCTGCCGTGGGGCGTCGGCTCGAACGACATCGGCCTCGATCGCAATCAGCTCGGCAGCGAGCGGATGGTGGCGTTCTCGCGCAGCGGGCCGCGGGTGCTGCTGATTGAAAAGAACACGCGCTTCCGCGGCGTCACGCCCGATGCGAATGAAGCGCGCGGTGTGGAAGAGAGCTTCGCACGCAGCGCCCTGTTCGGCTTCACCGTCGAGGCACAGGATGGACCGCGCGTGCTCGTCGATGCGACGGAGTTCGCACTGCGCGATGCACACGACGCCGTCGGGGCACTGCGCCGCTCGCAGCAGGGCACGTTCGCGATCGATCGCACGCGGAGCGCCGTCTACCTGCCGCACACCAAGGCCTTCCCGCGCAACACCGAGATCGAAGTCACCCTTACACTCGCCGGCAGCAATCCAGGTCGGTACGTGCGCGACGTGACACCGAATCCGGAAGCGATCACGATCCGCGAGCGCCACAGCCTCGTCGCACTGCCGGAGCCAGGCTTCAAGATGCGCGCCGCCGATCCACGGTCGGCGTTCTTCGGCATCAGTTATCAGGACTACGCGCAGCCGCTCAACGGGCAATTGGTGCAGCAGTTCGCGTCGCGTCACCGCATCGAGAAGAAGAATCCCGGTGCGGCCAGGAGTGAGCCGGTGAAGCCGATCGTCTACTACATCGACAACACCGCGCCGGAACCGATCCGCAGCGCACTCGTCGAAGGCACGCGCTGGTGGAATCAGGCGTTCGAGGCCGCCGGCTACATCAACGGCTTCCGCGTCGAGGTCCTGCCCGATTCGATCGATCCGCTCGACGTGCGCTACAACGTCGTCGAGTATGCGCATCGCGCAACGCGTGGCTGGAGCTACGGCGGCGCGATCACCGATCCGCGCACCGGCGAGATGATGAAGGGCCACGTCATCCTCGGATCGCTGCGCGCGCGACAGGATTTCCTCATCGGCGAAGGGCTCGACCAGCCCTACACGGCGGGCAGCGAGAAGGGCGAACGCGTGCAGGCGATGGTGCTCGCGCGCATCCGTCAATTGGCCGCGCACGAAGTCGGCCACACGCTCGGCATGGCGCACAACTACATCAGCAGCGCGCAGGGCCGCACCAGCGTGATGGACTATCCGCATCCGATGATCACGCTCGGGGCCAATGGCGACGTGGACATCACCAACGCCTACGAATCCGGCATCGGCGAGTGGGACAAGGTCGCGGTGACGTGGGGCTACGGTGAATTCAACGGCAACGAGAAGCAGCAGCTCGACAGCGTGCTGGTCGCCGCGCGCGCGCGCGGCCTCACGTTCCTGACCGATCAGGATGCGCGGCCGGTGAGCAGCGCGTCGCCGGACACGCATCTCTGGGACAACGGCACCGATGCCGTGGTTGAACTCAAGCGCATGATGACGGTGCGCGCGAAAGCGCTGTCGAAGTTCGGCGAAGCGGCGATCCGGCGCGGCGCGCCGATGGCCACGCTCGAAGACGTGCTGGTGCCGGTGTACCTGCATCACCGCTACCAGCTGGAAGCCGCGATCAAGGTCGTTGGTGGTGTGAGCTACGCGTATACGATGCGTGGCGACGGTGTCGCCGGCCCGGTGTCGGTGACGGCCGCGAAGCAGAACATCGCCATCGATGCGATTGCGGATGTGCTGTCGCCGGCCAACCTGGCGCTCCCGCGCTCACTGCTGGCGCAACTGCCACCGCGCCCGTTCCTGATCCAGTCGTCGCGCGAGCTGTTCGATCGCTGGACCGGCATCACGTTCGACCCGCTCGCCCCGGGTGCGACGATCGCCGCCGTGACGTTCGATCTGCTGCTCGATCAGGAGCGCGCTGCCCGCATGGTAGCTCAGAATGCCATCGACCCATCGCTGCCGGGCTTCGCCGCGCTGCTCACGAAGCTCGAGTCGCGCATTTTCGCGACCGGCACGGGCACGGCCTACGACGAAACGCTGAAGGCGTTGGTGCAGCGCGCCTATGTGGATCATGTGCTGACGCTCGCCGAAAGCGCCGAGATGCCACTCGTGCGCGCCGAAGCGCGTCATGCGCTGGTGACGCTGCTCGGCACGTCGCTGCGGCCCGCTGTCAGCGGTCGCTCGAGCGCCACGCACGAACAGCTCGCCGCCGACATCCGCGGCTGGATGGCCGGTACCTACAAGCCGGCGGAGAAGAAGGTGAAGATCACCGTCCCACCAGGCAGTCCGATCGGCGAGATGTAGCGGGCAAGCGCTTTGCAGCCCTACGCAGGCGCACGACACGCGACCCGTCACCACCTGCTGTGTGACGGGTCGAGTCAGATTCTGGTATGTGTCGTCCTGGTCGGTTCACACCTGCAGTCGCGGAAAATCCCCATTCAACCCGAGTGACTCGTGACACGCTTCACACTGTCCGGAATCGTCGCGCTGCTTATGCTCACGGCGACGCCGATGCGCTCGCAGCAACCGGCCGCTCTCTGTTCCGGACACTGGACTGGCGCCATCGAACTGCCTGGTACGCCGCTCGCGTTCGACGTGGACTTCGTCTCACGGCCCGATGGTACCTGCGCCGGCGACATCTCGATCCCGCAACAGAACGCCCGTGATGTTGCGCTCACGAACGTCGCCGTCACGGGCGACTCGATTCGCTTCACGATTGGCGGCATTCCCGGCAACCCCACGTTCGCCGGCGTGCGTGGATCGAACGGTCAAATCACCGGCAGGTTTTCACAGGGTCCGGGTACGTATCCGTTCCGTATGAGCGCTGCTGCTTCACCGGCCGACGCCGCGCAGGCGTCACTTGCCAGCTTCGACGCCTTCGTGGACTCGGCACTGGTCGCGTGGAAGGCGGTCGGCGTGGCGGTCGGCATCACGGTCGACGGCAAGACGGTGTATCTGAAAGGCCATGGCCTGCGCGACGCCGCCGCCAGGCAGCCGGTCACACCGCAGACCCTGTTCGCCATCGGCTCGTCGTCCAAGGCGTTCACCACCTTCGCGATGGGCAAGCTCGTCGATGACGGCAAGCTGCGGTGGGACGTGCCGTTGCGGACCTACCTGCCGTGGTTTCGCATGAACACCGAGTTCGCCACGTTGCACCTCACGCCGCGTGACCTCGTCACGCATCGCAGTGGATTGCCGCGGCACGACCTGCTCTGGTACAACAACAGCACCGATACGCGCGAGTCACTGGTTCGGCGCATCGCGTACCTGCCGCTCAACAAGGACCTGCGCGAGACGTTCCAGTACAACAACCTGATGTTCCTCACCGCGGGATTCCTCGTCGGCACCATCAACGGGACGTCGTGGGAGGAGGGGATCTCGCAGCTCGTCATGAAGCCGCTCGGCATGTCACGCACGAACTTCTCGGTGAAGGCGTCGCAGGCCGATCCCGACCACGCGACGCCCTATCGCGTGCGCCACGATTCGATTCAGGCCATTCCGTTCCGTGACATCAGCCTCGTGGGTCCGGCGGGTGCGATCAACTCGAGTGCGGAAGAGATGCTGAAATGGGTGAGCCTGCATCTCGCCGGTGGCAAGCTCGGCGACCGGCAAGTCATTCAGGCGACGACGCTCCGTGACATGTATCGCCCGTACACGCCGATCACCGGCCTGGGTGACAACGCGGAGCTGGGGCCGATGAGCTATGGCCTCGGGTGGTTCATCGACACCTACCGCGGCCACTATCGCGCCCAGCATGGCGGCAACATCGACGGCTTCACCGCGGCAGTGCAGATGCTCCCGCAGGATCGCATCGGCATCGTCGTGCTCGTGAACCAGGACGGCTCGGCCCTTGGCGAGATGATCTCGCGTCACGCGATGGATCGGCTGCTCGGTGGCACGCGACGCGATTGGAGCGGAGAAGCGCTCGCTCGCAGCAGGGCGGCGGTAGCCGCAGCACGCGCCGACGAGAAGAAGGTCGGTGAGACACGCGTGGCCAACGCGCCGCCAGCGCATCGGCTCGCGGACTACGTCGGTGTGTATGCCGACTCGGGCTACGGGCCGATCGCGGTCACGATTGAGCGCGACACACTCGCGATCATGTACAACGGCATTCGCGCCAGGCTGCAGCCGTGGCACTACGAGACGTTCAGCGCGCTCCGCAACCCCGAAGACCCGACGCTCGAAGGGACGAAGATCACGTTCCGTACGAACCCCGCAGGCAAGGTGGATGCGGCAGAGGTGCGAATCGAGCCGAACGTTCCTGCGATGCCCTTCGCGCGGCAGCCTGACGCCCGCCTGACGGACGCCGAATATCTGCAGCGATTCGTCGGCCGCTATCAGATTCCCGGTGGCCCGGTGGTGACGGTCGCGCTGCGCGGCACCACGCTCACCTGGGCGCAGGGCAATGGCAGTCCGGGCGACCTGCAAGCGAAAGAGGGCGCGTTGTTCGTGCTGGCCGCGCTGACCGACGTTTCCATCGAGTTCAAGCTCGACGCAGCAGGGCGCGCCACTGGCGCGCGCGTGGTGCAACCTGGTGCGGTGACGGACATCACGCGGATTCCGTAGCAATCACGTGGCTGCCCCCGGTGTTCAACCCACCGGGGCAGCCACGTCTCACGCGATCAGCGTGCGTACCCAGCTTTCGCCGGCCGGCCGCTCGAAATGCGTCCGGTATTCACCGACGCTCTCGACGAGCGTTTCGTAGACGCGTGTGTGCGCGGTAACGGCGCCGGATACCACGAGTGCTTCGAACTCCGCGCGTGTGCTGACACAGATCGCACCGTGTGCATCGCGCCACGCGATGCGGCCGGACGCGAGCAGGTCGGCACCAACCTGCGACTGCACCCGACTGATCGTGCGAAAGAGTCCGTCGATCGAGCAGCCCGACGCACCGGTTGCGGCTTCATCAACAGCGATGGCGAGGAAGCGATCGTCGCGCCACTCGCGGGCGCAGACCAGTGGCACGCCATGCGCCGCCCACTGCGCGAGGTGCGAATCGACGGCGGAGAGCAGCGGTGCCGGATCGGCGACCGGGATATCGGCGACGAAGACCCAGAGGCGGGCGCGTTCGGGAATGGACGTGAA
>JBBRLZ010000074.1:0-19763 GCA_038231095.1 Gemmatimonadales bacterium
GGATCGAGATACGGGAAGCGGTTGCGAATGCTGCGCGTCAACGACGGATTGTCGCCGAGTAACGGCTGCCCGCTGAGCGTCTCGACCCAGTGCCGCGCGCGGTCGTGCTCCTGCGTGATGCGCGCGAACGCGATTTCCGCAAAGTCCTGATCCGGGGCGAGCGTGAGGTAGCGCCGCGCAATATCCAGATCGGTCTTCGCCAGTACCATGCCCATGTTCGAGAGCACGGTGCGGAAGAACGGCCACTCGTGATACATCCGCGTCAGCAGCGCAACGCGCGACGGCTCCGTTGCCCACGCATCGAACGCCGCGCCCGCGCCGTACCATCCGGGCAGCAGAATGCGGCACTGGCTCCAGCTGAACACCCACGGAATCGCACGCAAATCCTCGATCCGCTCAGACGTCGTGCGCGAGGCCGGTCGGCTGCCGATGTTCAGCGTGCTGATCTCGCGGATCGGTGTGATCGCCCTGAAAAGCGGCACGAATCCCGGCGTCTCGTAGACGAGGTTGCGGTACGCCCCAAACGACGTGGCGGACAACGCATCCATCGCGTCGGCAAACGCCGGGTCGGTCGGCGCTGGCGCAACGCCGTCAGCCGTCGCGATCGCCGTCGCCGTCACCAGACCTTCCAGACTGCGGCGTGCCTGATCACGGTCGGTGTAGCGCGCCGCGATCATCTCACCCTGCTCGGTGATGCGCAGCGATCCGTTCACTGCGCCCGGCGGCTGCGCCAGCACCGCGTCGTAGCTCGGGCCGCCCCCGCGTCCCACGGTGCCACCGCGACCATGGAAGAAACGCAACGTCACACCGGCCTCGCGCGCGACCTCCACCAGCTCGGCCTGCGCGCGATAAATGGCCCACACCGACGTCAGATAGCCGCCATCCTTGTTGCTGTCCGAATATCCGAGCATCACTTCCTGCAGGTTGCCGCGCGCGCTGCGCAGCCACTGCACGTATTCCGGCATCGCGAACAGCGCACGCATGGTCGCGGCCGATGCGGCGAGATCCTCGATGGTCTCGAACAGTGGCACGATGTCCACCGCGAGACGCGGCGTGGCGCCGGGCACCAGCAAGCCTGCTTCGCGCAGCATGATGGCGGCTTCGAGCATGTCCGCCACCGACGTACACTTCGAGATGATGCAGTGACCGATGATCCGGGGACCGAAACGCTGGATCGCGGTCGCGGCCTTCTCCATGATCGCGAGTTCGCTGCGCACGATGTCCGAGTACGCAACCTCGCGACTGAACAGCGGCCGCGGCGTCGCGAGCTCGCGGCGCAGAATCGCGACCTGCGCGTCGGTGCTCAGCGTCGCATACGATTCGGTCACGCCCGCGCAGCGCAGCAACTCGTCCACCACCTGGAGATGCACATCGCTGTTCTGCCGCAGATCGAGCGTGCACAGATGGAAGCCGAACAACTCGACCGCCGTGCGGATCGGCTCGACCCGCGCGCTCGCCAGTGAGCCGGCGCCGTGTGTATACAGCGAACGCTCGATGATGTTCAGGTCGCGCACCAGTTCCGACGGATCGTGATACGGCGTGAGCTGCCGGTGCGGTGCGCGCCCCGGCGTCGTGTGCAGCGTGGCGTGCGCCGTCGCAGCGAGGCGCGCATGCATGCCGCGGAGCGCACGGCGATACGGCTCGTCGCCGCGGAACGGCGAGTCGTCACCCGATGCCTCGGCCAGCGCGAGCAACTCGTCGGTCGGCGTGATCAGGCGCGCCGACATCGACAGCTCCAGCGACAGCTGGAAGATCGCGTTCAGGTGATGCGTGAGCGCCGTCGTCGCCTGCCGCTCGACCGCCATGTTCAGGACGTCCGCGGTGACGAACGGATTGCCGTCGCGATCTCCACCGATCCACGATCCCATCTGCACGACCGGCTTCGCCCGAGGCGCGCGACCCGGTGCCAGCGATTCCATCGTGGATTGCACGGCGCGCTGCAGTGCCGGCAACTCGTGAAACAGCGTCAGGTCGTAGTACCGCAACGCCTCTACGATTTCATCGCGGGCGCGGAGCTTGGCCAACCGCAGAATCGACGTCTGCCAGAGCGTGAGCACCTGCAGTCGCAGCGATGCCTCCCACTGCTGCTGCTCCTCTGGATCCATCCGGGTTCGGTCACGCTCGACGAGCAACTCGGCGATGCGTCGCTGCGTGTCGAGAATCGTCTTGCGTCGGACTTCGGTCGGGTGGGCGGTGAGCACCGGGCTCACCTGCACGTCGGCCAGCGTGCGCACGATCTGGTCGTCCTCGAGCCCCGCGTGACGCAGCGCGCCGAGCATGTTCTCGATCGTGCCGCGCGGCGCAGGTGATCGCGAGGCGCGATGAAATCGTCGGCGGCGCGCGTAGTGCACATCCTCGGCGATGTTTGCGAGCAGCGGAAACCAACTGAACGCGCGCACGACGATGATCGCGGTATCCTGATCAATGCCGACGAGCATCGCGTCGATCCGATCGGAGCTGGCACCGTCCGTCTTCCGCTGCTGGACCGCCTCGCGCCGGATCCGTTCGACGAGCTCGAAGGCCGCCGGGCCCGCCTGTTCCGCGATCAGGTCGCCGAGCAGGCGACCGAGCAGGCGAATGTCCTGATCAAGCGCCTCGTCGAGTTCTGCGGTCACAAATGTGAAGTCGGAGTGGAACCGCAATCAGGCGCCCGTTCAATCCTAGTCAGTCCAGATCCGCAACGCCTCGCACCGGCGTGAGCACGCCGGTCGCGTGTGCGATCTGTTGCCGCACGATGGCCGAGAGTTGGCGTCCGGTGAACGGCTTCGCGAGGAATACCGCGCGCAGGCGTTTGAGCGTGTCGGCGGTGTCTTCGTTTGGCGCGTAGCCCGAGACCAGCACTGCCGGCAGTTCCGGCCACGTCAGACGCACCCGCTCCAGCAGTTCGCGACCGGTCATCAGCGGCATCATGTAGTCCGTGATCAGACCGTCGTACGATGCGCCGGGCACCGCGAGCATCCGGAGCGCTGCGGCGCCGGAGTCTGCGACGTCCACGCCGAATCCTTCGTGGATCAGCAGGCGCCGCATGGTGTCGCGCGGGCCGGGATCATCGTCAACGAGAAGAATCTGCAGCGCTGGCGCGCGCTGCGCGGCAGCCTGTTCATGCCGCGATGTGTCGGGCTGTCCGGCGGGATTCGTCTGCGGCAGCAAGATCGTGAACGTCGCGCCATGGCCCGGTGCACTGCTGCACCGCACACCGCCGCCACACTGCTGCGCGACGGCGAGCACGGTGGCGAGGCCGAGGCCCGTACCGCGCCCAGCGGGCTTCGTCGTATAGAACGGCTCGAACATGCGCTCGCGCGTCGCGTCGTCGAAGCCGCTTCCGGAGTCCTGCACGGCGATGGCCACATGCACGCCGGTCAACGGGTTGGATGAGCCGAGCATCTCTTCCCCCGCGAGCAGTTCAACGCCGGTGCGCAGCACGATACTGCCACCGGCCGGCATCGCGTCGCGCGCATTGGCGAGCAGGTTGAGCAGTGCGAGTTCGATCTGGCCCGGGTCGGCGAACACCTGCGCAGCCTCCGCCTGCAGATCGAGCGTCAGGGCGATCTTCGTCGGCAGCACTTTCGTCAGCAACGATGCCGTTTCGCGAAGGTGATCGTCGAGCACGAACGTCGTGCTCTGCTCGACCTGCTGCCGCGTGAACGTGAGCAGCTGGCGGGTGAGCCGGCGTGCGCGGTCGGTGGCCTGCGCGATGTTGTGCAGATCGCCACGCCGCTCCGTATCGAGCGGCGCGTCTTCGAGCAGCTCGACACTGCCGCCGATGATCGTCAGCAGGTTGTTGAAGTCGTGCGCGATGCCGGCCGCGAGTCGGCCGACGATCTCGAGCTTCTGCACCTGTCGCAGCTTCGCTTCGACCACGCGATGCTGGGCGAGCTCACGCAGGAGCGCACGCTCGAGTGACACGTCGTCGAACGTCCAGAGACGTCCGCGCCCCGTCCTTGCAATGATTGGCACGCTCATCACGCTGAGCATCGTGCCGCTCCCGTCGTCGAGCTCCCAGGTCCAGTCTTCGATGCGTGCTGCCGGATCGCGTTGGATCCGCGAGACTTCGTCGAGGATGGCGCCGCGGTTCCGCAGCTTGCCGTACAGTCGATTGATCGTATCAGCCAGTTCCCGACGCGTGACGACGCCGGCGGGCGTGCCAAGAAAATTGGCAGCGGCGACGTTGATGATGGCGTCGCGACCGGAGGCATCGACAAAAATCACGCCCTGCGAGATATGCGCCATGATTGCCTCGAGGCGCGCTTCCGTCGCAGGCAGCGTTGCGCGCAACGGCGCGCGACCGATCAGCAGCTGCGCGAGGAAGCCGGGGTTGGCACGCACCTGTTCCGGCACCTGCTCGGCGTGCAGCCAGACCAGAATCAGCAAAGACGCGTGATGGCGGCCGTCATCGTCCGGGCCATGCACCACGCAGACGGCGGCGGGAGGTCCCGCCAATGCACTCAGTATCACGCTGGGCAGCAGTGAGCTCGCCGTCAGGTCGTCGAACAGCACCGCGCCTTCGTCTCCGCTCCATGCGAGCGGCATCCGGAAGGACTGTGGCGCGACGAGCGCGGGGTCACACGCCGCAAGGTGCACGACATCGTCGTCGCCCAACCTCAACGTCGCGATGAAATCAGCCGCCGCGAGTTGTCGGACGGCAGTCAGCATCGCTGAAGGCGTGCGTGTGAGGCAGCGATGGCCGTCACGACGTGCCCGGACGCACGCCGTGACGCGCAGACGGCATTCCCGAATACACCTGCCCGCCCGCCGTTCAAGGGGACAAAGGCGCCTGGTCTCTGCTGCATCACGTCTCTGGCCATGTTCTCGCGGTCGCCGACTGTGTGTGAGGAATGCAGCGCCGAGACCCGACCGACAATCGTGACGCGTACACGCATAGTCATCATATCGCCGCCATTTCGCCATGAACTGTTGCAAATATCACTATCTCCTTGTGCGCCGCGTGGCGAACGCGGTTGCGCACCGAACACGGACGCGGTGGCGAACGCATGCATTACGTCGCCAGTCGTCGCCAATCGTCGCCAGTCGTCGCCAGTCGTCGCCAGTCGTCGCCAGTCGTCGCAGGGCGTCACGTATCACGGCTGCGTAATGTCCTTTCCGATCGGCCAGGTTCCGGCGATCCTTCATCAATGCAGAATCACCCTCGGCGCGTTGCCATCGTGCTCAATGCTGGCTCAGGTGATGGATCCGCTGAAGCGGCGCAGGCGCTGATCGAACCGCTGTTCCACGATGCAGGGCAGCACGTGCAGATCACGCTGACGCACTCCGGCGACGATCTCAGGCGCGCACTCGACGCGGCGATCGCCGACAAGGTGGACGTGGTGGTCGCGGGAGGCGGGGACGGTACGGTGAACACCGTTGCGAATGCCATTGTCGCGCATGACATCGCGCTTGGTGTGCTCCCACTCGGCACCTTGAATCACTTCGCACGCGATCTCGGCGTGCCAGTGGACATGCGTGAAGCGGCGGCCGTCATCATCGCCGGCCACAACATCCGCATCGATGCGGGTGTCGTGAACGGTCGGATCTTTCTCAACAACTCGAGTGTCGGGCTGTATCCGCGCATCGTACAACTGCGTGAACGCTACCGTGCGCGCGGCCTCGAAAAGTGGATCGTGGCGGCGTGGGCCACGTTGCAGGTCACGCGCAAGCCGCGCGCGCTGCGCATGAAGCTTGGCGTGGACGGCCATGCGGCGGTGCAGACAACGCCACTGATTTTCATCGGCAACAACGAATACCGCATGGCCGGCTTCGACGCCGCGTCGCGCGCCTCCTTGGCGGAAGGCCAACTGGCACTCTACGTGGTGCAGGGCGACGGGCGATGGGCCTTGCTGCGCCTGGTGTGGCGCATTCTCGTCGGCACGGCCACCGATACGGGCGCACTCGTGATGAGCACCGCGACCTCGGCGTCGATCGATCTGCCATTCGACTCGCTCATCACCGAATTGCCCGTGGCCGTGGATGGCGAGGTGACGACGCTGACGCTACCGCTCCGCTATGCGATCCGACCGGGTGCGCTGCGCGTCATGGTGCCGGCGCCGGCGGTGGGCTGATCTGACGTTCTTCTTTGCGCTGCAGCAGCGCGACGGCTGCCCCCAGCCACACCGCGCCGATGAGGTAGCCGCCGACGACATCACCGGGATAGTGGACGCCGAGCTGAATGCGGCTGATGCCGATGGCGAGCACCGTCGCCGATGCGAGCGTGAACAGGCTGCCTCGTGCGACTTTGGAGAAGGACCAGTATCGCGCCACGCAATAGCACAGCATGCCGTAGCCGATCAGCGAACCCATGGCGTGACCGCTGGGGAAGCTCCAGCTGAAGCCATGGAGCAGGTGCTCGCTGCCCGGTGGGCGTGGGCGTTTGACGGTGTCCTTGAGCACCATGTTCAACACACCGCCGCCGCCTTGCGCCACCAGCACGGCGACGGCGGCGCTACGCCGACCACGAACAGCGAGCGTGCCGGCGAGTGTGACGCACAGCAGCGTCATGGCGAACGGTGAGCCGAGCAGGCTGACGGCAGACCAGAATTGGAGATGATCGGGGAGTGCCATGTCTCAAGGTATCGTTGCTGACGCGTCGGCTAGCAGCGTGCCATGACCGGGCAGTCCTACCGCGAATACGTCGCACTCTGCGAACAGGCCTGACACCGCGAGGTCACCGGCACCAATCCGATCGCTGGCGAGCCCATGCTGACCGCTGGTGCATTCGGCGTCAGCAGGTCGTTTTTTGCTACTCAGAGTTCGGATCGCCGACATCTGGCGTCCGGACCACGATTCGAGAGTCTGCGCGTTTTTCAGCGGACTTTGTGGTACGTTCATTCCAAGCTGGTCTGCGCGAGGACTGTCCATCGTGGATGCCTCGTCCGGCGAGGTTTGTCATCCAGGACAATGGCCTCCGAAGAGGAACGCACCATCAGCGCCGCGCTTGCCAGTCGCGTCGGGCCGGATGCTGGTTCCGACGGAATCAGTCAGACGGTCGTCGATCTCTGGACGCAGATCGACGATGCGCTCACCCCGATCATCGGGACGCGGGGCGTCGCGGCGTTGCACGGTCGCAGCCTGTTTCTGACGGTCCGTGCGTTCCCGTGGATCGCTGGTCGTCAGGATGGCGTGCAGGTCGCGATGGACCTCGAGTCCCTGCGCCTCGCGATCGCATCCCAGAGCGCGCCGGACGCACTGCTCGGTGCCAGCGCGCTCTTCGAGGCATTCAACGACCTGCTGGCGAGCATGGTCGGTACCGCACTCACACAGCGCCTCTTGCGCACCGTGTGGGACACTCCGTTCAGCGGCCAGCCCGCGCAGGACCGTCAGACCTGATGCCAAACGTCATTATCAATCGCCTCGCGACCGGAGTGCCCGGGTTGGACACCGTGCTCGGTGGCGGACTGCCGGAGTTCTCGTTCAACCTCATCGCCGGGTTGCCGGGCTGTGGCAAGACCACGCTGGCGCATCAAATGATGTTCGCACTCGCGACGCCGGAACGCCCCGCGCTCTACTTCACGGTGCTCGGCGAGCCGCCGCTCAAGATGCTCCGCTATCAGCAGCAGTTTGCGTACTTCGATACGGACGCGCTCAACAAGTCGGTCCGTTTCATCAACCTGACTGACGACATGATGTCGGGCAACCTGGATCTTGTGCTGAAGCGGATCGTGTCCGAAGTGCAGCAGGCGGGGCCCGGGCTGGTGTTCGTCGATTCGTTCAGGTCCGTCGCGCTGGCCGCGGTGGCTGACGGTCAGCCACTGACGACGCTGCAACACTTCGTGCAGCAACTCGGCATTCACATGACGAGCTGGCAGGCGACCACGTTCCTCATCGGCGAATACTTCAACGAGAACGATGCGAATCCGGTGTTCACCGTCGCCGATGGATTGATCTGGCTGCGCCAGAGCGTCGAACGAAATTCGATGGTGCGCAAGATTGAAGTCATGAAGATGCGTGGGCAGGCGACGCTACCGGGCCTGCACACCTTTCGTATCACGAGCGACGGCTTGACGGTGTTTGCGCGTGCCGCACGTCCGGCAACCGAACTCGGTGCCGCGCCGGTGATGCGCCCGCGCCTCTCGCTGGGCGTGCCAGGGCTGGATGCAATGCTTGGCGGCGGGCTCCCAGCTGGGTATTCCTTGCTCGTCGCCGGACCTTCCGGTTCAGGCAAGACGATCCTCGCGACGGCCTTCCTCGCCGAAGGCGCGCGGAACGGCGAGAAGGGCGTGATCGTGTCGTTCGAGCAGAATCCGAATCGGGCGCGCAACCGCGTACTGGCTGATCTGATCGCGGCGGGCAGCCTCAGCCTGCTCGATCCGCGCTCGCCGGATGTCTCGATTGACGAAATTCTGCTGCTGATGATCACCGCGATCCGCCGGACCGGCGCATCGCGCGTGGTGCTCGATTCGCTCTCGGGATTCGAGCTCGCGCTGGCACCGACGTTCCGTGCCGACTACCGCGAGTCGTTGGCGCAATTGGTCGTGGCACTCGCGGCCGATGGCGTGACCGTGCTGATGACATCCGAACTCGAGGATCGCTATACCGACCTCCGATTCAGCCCGTACGGCACGGCGTTCATGACCGATGCCATCATTGTGCAGCGCTACATCGAAGTGGACAGCCGGCTGCGTCGGGTGCTCGCGGTCGTCAAGGTGCGTGGCAGCGCGCACGCTGACGATTTGCGCGAATACTCGATCAACGACGCAGGCCTCTCGATTGGTGACAGCCTGCCGAAACAGGAGGGCCTGCTCGGTGGACGTCCGACACGAAAGGTCATCTCGCCGCTCAGCGTCGAGGCCGACCGTGTGTGAGACTCGCCTACGCAGGGTGCTCGTGTGAGGCCGTCGTCGGAGGGCGAGACGAACGCCGCTGAGCGGACTGCGCTCGTTTTTTCGCAGCTGCGGGACGTGAACGAGCAGCTGGTGCTGTCCGCAGTGCGCGCGCAGGTGGATGCCGAGGCGGCCGCGCGCCAGCTGGATGATGTGTCGCGCGCGGCAGAGCTGGATGCGCTCACGTCCTTGCCCAATCGCGCGCTGCTCAGGGATCGGATGACGCAGGCGCTCGCAATCGCACGGCGCCACGACACGCGCGTCGCGGTCTTGTTTCTCGATCTCAACAACTTCAAGCAGATCAACGACACGCTCGGGCACGCGATGGGCGATGCAGTGCTGCGCGAGGCCGCGTTGAGTCTGCTGGCGTCGGTTCGAGCGGCGGATACCGTGAGCCGGCAGGGCGGCGACGAGTTCGTCGTGTTGCTGACGGATATCCGCGAGCCATCCGATGCGATCCGTACCGTCGAGAAGCTCATGACGGCGCTGGGCACGCCACTGCAGTACGGTGAACACGTCGTGCGATTGACGGCCAGCGTCGGGATCAGCCTCTTTCCCGAGGACGGGACGGACGGTGGTATTCTGATTGATCGCGCCGACTCTGCGATGTACCGCGCCAAGCGTCGTGGCGTGTCAGGGTACGCGTTTCATGCTGACGCGCACTCGGAAGCGGAGCGTCAGACCGCGCTGCGTCCGGCGCTCGCCGAGCGTCAGGTCATGCACGTGCAGGAGGCGCAGGCGGAGCAGGAGCGTCGGCACGATGAGCTGCGCGAAGCGAACGAACAACTCGTGCTCGCAATGCTTGGCTGTCAGCTTGTGCAGCAACACGCCGAGCGCGCGCACCAACGGCAAGCTGACTTCATCGCAATGCTGGCACACGAACTGCGCAACCCTCTCGCGCCGATGTACAATGTGGCGGCGATGCTGTCGCGTGTGAAACCCGACGATACGACGCTGCCCAAGTTGCAGGCGATCATCGAGCGGCAGGTCGGACACATGTCGCGGATGGTTGACGATCTGCTCGATGTGACGCGGGCCAACACCGGCAAGCTCCGGCTCGAGCTGGCGCCGACCAACCTCGAGACGGTGTTCGCGCGCTCCCTCGAGCAACGGCAGGCCGCTCTGAATCTCCGGCTGCAGCGTGTGACCACGCGCTTGCCCGCTGCTCCAGTGATCGTCAACGGCGACGCGGACCGTCTGGTGCAGGTGGTCAGCAACCTGCTCGACAACGCCTCGAAGTACTCGCCGAAAGGAGGCGACGTCGGGATTGCGCTGATCGTCGACGCGTCGCACGCGCACATCACTGTCTCGGACAGCGGCATCGGGATTACCGCTGAGGCGATGCCAGCCATTTTCGACCTGTTCAATCAGGATCACCACGCCATCGACTTCAGCGGCGCGGGACTGGGAATCGGATTGACGGTCATCTCCGAACTGGTGCAAGCGCATGGCGGGACGGTTTCCGCGCGCAGTGCTGGAACGGGTCACGGGAGCGAATTCACCGTCTCGCTCCCACTCTGGTCTGCGCGCACCGCGCCGTCAGTCGCTGTGGTCACCGTCAGCGCGCCGAGAGTGGCGTGACGGTCACCGATTCGACATGCAGGTTGAGCGCGTGATTGATCCGCAGGCCGACCACGCCATCCGTCGGCAGGTCTGAGCGCGGCGCATCGAGCACCTGCGTGGCACCGATCCACATCGTGACACGGGCGCCCTTTGCTTCGACGACCAGCGGATACTTCACGCTGGTGCCCGCCGGACCGCCCTGCCAGATCGGAATGGCGCCATTCGCGGCCCAGTCACGCACCGTACGAGTCGTCGCACCGTCGCGCACCTTGAGCATCGCCTTGCCGTCGCGCCGGAGCAGCGCATAGCTGTAGTGCGGCGCGGCCGAGTCGAGATCGCGCCCGCCGAAGAACACGCCGAAGCCCTCGGCGCGCGCGCCGGGATCGAACAGGTGCAGTGTTGCCTGGAGGCGCCAATCGCCAGTGGCCTTCATGGTGCTGTCGAAGAGAATCGCCGCCGGGCCGGTGGTGACGTGAAAGCCGGGCTTCATCGCGACCATCACGACCTTGTCGCCGTCACCCATGTCCATGCCGCCCACATCGGCCCGCACGACCCAGCCCGGTGGGGGTGCCGCGGGCGCCTGCGCACCGGTGGCCGTGCACGCGAGGACGAGCGCGCCGCCGACGAGGGCGATCCGGCGCGACAGCGAGACGAGAGCACGCGCGAGGTTGGGCATCCTGCAAACCTCTGAGCGCGCATCGCGAAGCGCAATACGATGGCAGCGGCCGACCGTCGGTCTGCCCGTCGGCGCTTGACAGGCTCCGCCTTTGGCGCGAGTCATCCCGACATCCCGTTTTCAGAGCGCACTGTGGTGCGCGACCCGACTCCGACTCCCATGCCACGTCGCTCCGTTGCCTTGAACGCCCGCGCCGCGTCTGCGCTCCTCCCGCTTCTGCTGCTGCTGCCGCTGGTCGCACGCGGGCAGGAAATGGCGTCGCCGACGCAGATCATCAGCATCTCGCCAATCAGCCTCGTCTTCGGCCTGATCGGCGCTGAATACGAGCATCGCCTGTCCACGAGCAGTTCGTGGGGCGTCAGCGGCTCGGTGTACCGCAGCGACTCGTTCACCTACGTCGCGACCGAGGCGAAGTGGCGCTATTACCCGCAGGAAAAGGCACTCGAGGGTTTTTCGGTCGGCCTAACGGGCGGTGTGACGAACGTCGCCACCCGCGATGTCACCCCATCCGAGTCATCGAGCGCGTTGAGCCTCGGATTTGCGCTCGACTATCAGTGGCTGCTCGGACCGAAGAAGAAGTTCGCCGTCACACTCGGCACCGGTGCGCGCCGTCTGGTCGGACTCAGCGACAAGTTGACCGATGTCAATCTGACGCTGCCGACTCTGCGAATCTCGATCGGACGCGGCTTCTGATCCTGGGGAGCGTTGCAGAATTTCCGAACTCGAATTCTGCAACGCCGCCTTACGCGAGCGGCCGGCGATAGCTCGCGAAGGTCGTGCCTTTGACGTAGCGGATCGGCAGCGTTTTCGCGAGCGCATTGATAGCGTGAAACACGCCCGGACAGTTCTCAGGTCCGGTGTAATCGTGCCAGAGCACGAGTCCACCGGGCTTCACCATGCGCAGCGCCTTGGCCGAGTCGGATTGCACATACGATTCGGCATGTGAGCCGTCCACGAAGACGAGATCCGCCCACGCTGCGTACGGCGCATCATCGAACGCCTTGCTGTCGCCGAAGAGTTGCGTGATACGTGCCGCCGCCGGCGTACCGGTGTAGAGAAACTCCGTGAAGTTCGATTCCGTCAGGGCGTAGCGACGTGCGCGCGCATCATCGCCGGCACCCGGCACGTAGTCGTCGCGTCGCGTCGGTGCGAGGGTGATGGTCACGATCTGCGCGTCCGGCATCGAGTTGCGGCTCCACAGATATGCCGTTTTACCGGTGCATGTGCCGAACTCGAAGCAGCGGCGCGCCTGCTTGGCGAGCACCGCGAGAATCCACGCCTCGGCGTCGGTCGCGCCGCCTGGCACGGCGATCGGCCCGTGCCCGACGAAGTGCACTTCCGTGTCCAGCGTCGGGCCGAAAGGTCCCGACGCGAACACCGGATCCAGTTCATGCAGTTCGACGCCGCTGATCGGGTAGAAGGCGCCAGTGCGCTTGAATTCCGCGCGCAAGCGCTCGCGCTTGTTGCGTTCCACGATGAACGCCACGAACGCGATGACCGCGACGATCCAGCCGACTATGGCCACATTCAAGTCCAGAAAGGGAGTCCGGCACCGCTGGCGGGAAGCGGGGGGATTCTACTCCGATCGGGGCAGCAGAGCCAGCCAGTCGGTGTAACGCCGGCGCGGGCGACGCCTTGATCACGGCTTGAAAGGCGACGAAAATTTCACGCTGCCATTCAGTGTGGTGTCCGTCAGTGTGCGCATGAACGCCACCAGTGCGGCCTTGTCTGCAGCAGAGAGCTGCAGGCGAAGGGCAGAGCCGTTGGGCGTGCGCAACCGCTGATCGAGTGCCGGACCATCCTGCACACCGCTGGCATAGTGCTCGACCACCTGCGCCAGCGTGGCGAAGCGACCGTCGTGCATGTACGGTCCGGCGACGCCGACATTCTTCAGCGATGGTGACTTGAAGACGCGCGTCTCGCCCGCATCGAGGCCGTTGCTGCGCGCGTTCGCGGACATCGCAAACGTCGGAATCGCGTGACAGGCGACGCAGCCACCGCCGCCCTGCTGCGGCGGCGTCAGGAAGACCTGCTTGCCGCGATTCTCCTCGGCCGTCAAGTTCGCGAAGGGCGCGCCCACGCCGCGGTCAGGAGCCTGCGGATTGTAGGCAGCGGCGTAGCCCTGATCGAAGCGGCTGTCGGTGGACACAAAACTGCGCACGTACTGTGCAATGGCGCGTTGCATCCGGTCTTCGGTGATGACGGTGTCCCCGTACACAAACCGGAACAGTTCGGGGTAGTACCTGAGGCCAAGCATCTTCGTGATCACCGCATTGATGCCGCCATGCGCCGCGTCGAAGCCCATCTCGACGGCGTTCTGGATCGGTTGCGTGACCTGCGCCTCGATCGACGCGGCGCGTCGATCCCAGAACGCCGAGCCCGGTGCGAAGAAGCGGGAATTCCCCAGCCGCATCGAATGCGCGTCGGTGCGACTGACGGTGTTGAATCCCACGCTCTTCTGGGCGGTGTCAGTCAGGCCGAGGCCACGCTGATGGCAGCTGGCGCAGCTGACGGTCCCATTTATGCTCAATTGTCGGTCATGGAACAGCACTCGGCCGAGCGTCGCGCCCTTGTCAGACACACGATTGCCGGCGGGCGTATTGTCCTGGCCGAGCACCTGCCCGTCGTAGTAGGCGGGGTAGGTCGGCGCGGCGTAGTTCGGCAGCGCGTTCAGGTTGATGGTCAGCGCGGCGGTCACGCCGGGGGTCGGGTCTGCGACGACGATGGGTGCTGTGGTTCCCGGAGCCACTGTGTTGCCCGCGCCGGTCGAGTCGCCGCAACCGACGGCGGTGGCGAGCAGGATGACGAGGGAAATTTGCGTCGAAAGGGGCACCACAGGCTCCGGGTAGGGTTCGGTTGGTTGGACACCGACGTTGCAGCGTACCCCCATGGAGCACAGCACGACGTGGTACAGTTGGCGATGCGGCGGACGGCTGCTTTTCTCGGATCTTTGCTGTGGTTTGGCCTTCCGCCTGTGGCGGCAGCGCAGGCGCCAGCGGCGACGAGTGCGCCTGGCGTCACCGAACTGATTCGGTCGATCGTCGCGTCGAATGAGCACGTTGGTCAGCGTTGGCCCGTGCTGACCGATGTGAGCCCGTCTCTTCGGGCGTTGTACGACTCGTCCGGCGGTGCGCTGCTGTGGAGCGTTGATGGCCACGCGACTCCAGCCGCGCTGCTCGTCGTGCAACAGATGGCATTGCTCGATGCGCGCGGGCTTGCCCCGGCCGACTACGACGCGGCGGAACTGCACCGACTCGCGGGCCGACCGATGCTGTCCGTGAAAGACCAGTCGGACTTCGATGTCACGCTCACCAGCGCTGCGGTTCGTGCGTTGCGCGCGCTGCGGTATGGTCGAGTTTCGGCAAAAAGCGTGCACGCGCAACTCGGCTTCGCGCGAGAACCATACGACGTCGCCGCGGCCGTGCGCGAAATGACCACGTCGACCAATCCCGCGCTTCGCTTCGATCAGGCGGAGCCACCGTTCCTGCATTACCACCTGCTCAAGGACGCGCGGAGACGATATCGCGCATTGGAGCGGGACAGCGCACTGAGCACGGTCGCTTTTTCTGGCACGTTGAAGCCCGGCGCATCGGATTCCGCACTGCCAGCACTCCGTCGCCTGCTCGCGGCGCTCCGCGATCTGCCGTCAGGTCCGGTGGAGCAGGGCGGTGCCGACTCGCTGACGTACGACAGCCTGACAGTGGCCGGCGTGAAACGCTTTCAGCAGCGACAGGGATACGTGAGTGACGGCATCATCGGACCGGCAACGCTGGCGCGACTCAAGCGCCCGCTCTCAGCGCGCATCGCGCAGATGGAGGTGACGCTCGAGCGGTGGCGCTGGCTGCCGCACGATCTCGGCGATCCGCCGCCGATCATCGTGAACGTGCCGGCCTTTCGCCTGCACGCGTTCACCACAACGACAGACCGTGAGTCCGATCTGATCAGCATGGACGTTGTGGTCGGCGATGCGTTCAACCATCACACCCCGGTGTTCAGCGGTGCGCTGCAGTACCTCGTCTTCTCACCGTACTGGGATGTGCCGCCGAGCATTGCACGCAAGGAGATTCTGCCGAAGGCGCAGCGTGATGGCGACTATCTCGCGCACGAGAACTATGAAGTCGTGAGCAGTGGCGGCAGGGTACTGGGCACGTCGGCGTTCGCGGTGGGAGAGGTTGCGGCGGGCCGGGCACGCATTCGCCAGCAGCCCGGCCCGACCAATGCACTCGGTCGGGTGAAGTTCATCTTTCCAAATGCCTACAACGTCTACCTGCATGACACACCGGCGCAGTCGGTGTTCGAGCGAGCGCGTCGCGACGCGAGTCACGGGTGTATTCGGGTCGCGGATCCGGTACGCCTCGCGACGTTCCTGCTGCGCGATCAGCCGCAGTGGGATTCGACGGCGATTGCCGGAGCGATGCACCAGGCGAAGCCTCGCCAGGTGAACCTGACGCGTCGCGTGCCGGTGCACATCATGTATGCCACATCAGTGGCGCGTGAGGATGGTGTCGTGCTCTTCTACGATGACATCTACGGCCACGATCGCAAGCTGGCCGCACTGCTCGCGACAGGGTATCCCTACGCGGGCAGCCGATAGCGCAGCCGTCGTGATGCTCAGGTGTGTGACTGAAGCGCGCGGTGCACGGCCATCAGCAGCGTTTCCGCGTTGTATGGTTTCGGCACGAATTGCGCGAGCGGCAACCCGCTGGCCTCTGCCAGTACCTCGCGCGACTGCAGACCGCTCGAGCCGATGAGCCGGACGTGCGGATTGATCGCCCGCAGCGCCGCCACCATCGATGGACCATCCATCACCGGCATCGCCATGTCGGTCAAGACCAGCGCAATCGTCGCGCTATGCAGCGCATATATGGCGACAGCCTCGGCCCCGTTTTCCGCAGTCAGCACCTGATAGCCAAAGCGCTCGAGGGTCTTCTGGACCACGGCGCGAATGGCCAGTTCGTCATCCACGACGAGGATCTGCTCACCGTGGCCGTGCGGCAGACCATCCGAATCGCCATCGGCGACGGCACTGGGATAGCCATCGTCGGAGGCCGGCAGAAACACGTTGAACGTGGCGCCGCGCGACGGTTCGCTGTACACCGTCACGAAACCGCCGTGGGACTGGACGATGGAGTGCACGGTGGACAACCCGAGCCCGGTGCCCTTGCCGTGATCCTTGGTGGTGAAGAACGGCTCGAAGATGCGATCCTGCACCGCGAGCGGAATCCCTTCTCCGGAGTCGCTCACGCTGAGCGTGATGTACGGCCCCGCGCTCGCGTTCCGGTGCATACCGGCGTACGTGTCATCCAGGGTGGTATTGGAAATCTGCAGAACCAGCGAGCCGCCAAGGCGCATCGCGTCGCGCGCGTTGAGCATGAGATTCATCAGCACCTGGTGCATTTGCGTCGGATCGGCCGCCACGGTCCAGACATCCGGTGCGGCGTGCAGGAGGATCGTGATGTCCTTGGGAAAGGTGTCGCGCGCCACCTTCACCACGTCACGCGCGATCGCTGGCAGCAGCACCGCGCGCCGTGGTCCTTCCGTGCCGCGCGCGAACGTCAGCACCTGCCGAACCATGTCGGCACCGCGCTGGGCGCTCGATTCGATCTGCGCCAGCACGCTGAGCTTCTCGTCACTCGTCTCGTCTTCTCGCAGCAGGTCGATCCCCATCAGAATCGGCGCCAGCACATTGTTCAGGTCGTGCGCAATGCCACCGGCCAGCGTACCGAGACTCTCGAGACGCTGTGCGCGGAGCAACTGGCGTTCGAGTTGTTTGCGCTCGGTGATGTCCATGGTGATTGCAAGCACGGATGACGGCGCACCGTCTGCGCCGCGCAGCAGCGTCCAGCGCACGGCCACGAAGCAGTTGTGCCCGTCGCGCGCGCGTTTCACCAACTCACCTTCCCATTGTCCATGCGCGAGCAGGTGCGAGACCGCTGCGCGGTACTCCGGAAGATCCACCGCGAAGAGTGTTGCGGCGTCGCGGCCGAGCACCTCGGCCGATGTCCAGCCGAAGATGCGTTCGGCGCCCTTGTTCCAGTACGTGATGCGATCGTCCATGTCCTTCACGAGAATCGCGTCGTGCGCAGCATCGAGCAGGGCGGCCTTCTCGCGCAGTTGGGTTTCGACGTGCACGCGCTCGGTCACGTCGAGTGCCTGTACCAGTGCGGCAGGCCGATCATCGAACGTCAGCGTGTGCGACGAAATCTCGACGATCAGTATGCGGTCGTCGCGCGTGCTGTGCTGCCAGAGGCCGGACTGACGGATCCCGGCATTCGCGGTTGCGAGATCCGCAGCGAGGGCATCGAGTGCCGCCGCCGGACGGATCTGGGCAATCGTCATTGCGAGGAACTCGTCGCGCGAATAGCCGTAGCGGTTCATCGCAGCATCATTCACGGCGAGGAAGCGCAGCGTGTCGAGGTCGTACACCCACATTGGATGGGGATGCAGTTCGAAGAGGTGCCGATATCGCAGCTCGCTCTCGCGGAGCGATTCTGCGGCCACGGTATCAGGCGTGAAGCCGCGACGCAGGATACCATCTGCGGCCTCATTCCCGGCGTGGCTCAGCCCCTTGGGGGCACCGCTGGACTCTTCGGACCCGTCGTGCATCGAGCCACACCTCCGGGCGCTACGTCGCGCTGTTCCGTGCCCGACTCCGACGCTCGTCCGGAAGCCGTGGCTGCTGCCTGCCCACTCATTTAAACCGAGCGGTGGCGGAAAGGGCAAGCGCAGCGCGATACGGCACGGTCAACCTGCGAGCCGCTGTGAGCGGATCATGAGGTGCAACGCCGCCGTCCACCGTCGTGTAATCGGCGGTGCATCCCGCAGTCGCGGGAACGGGGCAACCGGACGCGCGCTACGGCTGCGGCACGGTGCGCCAGCGTTCAGTGTCGTGGCGCGTGACTGCCCCGCCGATGAGTGTGGCGGCTGGCGGTAACAGCACCGCACCGCTGATGGCCGCCGCCATGGTCGGTGTCCAGAACGTGCTGCGCGGCGTGACGGCGTCGTGCCACGCGGCGAGCGCAAAGAGCACCACACCGCCGGCCAACCCGACGAACGCCCCGCGCTTTGCCCCCGGCCCGAAATTGCCCGGCACGATGCCATCGCTGACGGACACGCGCCGCACGCTGCTGCGTGGAATTTCGGTCACGGGTGTCTGCGCTCCCTCGAGCACGCGCAGCGTCGTCGAGTCCGCACCGCGCCAGGCGCCGATCACGTCGCGATCGGTCGCGGTCACTCGCACGCGTGCGCCAAGGGCGAGCGCCGTGGCGTGCTGCGCACTGCTCTGTGCTGGTGAAGCGGCGGCGAGCGCGAGAAACAGCGCGGTGATGTCGATGACTCGTGGCATGCGCGGAATCTGATGCCGCGGCCGAGTCCTGCAAACTGAGTGCGCGCGTCCCGGCTGCTGCACTCGCGTGCGTTCTGAACTGCAGACTGCCGTCGCACGCGCATGCCGCGCAGCACCAGTTCCACGTCGAGCGCCTCTTGGTACACACTGTCCAGAAGTCCTGGCCCCCCCAACGTCCGCTTGACCTCGACGGCCGCGTCAATGATCCGCGCACTCAGCTGATCGTTGCGCGGTGCGGCACGGATCATCGCGTGGCCGTGTGGCTTGCGTTCTGCCATCAGCGCGGCGAGGATCAGCGACACCCATCTGCCAGCCGCCTGAACCCACTCGTGCCAATGGACAAGTCGAAGCTCCCCAGCCGCCACGCCACCGTCGGACCGGAGCGCGCGCCGCATCGGGCGTTCTACTACGCCATGGGCCTGACGGCGGAGGAGATTCAGCAGCCGATCATCGGTGTCGTGTCGAGCTGGAACGAGGCCGCGCCGTGCAACATCGCGCTCAAGCGTCAGGCCGAGGCGGCGAAGCGCGGTGTGACGGCGGCGGGCGGGACACCGCGTGAGTTCACGACCATCACCGTGACCGATGGCATCGCGATGGGACACGCCGGCATGAAGGCGTCGCTGGTGAGCCGGGAGACCATCGCCGATTCGGTTGAGCTGACCGTGCGCGGGCATTGCTACGATGGACTCGTGGGTATTGCCGGCTGCGACAAGACCTTGCCTGGCCTCATGATGGCGATGCTCCGCCTGAACGTGCCGTCGGTGTTTCTCTACGGCGGCTCGATCCTGCCCGGGCGCTTTCACGATCGCGATGTGACCGTGCTCGATGTGTTCGAGGGCGTCGGCAAGCACGCGGCGGGCAAGATGTCGCTCGAGGAGTTGACCGCACTCGAGAAAGTCGCGTGCCCGGGCGCTGGATCGTGCGGTGGTCAGTACACGGCGAACAGCATGGCGTACGTGTCCGAAGCGATCGGGCTCGCGTTACCCGGATCGGCGAGCCCGCCAGCGGCGTGGGAGTCGCGTGACAGTTACGCGGAAGCCGCCGGTGCGGCTGTGATGCGCTTGATGCAGCACGGGCCGCGGCCACGCGACATCGTCACGCGCAAGGCGCTCGAAAACGCCGCCGCAGTGGTGGCCGCAACGGGCGGCTCGACGAACGCCACGTTGCATCTGCCGGCGATGGCGCATGAAGCGGGCATTGCGTTCGATCTGTTCGACGTGGCGGCGGTCTTCGCGCGTACGCCGCTGATCGCCGATCTCAAGCCGGGCGGGAAGTATCTCGCGAAGGATGTGCACGACATCGGCGGTGCGTCGGTGGTGCTGAAGGCGCTGCTGGATGGCGGTTTCCTGCACGGCGACTGCATCAC
>JBBRLZ010000075.1:0-19515 GCA_038231095.1 Gemmatimonadales bacterium
CCAGTTGCCGACCACGAAAATGATCGGAAACCAGATGAACGCGGCCATGATGTACCAGACGCTCACATACAGATGCTCGACTTCGCGCATCGCGATGGTCGAGAGCAGGCTGAGTCCGACGAGTCCACCACCGATCACGAAAAACGGGTCGGCCCAGTAGCGCGGCATCTCGAGCCACTCCAGGCCATCGCTGTACCCGGCGAGGATGCCGACGATGCCGAGCACCATGCCGACGTTCCAGAAATACAATCCTGCTTCTGCCGCTTTCGGCACGCGCAGTTCGGTGTGCACGAGGCGCGGGATGATCCAGACGCTCACGCCGAGCATCGCACTGCTCGCCCAGCCGTACGCCATCGCGTTCAGGTGCGCGGTGCGAATGCGCCCGAAGGTGAGCGCAGGATTGCTCACCAGCCAATCCGGCGTGTGCAGCTTGATGCTCGCGATCATGCCGAAGAGTGAGCCCACCAGCAACCAGATGACGGCAAACGCGAACGCACGGATCGCGACCTGACGGCTCGACGCATCGGCGCGCAGCCGGATGTCGAGATTCTCCATGTCGGTGATCGGTGAGGCCAATTCGATCACCCGCGCCGGCAGCGTCGCGCTCACTGCGTGCCTCCCCACACACCGGGCGTCGCCGCGGTGTGCGTCGGTCCGTAGTCATCAACGCGCTCAGCGCGCTGCGACGCTGTTTCCCATGGCCGTGTGACATTGAAGTCATCGTCGTCGAGCGGCAGCAGCGCCTGCTGTGGAATGCGATCGAAGTGGCCGCTGCGCCACGCCCAGATGAACACGGCCACCGTGAGCAGGCCGAGGATCGTGATTGCGAGCATCACGGTGAGCGACGACGGCAGCATGTCCACCCTCATTCGCGCCGCACTGCTTTCGTACCAATCGGTGCGCGCGGCGCGACACACGAATCACCGGACCGCACGGGACGGCCAGACGATGGGCCCAACGACTTAATCGAAAGTCAATCTATCGACTTCCTGATCCAAGTCGCAGTGTCCGGCAACCGTTCCCGCTTGCGACGATCGACGAAGATCGGGATCTCGGAACCCATCGGCGCCGACGCATCGGACCGGCGTTCCGGACTGGGTGCCTCCTCGACTGATTCTGCGGCGAACGCGACGGGACGCGACGCGGGGGTCGCGTCTCTGGTCAGCGCGAAACCGGCATTCGTCCAGCCTTCAATACCAGCGCTCAGATTCTCCACGCTCGGTGCGCCGGCGAGCAACAGCAGACTCGCGGCTATCGCCGATCGTCCGCCGCTCGCACACTGCGTGACGATCGTGCCATCCGCCGGCAGTTCGACGAGACGCTGCGGCAATTCGCCGAGCGGAATATTCACCGCACCAGGAATGTGGCCGGCAGCCCATTCGCTGCGGTTCCGCACATCGAGCACCATCAGGCCGTCGCGTCCGAGCGCCCCGTTCAGCGAGACGGGAGAGCGTTGCGCCACGGTCGCGAGATCGATGCCGGTGAGCGCATCACTCGCCACGCTCACACCGACGACGCGATCAAAGCCGATGCTCATCAACTCGCGCACGAGTCGTTCGCCATGCTGCTCATCGACCCCGAGTAGCCACACGTCCGCCCCGTAGTCGATCAATGACCCGAACCAACTCGCAAATGTGCGATTACCGGGAATGTTGAGCGAGCCGCGCATGTGCTCCTGCGCGAACGCGTCGGCCGGCCGCGCGTCAACCACGAGCCCGAGTTTCTCGGCCCACTGCTGCGCCTCGAAGCCGCTGCGATGCGGGACCTCGGGCAGCCCACCGAGCAGCGTCGGACCGTCGCGATTCACGCGCTTCATCACGCCGAAGTACGCTGGCGCGTCCGGCTGGTCACGCAGCACTTCCGCGACGAATTCCGCTTCCGTCTGTGGTTGCAGCGCCCAGTTCACGAGGCGCTCATAGCCGAGCGTCGTTTGCGGCACGGCGCCAAGCGCACGACCGCAGGCACTACCAGCGCCGTGGCCTGGCCAGATCTGCAGATAGTCAGGCAGCGTCTTCAGGCGCTGGAGCGATGCGTACAGCACGCGCGCGCTCGATTCCATTGTGCCGACCTGCTTCGCCGCCACCTCGAGCAGATCGGGACGACCGACGTCGCCAACGAAGACGAAGTCACCGGTCAGCATACCCATTGGTTTCGTGCTCGCCGCGCCATCGGTGACGAAGAAGCTGAGGTGCTCCGGTGTGTGACCCGGCGTATGCATCGCGGTCAGCGTGATTCTGCCGATCCGGATCTCGTGCCGTTCCTGCATCTCGATCGCGTGCGCCGACGCCGCGAATCGGTATCGCCACTCCTCGCCGCCGCAGCCGCTCAGATAGAGCTGCGCGTTCGTGCGGAATGCGAGTTCCCGCGCGCCGCTGCAAAAGTCGGCGTGAATATGCGTTTCGGTGACTGCCGCGATGCGCATCCCTTCCGCGGCAGCCAGCGCGATGTACTGATCCACGTCGCGCAGCGGATCCACGACGACCGCCTCACCGGTGGCCTGACAGCCGATGAAATAGCTCGCCTGCGAGAGCGCTGGATCGTAGAGGTACTTGAAGAGCATCGGGCTCCGGGGTCGTTCGGCGCGGTCGTGAACGGTGTAACCGCTGCGGCAGCTTAGTGACGACCGCGTGGCGCCGAAAGTGACCGCGACGACCTGCGCACTGCGCCCTACTCCGCCAATCGAGCGCGGGCGCGCGTGACGATCGGCTGCAGGAGCGGATCGGCGTCCTTCCACTCGGCGGCCAGCGCACCGCACCAGCTGCGCCGCCGTGCCGGTGTATCGGCCAGCTCGCAGAGGATGCGGAGTGCCCGGTCACGAAAGGCACCCTCCCACCAGGCGCGCCGCGGATCGGTAGCGTCAGTGATACGCGAGAGCCACACGCGGGCGGAATCACGCTGGCCCAGATCGAAGTAGGCCTTGCCGATGTGAAACGTCTCCGGCTTCGGCATCGCCTGCGCTTCCGGCGCCAGCGGCATGAGCACGCGCAGCGCCTCGCGGGGCTTCCCTTCGGCGAGGAAGACCTGCCCCTCGAGGCTGGGCAGCACCGCACTGCCAGGCGGCGGCAGCGCACCAACCCCCTTCTGCCGCACAACTTCGGCGCGATACGCGGTGTAGCGTGCGCGGGCGCCGCGCGCATCGCCGGCCGCGATATAGTCGAAGACGAGGTTGAACATCGGGCGATCGTTCATCCGCCACCGGTCGACGCCGGACGTGGCGATGAACGTCCGGATTTCCGTGCCGATGCCGACGGTGTCACCAGCGAACCAGGCGCGATCGAAGTAGCGCTGACGCGCCGCGTCGCCACGCCACCGGCGTTGCTCCGCCGTGTCACGGCTCGCGAGCCGCTGCATCCCGAGTGTGTCGTTCACGCCCCACGAGCGCGCCAGCATGCCGCGCATCGTGAGCGATTGCTGAATCGAGATGGCGAGGCGCTCCACCTGCTTCGGGTCCGTGGCCGTCGCGAGCGCACGACGCGCGAGTCTCTCGACACCGGCCCAGTCGCGCTCGACATTCAACCACTGAATGTCCTCGAGGTCGAGCCGCGCCTGCTCCGCCTTGGCTGTGAACCGGCGACGCATGGCGGCGCGAGCGGCTTGCGCCTCGCTCACTCGGCCGGTGCCGTACGCGCCCCAGATCACTTCCGACCAGGCATCGAAGTTCGACGAATCGACGGCGACGTAGCGTGCCGCGTATTCCCGCGTGCGCTCGAACTGTCCACTTTCGAACGCGCTGCTGGCAAGATTATTGAGCGCGATGCGATTGGTGGGCTGCTCGCTGAGGATCGCGAGATATGCCGTTATCGCGCGCTCCTGGTCGTGCTCGACCGTAGAAAAATACGTCGCTTCGGTGAGCCCGCGCTCGACAGGTGACAACTTCTCACGCAGCTCATACGCGCGCGTGAGCGCCGCCTTCGCTCGCAGCATTCGCTCGTTCGCATACATGCCGTCTTCGCGCGACAGACGCACGCCGAGCCGGCGCCACGCCATCGCGAACGTCGAGTCGAGCGCGACCGCCGCCTCGAGCAGGACGATTTCGCGCTCCCGCGCGTCGGCAGATCGCCCGCCGTCGCCAAGCCGGATCGCCTCGGTGTATTTGCGCAGCGCATCGAGCGACGTGGTGGTCACGCGTTCCATCGGCGGCAACGCGGTGAGCGTCGTGGTCGACTCGCCAAGCTTCTCGCGCGTGCGACGCGCCAGTCGTCCGATCGCCGCGATCAGCGCATCTTCGGTGGCGGCCGTTTCCTGCACGGCACTCGGCTCCGCACCGTCCGACGCGGTGACGATCGCGGCGCGAACGAGATACGTATTCCCGACTTTCTGAATGCGCCCTTCGATGACGACCGGCACCCCTTCACGCACCGCGATCTCCCGCGCGAGCGGCGCGGGAATACGTGCAGCGTTCGGCTTCTGCATGCGCTGCAGCGCCGACGCAATCGCGGCCGGCGTCATGACCGTCACGATCTTCGATTCCTGCAGCTCCGTGCGCAGCGCTTCCGACAGCAGATCGCCGAGGGTCGAATCCGCCGTACGATTCTCGACGTCGGCCACGATCACCGTCTGCGGCGCCGCGAAGGCGACGGCGGACTGCGGTCCCGGCTTGCCGGACGTCAGCATGACGGCGACCGCGGCAACCGCGACCACCGCCGCACCGATGCCGAGCAGCCGGTTCCGCGTGCTGCGTGGTGGGGCGACCGGTGTCGGCACTTCGGATGACTGCGTCGGCGTGCGATACGTCGCGCTACTGCGCACGGACGGATCGGGCAGCGTCATCTCCGCGGTGTAGCGCTGCTGTTCGAGTTCGTCGGCCAGCATGTCCGCCGTCGGCCAGCGCATTGCCGGATCCTTCTCGAGGCAGCGCATGATCACCCACGCGAGCCCTGGCTTGACCGGTGCGACCTGCTGAATCGGCACCGGCGTCTGCGACACTTGCGCGACCAGCATGCGCGCGGCACTCGGATCGGTGAACGGCGGCTTGCCGGTCAGCAGTTCGTACGCCACGCAGCCGAGCGCGTAGATGTCCGCGCGTGCATCGACCGTCGCATCACCGGCGGCCTGCTCGGGCGACATGTACGCCGGTGTGCCGACCGCGAGGCCCGACGTCGTCAGCCCGGTCGAGTCAGACACCGCCGCCGTGAGCGCCTTGGCGACACCGAAATCGGCAACCACCGCATGCTGCTCGTGCAACAGGATGTTGCCCGGCTTGATGTCACGGTGGACGATGCCCTTGCGATGCGCCGCGCCGAGCGCGCGCGCGACATCGATCAGGATCGGCAGTGCGTCGCGGCCCGACATCACGCCACGCTGGATCCGCTCCCGCAGCGACTCGCCCTCGACGAACGGCATCGTGTACCAGAGCAGCCCTTCCGCCTCGCCGGCCGAGAGCAGCGGCACGATCATCGGATGCTGCAGGCCGGCCGCCAGATGCACTTCGCGGCGGAACCGGTCGCGGTTCACACCGGCGGCCAATTCCGGCGTCAGCACCTTGATCACCACGCTGCGCCCAAGCGCAACGTCGGTGGCCAGAAAGACGCGGCTCATCCCACCGCCGCCAAGTTCGCGCACGACGCGATACTCGTCGCCGAGGGCGAGTTCGAGGTGTTCCTGAAAGGATGCGGACACGGATAGGATTAGAGTACTCTCAGCGGAATGTATCGCTGAGACACGCCGCCGACTACTTGGGTTGTCTGGAGGTTCGCCCCTGCGCTGCCGCACGGATGCAGCACCTCCCGTCGCTACCCCTGCTGTGCCGCCACGGTGCCCTTTCGTTCCAGTTTACCCCAACCCACCAATCCACCGCGGGCGGCCGCAATGAACGACTTCACGACTACCCAATACATCAACTGCCGGTAGGCGAAGCGCTGGATCAGGATCAGCCACGTCAGGCGACGTTCCTCATCCGGCTCCAGCAGAAATGCGATCACCGCCGCCAGCCAATCCATCAGCAGGAACACCAGATAGACCACCGCCAACTGCAGACCCGTGTGCCACGCGAACGTCGGACCGTGCTCCAGATACGTGAGGCCGATGCTGAGCACGCTGAACAGGAAGATCAGGTCCGCCAACGGCGAGATCGCCGTGAACAGCAGCTGGAAGAGCCACGTGTTGGGCATTGCGATCATTCCAAGCGATCCGTACTTGCGACGCAGAAAAGTATCCTTGTGCTTCCAGGCGCACTGCAGCGTGCCGAAGCTCCACCGGAAGCGCTGCTTGAGCAAGGACGCAAAGGTATCCGGCGCCTCCGTCCACGCGATCGCCCGATCGGCATACGCGATCCGCCACCCGCGCTTCCGCATCTCGATCGTTGCATCCTGATCTTCGGCCAGCGTGTCGTGCGTGAAGCCGCCCATGTCGATCACCGCCTGCCGGCGCCACGCCCCGACGGCGCCCGGAATGACCGTGATGCAGTTCAGCAGGTCGAACGCGCGCCGGTCGACGTTCTGACTGGTCACGTATTCCAGTGCCTGCCAGCGCGTGACGAGGTTGAGACGGTTACCGACCTTCGCATTCCCCGCCACCGCGCCGACCGTGGGCTCGCGCAGCGGTGCGACGAGCTCCGCGATCGTCTGCGACTCGAACACGGTATCGGCGTCGAGGCAGATCACGATCTCCCCGGCGGCGCGCTGAATGCCGAAGTTGAGCGCGCTCGCCTTGCCGCCGTTCGCCTTCGTGAACACGGTCACACGTGGCTCATCGACAAACGCGGCCTGGGCGATCGCGCCGGTGCCGTCCGGCGAACCATCGTCCACCACCACCACATCGAGCAGGCCGGAGTACTGCTGGGCGAGCAGGCTGTGGATGGTTTTCTCGATGACCTTCGACTCGTTATACGCGGGAACGATCACCGACACGTGCGGGGTGTAGTCGCGCGGCGTCGGGCCGCGACGCGATGACCTGACGCGGTGCACGATCGCAAGCGTGAGCACGAACGCGAGCCGCAGCGCACCAAGCACGACGGCGATCATGAAGACCCACTGCAGCATGGCCAGCAGCGCGCCGACGGTGAAGAACGCGGCCAGCGTGAAGTCGCGCGACGCCGCACTCGACGGCGGCAACGGCGGCATCGCCTGATCCCGCGTGAGGCCGATCAGTTCCGAGAGCAGCACGACCGTGTCGCCACGCGCCTTCAGCGAATCGACGAGTGGTCCGATCGCCGCCACTGTCTGGCTGCGATCACCGCCGCTGTCGTGCAGCAACACGACGTTGCCCTTGTCGCGCGCGTCGAGCACGTTCGAGATGATCTTCTCCGTGCCGGGCTCCAGCCAGTCGTCGGAATCCACGTGCAGACCGACGGTCACGTAGCCGAGATCGTTCGCCAGCGACACCGGCACCAGTTCATCGGCCGTCGTCGGTTCGGCGTCACCGAAATACGGTGGACGGAACAGCGCGGTACGCCGATCGGTGACGGCCTCGATCAGCCGTTCGGTGGCATCCAGTTCGAGCCGCGTGACGAAGCTCGGCGTGACCGCGAGATTCGGATGCGTGAATGTGTGATTCCCGAGCTCATGGCCTTCCGCCATGATGCGCCGCAACAGCGGAATGTTGCGTAACGCGTTGTTGCCGATCACGAAGAAGGTCGCTTTCACGCCGCGTGACTGCAGCGTGTCGAGGATCGCCGGCGTCCAGCGTCCGTCAGGCCCGTCGTCGAACGTCAGTGCCACACGATGTTTGGCGGCCGAGCCGACGCGCTCGATGACATACGGCGATGGCATCGCGTTCCACTGCACCGACGTAATGGCCCTCGTCGACTCATTCACCGCGATCGTCCGCGATCCCGCGCTCGGACGCGACTTCACTCGCAGCACCTCACCCGTGCCGTTGAACTCCACGTCGTAGCCCGGCGCGATCGTCGAGAGATCACGAATCGCATCCGGTGGCCCCTTCGATGCCAGCACGTTCCACAATGACGGATCTTCGGACCCGAGTCGCCAGAGCGCGACACCATGCGCACCGAGGGCCACCGTCGTGGACAGCTCGTTCCACGCAGTGGTGGCATCGAGAAACCAGACCTGATGGTCCGTTGAATCGGGATCAGTCCACGTCGCCACCGGATTCATCGACTCGGCACCGAACGTGACCTTGCCATTGTGATCCCGGACATCGCGCATCACTTCCGCAAATGTGGCGGCGTCCGGCGGGCCCGGGGCGCCGGAATCGTCCCAGTGATAGCCGTAGGTGCCGATCGCAAAGATCGCCTTCTGGCGCGGCATCAACGTCAGCGCGCGCTGCGCACTCTGCAGATACCACGATTGGCTCGCGACGGGCCCCGGTTCACCAGCGATCGAATGCTCGTCATAGAGCATCACCACCACATAGTCCGCCTGCGTTCCAGCGTCGTGCAATTCGGTGTCCGTGGCATCTGACGCGACCGTCTGCACGGTGACGCCGTTTACGCGATGCAACGCGTCGCGCAGATCACCCACGAATCGCGCCAGCCCCGATCGCGATGCGTTGTCGATGCCTTCAATGTCCACGGCAATGCCGGCGAGACCGTATTTCGTCACGCCGTCCACCAGACTTGCGATCACCCTGCGCCGACTGACACTGTCCACGAGCAATCGCCTGGCGCGCTTCGGATCAAAGGTGTGCTTGATGGGATCGACGTTCGTGAGCATCGCGAAGAGACGCGGCCGCTGTTCGGCGGGCAGCGTCTTCATGAGGCCAAGCACGTCCTTCCGTTTGGTGTCGCCGAGATTCCAGTTGACGGTGTTACCGCTGTCGCCGAGGAACGCCCATTCACCAGCGACCCAGTCCATGTCCTTCGCGTGCGCCTGCAGCGCGAAGAACGAGTTGTCGTCCCAGTTCACGTAGAAGCCGAGCACCAGCGAATTACCGTCGCTGATGACGCGGGTGGACTGCGGGGCAATCGACTCGGCGCGCGGGCCGCGCTGCACCGGCGTGACGTTGTGCTGTGCCAGCGCGGCGGCGAGGCGCTTGCGGGCTTCGTGACGCGCGACCTCGCGTTTCTTGTTCGCAATGCGGGCCGGCAGCGCGCGGGCCGGGGTGGTCGGCTGCCAGGTCCTGGGCAGCAGCGGCGGGACCAGAACCGTGAGAATCAGGACGAAGGCCAGCAGCGTCGTGGCGACACCGAACCCGAGCGCAGCGCCTCGCAGCGTCCGCCAGCGCCGACCCGACGGGTCGGAAAAGACCGGCGGAACCGCGGTGGTCCGTTCAGGCGTGCGACCCGGCTCAGTCCGGTTGTCGTCCTGCGCATCGTCGGGCGTCTGCATGTGCTCACAGAATACATCACACGGAGCGGAAGGGTCGTTTCCAACTGACGTCGCAACGACTTAAGCTTGGGCTTCCACGCCATTTCGAACGTTCGAGTCCGCTGCTTGAGGTGCCTTGCATGTCGCGTCCGCACACCATCCTCGCCCTTCTGGTGCTGTCCCCGCTGAGCGCGCAGCAGTCGCTGGCGCAGGCGCCAGCACCGGCATCGCCGGCACCGGCGATCGCATCGCTGGAGATCCTGCCGAAGGACCGGACGATGCGGGCGCGCGACACCTTGCGCCTTCGGGTCCGCGTGCTGGACGCCAAGGGAAGCGAGGTTCCGGGTGCCACGGTTCGGTTCGCTCGCGCCGGCGGGTACTTCGAGGGCGATGTGTCACCGGACGGACTCATCCACTCCGGATCGACCGGGACGATTCCGATCACGGTCTCCGCCATTCTCGTCGGGCAGCGTCCGGTCGTCGAGAAAATCGACGTGAAGATGGTGCCTGGCCCAGCGCACCACATCAATGTCTCCACGTCGGTCGCGACGCTCGCGATCGGACAGCGGATGCGCTACCTCGCCACCGCGTTCGACGACGGCAGCGATCGCCGCGACGACCGCGTGTTGTGGACGAGCAGCAACCCGGCCGTGGTCGCGATTTCGCGCGAGGGGCTCGCCAGCGCGATTTCGGCAGGCTCGGCAAAGCTCACCGCCACCGCCGGTTCGGTGAAGAAGGACGTGCCCGTCGCGGTGGCGGCCAAGCGCATCGCGTCACTCGATGTGACACCGTCATCCGCCGACGCGCGCACCGGCGATGTGATCCACTTCGCCGCCAAGCCGAAGGATGCAAGCGGCAAGGCGATCGACGGACTGACGCCGATCTGGAGCTTCAGCCCGGGCCAGGGGATGATCGGCGCAGACGGCGGATTCGTCGGCTACGAACAGGGCACGTACACCGTGACGGCGAGCTTCGGCTCGCAGAGCGCGGAAGCGACGGTCACCCTGAGCGCGCGTGACGTGCGCCGCCCGCTCGAAGTCGTCGGTCGTTCACCCAAGACGCGCAACACCACCGAGGAAGTCTGGATTCACCCGAATGGCAAGGTGGCCTACCTCGGCTCCGGCGGCGGCGGCGATCGTTTCTACACGCTCGACATTTCAAATCCGGCCAATCCGATCGTCGCCGACAGCATGGTGCTGAACACGCGCCGCGTGAACGACCTGATGACGAACGCCGAAGGCACGATTCTCGTGAATACCCGGGAAGGCGCCAGCGATCGCAAGAACGGGATCGTGATCAGCAGCCTCGCCGATCCGTTGCACCCGGTGAAGATCGCCGAATTCACGGAAGGGCTCACTGCCGGCGTGCACTCTGCCTTTGTCTACGCGCAGCAGAAGTACGGCACGCAGGTCTATGTCACGAACGATGGCACCGGCGCGATGCACGTCATCGACATCACCGATCCAGTGCACCCGAAGCAGCTCTCCGAGTGGCGCACGCCGCGGCCGGATGCGGGCCGGTCGCTGCACGATCTCGACATCCAGGACGGCCTCGCGTACCTGAGCTACTGGAACGACGGCCTCGTCATTCTCGACGTCGGCAATGGCATCAAGGGCGGTACGCCGTCGAATCCGCAGCTGGTGATGCAGTACAAGTACGACCTGAACGATCTCTATCGGCAGGTGGAGCTCGCGGGCGGACCTGGTTTCATCCGCGGGACACACACGGCGTGGCGTCACAAGAACTACGTCTTCATCGCCGACGAAGTCTTCCCGTCGAGCGGCGTGCAGGGTGCGAAGGATGCCTCAGCGGGGCGCGCCTACGGTCGCCTGCAGGTGATCGACGTGAGCGACTACGCGAACCCGAAGCCGGTGGCGTTCTACGAGCCGGAGTTCGGCGGCGTGCATAACATCTGGATCGCCGGTGACACGCTGTACATGGGCGCCTACAACGCCGGCTTCCGCACCTTCGACATCAGCGGTGAGTTGCGCGGCGATCTGCGCGCACAGCAGCGCGAGATGGCGCACCTGAATACCGCCGACATGGATGGCTTCGTGAAGAATGCCGCCATGACGTGGGGCGTGGTGGTGAAGGACGGACTCGCGTACGTGAACGACATGTACAACGGTCTCTGGATCGTGCGCATGAAGCCCAAGCGAGGCATCACGCCATGAGGTCGCAGCGCACCGTCTGCCCTGCCCGATCAGCGATTCGCGTTGCTGGTCGCGCACTTTGCGCAGGCGGCGCGTTGATGGTCGCGGCTAACGCGGTGCACGCGCAACCGCAGGCGACGAAGCCAGTCGCAGCGCCACCGGACCGCGTGTACACGATCGCGGTCGCGTCCGAAGCGACCGACGAGATCTCGATCATCACGTTCGGTCCCGGCGGCGCTGCGATTCAGGCGAAGGTCCCGATCGGATTGAGCGTCACTGATCCGGATGGTCCGCACGGTCTCGCGGCGTCGCCCGACAAGCAGTTCTACTACGTCTCCACCGCGCACGGCACACCGTACGGGAGTTTCTGGAAACTGCGGACGAGTGACAACGCGATTCTCGGCCGCGTCACGCTCGGCAACTTCCCGGCGACGGCGCAGATCACGCCTGAAGGTCACCTCGCGTTCGTGGTGAACTTCAACCTGCACGGCGACATGGTGCCGAGCGACGTGAGCGTGGTCGGTGTGGACGACATGGTCGAGCTCACGCGCATCAGAACCTGCACGATGCCGCACGGCTCCCGGCTCAATCCCGCTGGCACGAAGCACTACTCGGCGTGCATGATGGACGACATGCTGGTCGAGATCGACGTCGCAAGCCTGTCGGTGAGTCGCCACTTCATGCTCACCAAAGGCAAGGAGATGGGCATGGCCGGCACGCCGATGGTGGCGAGTGGCGGACCGGCGCACGACATGTCGGGCCATGGAATGGCGACACCTGCTGCCGGCGATCCGACGTGCTCACCGACGTGGGCGCAGCCGTCGGCTGATGGAACGCGCATTTACGTCGCCTGCAACAAGACGAGTGACATCGTCGAGATCGACGTGGCGACGTGGCGGATGCTGCGCCGTATTCCGACCGGCAATGGCGTCTACAACCTCGCCATCACGCACGACGGCACGAAGCTGATCGCGACGAACAAGCGCGGTCAGTCGGTCAGCATCATCGACCTGCCGAGCGGCCGTGAACTCGCGCGCATCGCGACGAAGCGCAAGGTCGTGCACGGCGCCGCGGTCTCGGCCGACGATCGCTATGCCTTTATCACGGTGGAGGGCATCGGGTCCGAGCCGGGCACCGTCGAGATCATCGACCTGCGCACGCTGACGACCGTTGCGACGGTGGATGTCGGACCGATGGCCGGCGGGATCGACGTCATTCGCTGATCGCGCCGGCGCATCACGGCTTCAGGGATCCTGACCGAGCGCCTCGAGATAGTCGAGCATCATCTGGCGTGATCCGGCGCGGCTGTAGATGTCATCCCGCGGCGTCGCGATCAGATCCGCCAGTACGCGTCCCACTTCCATGACGTCCTGCGCGCCGGGCAGCGTGCGTGAATCGGGCCCGCCGTGTGCGGCGTTGGTGCCGAAATCCGTGGCCACGACGCCAGGCGAAAACAGCGACACCCGAATGCCCGGGTGCGTGGCCTGCACCTCGCGACGGAAGGTGTCCGTGATCGCGTTGAGGAAGTGTTTCGCGCCACAATAGGCTGCGCGGAACGTCGCAAAGGGGGAGCGGCCCAGCAAAGAACTCACGTTGATGATCTGCCCCGCGTTCCGTTCCTTGAAATGCGGCAGCACTTCCTGCATGCCGTACAGCGCCGATTTGACGTTCACGAGCATCATCTCGTCGATGTCGGCATCGGTCGTCTGGCTGGGCATCCGATTGATGCCGCGGCCGACGTTGTTCACCCACACGTCGATGCGCCCTTCGCGCGCAGTGACGTCGCTGACGATGCGCTGCACCGCACTGCGATCCGTCACATCCGCGACGATCCCGAACGCCGCGTCGCCACAGTGCGCCACCACTGCATCGAGTTCCGTCGCGCGTCGCGCCACGAGCGCGAGACGGTATCCGCCACGCGCCGACAGCTCCTGTGCCAGCGCGGCACCGATCCCACCGCTGGCCCCCGTGATGACCACCGTCTTCAATTCCATCGAACGCTCCTCTGCGTCTGAACTGCCTGCCGCGGCGCCGTCAGGCGGGCGTCGCGAGTTTGAGACCGATGATGCCCGCGATGATCAGCATCAGGCTCACGATGCGCGCAGCATTCACCGGCTCCCCGAGTAATACGATGCCGAGGATCGCGGTGCCGACGGCGCCGATCCCGACCCACACTGCGTACGCGGTGCCAACCGGAAGCGTTTTGACTGCGATGCCGAGCAGCGTCATGCTGACCGCCATTGCCGCCAACGTTGCGACGGTCGGCCAGAGGCGCGTGAAGCCATCGGTATATTTGAGCCCGATCGCCCACCCCGTCTCGAGCAGTCCGGCGACGATGAGGATGAACCATGCCATGGCGACAGGTCTGATCTGAATGGTGAACACCGCCCACCGGTGTGAGGGCGATACACCAATCAATTCGGGTGCCGAGAGTCGCACCACCGACGCCCTCCCGTGCGTTGGCGCGGTCCGGTACTTTGTCAGCACGAGCCCGGCGGAGTCTGCGACTCCGGACCGCACCGAGCCCATTTCCCTGAATGAATCCCGCTGTGATGCGTGCTCCGGTGCTACCGAGCGCCCGGTTGTTGTGTGCAGTTGCCATCTGCCTCGCCTCTGCGCTGCTGTGCACGTGGATCGTCCGCCAGCCGCCCTGGCTCGGCCTGAAGTTCGAGCAGACCGCCGCCGGCGCCACCCTGCGCATCGTGTCGTCCGACGCGGTGGCGTCATCAGGCGGGCCGCAGTCGGGCGACTCGCTGATCGCGATTGGCGCGCTCGGCGACGCGCCGTTTCCGGTTGAACCGCGCGACCTGCTCGAGGAACCTGACTTTCTCGATACGTGGGTGCAGGAGGACGCGTTCTATGCGCGGCAGACCGCACTGACGGCGATTCTGCACGCGCCCACTGTCGCGCTCACGTTGCGCGACAAGAGCAACACCGTGCGGGCCGTCACCGTCACGCCGCGCGAGCGACCGCTGAGCAGCCTGCCGCCGGTCTTCTGGCTGCAGTTGGTGTTCGGCGCTGCCGGCATGATCATCGGCACGTGGGTCTGGGCGTTGCGGCCAGACGATCCCGGCCCCCGCGCGTATGCGATCACCGGCGTCTGCTTTCTGATCTTCGCGCACGCTGCGGCGATCTATAGTGCACGCGAACTCGCGCTCCCGGGCACGCTGTTCCGCGTGCTGAGCGGCATCAATCACTTTGGCGCGATTCACTTCGGTGCGGCGCTCTGCGCGCTCTTCCTCGTCTATCCGCTGCGACTGGCGAGTGGTCGCGCGGCGCTCACCATCGGGGCGCTGGCGTTCGTCTGGTGGCTCGCCTGCGTGACGCGCCTGGCGCCCGATCAGGATTGGGGATCCCGCTTTCCCGTCATGCTCGAGATGCTCGGCGCGATCGTGATCTCACTCGTGCAATGGCGGCGCACGAAGGGTGATCCAGCGGCGCGCGCGGTGCTGCGCTGGTTCGCCGTCAGTGTGCTGACTGGCTGCGGCGCGTTCATCGGGCTGACGGCGCTCGTGAGTGCGATCGGCGGCTTGCCTCCGATTCCGCAGGGCTACGCGTTCGGCTTCTTCGTGCTGATGTACGCCGGACTTGCAGTCGGGTTGCGACAGTACCGCGTGTTCGATCTCGATCAGTGGGCATACCGTATTCTCTTCTGGGGACTGCTGGTTGCCGCGTTCGTCGCTCTCGATCTCGCGCTGCTCGGCACTGCCAGCTCCGGCGCGACCCGCACACTGGCCATCGCCACGTTCCTCGCACTCGGCACGTTCCCGGTGCGACGCTGGGTCTGGTCGCGCCTGTTCGATCGCGACAAGCTGCCGCCGGAGCAGCTGTTCGAACGTGCGCTGCACGTGACGTACGCGGCCTCCGATGTCGAACGCGATGCGCGCTGGCGCGCGCTGCTGCTGGAACTGTTCGATCCGCTGCACGCCGCTGACGATGGCACGCGAGAGGGGAGCGCCACGGATGACGTGGAGCTGAAGGCGCAGGGCCAGGAACTCGCCGTGCCGGCGATCGCGTCGTCGCCCGCACTGCGACTGACGTACGCCAGCGGCGGCACGCGGCTGTTCACACCGAGCGACGCGCGACTGGTGCGCACGCTGGTCTCGCTGATGCATTCCGCCAACGAAAGTCGGAAAGCGTACGACGTCGGTGTCTCGCGAGAGCGCACGCGTATTGCGCGCGATCTGCATGATACCGTCAGTTCACCGCTGCTGGCGGGTCTGGCACCGATCGACGCGGGGGCTGCGAACGGCGAGCAGATGGCCGCGGTGCAGAACGAGATCCGACGCGCCGTCCGTGGCATGCGGAGTGTGGTGAGTGGCGAGTCGGTGACGGCGGCACCGCTGGCCGATTGCATTGCCGACGCCCGCTATTCCGCGGTCGAGCGGCTGACTGCGGCAGGCCTCGCGGTGCGCTGGCCGATCGGCGACGTCGGCGCCGTGCTGCTCGGGCCGAGTGAACGGCATGCGTTCATGGCTTTCGTGCAGGAGTCCATCACAAACGTGATCCGGCATGCCGGTGCGACACAGGTGGACGTGACACTGACAGCGAGTCACGACGAACTACGCTGTCGAATCGCGGACAACGGTCGCGGGTTTGCTCCGGATCGTACACGCACGGGCGACGGGCTGCCGAATCTCGTGGCGCGCGCCGCGGCACTGGGTGGCAATGCGACGATCGGGCCGCGAGCCGATGGCGCGCGCGGGACGGAAGTGCTGCTTCAGGCACCGCTCGCGGCCACGGTGGAGTGGACGCGATGACCGACACGACACTGCCACGCCGCGTGCAGAACGTACTGATCGTTGAAGATGATCCGGCGATGGAGGCGGAGGCGATTGCGTCCGTGGCCGTATTCCCCGGTGCAAGTGTGCGCACGGCGCGTACGGTCGCCGAGGCGGAACGCTGGATCAAGCGCGTGTCATTCGATCTCGCGATCATCGATCTGGGATTGCCCGACGGGAGTGGGATCACGCTGATCCGATCGCTGATGGGCAGCACGCCGCTCGAGGCCGACGTGCACGAGATGCCGACCGTGTGTGTTGCGCGCACCGTGTTCGACGATGATGCGCACCTGTTCGCCGCGCTCTCCGCCGGCGCGCAAGGATACCTGCTGAAGGGCGAGACGATCGACGTGGTTCGTATGCGCCTGCAGGCGGCGATGGCCGGTGAGCCCGTCGTGTCGCCGTCCATTGCGCGCCGCGTGCTCGCGTACTTCCGCGGAGAAACGTCGCCGATGCGCCCGTCACAAGCGGTTCGCGTCCCGGCGCCGCCCTCAGCGCTCACCACGCGTGAGACCGAAGTGCTGCGCCACCTGGCTCAGGGACAGACCCTCGCCGAAGTCGGCAAGGAACTCACGCTCTCCGTGAACACCGTCAAGACGCACGTGAAGAGCGTCTACGCGCGCCTCGACGTCAGTTCACGGATTGCTGCAGTGGACGCTGCGCGTCGGATGGGGATTCTCGACGACGACACGCGGCGCTGACCACCTCGATCACACGGAGCTCCCTCATGTCGTCGTTCGCCTCGTCACGTCGTCTGGCGCTCTTCGGTCTGTCGTTCTTCGGTCTGTCGCTCGCAGGGACCGCATGCACGCGTGCTCCTGCCACATCCACCAAATCACCGGTGGATTCTGCGACGTACGCAGCCGACACGAAGGATTGGCGCATCAAGCGCCTCGACGCCATCGCCGGCCCCGACGGCTGGAGTACGCTGGCCGGTCTGTTCTGGCTGGACAGTGCGCGGTACACAATCGGCAGCAGCGACCAGAGCACGATCAAACTGCCGAGCGACAACACGCCCGCGTCACTCGGTACACTGACCATTGACGGCAGGACAGTGCGCTTCGCTGCCACGCGTGGCGCACGGGTCATGACCGACAGCATGGTGATCGACACGATCACGATGGCGACGGACAAGAGTGCGAAGGTCACGGTGTTGCGCGCAGGCAGCGTGACCTATCACGTGATCGAGCGCGGCGGGCGGATGGCCCTGCGCGTGAAGGATTCATCGTATGTGCTGCGCCGGGACTTCAAGGGCCTCGAGTATTATCCACTCGACACGGCATTCCGCGTCCTCGCGCACCTGGTGCCACACGCGGCTCCTCGAACGTTGCGCATCATGAATGTGATCGGCCAGACCGAGGAATACCGATCGCCCGGGATGCTCGAATTCACGATTCACGGCGTGCCGTATCACATCACGGCGTCGTTCGAAGGGAAGGACACGGCGCAGTACTTCATCATCTTCCGCGATGCGACGAGCCGCGATTCCACGTACCCCGCCGGCCGATTCATGTACGTGGCGCTGGCGGACAGCGCCGGCAACACGCTCCTCGACTTCAATCGTGCGTTCAATCCGCCGTGCGCATTCACGGCGTTCGCGACCTGTCCGCTGCCACCGAAAGAGAATGTGATCAACGTTCCGGTCACCGTCGGCGAGCTCCGCTACAAGGGGCCGCACGGGTCAACGCTCGAAGAGGTCGCGCGCAAGGCGATTCAGTGAGCATCGGCAGACCGAACTACGCCAGCAACGCCTGCGCTGAGAGCGCGGTCACGAGATCAGGGCCGAGCGCGTCGAGGGTGACGGCATCGCCATCGAGGCGACCAGTCAGGTGGAACGGCGCCAGATCGAAGAGCGGCGCCAATCCACGAAACGAGAATGCGCTGATCGCGCGCGGCGTGTTGCGGTGGATCAGGTCCGCCAGCAGCATCGCCGTCAGCGGACCGTGCACGACGAGCCCCGGATAGCCCTCATCGTGCAGTGCATAGGGACGATCGTAATGAATGCGGTGCGCGTTGAAGGTCAGTGCGGAGAACCGGAACAGCAATCGCGAATCCGGCGTGATCATGCGCGACCAGACACCGTCAGCTTGGTGCGGCGGCGGTGCCACGGTCGGCGCCGCGACCGGGGCGCCGGGCTCGCGATAGACGATGTCCTGCTCTTCGTCGATGCAGAGTTCACCATCCTGCAGGAAGCGATAGCCGACCGTCACGAACGCGAGACTGCCGCTGCGACCGGACTTCAGCACGACGTTGCGGATCTCGCCCTCGCGGACCGCGGGCGCACCGAGACGCAATGGACGATGAAACTGCATCCGTGATCCCGCAAACATGCGGCGCGGAAATGGAATCGGCGGCAGAAATCCGCCACGCTGTGGATGTCCATCGATGTCGAGCGCCGACTGCGGCGCGCGTGGCAGGAAGTAGAACCACTGCCAGAGCGGCGGCAGCGGGCTACGCACGCCGAAGGCGGTTACTTCCTGATCGAATGTCGCCGCCGCGCTGCGCGCTTGCTCCGGGCTCATCCCGTCGTGCACCGTTTCGGTGCGGCCAATCCATGTGCTGAAGTCGAGCAGTGTCTCAGTCATGCGGCTATCAGTCGGAAGTTCGCGGTCGTGATGCGCGCGCACTCTGCGGTCCACGCCATCGGCCCGCGATCATATTAAGATATCTCCAGACATCCACCCGAGCGGCGAGGCAGACGATTGAGTGTCCGTGACGATGCGGCAGCGCCCGCCGATCCGCAGTCCACACCGCCGTCCGCACCGCCGTCCACACCGCAGGCATCGGCGGAGTCACCACGACCGCTGACGGGCGTGCGTGTGATCGATGTCGGCAACTTTCTCGCGGGGCCCTATGCGGCCGCGATGATGGGCGAATTCGGGGCGGAGGTGCTGAAGGTCGAGCATCCGATCGGCGGCGATCCGATGCGCCGATTCGGCACGCCGACCAATCGTCCGGACGCTACACTCAAGTGGCTCAGTGAGAGTCGCAACAAGAAGTCGGTCACCATCGACCTGCGGCAGGCAGAAGGCGTGCAGCTCTTTCTGAAGCTCGTGGGGAAGTCCGATGTGCTGATCGAGAACTTCCGACCGGGCACGATGGAAGAGTGGGGCCTGACCTGGGAGGCGCTCACGGCGGCTAATCCGCGCCTCGTGATGCTGCGCGTGTCAGGCTACGGGCAGACAGGCCCGTATCGTCGTCGCTCCGGCTTTGCACACATTGCACAGGCCTTCGGTGGATTGAACTACCTCGCCGGATTCCCCGGCGAAACGCCAGTGTTGCCAGGCACGGTGCCACTCGGCGACTACATCGCGAGCCTCTACGGCGCAATCGGCATCATGGTCGCGTTGCGTCATCGCGAAAAGACGGGACGCG
>JBBRLZ010000076.1:0-19462 GCA_038231095.1 Gemmatimonadales bacterium
CCTTCGCTCGCGATCTCGACACGACGATTCAGGCGACGGCTTTCGGGCGTGTCATTCGACGCCGTGGGCCTGGTCTGTCCGAATCCGCGTGATTTTATCCGATCTGCGGCAATGGCGTACTTGGTGATGAGCATGTCACGCACACGATCCGCGCGAGACTGCGACAACGTGAGGTTGGCGGTGGGATCACCGACGTTATCGGTGTGTCCCTGCACCTCGATCTTGAGCGTCGGATACTTCGTCAGGAGTGCGGCCAGATTCGTCAGCTCGGCATCCGACTCGCCGCGCAGCGCATCGGCGCCCGTGTTGAAGTACACCGCGCTCATGATGAACAATCCGTCGGCGTTCAACGAATCGCGCATGTTGTCGGTCGTGAGCACTGGCTTGTTGTACATCTCCATCTCGCCGGTCATTTCAGCGCCCTGCGGAATCGGCAGCTGCTGCGGCACCAGGTTGCCCTTCGCATCCCGCGTCATGCCGGGGAAGGAGTCAGGCGAGACGCTGTAATACTGGCCACGCAGATACGGCGCCTGTTCCGGCTTGACGGCGTACTGCACCGGGTAGCTCGGGGCCACACCATGCTTCTGGGCCCAGAGGAACCAGTTGTCGACGGCCGTCCCCGTGAGGAGAATCCCGAACCCACCGGTCAGTGTGGTGAGCGTGGCAAACCAGAACGCCCAACGGTGGATGGATTCCGTGGTGGCGTTGAAGCCCATCGTCCACCGCCAGAACAGACCCATGCGCTCACCCGCGGTGCCGCGATCCGTCACCTGCTCGATTTCACGTTCGGCGCCGTAGCGACTCGCGGCGAGCACCGTTGCGGCGTGCATGGCGAACAGCAGCGCGGAGCCGTACAGAAACACGATCGACAGCATGTGGAACGGATTGTAGAACAGATTCCCGTACCGGATCGAGAACGAGGCCGTCCAGTCGAGGTGCGGGAAAATTCCGAACGGCACGGCTTCCGACCAGCTGCCGACGAGGATCGGGCGAATGAAGCCCAGCACCAGGTACAACCAGATGGCCGACGCGAAGGCCCAGACGATGTGCGAGCCCATGCCGAGTGCGCGTGCGCGTTGATACAAGCGCACCCACCAGAGCAGGATTGCGAGCGTGAGGAAGAAGCCGGCCAGCAACCACCATCCGCCCTGATTGAGTGGCGGAATGTGCAGCCCGTACCGCGGTGCCGGCGGCTCGAGTGAGAGCCACGGCAGTTGGCGGATGAACTGGATCGGGCTCCAGCCCACCGAACGCCACATGTTGAGACCGATGATCTCAAACGAAATGAAGCCGAAGATCAACGAGAACACGCCGCAGGTGCCGAGATAGATCGGACCAATCTGCGCGTCACCGATCTTGCCGGCCCAGTAGAACAGGAACGGTGTGCCGTCGCGACCCCACATGCTTCCGCGGAGCGGGACGCCTTCGTCAACGGGCGCGTGCACCTGCACGCGCGTGAACAGATTCTGAGATTCAATCATCGGCGCATCACCTCGGAGCCCAGAAGGGCAGGTAGAGCCACCAGTTCCACCAATCCTGCCAGCCGCGTGTCCAGAACGGACCGCTGAGGAGGATGCAGACGGCGCTCCACAACCCGGCGTTCAATGCCAGGAAGAGGCCGAGGCGGTGAATACCGATTGCGCCGATGGAGTAACCCACGGCGTCGCGGAAGAACGAGTTTTCATGTTCGCTCGTCTTCACCGCTTCTCCCTTCGGCGGCGCGGTCACTGACAGAATCAGCGAACCGTGCATCGCGAGGGCGAGGTTGTTGGTGAAGAAGAACGTGATCGCAATCATGTGCGCCGGGTTGTAATGGAAGTGCTGGAACTGGTATCCGACGTTCGACACCCAGTCGAGATGACTGAGAATGCCGTACGGGAAGCCGTGGCCCCATGCACCCAGCAGAACCGGGCGGATGATGACGAGCGTGATGTACGCGAACACCGCGACGGAATACGCCACGGGGACATGGTAGCCCATGCCGAGCTTGCGGCTGATTTCAGCCTGACGCAGCACCCACGCCACGAAGGCGACGGTCGCGCACATGGTGATGATCTGCCACAATCCACCTTCTCGCAGCGGCGCGAGGCCCAGACCGTAACTCAGGTCCGGCGGGGCAATGTTGATCTGCCACAAATTCCATGTCGGGCCGATCGCCGCGCCATAGACGCAGAGGGCGGTGCCGAGCACGATTGCAAACGCCGACACCACGCCGAAGAATCCGACGTAGAACGGGCCGATCCAGAAATCGAACAAGTCACCGCCGAGGAGGGTGCCGCCTCGCACGCGATACTTGTACTCAAAAGACATCATCGCCATCGGTTGTCGCTCCTTACTGGCAAGCAGTAGCGTCGGCGTGCGTGGCTATGGCGCCGGATGGATTACGTGGTCTGGGCACATGAATCCACCCGGGCCGCAGCCCGCGCGCCGATGTTACTTGCTGGCCGGCATCGGGGTGAGCGCGTCTGCCGTCGACACCTTAGCTGCGTTCCCATCAGGATCGAGCCAGTTGTAGCGCGTCGTGCTGAGCAGAATGAAGTGGATGACCAGCGACAACGCGAACATGAACGCGTAGATGCCGACCATCAGTCGCTTCGGATCGAAGCCCTGCCACATTTTGTATAGCATGGGTCTCTCCTCAGCTCAGGAAGCGGGTGGCAGAATGGGCGACGTCGATCAGCTGTGCAGCGCCATACGACAGCGGCTTGCCGAACCACGGACGCCACTGCCAGACCAGGTAGTGGAAAATTGCGGAGAAGAACGCGAAGCCCACAATCGTCAGCATGGCCAACGAGTGTACGCCGCGTGCTTCTTCATCTGTCATCGGGGGCTTATCCATTCCAACCTCGGGAAATGGGGTGCTGCACGCTCCTGGCGCAGCGCAGGACACGACATTGAATCCCGTCGTGCAGGGGCGAACGATTCACCGGCGTATGCCGGCCCAGACCCGAATCGTTCGTGTTGACCAGACACCACACCAAGAGGGCATGCGTGCCTGATACCGCAGACCGGTCAACGGACCTTCCCGCCAACTGGCCCAATGTTGCTGTCTCTCGCTTCGTGAACGCCGCCGGCATCCGCTGGCATGTGCAGCGCGCAGGGCAGGGGCCGACGGTCGTGCTGATCCACGGCACTGCCGGTGCGACGTTCACCTGGCGCGATGTGTTGCCGCGACTCACCACGGTCGCCGACGTCATCGCGTTCGACCTGCCGGGCCATGGCTTCACCACCGGCGCGACGGTCGCGCAACTGTCGCTCGCGGGCATGGCCACCGCAGTCGCCGAGCTGCTGCGCGTCCTCGAGGTGAGGCCGGACGTCGGTGTCGGACACTCGGCGGGCGCGGCAGTGCTGCTGCAGCTTGCGTCGTCACACGAGGTCACACCACAATCGATCATTGGTGTCAACAGTGCACTCGTTTCCATCAATGCACTAGGGCAGATATTGCAACCCGTGTCACGAACCGTGTTCGACTTCGAGCCGGTGCGCGCCGCGCTCGCCGCACTGCTCCGAGGCGGAGCGATCGCGCGCACGCTGCTGCGCTCGACCGGCACCGCCCTCGATCCCGTCCAGGAAGCGCGGTACGTGTCGATGCTGAGCGACGAACGACGCGTTGGCGCGGTCCTGCAGATGATGGCGCGCTGGGATCTGCCGGCGCTGCAGCAGTCGTTTCCGCGCATCGCGCTGCCGGTCACACTCGTCCATGCGCAGAACGAGCCCTGGGTGCCGTTCGACGAACTGATGGAGGCCACGCGCACACTGCCGATGCGTTCGGTGATCGACATGACCCCTGCAGGCCACCTCATCCCCGACGAGAAGCCGCGTGAGGTGGCCGAGATCATCACGGCAGCCCTCGCAGCACTCTCGTCACGCACCGGCTGACCATCACGCATATGCACCGCCGCGCATCGCACGTCGCGTCGCGAGCACATGATCACGCGTCACGGTGGAATCCTTGAGCTCGCGCGCATCGCGCTCCGCCAGGTCGCGGATACGCTTCGCCGCCGAGATACGCACCAGCACCGGCTGCTCCTCCAGCAGTTCCTCGAGCGCGGCGTGCGCCTCATCGCTCCACGGCAATTCCTGATGCAGCCGTGACGGCGTCGCTTCGACCTTGTCCATCTCGGTCGCGAGCGGGATGATGTTGAACAGGGCGTCGAACAGCGCGTTGCAGACTTCCTGAATCAGGTACGTGGCGCCGGAATAGCCCATGAACGGCGTCCCGATGTGCCGCCGGATGATCGCCCCCGGGAACGACGCCGGGATGTACATCGCGCGCGAGCCCTGTTCGGCCATGTACATCCGCTCGTTGTAGCTGCCGAACATGATCAGCGGCGGCGTGGCGCGGATCGCCTCGCGTACGGCGGCATTGTCCGGCTTCACGCCCGGACGGCGCGCGAACGCGAAGGTGCAGGGCAGGCCCATCTCGGTTTCGAGAAAGTGCCGCACACCGCGGGAATACGTCTCGTTCGCGACGATCGCGAAACTCGCCGTGCCGAAGAAATCCTGCGTCACGCTCCGCCACAGATCCCACAGCGGCTTGATCGTGGTGTGCTTTTCCTTCGTGATGAACGGCTCGGGATCGAGGCCGAGCAACTCGCCGAGTTTACGCAGGAACTTCGTGGTCGAGTGCAGTCCGATCGGCGCCTGCAGATACGGGCGATCGAGTGATTCGCAGAGCATGCGGCCGAATTCACGGTACATGCAGATGTTCACGTCGCCGTCGATCAGTCGCGGCACATCGGCCAGATGGCTGCCGAGCGGGAATACCATGTTGATGTCAGCACCGATCCCTTCCACGAGGCGACGGATTTCGGCGAGATCGGACCAGGTGTTGAAGTAGCCGTACATCGGTCCGATCAGGTTCACGCGCGGCTTGGCACCTTCCGCTCGTTCGGTGCGCTTCGGCATCACGCCTTTCTTCAACCCGTATTCGGTCCACAGCCAGTACAGCGCGCGATCGGCAGCCTGCCACTGATCCTCGTCGATGGTGCGTGGCAGGAATCGCACGATATTCGTGCCTTCCGGCGTCACACCGCCGCCGATCATTTCGGCGATGCTGCCGGTGACCACAACCGCCGGCAGCTCGGGATCGAGCGTGCGGTGCGCGCGACGCATGGCGCCTTCTGTACCGTGCTGACCGAGCTCGTCTTCCGACAGTCCGGTCACGACAACGGGCAACTCATGCGGCGGCAGCGCGTCGGTGTAGTGCAGCACGGACGTCACCGGCAGATTCTCACAGCCTACCGGCCCGTCGATGACCACCTGCAGTCCCTTGATCGCGGTGAATGCATACACCGCACCCCAGTAGCCACCAGCGCGATCGTGATCGAGTACCAGCATCAGACCATCTCCTCGGCCTTGCGCTGCTTGGCCAGCTTCGTGAGGTGGCGCTTGTAGTGCTCGCGGAACTCCGGACGATCCACCGGCACCTCTTCCCAGATTCCGGCATTCGCGCCTTCACCGATGCCGTCGAAGAACGCCTTCATCTCGTCGAAGCGATGCTGATTGCCGAGCGCTGCGTTGATCACCATCGCGAGCGAGCCGGCGCCCATCATACCCATCAGCGGGCGTGCGGAGATCAGGTTCGTGAAGTACAGCGATGGAATACCGAGTTCCTTCGCCTTCTGCACGACCGGCGTGGTGCCGATCGCAAGGTCGGGCTTGAACTCCGCCATCGCGTGCAGATCCTGCTCGAGCGAGGCGCGGTACTGCACGTGCACGCCACGGGCTTCGAGCCACTCCCGATCGGCGGCGCTCCACTTCGTCTTCGGACAGGCCGTGCCCACGTAACGCAGATCGGCGCCGCTCTCCACCAGCAGGCGCGCGACGAGCAGCTCCGAGCCTTCGTAGCCGCTCATCGTGATGCGGCCCTTGATCGGCTTGGCGGCCAGTGCGCTCTTGATCGCCGGCAGGAATGCATTCTGCGCCGCGCTGATGGTGTCGGCACTGACTCCACATGCCTCACCGATGTTGCGCAGCCAGTCTGCCGTGCCGTCGTGCCCGACCGGTGCGGAACCGACGATCGTGCGACCGGCATATTCGAATTCGCGGAATGACGCGGTGTAGAACGGATGAATCGCAGCAACCGCCGCGCAATCGAGCGCCGCATACAGCTCGCGCCATTCACGCGTCGGCACAACCGGACCAGCCGCGAGGCCCAGCGGCGCCAGGAGCATGCCGATGCCGACCGGATCGGCCGGGAACATTTCGCCGACGAGCGTGACGGTCGGCTTGTCGCTCTTGCCGCCGCGCGGTGCCGCAACGGGGCCCTGTTCCGCTTCCGTGCGTGCATAGCGAAGCATCGCGCCGGACAACACATCCTTCGCTTCGGCGTGCGTCGGCACACCAAAGCCCGGCACGTCGATGCCGATGATGCGCACGCCGTTGATTTCCTTCGGCAGCAGTTGCAGCGGAACGCCCGAAGCCGTCGGCACGCAGAGGTTCGTGATCACGATCGCATCGTACAGCACAGGATCGGCCATCTTGAACACCGCCTCGCGGATGTCCTCGAACAGCTGCCCGGTCACGAGCGTCTCGGAGTTGAACGGTACGTAGCCGACGGTGCGCCGTGCACCATAGAAGTGGCTCGTGAACGTGAGGCCGTACACACAGCATGCCGAACCACTGAGGATCGTGGCGGTGCGGCGCATGCGAAGCCCGACGCGCAGCGAACCAAAGGCAGGGCACATCGACTGCGGCTGATCATGCGGGCCTTTCGGATAGTCGGCGGCGTACTGCGCGAGGATCTCGCTCTTGCCGCTGGCCATCGCCGCTGCCTGCAACTGTTCCGCACCCGAATGGCATCCCATGCCGTCGGTTGGTGGCGCCGAGATCACCGGAAGTGCCGCTCGCGGCGCCGACACGGTGGCATCGATTCCGGTGGGCTGCTGCCCGTCGTTCGCCATCGGCGCATCACCCGCGCCATCGTACGCGATCTCGCGGTTCGGTGTCGTGATCATCTCATGGTCCGGCATGGGAATCGCTGCGTCAGACAGTGTCGTAGACCACTTCGAGCGTGGCTTTGTTGGATTCTTCGCGTCCGCACATGTCCATGAAGCTCGCCGGCTCGAGGACGACGTTGCGGCCGACGGTATCGGCAGAAAACAGGTTGAGCAGGTCGTCCTGCGTCAGCGGATGCGGGCGCACCGGCGGCGCATCGGCGACGTTCTGCGCGAGCTCGGCGAACAGATCGCCCCAGTCGCCGCCGGGAATGCCGATGATTTCGTAGTTGGCGCTCTTGCGACGGATGTCGTCGTTGGCGGGGATCTTGGCGAGGATCGGGATGCCGACCTTCTTCGCGAAGGCTTCAGCCTCGCCGGTACCATCGTCCTTGTTGATCACAATGCCGGCCACACCGACGTTGCCACCGAGCTTGCGGAAGTATTCCACCGCCGAGCAGACGTTGTTTGCGACGTAGAGCGACTGGAGGTCGTTCGATGCGACGACGATCACCTTCTGGCACATGTCGCGGGCAATCGGCAGGCCGAAGCCCCCGCAGACCACGTCGCCGAGGAAGTCGAGCAGCACGAAGTCGAAGCCCCACTCGTGGAAGCCGAGCTTCTCGAGCGTTTCGAATCCGTGAATGATGCCGCGACCGCCGCAGCCGCGACCGACTTCCGGTCCGCCGAGTTCCATCGCGAAGACACCATCCCGCTTGAAGCAGACGTCACCGATGGCAACCGCTTCACCGGCGAGCTTCTTCTTCGACGAGGTCTCGATGATCGTGGGGCAGGCCTTGCCACCGAACAGCAGCGACGTCGTGTCGCTCTTCGGATCGCAGCCGATGAGCAGCGTCTTCTTGCCCTGCTGCGCCATCATGTAGGAGAGGTTCGCGAGTGTGAAGCTCTTGCCGATGCCTCCCTTGCCGTAGATCGCGATGATCTGCGTTTCCTTCGTCACCGGCGTCGATTCAACGGGCGCAGCGTCCGGTGCGGAGGCTTCGTCGCGGAGCGTCTGGTGCATCTTCGCGAGCACATCGTCCTGAGCGGGGGCGTGCGGTGCAGTCATACCGGGTGACTCCAGTTGAGGATCATCTTGACACACGTCGGATCACCGAACGCCGTCGCGTAGGCCTGCGCTGCATCCGCAGCCGGCACGCGATGGGTGATGATGTTGTCGAGCGACAGTCGTCCGTCGGTGACCATGGCGGTCACATCAGCGAGATCGGCCGGGGAGAACTCCGCGGCGATTTTCAGCTGCATCGCGCGCATGAACGCGAGCGGAAACGCAAACTTCACAGGCTCGTGATAGAAGCCGCCGAGCACGATCTCGCCATTCCGCGCGAGGCGTGGAACGAGCGCATCGAGAATGTCGGTGGCGCCGCTCAATTCGAGGATCGTGCGATAGTCGCGACGCGCATCGTGATCCGGATGCACGACTTCATAGCCCTCCGCACCGCTGACGCGCGCGGGATTGATCTCCCAGACCGTGGGCGCGGTCGCGCCGAGTGCAACGACCAGGCGCGCGGCGAGGCGTGCGAGCGATCCATGGCCGACGATCAGCTCAGGCATCGCGCCGGAGCTGAAGGTGCGCAGCGCATGCAGCGCCGTCGCAGCGAGTGAGAGCAGCACGCCGCGATCGCCGAGGCCGCGCGGGATCCGATACGTCTTGTCGCCGGCGACGACGAGCTTTTCTGCGGCGCCGCCGAACAGTCCGCGCGTTTCGCCGAAGCAGCGCGCACCGGCGACGAAGACTTCGTCCCCCACCGTGCGCTGCGAGAGCGGACCGGCGTGCATGATCACGCCAACGCTTTCATAACCGGGAACGAGCGGGTACCCCAACCCGGGGAAGGGCGGCATGGTGCCGGTATAAAGCAGTCGCTCAGTGCCGGTGCTGATGCCGGTGTGTTGCACGGCGATCAGAACGTCTGCGTCTCCCGGTGCGTCGAGCGGCAACGCGCGCAGTGCGAGCGTTCTCGGTTCGTCGAACACCACAGCGAGAGAATTCACCAGGCAGCTCCGTCCAGCGGGTGGATCATGAGGTACAGGTGTCAACCTACCCCTACAACAGAAACCGTCAATAAAGGTTGACGGTTCTTGAGGGCGTGATTTCGGCACGCGAAATCGTCGTATTTCGGCACGTGATTCTGCATCGCGGTGACCATGCAACCCGCAACCGGTCCTGCGCGGTTTTGGGAGTTACGCCTGAGCCGCGATGATCCCGGTGTGCACGGGATAGCGCGTGGGAACGACGCGCGTGCGGCTGAATCCCGCGGCGCGCAACAGCGCTTGATGCTGCGCGATGGTGCGCGCACGACCGCGGCCCATAGCAAAGAGGTAGAGGCCGAAATAGGCGTCTCCGACGCGCTCCGCACCTCGAATGCCCGAGAACGGTTCGACGACGAGCAGCGTGCCGCCAGGCTCGAGCGCTTCGCGGGCCCGTCGGAGCACCGTCAGCGCCACCTCGTCGCCGTGGTCGAGCAGCACGCGGACCAGGGTGATCAGGTCGGCCCCAGTCGGGAGGGCATCCGTCTGGAAGTTGCCCGCGTGCACCGCGGCGCGCCCGTTGAGTCCGTTGGCGGCGAGCGCGGCGCGGGCATGGACGGCCACCGCTGGAAGGTCGAACAGCATCAGGTCCAGCGCTGGAGCGCGCTCACCCATCAGCGTCAGAAAGGCCCCGATGCCGCCACCCACGTCGAGCAGTTTGCGGTGCCTGCTCACCGGGTAGGCGTCAACGACTTCCTCCGCCAACGGCGGCACCGTCGACGCCATGAGGTCGCTGTATCGCGCCGCTGCGATCGGGTCGACGTCTTCCGGCCGCCCGGCTTCGCCGTACGGGAAGTACGCAGCGATGGCCGTCTGGCTGCGGTGGGGGTCGCGGAGCATCGCCACTGGATCGAGTAAGTCCCTGTACAGCAACTGGTTATGCTCGATCAGCTTTTCCAGACCGGTACTCGGCGCGATCGACGCCCCGTTCACCGTCAGGCGCCAACGGCCGTCCTGCGTGGTCTCCAGTAGGTCGAGCGCGCTGGCCGCATTCACCAATCGTTCCGTTCCCTCGAGGGGAAGACCGACGGCGGTAGCGATCTCGGCCATTGTGAGTGGCCCGTTGCGCAGCTTGCCGAAGAGCCCGAGCTGCACGCCGGCGTACAGCACCTGGGAATACACAAAGCCGCTACAGAGGTCGAAGAGCTCGCGGGCGTGCCGCCGAGCGATGAAGCGGGTGAGGAAAAATGAGCCGGCCCAGCGCTGAAAGCCTGGTGAGGCGGCCATCCGATTGCGCCAGTCGGCGATCCGGTCGGCGAGCGAGAGGCGTGGGGCGGCGGTCTCGTCGCGCTGGCGCAGACCGGCGACCCGGGGTGGGGCGGCAGCGGCGATGGCCGTCGGCTTGTGACGATCAGACATGAAAAGGCAGTCCGGTCCTGACGGAGGTGGGGTGCAGCTCGACTCGCGCGAAAATCTGATGGCAACGCTGCTGCTCTGGAATGCACGCCAACCATCAACTCGTCAAGCACCGCCGCGCGGCGCTTGCGCGCCGGGACGCGACGGGCAGCTTTTCACCATGATACAGGTGATTCACCGTTTTCCGAGGACCGCGTGCGCGTTGCCTTTCCGTTCAGTGCAATTGTAGGGCAGGAGCAGATGAAGCTGGCGCTCTTGATCGCGACGGTGGATCCGTCGGTTGGCGGCGTTCTGGTGCTTGGCGACCGCGGCACCGGCAAATCGACGGTTGTTCGGGCGCTGCCGGCACTGCTCCCCAGCATGAAGGCTGTCGAAGGGTGTCGCTACGGCTGCGACCCAAGTGCCAACGGCTCCCGGTGCGACGAGTGCCAGGAACGCGCCACCCGCACTCCGAAGGGCAAGCTGCCCGTCACCGACAAACGTGTTCCGGTGATCGACCTGCCGCTGGGCGCGACCGAAGACCGCGTGGTCGGCGCGCTCGACATCGAGAAGGCCCTGCGCAACGGCGAAAAGGCGTTCGAGCCCGGTTTGCTCGCGCGCGCGCATCGCGGCTTTCTGTATGTGGACGAAGTGAACCTGCTCGAGGATCATCTCGTCGATCTGCTGCTCGACGTGGCACAGACCGGCGAGAACGTGGTCGAACGCGATGGTGTGAGCGTCCGGCATCCGGCGCGATTCGTGCTCGTCGGCAGCGGCAACCCGGAGGAGGGCGATCTGCGCCCGCAGCTGCTCGATCGCTTCGGGTTGAGTGTCGAGGTGCGCACCAGCGACGACGTCGCGCAGCGCGTGGAAGTCATCCGGCGGCGCGATGCGTACGAGCGCGACTCTGTCACGTTCCTTGCCACATGGGACGACGCCGACTCGGCCGTGCGCAGCAGGATTCTCGCGGCACGCAAGCGCCTGCCGACCGTGCATGTACCCGATGCGGTGCTGCACAAGGCGGTGCAACTGTGCGTCGAACTGGGGACCGACGGCGTTCGCGGAGAACTCACACTCCTGCGTGCGGCGCGTGCTGCCGCAGCACTGGATGGCGCGAAGACGGTGACCGATGCGCATGTGAAGGCGGTCGCGCCGATGGCGCTGCGCCATCGCCTGCGACGGAACGTGCTCGACGAAGGGGGCAGCGGCACGCGTGTCGCGCGTGGCATCACGGCGATTTACGGCGCCGACTGATGGCGACGGCGGTGCCGGCGATGCAGGTTGCGGACGATGTCAGCGCCGCGCGTGCGCGCGCGGCGGCGGCGCTGTGCGTGCTGGCGGTCGCCGGTCATCGCATCGGTGGCATCGTGCTGCGTGATTCGTCGGCCGGCGCGCAGCAGTGGATCACCGCACTCCGCGAGCGCTTGCCACAGAGCATAAAAGTGTTGCGACTGCCGTCGTCCGCGACCGATGATCGCATCTTTGGTGGCCTCGATCTGGCCGCGACCATTGCGACGGGCGTGCCGGTGGCGGAGCGCGGCGTGGTCGCCGATGCCCATGGCGGTGTGGTGATCATTCCGCTGATCGAGCGGATGCCGGTCGCGACGCAGGCTCGCATTGGCGCGGTGCTCGACTCCGGCGTCGCACAGGTGCTGCGTGATGGTGTCCGCGCCGAATTCGCAGCGGAGTTCACGCTGATCGTGATCGATGAGAGTGACGAGGAGGTGTGGGGCGTGGCGGCACCCTTGCGTGACCGACTGGCGCTCGTACTCGACGGCGATGTGCGCGTGGACGCCGACTCGCTGCCGGATCGCACTGCGATTGCGACGGCGCGCGCGCTCGTGGAGCAGGTCCACGCTGATGATGAGGTGATGATCGGCATCGGCACCGTCTGCGACAGCTTTGGTATCGCGTCGGATCGTGCGTCGCGGCAGGCGCTGTGGACCGCGCGCGCGCTGGCGGCACTCGATGAGCGCAACGCGGTGGACGAAAGCGATGTCGCGCTCGCGGTGCAGTTGGTGCTCGCGCCGCGTGCAACGCGTTTGCCTTCGCCGCCGGAACCGCAGGCAGAGGAGCCGGAGCAGCAACAGCGACCGGAGCAACCGCCTGAGCCGCCCGCATCGGAAGGTGCGTCGTCCGAACCACCGCCGCCATCGCAGGATGACACCGGCGCGATGGAAGAACGGCTGGTGGACGCAGTGACCGCTGCGATTCCACCGGAGTTGCTGGCCGAACTGCTGGCGCGTTCGCAGCGGCCAGGTCAGGAAATGGGGAAGGCGGGCGCCGAGAAGGCGAGTTGGACGCGTGGTCGTCAGGTGGCGGCGCGGCGCGGTACGCCGGACGGTGTGCGGCGCTTGCATGTGCTCGAGACGTTGCGCGCGGCAGCGCCATGGCAGCGCGCGCGCGCGCGTGCGAGCGAGATGCGCGGATTGCCGGCGCGATCGTTGATCGTGGAGCGCGATGACTTCCGTGTGCGGCGCTACGTCGAGCGCGCCGGCACGTCGGTGATCTTCGTGGTCGATGCGTCCGGCTCCGCTGCTGCGCAGCGACTCGGCGAGGCGAAGGGTGCGGTGGAAGCGTTGCTGGTGGAGAGTTACGCGCGACGTGATCGTGTGTCGCTGATTGCGTTTCGCGGCACGACTGCCGATGTGATGCTGCCGCCGACGCGTGCGCTGGCGCGTGCGCGCAAGCTGCTCGCGTCGTTGCCGGGTGGTGGTGGTACGCCGCTGGCAGCGGCGATCGACGCGGCGCTCACTGCCGGTGTTTCGGCGCGGCGCGCGGGGACGATGCCCGTGGTGGTGTTTCTGACGGATGGCCGGGCGAATGTCGCGCGCGACGGGAAAGGCGGTCGTGCGGAGTCGATGCGCGATGCACTCGATGCGGCGTCGCACTTTCGATCGAGCGGGCTATTGGCGGTGCTGATCGACACGTCGGCGCGACCGGAGCCGATGGCGAAGCGCGTGGCCGACGCGATGGGTGCGCGTTATGTGCCCTTGCCGGTGGTTGATGCCCGCGCGATTGCCGGGGCGATTGCGCTGGCCAAGGAAGTCGGATGACGGCACCGCGCGACGTGACGGCGGCGACAGAACACACGATCAGCGATGCGAAAGTACGCGGTCCGTGGGCCGCGTGGTTGCACGACCACTGGAGTGCGGTCGGCAAAGGCACGCTGGCGGTGGTTGGCTTCTGGTGGCTGGTGACCGGTGTGATCGTCGCGCTGCAGCGCAACGAATGGACGAAACTCGCCGCATGGACGATTTCGACGGGGGTGGCGATCTACGCGGTGTACGTGATTCATGCGCAACGCGCGGAACGCACGGCGGCATCCGCGCGTCGCACTTTCCTTGCGACGACAGCGGTCTGGATGTGGATCAACGTCGGGTTGTACGGTGGCTGGATCGTTGGCCCCGGACATGCCGCGAGCATCGCTGGCGAAGCGAGCGTGTTCCGCGCCACCGAAGCGATTACATCGTTGCTGTGGCACGAGCTGCTCTGCGTGCTGGTGTTGTTCGTGACGTGGCTGCAGGTGCGACTCTCACCGAACCGGCTTGCCTTTGCCGCGCTGGCGACGTACTGGATCGTCTTGCAGGTGGCGAAGCTGAACATTTTCTTCGGCGTCGCGAATCCGGGCGCGCGGTTCCTGCCGCCGCATCTGCAATTCCTGCTGTCGTACTACGGTCCGCCGGTGAACAGCGGGTGGCTGCCGGTCTCATTTTTCGCTGCGGTCGGCGTGGCGCTGATCTTCTGGTGGAACGGCTGGCAGTCGAAGGACGCGTTCCTGCGGCAGAGTCGCGCGCTGTTGTCCATGCTGATTGCGCTGGCCGCGGTCGAGTACATGCTGCTGGCCGTGCACAGCGATGCACCGCTGTGGGAAGTGTTCCTGAAGGCGCGCGGGTACTGACCGCCGCAGGGGGAGCTACTCGTAGCGCAGTGCGTCCACCGGATCGAGTCGCGCTGCACGATTCGCGGGAATGAAACCGAACATCACGCCGACGACGATCGATGAGACGACGGCGACAATCGTCAGTGTGACGGGAAATCCGGTCGAGATGTCGAGCAGCATCGTCACGAGTCTTCCGACGGCGGCGCCCGTGATCACGCCCAGAATTCCACCGATGCCGGTGAGCGTGGCGGCTTCCACGAGAAATTGCTGCCGGATGTCACCGGTGGTCGCGCCGAGCGCCTTGCGCAGACCGATTTCCTTCGTGCGGTCGGTGACGGAGACCATCATGATCGCCATCACGCCGATCCCACCGACGAGCAGTGCGACACTCGACAGTACGATCAGCACGAGGAAGAACACACTCGTCAGGCTGTTGAACGTGTCGAGCACCTGATCCTGCGTCACGAGATCAAAGGTGTTCTTGTCGCGTGGGCGCAGTTTTCGTGTGCTGCGCAGCGCGATCGTGACTTCCTCCTGCGCTGCCATCACCGTCACGCCCGGCTTCGGCTTGACGGGAATCCAGAGACCGTTCGTCTTGTCGATGCGGAACTGCTGATTCAACATGCGATACGGCAGGATCGCGCCAATCTCGGAGCCGGGTGGTGAGAAGATGTTGCCGGGCTGCACATAGATGCCGATGACGCGCGCGGGCCGCCCGCCAACGCGCACCAGTTTCCCGAGCGGTTCGAGCCGGCCGAAGACCTTGTCGGCGATCGCATCGCGCAGCACCACGACCGCCTCGCCGGCGGTCACCTCGGCGCGCGTGAACCATCGCCCCGACGACAGTTCGCCGCCTTGAATCGTCGTGAAGCCCTCATCGGCGCCGAACACCGCGACACTCTGTGTGCGCGTGCCTTCGTACGCCACGCGCGCGATGGCCTGTGCCCAGAGTGACGCATACAGAATCCCCGGCAGTGCGCGAATGCGTTCGGCCTCTGCCTCGGCGAGATCGGGACGGATGCGCACATACTTTGGCAGGCGATCGGGATTCAGCGGTGTCTGCGAAAAGACCTTCAGCACGTAGAACGTCGTCGGGCCGGCAACTTCGATCGTGCGCACGATCTGATCGCGAATGCCCTGCACGAGGCTCGCCATCGTCATCACGGTCGAAACACCGATCACGACACCGAGGACGGTGAGCGCGGAGCGGAGTTTGCTCGCCAGGATCGCGTTGACGGCAACCGCGACGTTCTGCCCAAGCTGCGCAATGGTTCGTGTGACGCTCATCGCCTACTCGGCGCGCAGCGCATCGATCGGGTCGAGTCGCGCGGCGCGAGCGGCGGGATACACACCGAACAGCACGCCCACACCGCCTCCCAGCGCGAGTGCCGCGGCGATGGACCACGGCGTGACGCGTGCTGGCAGCGGTGAGAGCGCCTGCACGAGCCACGCCAGCAGCGCACCGAGTGCGAGCCCAAGCACGCCGCCGAGTGCGGAGACTGCGACGGATTCGGCGAGGAACTGTTTGCGGATGTCACCGCGTGACGCGCCGACGGCCATGCGGATGCCGATCTCGCGGGTGCGCTCGGTAACGGACATCAGCATGATGTTCATGATCACGACGCCACCGACGACGATGCCGATGGCGACGACGGCCGGGATGATCGAGAAGAGTGTCTTCGTCAGCTTTTTCCAGAAATCGACCAGCGCGTCGGCCGTCTCAATGCTGAAGTCGTCGGCTTCGCCGGGGCGCAGGTGGTGCGCCAGCCGCATCGCTTCCTGCGCGCGATTCATCGACAGACTCATCGTGGCCGGGTCGGTGACCTTGACGCTGATCGTGGTTGTGAGACGGCGACCGTAGATCGATTCGAAGGCCGGAATCGGCATCAGCACGAATCCGTCGAAACTCTGGCCGAGCACGCGACCCTTGGGCGCCACGACCCCGACGATGGCAAACTGCGTGCCCTTGATGCGAATCGTCTGCCCGACCGGATCGACACCATCGAAGAGTGTCTTCGCGATATCATTGCCGATCACGACGACCCGGCGGCGCTCGCGGATGTCGAGATCCGTCAGTGGCTGCCCCGATTCGAAGCGGTAGTCCTGCACGCGCTGAAAGTCGGCGGTGACGCCAAAGACCGTGACACTGCCGATCGCCCGATCGCGCCACTCGATATCTGCGAGCGGTGTCGGCCAGCCCGACTGCAGGCTGATGGCGGCGGCATCAGGCAGCGCTTCCTGCAGCACCTCGGCATCGCGCAGTGTGATACGCGGACGCTTCTGGATCCTGCGCAACGCTTCATCGTCGATCAGGCCGAGCGAGATCGGGCCGCGACGGACCTGAAAGACATCCTTGCCGATCAGCGACCCGGCGACCTGCTCGCTGACGTAGACGTTCATGCCGTTGATGATGGCGATGACCGCGACCAGAAACGCGACCGACACCATGATGCCGAGCAACGTGAAGAACGCGCGGAACTTGTTCGCGCGGAGCTGGGTGAAGGCGGTCAGGAAGACGTCAGACAGGTGCACCCGCGAATGCTAGTCGGTCCGGACATGATGCGTCCGGACCGACTGCGGGGCAGCAGGTGTGCGGGGTGAGCCCGCGGCCACCGCTCCCTATTCGTACCGCAGCGCCACCACCGGATCCAGCCGCGCCGCACGAAACGCCGGAATGATGCCGAACAGTACGCCAGTGAGCACGCTGCCGCCGATCGCCGCGACCACCGACATCAGCGGAATCTCGGCCGGGATCGGGAAGTTGGTCTTCACGATCCACGCGACGAGTGCACCAAGTGCGAGGCCGATCGCGCCGCCAATACCGGTGAGGGTCGCCGCCTCGACGAGGAACTGCCAGAGAATCAGTCCGGCGGTCGCGCCGAGGGCTTTTCGCACGCCGATTTCGCGCGTGCGCTCCGTGACGCTGATCATCATGATCGCGACCACGCCGACACCGCCGACCAGGAGTCCGACGGCGGAGAGCGAAATCATCACGATGAAGAACGTTCCGACGATCTTGTTGTACGTCTCGAGGATCTTGTCCTGCGTGATGATGGCGAAATTGTTCTCGGCCGCAGGGCGCAGGCGACGACGGCCGCGGAGCGATGCCGTGACCTCGTCGATCGCGGCGTCGCGCGTCACATCATCGCGCGGACGCACCATGATATTCACCCAGCGCGGCTGCGCGTTGAGCGCCGTGATGGCGGCCTGCATCGGCATGTACGCCACGGGATCGTTGTCGCTGCCGAGCGGATTCAGGGGCTTGTCGTAGGCGCCGATGACGTCGAACGGCACGTTGCCGATCACGACCTGCTTGCCGATCGGATCACTATCGCCGAACAACTGCTCCGCGAGCTTCTTGTTCACGACGACGACCTTCGCACCTGCCTTGTCCTCGGCGTCGGTCCAGGAGCGACCGTTGACGATCGTGCCACCGTCGACCAGCAGCCAATCGGTACTGAACGCCTGCACGCCGACGGATGACAGGAACGCCCCACGGTACCGCGCGCTGGAGTTCGTATTGATCTGCGTGATCACGGCGCGGATCGAGGGCAGTGAGCGGAAGCTCGCCGCTTCGTCCACCGTCAGACGGGGATTGCGGCGCCAACGGCAGGTGTCGTCGCCGCCGTCGCAGGCTTCGAATGTGATCGGTGCGCGCGTCACGTAGAACGTGTTCGGTCCCGCGGCCGCGATGTCGCGCGTGACCGCACCGTTGATGCCGGTGATCATCGCGCCGATCGCAACCACGACGAAGACACCGACCGACACACCGAGAATCGTCAATCCGGCGCGGAGCTTGTTGGCCCGGATCGATTCGAGCGCAATGCCGACGCCTTCCACCGTGCCGCTGATCGTGGTTTTTATCGACATGTGATCACTCTGAACGGAGGGCGACGACCGGATCGAGCCGGCTGGCGCGTGAAGCAGGGTAGACACCGGCGATGATGCCAACGCCGGCGCCGACCACGACCGCGAGCACAACGGACCAAAGCGCAATGGCGGCCGGCAACGGAGTGACGCTCGAAATGATCTTCGCGAGCACCGCGCCCAGCCCGACACCGATCGCGGCACCGAAGATCGACAACGTGGTGCTCTCGACGAGGAACTGTGCCATGATGTCGCGCCGCCGTGCGCCGAGCGACTTGCGCACACCGATTTCGCGCGTGCGTTCAGCGACGGCGACAAGCATGATGTTCATGATCACGATCGCGCCGACGATCAGCCCGATCGCAGGCAGTACGACCCCGGCCAGCACGAGGTACTGCTTGATCTTCGCGAAGAACGTGAGTGCCGAGGCAGATGTCTCGAGCACGAAGTTGTCCTTCTGGCCAGGGCGCAGTTTGCGGATCGAGCGCATCACTTCCTGCACGTCCTGCATCGTGGACGTCATGATCTGCTCATTCGGACTCTTCACCATCACGGCATCGATCACGCCCTTCTGCCGATTCGTGAGCCGACGCAGCGGGGAGCTGTACGGTGCAATCACGAACTTGTCGAACGACATGCCGAGCGCGCTGCCCTGCGACTCCGCGACGCCGATCACGGTGTACGGCAGATTGCCGAGGCGGATTTCCTTGCCGAGCGGATCGACGTTGGCGAAGAAGTGATCCTTCACATCCTTGCCGATGACGACGACGAGCGACCCCATCACGTCTTCCTGCGGCGAGAAGATCCGGCCGGAGACGACGCCCATCTTCTTGATGTCGAAGTAATTCCGCGTCGTGTTGTACGCCATGACGCTTTTCGGGCGACCTGCGAGCGTGGTGGCTGTCACGCCGCCGCTCTGACTCATCGGTGCCCAGACGACGTTCGAATTCAACGCCGCCACGATCAGCGGTACGTCGGGCTCCATCAGGCGCGGACGACGCTGGTACTCTTCCCACTGCTCACGCGTGGTATTGCCGATGTTCACATTCGGCTGCACGCGCACTTCGAACGTGTTCACCGCCAGCAGCTTGCCGACGAGATCGTCCTCCATGTATCGGCTCATCCCCTCCACGATCGCAACGACGGCGATGAGGAAGGTGACGCCGATGCAGACCCCGAGCATCGTGAAGAAGCTCTTCAGCTTCTGCGTGCGGATCGTCTGCAGTGCGAGCAGGACGGCCTCGAAGAGCGGCATGACTAGTGTCCCTGACCGAGGCGCGTGGCGCGGAACACGTCGCCGCTGTCGTCGCTCGCGATCACGCCGTCGCGGAGCACGACCACGCGACGTGCATGGGCGGCGATATCCTGCTCATGCGTGACCATGATCACGGTC
>JBBRLZ010000077.1:0-18486 GCA_038231095.1 Gemmatimonadales bacterium
CCGATCGGTTCGCGACGGCGTATGCCAAGCTCCCGTGGAAGGCGATCTACGCCGGCCCGCTGCAACGCACACAGGTGACAGCGCGCATCATCGGCGAGCGTGCGGGTGTGGCGGTCGAGACGCGTGATGCGCTGACGGAAATCGACTACGGCCGGTGGGATGGCCTGAGCGCCGCGATCGTCGACCATGAATTCCACGACGACTATGTGCGCTGGACCGCCGATCCTGCGTGGAATGCACCGACCGACGGTGAAACAGCGATTGCGCTCGCGCGGCGGATGCTCGGCGTCGTCGAGGAGGTCACACACCAGTTCACGAGCGGCGATGTGCTCTTCGTCACACACAAGGCCTCAATTCGCGCGCTGCTCTGCACGCTCCTCGGCGTGGACGTCGGTCGATTCCGCTATCGATTCGGTTGTCCGACGGGCTCGGTCAGTGTGGTGGAGTTCGGGCAGCGCGGTCCGCTGGCAATGGCGGTCGCCGATCGGTCGCATCTCGACGCACGGTTGCGCGGGCTGGAAGGCACGTGATCAATGGGTGAGCACACTGCGGTCGGGATGTGACAGTGCCCCCGTGCACAGGTGAATGCACGGGGGCACTGCGTGTTCGGTTCGTGCCGATGGCTTGGTCAGGGAACGCGTGTCGTCGGCGCTGCTGGAATGCGGCGCAACTGCACGCGGCGATTCGCCGCGCGACCCGCCTCCGTGGCATTCGTCGCGACCGGCATCTTTTGTTGGACGGCTGTCAGCGGCCGGATGCGCACGTGCGCCGCGCTGTCTGCGCCGTGCATGGTCGGTGGCAGGCGCCACCGAACCACACCGCCCGTCGTATCGACGGGCGGGAGTCTCACATGGACGAATTCAGCGCGTCGATCCGCGACGCAGCAGATTCACAACGGCGAGCAACACGACTGCACCACCGAACGACACCAGCAGCGACGGCGCGCTGAAGTTGTTCTGATTGATCGTACCGACGCCAAGCATGGGCGAGATGAGCCAGCCGGCAATCATGGCGCCAATGATGCCGACGACCACGTTCAAGACGATGCCCTGCTGTCCGTTCGTCTTCATGACGATGCTGGCGAGCCACCCGATGACGCCGCCGACAATGAGCCAGATGAGAATGTTCATGATTCGGAGTGCAAGAGTGTGACGTGCACACGGCACGGATGCCCGTGGGCGCAGTGCCGGCGCATAGTCAGATGACCCATGCGGCGGCGGGAGAGACACGACGTTGTGGAAGTCACTATGCGTCCTGGCCAGCATCGCCAGAGCACTCTCGACTCGACCGTGTGTCAGGCCTGCGCAACGGCGGCTGGCACAACACGGTAGAGCGTGACGGGACCGTCCGGTGGCTTTGCCGACACGCCGCAGGAATTCTGCTGCCGTGTCCGACCGTGCACCGTGGCCATGCTGAGACTGCTCTGCACGTTCGGTGCCAACGTCCGATGAGACTGGCTTCCCATATACATCACCGCACGTCCCGCGGCGCCTCGCGGTGGCCGCTCGGTCCCGATGCAACGTACGGGCGCGCGGACTGGCGGAACGTGATCAGCGCCTCGGCGCGCGACGATACACCACACGTCCGCCGACGATCGTGATGTCGACCTGCATCGTCGCCAGCTGCAGTGGTGTTGCATTGAATGGGTCGCGTGCAACGAGCACGAAATCGGCCAGCTTGCCCGGTGTGATCGTGCCTTCCTTCTTCTCGCGACCACCGGCAATCGCCGCACCGATGGTATAGCCCGCAATCGCTGATGCCACGTCAAGCCGTTCCGAGGCGACTAATCCGTTCGGTGGCGTGCCGGTCTCCGTCTGCCGATTGACCGCCACCTGCACGCCGGGCCACGGATCGAGCGTCACCACCGGCCAGTCGCTGCCGAATGCGATGCGACCATTGCCAGTCGCGATCTGCTTCCACAGCCAGGCGTGCGACGCGCGTTCAGGCCCGATTGCGCGTGACCACGGCCCCTCGCTCGCCGCGCCTTCGGGATAGGCGTGCAGCGGCTGCATGCTTGCGATCACACCGTCGCGCCCGAAGCGCGCGATGTCTGCCGTATCGATGGTTTCGATGTGTTCGATGCGCTGAATACGATCGCGCGGTCCATTGGCCTGTCGTGCCGATGCATACGCATCGAGCACCGTGCGAATGCCGCGGTCGCCGATGGCGTGCGTCATCACGCGAAAGCCCTTCGCATCGAGCTCGGTGACCGCCGCCGTGTATGCATCGATCGGCCAGAAGAGCGCCCCGCTGCTGCTGGAATCGGTCGTGTACGGCGCGAGCATCGCCGCGGTGTGCGACTCGACGACTCCATCGATCATCAGCTTGACGAGATTGGCTGACACCCAGTCGCCGGCGTATCGCAGTCGCGCGCTGTCGAGCTTCGCGACGAATGCGGGCTGCAGCAGCGGCGGATCGACGAACGCGCCGATATCGAAGCGCACCGGTAACACGCCCGCCGTGTGCAACGAGTCGAGCAGTGGCAGCAGCTCGAAGTCACCGTGTGCGCTGTGCACGCGCGTGACGCCGATGCTGCTCGCGTAGCGCAGGCCGAGCAGCAGCGCGTGCCTGGTCTCGGACGCCGTCGGTGTCGGCACCTTGCTGTTCACCAGTGCGGACGCCTTTTCCTTGAGCGCGCCGGTCGGCTCACCGGAGGCATCGCGCACGATGATGCCGTTGGCGGGATCGGGCGTGTCGCGCGTGATACCGGCAAGCGCGAGGGCCCTGGAGTTCACCCAGCTGGTGTGCCCATCGTAGGCGCTGAAGATGACCGGCCGGTCGGGAAAGATGTCGTCGAGATCACGCTTCGATGGCATGCCATCGCCACCGATCATCGCATACGTCCAGCCGCGTCCGAGCACCCAGCCGGTGCCGGGGGTCTTTCGTTGCCACGCGCGCAGGGTCGTCCGCAGATCGGTCATGTCCTTCGCATCGCCGAGCGCAACTCGCGCCAGTGCGAAGGAACCCATCAGGAAGTGCACGTGCGAATCGGTGAAGCCGGGGAGCAGCGTACGCCGGCGAGCCTCGATGATCCGCGTGCGCGGTCCGATCCAGGGGCGCATGTCGGCGTCCGTGCCGACGGCGACGATCGTGTCGCCGCTGACGGCGACTGCCGTCGCGCGGGGATGTGCCGGATCGACGGTCCACACGGCCGCATTCCGAACGACGAGGTCTGCGACCGGATGGGCCGCTGCCGGCCGCTGAGCGTCGGCGTGGACACCGATCAGCAGACAGCTGATGACGCAAGCAAGGTATCTGTGCATACCGGGTAAGTAGGCGGCATTTCCGATGGCGTCCAGAGGCAGGCGGGACAGCGCCGAATTAGACTGCGCCCAGTTCGCGCTCACGCCAGGCTCCTCCGCACACTGCCACACACCGTTTCCCCGTCGCTCGACATGCCAACTGCCGCACCACGTACCGCGATCGTGACCGGCGCCTCCTCCGGCGTTGGATTGTACGGCACCAGGTCGCTCGTCAGCCGCGGCTGGCATGTGATCATGGCGTGTCGCGATCTCGCAAAGGCCCGCCGCGAGGCCGCGCGACTGGGCATCGATGCGGGGGCGATCTCGCTGCTGACGATCGATCTGGGCTCGCTGCACAGTGTGCGCGCCTTCGTCGATGCGTTTCGTGCCACGGGCCGCACGCTTGATGCGCTGGTCTGCAATGCAGCGGTGTACCTGCCACGGCTGGAAGCGCCGCAGCGCTCACCGGAGGGCTTCGAGATCAGCGTGGCGACGAATCACTTCGGCCATTTTCTCTTGTCCACACTGTTGCTACCCGATCTGCAACAGGCGACTGCACCGCGTTTGATCACGCTCGGCACGGTCACGGCGAACTCCGAAGAGTTCGGCGGGAAGGTACCGATTCCTGCTCCGGCGGATCTGGGGGATCTGTCTGGTCTGGACGCTGGCTTCAAGGCGCCGGTGGCGATGATCGATGGCAAGCCGTTCAAGCCCGGCAAGGCGTATAAGGACAGCAAGTTGTGCAACATGATCGTGAGTCGCGAATTGCATCGACGCTATCACGCCAGCACTGGGATCGTCTTCAACACGCTCTATCCGGGGTGCGTGGCCGACACGGCGCTGTTCCGCGATACGCCGCGGTTGTTTCGGACGATCTTCCCGTGGTTTCAGAAGAACATCACGAAAGGGTACGTGACGCAGGAACTGGCGGGCGATCGTCTGGCGCAGGTGGTGGTGGACGACGCGTTTGCCGAATCGGGTTTGCACTGGAGCTGGGGCAATCGCAACAGTGCGACGCGGCCACCGTTTTCACAGCCACTGTCCACCAGGGCGACCAATGTGGCACGCAACGAGCGGCTCTGGATGCTGTCGGAGCGGCTGATCGCGACGGCGTAGGCGCGCGCGAAGCGCCCTGTCCGCTGGTTTGGTGCGCCCGCTACTCCACCGATGGCAGGGCGTTAGACTCAAGCTGTCTATCACTCCTCGAGGATCGCATGCGTCGTTCCGGACGTTCCATCGCACTCCTGATCATCGCCCTCGTCGGATTCCCGACGCTCCTGCACGCGCAGAACAAGAGCCGTGGTGATCGCAACAAGATCACGCATGATGAGCTGGTCGAGTCGGCAGCAACGGCGAGCACGGCGTACGACCTGATTCACATCATGCGCCCGTTGTGGCTCGAGCCGGCTCAGGGGCGCATGGCATCGGCGCGCGCGGATGGCGGCTCCGACAGCGGCATCAGTGGCACGGCGCAGGAAGTGGTCGTGTATGTAAATGGCAACCGGCAGCCGTCCCTCGACCTGTTGAAGACGATGCGCGTGGCAGGCATCCTCGAGATGCGGTATCTCGATCAGAATCGAGCCATTCAAATGCGCGGTCCAGGGCACGAGAAAGGCGTGATCGAAATCACACTGATCGACGCCGCGAAGCGCTGAGCCCAGTCCGGCGACTGGTGCCACATTCGACTATCTGCTGCATTCACGCTCTCTGCCCATTCACCATGCGGCTTCGCTCCGCGCTCCATCTCGTCGTTCTGATTCCCTCGCTGGTCGTCGCGCAACGTCCGACGCCACGCACACCGGTTGCTGCGGCGCCGGCATCGCTCGATACTGCGTTCGTGAAGGTGCCGAGCTGGCGCTTCGTCGGACCGGATGGCAATCGCGTCATCGCCGTCGCCGGTGTGCCCGGTGAATACAGGACGTACTACGCTGGCGCTGCGAGTGGTGGCCTGTTCAAGAGTACGAACGGCGGTGCGCGATGGGTGCCGATCACTGATTCGCTGCGCGTGTCCTCGGTCAGTGCGATCGCGGTCGCACCGAGCGATCCGAATGTCGTCTGGTTCGGTACCGGCGAGACCTTCCTGCGGAGCAACGTCTCCATTGGTGATGGGATCTATCGCTCCACGGATGCCGGCGGGCACTGGAAGCGCATGGGTCTGGAAACGACCGGCCGCATTGGCCGCGTGCTGATTCATCCGACGAATCCCGACGTCGTTTACGCGGCAGCGCAGGGACATGGCTATGGTCCGCAGGCCGAGCGCGGATTGTGGCGCACGCTGGATGGCGGCACCACGTGGAAGAAGGTGTTGTTCGTGAACGACAGCACCGGGATCATCGATGTCGCCATGGATCCCACCAATCCACGCGTGCTGTTCGCCGCCAGTTGGCAGCAGTACATCGTGCCGTGGGACAAGCATTCCGGTGGCAATGGCAGCGGCATCTGGATGTCGCGCGATGCTGGCGAGACATGGTTGCGCCTCGACGGCGGCGAGAGCGGCGAAGGGTGGGGCAAGGGCCTGCCGAAGAAGGGCACGATGGGCAAGATCGCCGTCGGTGTCGCGCGGAGCGATCCGCGGCGCCTGTATGCGCTGATCGAGATGAAGGAGCCGGCGCTCTATCGGTCGGACGACGGTGGACGCACGTGGAAGTCGGTGAACAAGGACCACGACCTGCTCGAGCGTCCGCAGTACTACACGCGCTTCGCCATCAGTCCGCGCGAAGCCGATCGACTGTACATCGTCGGCGTGCGATTCGTCGGCACGAGCGACGGCGGACTGACGAAGATGCCGAACGCCCCGCGCGCCGGCGGCGACCTGCACGATCTCTGGTGGGATCCGTCGGACGCCGATCGCTTCATGGTCGGTGATGACGGTGGCGTCGGCATCACGATCGACGGCGGCGCCAGCTTCACGCGCATCGCGCTGCCGAATGCGCAGATGTACCACGTCGCCACTGATACGAAGATTCCCTACAACCTGTATGGGAATCGGCAGGACGGATATTCGTACGGCGGGCCGAGTAACTCGCGCGGATCGCGCACGGTCGGTGTGTGGAGTGCCGTTGGTGGGTGCGAAAGTGGTTGGGCGATTCCCGATACGGTGGACAATCGTACCGTGTGGAGTGGTTGCTACGATGCAGGCCTCGAGCGCTTCGATCTGCAGACCCGTATGTCACGCGCTGTCGAGCCCTGGCCCGAGGCGGGGTACGGTGTCGCGCCGAAGGACCTCAAGTACCGCTTCCAGTGGACCTTCCCGATCCACATCTCCCCGCACGATCACAACACGGTGTACGTCGGCTCGCAGTTCGTGCATCGCACGACCGACGGTGGTCAGAGCTGGTCGATCATTTCGCCGGATCTCTCCACGAACGATTCGACGAAGCAGCAATCGTCCGGCGGTCTTGTCACGGACAATCTCTTCGTCGAAAACGTGACGGTGCTGTTTGCGATTGCCGAGTCACCACTGCAGAAGAATCTGATCTGGGCGGGGACGATGGATGGGCTGCTGCACATCACGCGCGATGGCGGCACGTCGTGGACGAATTTGACCGCGAACATTCCGGGTCTGCCGAAGTGGAGCACGATCTCCGGTATCGAGCCGAGCAAGTTTGATGCGGCAACGGCATACATCGCGGTCGATGCGCACCTGATCAACGATCGCAGTCCGTACATCTATCGTACGACTGACTTCGGGAAGACGTGGACGAAGATCAGCGGTGACATTCCGGCCACGGTCTTCAGTTACGTGCACGTCGTGCGCGAGGATCCGGTGCGGAAAGGCATGCTCTACGCCGGTACCGAGAATGCGTTGTATGCGTCGCTCGATGATGGCGCGCACTGGATCGAGATCAACGGTGGCCTGCCGCATGCACCAGTGAGCTGGTTGCAGATTCAGGGACACTTCCACGATCTCGTGGTGGCAACCTATGGCCGCGGATTCTGGATCGCGGACGACATCTCGTATCTCCGGTCGATGGCCGATTCTCTGGCGCAGAAGCCCGTCGCGCTGTTGCCGATGCGGGCAGCGTATCGCTTCCGGAAAGTTTCCACACCGACGGGATCGCCGGGATCACTCGTGAACGGCGAGGATCCACCACTTGCTGCCACCATCAATTACACCGTCTCGGCGATCGCGACCGACTCCACCGCGAAGGATTCGGTGCGATTCCGCGTGTACGATGCGACCGGCGCGATGATCCGGAAGTTCAGCGCGGCGCCGGCGAAGCGTGGACTGAATCGCGCGCTCTGGGATCTGCGCCACGAAGGCCCGCGCAAGGCGAAGCTGCGCACCGCACCGCCGGGCAACACCTCCCTTCGCGTGCTTGACTCCCGTCCGCTCGTGGCGTGGGACCTCGACCTGCTCGGCGGGCAGGTCGGGCCGCTCGTGGCGCCGGGCGTCTACACGGTCGCGATGGTCTGGAAGGGCGACACGCTGCGGCAGAAGCTCGAAGTGCGTCGCGATCCGAACAGCGACGGCACTGATGCCGACATCGCCGCGCAGGTCGCTCTCGCGCTGCGTATTCGCGACGCGTTGAACGAGACCGTCGCGCTGATCGATGAATCGGAGTGGAGCCGCCGCGGATTCGAGCAGCTGCGCTCCACGCTGCGCGAACGCATCAAGGACATGAAGGAATACGGCCCCGGTCCGGGCCGCGACGTGCCGGTTGCCGATGCCGAGGCGTTCCTCAAGGAGATAGACTCCGTCGAACGTCGCGTGCTCGACATCGAGGGGAAGCTGTACGACGTCGCGCTGACCGGAGCGCGCGAAGATGCGTTCCGCACGCCGAATCAGCTCTATGAGAAACTCGCCTCGGTCGGCAGTGACGTGGCCGCATCCAGTGCAGACTTCCGGCCGACGGATCAGCAGGGCGCGGTGTACGCTATGCTGCGCACACAGCTCGATGGGTTGAAGCAGCGGTTCAGCACTCTGGTCGTAAATGATCTTGCCGCGTTCCAGACGCGGGCAGCGAAACTTGGCATCACGGTGCCTGTCATCTTCGAGTAGAGAAGCGCCGGCCCGGCCGGAACCGGCGGCTGTGCTCTTCCATGGCTGGGGTCGATAGATTCCCGCCCTGCCCGATCACAGACGCGCCGAGTGGCGCATCCCTCATCGACAGGACGAGTCCTGATGCACGGCACGAATGTCAGACGCTCGCTGGCTGCGCTATCGATCGCGCTGCACGCCGCCCGCCTTCCGGCCCAGATGGCAAACGCCGACTGCCCTGTGATTGCGGATTCCGTGCGCGCCACGGCACCGGCGATCGTGTTCGATGCCGATCCCAACTCGCGCTACCTCGTTGGTGACAGCGTGCGCGTGGCACTTGCGCTCGCGAACACTCCGGTCGGCGGCCACGTCGCGTTTGCGGCGTGGGGTGTCGATCGCGCGATCGTGGACGGCGGCAACGTGCTGCGCTGGCGTCCGACGCGTGGTCTCGAAGGACCGAACTATCTGACTGTGGCTGCACGCGTCGGCACGGCGACCGTGGCCTGCAAGCAGATGCGCCTGATGGTCGAGCGTGTGCAGCGGGCACCGATCGTGCGCGTCTCGTCGAAGCAGGTGCAGGCCGGCACGATGCTCGACTTCCTCGTCGGCGCGACGGATCCGGATGGTGATTCGCTCAGCTACGCGGTCACCGAGATGACGACGGGCAGCTCGCAGGCGAGCATCGACTCCGCGGGCCGGTTCCGCTGGCGCGCGCCGGTGTCGGTGAGCAGCATGGGGAAGCCTTACGTCTTCCGTGTCGAAGTGTCCGACGGTGTGGACATGTCCACCGCAATCTTCGCGGTGACGGTGAGCGGGCAGAACATGCGCCCGGAATGTCCCGTCACGATCGCGAATGCCACCGCGAACGAAGGCTCGTCGGTGCTGTTGCCGATGAGCGGTACCGACCCGAATGGCGATGCGTTGCACTATCGTGCCGAACACGATCTGACGAACGGCCGTCTCGACTCGACGGGCTACCGCTGGGAGATTCCGTACGGCACGGTGGACAATGCCTCAAGTGAGCGCACGGTCGACTTCCAGTGGCGCGCGATCGACGTGCATGACGCGACGTCGGAGATCTGCTCCACACGTGTCACGGTCCGTGCGCGCATGGAACCGGAGCGCTTGAAGGCGGAACAGGCGTCGCATACACGATTCTTCGTCGATGCGACGGCGACCGGCGCACAGCTCGAGGCGCGCCTGAAGGACATCCGCGGGAAAATCAATTCCAGCGATCGTAATCGTCACCGTCGCAGTATCGCCGCGCTCGCGACCGCCTTGCTTGCCGGCGCCTTCCAGCTCGCCGGCGCTGAAGACACGCGACGACTGGCGGGCGGCATCAACACGTTGACGTCGGTCTTCTTCGCGGGCTTCAACACGCTCGGCCCCGGCACCGATGGGCTCAAGAGTGACGCGCGGCGGTACGAAGACCAGATCGCGAAGTATGTGCCGATGCTGGCGTCGTTCCGTGTGAATTACGGCGAGACGGTGTCGGAGCTGGCGTTGCGCAGCAATCAGTATCGCGCGGATCGCGCCGCACTCGAAGCAGAGCAGGCACGGTCGACGTCGCTTATCCGGTGATGAGCGGCGCGCCGGATAATGGCGGCTGTCTTTCTCGGGATGGGTGTGCTGGGTTATCTCTATTTCCTGACCGGTGCGACCTGTCGAAGTGCTGCCGCCGACGTGCTCTGGAGAAGGAGTTGGCTCATGGACGCGATCGAGACCGGGACGAACGAGTCGCTGGCGTCCCGCCCCACACTGGCGCAGCCGCTGATCGGCGAAGACATCGTTGCGTACCTCACCCGCATCGAGGGCCGCGTGACGCGCGAGCGTTGCGCGCAGTGGCTCGGCGCGGCAAATCCTTACAAGGAAGGTGACGTCTTTGCCGGCGTCGCAGCGGTGAACGCGGCGCATCGAGGCATTGCGCGTGCGCTGGTGGCCGCGACACGTCTGCGCACGCTGGATGCGATGCCGCTGTTTGACGACGAGCTGACTGTCCTGCTCGCGGGATCCGTTGATGGCGCAGCACGTGCAGCCACCGCCGAGTGGACGCTCGATGAGCTGGCGTCCTTCCTGATCCGCGAGACGGGCGATCGCATCGACATGATTGCTCGTGGCCTCTCCAGCATCGCCATCGGCAGCGTCGTGAAGTTACTCAGTGATGCGCAACTGACCGCGGTGAGCGCCAAGCTGTTCCGCGCCTTGCCCGGGAGCATGATCGGCGCGTCAGGGTATCTCGGTGCGCGACTGCAGCCCAACTCTCCCACCGACCATCCAGACGACATCCGCTGGCAGGTGTTCTGTGGCTGGGCATTTGGTGTCGGCGACGTGTTGCTCGGCACCAATCCGGTGTCGAGCGATCCGCGCTCCATCGCGATCGTCGAGCACACGTTGCGGGACGTCCTGCAGACGTTCCAGCTCGATGCGGCGTTGCCGCACTGTGTGCTCTCGCACATCGATGTGCAGGCCGCGGTCGAGCAGGCGCATCCCGGCAGCACGGCGCTCTGGTTCCAGAGCATTGCCGGCAGCGATGCGGCAAATCGGACGTTCGATGTCACGGTGTCGAAGATGCTCGGCCACGCAGCGGCGCGCGTTGGCCGGTACGGTTTCTACTTCGAGACGGGGCAGGGCGCGGACTGCACGAACGGTCACGCGAATGGCGTGGACATGGTGCTGCACGAATCACGGAAATACGGATTCGCGCGCGCGCTCACCGCGCGAGTGGCTGACGCGCAGCGCGGCGCCGGGACCGCAGTGGCGCCGTGGGTGATCGTGAATGACGTGGCGGGATTCATCGGGCCCGAGGTGTTCCGCACGCGCGCGCAGCTTGTGCGCTGCTGCCTCGAGGATCTGGTGATGGGTAAGCTGCACGGACTCACCATCGGGCTCGATGTCTGCGCGACGCTGCACATGGATATTTCGCTCGACGATCTGGACTGGTGCCTCGATCAGGTGCTGCCGGCGTGTCCGGCGTATCTGATGGCGCTGCCGACGAAGGTGGATCCGATGCTTGGGTATCTCACCACAGGCTTTCAGGATCACGTCCGGCTGCGCGAGAACTCGGGCTCGCGCGTGAATCCGCCGATGCAGGCATTCTTCGAGTCCATCGGCGTGCTCGATGCCGACGGCGCGCCGGGACCGTCGTTCGGCGATCCGCTTCAGCTCTTCGTCGCGTACCAGCGTCGTCGTGGCGACGTGCGCGATGCGCGTGAGATTCGTGCCGTAGGGGCCGTGCAGCTTGCCGCCGTGCGCGCGCGCGGCGTCTTCATCGCAGAGGGGCATGGCGAGCGTGCGGCGGATCTCTCGCCGGCGCTGGACGAGACGATTCGTGCGATCTACGACGATGCCAAGCTCGCGTTCTGGGCCACGCTGCCACCGACGTTCGTGCAGAGTATTCCGGATGTCGTCGTACTCGAAAGCTGTTCCGCGTCACGCGAGCAGTATGTCCTGCATCCGGAAACGGGTGAGCGGTTGTCGGCGAGGTCCGTCGATCGCGTGTGTTTGCTTCGGGATGCGCATGCAAACGCGTACGACCTGCAGCTCGTGATCTCGGATGGTCTCAACGCGCTATCGATCGTCGAACCCGGCCAGCTTCGGCCATTCCTCGACGCGGTGCGACAGATCGCGAGCGACGCCGGCTGGCGGGTCGCGCCGGAGCACCTCGTCATCAATGCCGGGCGGGTCCGCGCCGGCTACCGTGTCGCCGAGACGCTGTTCGACGGACGTTCCGACCGCTGCGCGCTCGTCCATGTGATTGGCGAACGCCCAGGCACCGGTCACAACACATTCTCGGCGTATGTGAGCGTCGCTGATGGCGCTACCTGGTCCACGCGCAATGCGGTCGATCACGACATCACGCGGGTGGTGTCAGGTGTGGCGCATACGGCGCTGCCGCCGCTGGACGGGGCGCGACATGTGGGGACCTTGTTGCAGCGAGTCGGCTGAACGACGAGTGGCGCGGCAGCCAAGGAATGCGCTGGGAGTCGGTCGCACCCACGCGCGCGTTCAGTCGTTGATCCTGCGTTCAACTGCGAGGCTTACAGTTCCGAAAGCCAGTGCGCTGCGCGACTCTCGCGACGTGCCAGTCTGAACCGTTCTGCGGAGCTGACCACCATGCCGTCCCCGAAACCTCTATTCGCGCTCTCGTTTGCGATTGCCTGCGCGTCGTTGATCGCGTCAAGCCAGGCCGCCGCGCAGGCGACCATGAAGGAAGAGAAGCCCGGCCTCATGGCCCGCGCGCGCATCACGCCCGACTCGGCACGCAAGCTTGCACTCGCCCGCGTGCCGAAGGGCAAAATCACCGAAGAGGAGTTGGAAGAGGAAAACGGAAAGCTCGTCTTCTCGTTCGATATCACGGTGCCCGGGAAGACCGGCGTCGACGAAGTGCTGATCAATGCGGTCACCGGCGTGGTGGTCTCGAAGACGCACGAGTCGCCGAAGGCACAGGCACGAGAGAAGGCGGCCGACGCGCGCGCCGCGAAGAAGCCGACGCCCTGAAGAGTCAGGCGGACGGCGCGATGCTCACGCGGCGCCGTCCGCAATCGGAAGCGTCAACTCGAAACGGGTGCCTGCCGGCCCGCTCGATGCAAGCGTGACATCGCCGCCATGCTCGCGTGCGATCCACCGCGCGATCGCGAGTCCGAGTCCAGCACCACTCGACCCATCCGTGCCGTTGCGCGCACGCGTCGTATCGGCGCGCACGAACCGATCAAAGACCCGGTCGTGCATCGCGACCGGAATTCCGTCGCCTGAATCGATCACCGCAATACGATAGCGCATTTGTGCAGAGTGCCCGGCTGGATCGCGCTCCAGCGTCACACGGATGCGAGCCCCTTCCGGGGAATGCTTGATCGCGTTGTCGAGCAGGTTCATGATGACGCGCGACAGCAATACTGGATCGCCGGTGAACGGTGACTCGGCGGCGGAGTCGTAGTCCACCCCGACGCCGCGTGACTGCGCCAGCGCACGTGCCGCGCGCACGCTCTGCTCGACCAATTCTTCGAGATACACCTGCTCCGTTGCGAGTGGCTGCTGACCGGAGTCGGCGCGCGCCAGCAGAAACAGATCGTCCACCAGGCGCGTCAGCCGCCGACCCTCACCACTCACGGTCTCGAGTGCCGCGCGCAGCATTTCCGGTGAACGATCAGTTCGACTCAGCGCAACGTCCGCTGCCGAGCGCAACACGGCGACCGGCGTGCGCAGATCGTGCGACGCATCCGCCATGAACTGCTGCTGCTGCGTGAACGAGGTCTCGAGACGGGCCAGCAGCCCATTCAGCACCGTTGCCAGTTGCCCCAGCTCATCGTGCGGATTGACGACATCGAGACGCGCGTTGAGACTCCGCGCGCCGATGCGCTCGGCCTGCGTCGCAATCGCGACCACGGGCTGCAGCGCTCGTCGCGCAATGAGGTATCCACCGAGACCCGATAGCGCGAGCGCGATAGGGACGCTGATCGTGAGCCAGGTCAGAATCGTCTCCGAAAACTCCTCCTCGACCGCCATGTCACGGATCACCGTCACGCCGAGCGGTGTGCCGTGCACGGTGAGCATCGTCGAGTACGTGCGGATCTGGTCGTCGTCGAGCGCGAGCGTGGTGTATGGAGAGCTCTCGCGGTGTGTGCCCTCGGGCTGCGCGCCGCGATGTGGCTCGATCGCGGCACCGAGTCGATCGGTGACGGAGCGACGCGTGGATGACAACAGGAAGGATCGCGCAAGCAAGGCGCCGGTGGCATCGTAGACCGCAATCACGCGATCCTGAAACCGCGTGTCGCGTGCTACCTCCGTCACGGCGCTCGTCAGCGTCATGTCGGCCTGTTCGCTGAACTCCGCCTCGACTGCCTGCGCGAATCGACTTGCGGATTGCGCGAGATCGCGATCCACCTGACGCAGCGTGGTGCGCATGACGTACAGATACATGCCTGCGGCGAACACACCGAGTACGAGCGCGAGCGCTGCAGTATGCCACAGCGCCAGCCGTAGCCGGACCGAGAGCCGCGGGCCACCGAACGTGCCGCTGGCCGCCGCGATCCGCGCTGGTCCGTCAGTCGGCAACAGGCTTCACTCCGAACAGATAGCCCGCACCGCGCCGTGTGTGAATCAGCTTCTCGGTCCCGCCGACATCGAGCTTGTTGCGCAGGCGGTTGATGTACGACTCGATCAGGTTCGAGCAGGGGTCGTAGTTGTCGTCCCAGACATGGTCTGCAATCTCGGCGCGCCCGATCACACGCCCTGCATTCCGCACCAGAAACTCGAGCAGCGCGTATTCCTTGGTCGTCAGAGGCACCGGCCGCAATCCACGATGCGCCGACTGACGGCCGGTGTCGAGCACGAGGTCGCCGATCGTCAGCGTCGTCGGAATCACTTCCGGTCCGCGCCGCAGCAGCGCCCGAATGCGCGCCAGGAGTTCGATGAAGTCGAAGGGCTTCGTGAGATAGTCGTCCGCGCCCGCATCCAGCCCGGCCACGCGATCGGCTACCGCGTCTCGTGCGGTCAGCATCAGCAGCCGCGCCTTTGATCCGCGTTGCCGCACTTCTCGACAGACCGAGAAACCGTCGCGCTTGGGCAGCATCACATCGAGGACGATCACGTCGTACGGATTGAGCGCCGCGCACGTCACCGCCGCGTCGCCGTCGGCCGTGACATCGACCGCATACGACTGTTCGCGCAGCCCCGTGGCGATGATGCCCGCCAGCGCAGCATCGTCCTCGACCAGCAGAATACGCATGAGGTGCGAGCTTGATCGGAGAAGGTACGGTCACGTGATGCGGTGTGGAAACGTCGCCGCCTCGAATGATAGCACGCATCGGCTGAGTGGGCGACGCGCAGTCGATGAGCGCGCGAGCGAGCGCCGCGCTCTGGGGAACTCGCGCCACGTGGCCTCGCTGAAAATCACTGCAGCATCACAGCTCGAGGCGAGGTGCGCGTGCCGTGGTGAGTGGTGTATCGTTGGTCGTCAGGCGGACGCGGATCCGAGCGCTCTCGTCGGTTGGTTTCACGTTTCTTTTTCAACTGAGGTCGGAATGTCCGGTCATCGTGCCGCGTGCGTAGCGGCTCTTGCGACAACGGTGCTTTGCGCACCCGTCATCGTGTCGGCGCAGCAGTTCTCGTCGCAGAAGTTCAGCATCGGTGGCAGCGGCGGCACGGACTATCTCGCCGCCGATCCCGCCACTGGACGCGTGTATGTCTCGCGCGGCACCCACGTGATGGTCATCGACGGGTTGACGGGCGCCGTGGTTGGCGAAATCCCGGATACGCCGCGCGTGCACGGTATCGCGTTCGCGCCGAAGGAAGGCCACGGCTTCACCACCAATGCCGGCGACAGCACGTTGACGATGTTCAACCTCAGCGACATGTCGGTGATCAAGAAGGTACACATCGGAATCGATGGTGCCGATGGCATCATGTTCGATGAATCCACGAACCTGATCCTTTCGATCAATCACAGTCATCCCACGGGTACTGCTGTGGCTGTGAATGCGAAGACAGGCGATGTGGCAGGCACGATCGCGCTCAGCGGTTTGGCCCCGGAAGGCGGCGCCTCCGATGGGCATGGCCTCGTGTTCATCAACATCGAGGATCACAACAGCATCGACGTCGTGGACCTGAAGACAATGAAGGTCACGACGACGTGGAAGATCGATCCGTGCGACGGTCCGACCGGGATTGCCTACGACGCGAAGAACAAGCGCATTTTCGCCGGCTGCAGCAAGAAGTCGGTCGTGGTCAACTCGACGACGGGAAAAGTCGTCGCCGAGTTCGAGAACGGCGATGGCGTGGACGCGCTGGGCTGGGATGCCGCGGAGAAGCTGATCTACATTCCGGCCGGCCGTGACGGTAACATCACCGTCGTGCATCAGGAGACCGCGGATCGCTACAAGGTCACGGCGAAGGTGCCGACCGTTGTCGGTGCCAAGACGATTACGGTCGATGAGTCGAAGCATCGCGCGTACGTCTTTGCCGTCGAGTACGGCCCGGCCCCGACGCCGGCGCCGGGCGCGGCACCAACCGCTCCCGGACGTGGCCCGCGCGGCCCGATTATCGGCACCTGGTTTTTGAGCATCACGCACTGAGCATGACGCAGTGACCAGCACCGGCTGATCGGACGCGGCTCGGAGAGACACGCAGCGCGGCCGGTCATCGTGACCAGCCGCGTTCTGTGTGTGCAACCTGCGGCTCCTGCTGGGGACACTTTTGCGGCACGCATGTCAACGCAGACTCCCGCCGCCGAAGCGCGCCGCCTCCGGCTGGCGCTCACTCGCTTCTGGCTCATTGCCGCCACACTGATCGTCCTCGGCCTGATGTCCGTCATCAGCAGCGAGACGATCGGCAAGACGCGTGCGGGCGAGATCGTGCGCACCAGCGGTCCGCGCGCGCGGCAGGCTCCGCACTGTGTCAGCCGCGCAACGGCTTGGCTGACACTGCCCGATGATGTCGGCGCGCGAGGCTCATTCAGTGCGGGGCAGTGATCGGCGTGCGCCCCGAAGCGCTGAGGAGGGCATTCAGCGCGATCAGCTCTTTCGCTCGCAGGGCACTCCACTTCAGCTCGACGCCGACGAGTTCCGCGCGTGTCGCGGAATACGCGGCCCGCATTGCAGGCGTCGGCGAGAGATCGGCGTTTTCCTGCGCCAGCAGCTGACTCACCAGAGCGCCGTTCACGCTCTGATAGCTCACGCTTCCGGTGCGTGAATTCGTGCCGATGAGCGTGTCGAGCCGCGCGCTGAGCTGTGTTGCCGCCGCACCGATGGCACTCGTCGTACCTGCCTCACCTGGCACCGCGATCGCAGTACGCAACGCGATCGCGCGTTGCGCGCCTTCCCACGACGCGCGAACGCCGGCCGTGATCTGCGTCACGAAGGCGGACTGCGCGAGCACGCCGGCCGCCGTTGCCGGCGAGCGCGGATCGTTGCGCACCGTCAGCTTCGCCGTGCGCGTCTCGCCAGACACGCGCAACGTGAGCGTGTACGTCCCCGGCGGAACCAGCGCCCCTTCCGGCGATGCGGGCGTGCGGCCTGGATTGGCATTGATCTCGAAGCTGTGCGCGAATGCCGGAGGCGCGTCACCGCGCAGATCCCACGTTGCGCGGTTCGTCCCCGCCTGCGCGCTCAGAGCGAACGGCGGAGCGATCCAGAAATTCGGATGCGACGGCTTTGCGGCCTCGACGACCGGCGCCGGTACGACGCTCGTGAGATGACGCACGATCACACCGCGAGCATCTGCGACATCGATCGTGACGGGACCGGATGGCGCTTCGGCAAGCCAATAGTCGATGCTGGCACCGTCCGGTGGATTGAGCGCGTGCGGAATCTCCGGCGGGAAGGGCGTGTTCCAGCTCACGTTGCGACGCACGCGCAGCGCGGTACCAGGCGTGAACAGATGCACGCGCTCGGTCGCGACCGTCGCGGTGAGCTGACGCAGCATCGACATGTCGTCGAGAATCCAGATGCCACGACCATGCGTTCCGATGATCAGATCGTTGTCGCGGACTTCGATGTCTCGCACCGGGGTATTCGGCAGATTCCGTTGCAATGTCTGCCAGTGATCGCCGGCGTCGAAGGACACGTACGCGCCACTCTCGGTGCCCGCGAAGAGCAACCCGCGCTTTCTCGGGTCTTCGCGGACCACGCGTGCGAAGCTGCCACTCGGCTCGTCACGCGGCAGCCCGGCAATGATCGAGGTCCATGTCCTGCCGAAGTCGGTGGTACGGAAGACATACGGCGCGTGGTCGCCGGTCCGCAGATACTCGACCGCCACATACGCAGTGCCGGCGTCGAAGTGCGAGGCCTCGACCATTGAAATGTTGGCGCGACGAATGTCGGGCAGTGACGCGATACTCACATCGCTCCATGTCGTGCCGCCGTCACGCGTCAGGTGGATCAATCCGTTGTTGGTCCCGACCCAGATCTGGCCCGTCGCGACAGTGCTGGCTGCAATCGTCTCGATCGCGCCCCGGCCGCCACGCGTCTTCGCCGCCGCCGCCGAATCGAGTCCCTTCGGTGCGCCGAGGTCGGGGCTGATGCGCGTCCAGTGCGCGCCGCCATCGAGCGTGGTCGCCACGAAGTTCAGGCCTGCGATCAACAGGTGCCGATTCCATGGTGCAAAGATCAGCGGCAGCGATGACGTGGCGCGCGCCTTCGCCGCCGGATCGACCGCGGGGCTGACGTTGATCCACTGTTCGCTCGGATACGCGATCTTGACGAGGCCAGCCCCGCTCGCGTACACGATGTCGGGGTTCAGCGGATCGGGCCGAATCGTGCCCCATTCCCA
>JBBRLZ010000078.1:0-17831 GCA_038231095.1 Gemmatimonadales bacterium
CGCCCATCGCCGTGATTTCCGCTGAACTGAGCGACGTCGCGGCGAGCGTGTCCATGTAGACGAGCACGCGTGAGCCGGTGTACCGCAATTTCGCAGTCACGGGCGAGTAGGCCGGCGTTTCGGCAAGGGTATTCAGGACGCTGAACGTGCGCAGCGTGTCGGTCGCGGCCAACGCAGTCGCCACCTTCAGCGACGGTCGTGGTGTTGCGCGCGTTGCGCTGGCGCTCCACGCCTGTTCGCGTCGCCGCATCTGTGCATCGAGGCGCGCCTGCGCGTCCTGCGATTGCACGCGATCCCCGAACATCTGCTCGGCGGACAGCGTGATCCCGCGAGGCGAATCCGGTGAGTCGGTCACGCGTGCGGTACCCGACGGATTCGGATCGCCAAGACGGAAGCCGTAGCCCCCATACGGCAGCGATGCGCCGCTGAGCTGTGGTATCACCAGGTATTCGCGATCACCGCCGGCGAGTGCAAAGCATGCCGCGGAAGCGCCGGACAGGACGACGCTCTCGAACGGCGCGAGCGTGCGGACTGACGTCGCAACGCCATCGCACTTCGTTGCCGTCGGCGGTGGCGGCACGACAGGACCGTCACCGCCGGCACCGCATGCCGCGAGCACCAGCGCCAGAACTGGCATATACGAGCGTGTACGCTCAGCGAAGCATGTCGTCATCTTGTACTCTGGCCACATTGCCCTGTGAATCGATGACGTAGACGATCACCGAATAGACGTCATCCCACTTGAGGCGACCGGTGGTCGGGATGATCGGAACGTTGAGCCCGAGATACCCGACCGGATCCATGGATCCCAGGTCCGGCTCTCCATCGGGCAGACCGAGTACGCCGTCGCGTACTCTCACGAGGACGAAGTGTCCGATGATGTCGCTGTCGGGATCACTCGCCTCGATCGTGCTTTCGATCGCGACCTGACCGAGCAGCACCGAATTGAAGTACCGAACGAACGGCGGCGACCCGTTGCCGCTGCCGAACTTGTAGACCACGATCGCGCTCTGATTCGTCGCCCGGTCGAAGACTCGGATTTCGGCGCACCGGCCCAGCATCTCGGCGCGTGGGTAGCCGAATTCAAAGGCTCCGACGATGGTCAGGGTATCATCCAGACCCCCACCGCGTCCCCCGCTCAGACCGCGCCGCACACGCTCGCGTTGTTGTGGCAGCACACTGTTGCCGTCACAATCGGTGATGTCGAAATAGTACCCTTCGATGTCGTGATCTGGATCGATCACCTTGAATGCGAATACCGCCGCGCCAAGGTCGTAGCCGGCCACGAAGTCCACGAGCTTCGGGCGGTGCGCGGGATCGGAACAGATCACACGGAAGGCAATCGCTGCACCGCCGGTGCGCTCCACCTTGATCTTCTGCCGGGTGCCGCCGTCACTCGTGACCGTGCAATTGTCGGCAACGCCGCCGATATCAATGACGTACTCGCCGTCCGGGAGATTGTCGAAGCTGAGCGTGTCATTCGCCGCGATGATACCCGTCTTCTCAGCGCCGTTCGCTGGTCGCACGCGGTACACGAATTCGCGGTCGACATCAAATCCATCGGACAGCACCGCAATGCTGACGAGTGTGCGACACTCGATTGCCCAGCGGATAATGCCGGTGTTGTCGGTCTGCAGCAGGGTGATCCCCTGCTGATTTCCACCGCGTGGAATCACGCAACGGTCGGGGAGACTGTCCGCCTCAACGACATAGTTTCCCGGCTTCAGCGACACGATGGTCGTGTCCTTCGGTGACGTCGTCACCTGGATCGGCACGGCCTGTTTGTTGACCAGATCGCGGATCGTGTATGTCACCGTCTGCGGCGCACTGGCCCCCTTCCACGTCGTCAGCGTCGTGACGATGGCGAGGTACGGCGGCCCAGGCGGCGCCGTGGTGTCCTTGCAACTCGACAGCAGGAAAGGCACGAGCGCCGCCACACAGAATCGTGTGGCGGCGATCGCGGATCGTACGGATGTCGGAATCTGGAATCTCATACGATCACTGCACCTTCAAAGGAATGCTTACGGCGTGGCAGCCGACTGCCAACCGCGCGTCCAGCCAGAGTACCATGGGATTTCGCCAGCGCTCAGCACGCCGACCGCGCCGCGGTAGTTCGTCTGCACCAGACCAGCAGGCACAGTCGACACGCCGCCTTCCTGCGGCGTCGTGCCGCCACCGACGCCGCGCATGCGGAAGTCGGGGAGCAGGTTGTTGCGTGCCGCGAACAGCACCTGGTCGATTCCGAGCACACCACCGGCGGTGTTGCGCTGACGGAAGCCGGCCGAGTTGGTCAGGAACGATGCTTCCATCACGTCGCCTGCAGTACCGGCGGTCGCCGGCAGACAGCCGACTGGATTGGTCGTCACGTTGTTGTCCGACGCGCTGCCGAGGCTCCCGACGTCCGTGAACGTCGTATTCTCAACAACTGCATCCGGCGCTCCGGCCTGAAGGGCCGTGTTACCACAGGTGATCAGGTCACGGAACGAGATCGCACGCTGATAGCCGTCGATGATCGAGTTGTAGAGCTTCAGACCCGAACCACGGCGGACCATGATCGCTGCAATCGAGTTAGCCGTCAGTGTGACATTGAAACCGGACACGGTGAAGTTGTAGTTCTTCGGCGCCGTGCGCGGCAGCACTGCCGTCGTGACGTCGTTATTGTCGCTTTCGAACGCGCGGGAATCGTCACCGTTCGCGCTGTTGCCCTGATCATTGACGATGATCCAGAACTGGTGCGTGCCGTCAGCGCCGAAGTCGGTGTCCTCACCGTCGTCGTTGTTGGCAGTCACGACCGCATAATTCACGTTGACGCGGCCACCGAAGAATTCGATGGCGTCGTCCAGCCCACCGTGCACCTGTACGTGGTCGATCTTCGTGCCGGTGCCGATTGCGCAGAGCGTCAGGCCATTCAGCTCGCGGTTCGCCGCAACGATGTATCCGGCATACTCGATGCGGACGTAGGAGATCACACCGCTGTTGTCCGCGTCGTTACAACCGCCGTAGCCTGGTGCATTACCGGATTCGGCCTTCTTCTGGTTGCAGCCACCGTCAGCCGACGGGCCCGTTTCCGGGTCGGTTCCGCTCAGCGGATCGCCAACGTTCACGCGCGCCTTACCGGCGACCCACAGACCGCCCCAGCAACCCGACACCTTCACAGCCGCGGAGCACGTGAATACGATCGGTTCGTTCTGCGTACCCTGTGCAATGATCTTGGCGCCACGGTAGATGTAGAGCGACGACGCGGCAGTCTGCGTCAGGCCCTGCACCGTCGTGCCGGCTTCGATCGTCAGCGTGCAACCCGACTGCACGCGCACGACGCCATCGAGGCGGTAAATGTTGTTCTTCGTCCACGTCACGGCACCGGTCGGACACGCGAGGTCACCACCGGTGGCCAGCGTGCCGCCAGGAATTGCAACCACGTTGGTCGGAAGGGGGCCGCGGCCGGGAATCAGCGTGCCAGCGCACGTTTCTGCGCCACCGACCGCCAGGTTCGCGATTGCAAGGAAGTCGTTGCCGTCAAGCGTGCGCGTTCCGTCCGTGGCCGTTCCACATGCGCCGGCCGTGTTGGTCGGGAAGACATTGCCGGCAATCACAAGATCGCGATCGACGATCGGGCCGTTAGTGCCGATGATGATCTCATCGTTGCCCACGGCAGCATTCGCGACAGCAAGGAAGTCGTTGCCATCGATCGTGCCGTTGAAGTCGATGTCGCCGTACTTCAGGTTCAGGAAATACTCTCCCGGCGCCGCCGACACCGTCGACGGCTTCGTGCCAGCCGGCATGATCCGGGCGGACCAATCGGCGACCGACATCATCGCGGCGTCGTTCGGAACAGCCAGACCGCTGTTCACGATCGTGCTGGACACCAGCGTGTTCAGCTGACGACCACCCTTTGCCGCCGCCATCTGCGGAACGTACCGCACCGATGACAGATAGTCCGACGACTTCACTTCGAACACGAACAGCGCAACGCGGTCGTTGATGCCCTGTGCATTGAACGCACCGAAGCGCAGACGGCCTTCCGCCGCACCCTTGCTGTTCGCCATGGCGATGGCGGTGCCAACGGGCGTCTGGCCGACATAGCGCAGGCGCGCCGCGTCGAATTCGATGGCGCCCTGAACGACGCCGGCGGCACTCGAGCCGGCGTCAAGCTTCACGGCAACTGCAACGCGCGAGCCGCGCGCGGCAGACGACGACGACGCTTCAAGCTTCAGTCCAACTTCCCTGCTGTTCGGGAAAGCGGCGGTGGTGCCTGTCTGGTCCGTGCAGGCCGTCAGGCCAACCGCCGTCGCCGCGACGAGCATCGCCAGCTTCGGGATCGTGCGGTAGAAACTCATGGAAGAACTCCAGTAGAGGAGAAGACTCGAACGGTCACTGGTACGGCGCCGATCGGGCGCCGTACCAGTGACCGTCGATCGGATTACGGAAGCGGTGCTGGGAGGACGTAGGTGCCCTCGACGTTCACGACGTTCGGCTTGATGTCGACCACCGCACCAGCCTCGCGGCTCGACACCACGACGAAGCTCGTCGTCGTTCCAACGGTGGCACCGACCGTTCCACCCGCTGCGCGGGCAAAGACCAGTCGCACAACCGCGATGTTACCGGTCACACCGGCGCCCGTTGCGCCGTTGACGACGTTGATGATGCCCGGTGTGCCAGCACCGATCGTTGCAGCGCCGGAGAGGCGCGGATTCGGGATGGTGGCGTTGGACGTCTCGGTCGCGTCGTACGTCAGCTTCGTCGCGTCGTAGGCGATCGACAGCTGCGCGACCGTGATCGGGTCGCCCGTCACACCGGACGTGGTCACGTCCGTGATGGTCGGGCTGTTGAACGTGCGCATGTCGATCCGTACGTCGAGCTGCACGAAGCCGCCAGCGATGTTCGTCCACGTCGTGTTGTACTGATAGCCAGGTGCGACCGGCACCGGGCAGGTGATCGCGATGTTCGCGGTCGTCGTGCCACCGCTGCTCAGCGTGTAGGCCGGCGACGGAGCGGTACAACCCGTCGGCAGGTTCGACACCGTCAGCGTGCCCGTGCCAGCGGTGACGTTGGCGAGCGTGTACGCACCAGTCACCAGCGCATTGCCGGCCACCGGCGTGCCACCGCTCGTGGCGGTCACAGTGATGCCCGTCAGAACCGTCGTGGCGACGTTCGACGAGATCGTACCGTTGATCGTGCCCGGGAGGCCCGTGCAGACAACGTTCGCGAAATCAACCGTCACCGTTGCGCCGGATGCCACGCTGACCGTCTGCGCGGCCGGGGCGGTGCAACCAGCCGGCAGGTTCGCCAGCGTCACCGTGCGCGAACCAGCGTTCACTGCGGCAACCGAGTACGTGCCAGTGGCCGACGTGGTGGCCGTCTGGCCCGAGCTCACGTTCACCGTCACGCCCGAGAGCGCGCCGCGAACCGGCGACGAGACCGTACCGGCAACGACGCCCGGCGCCACTGCGGCGGCGGCGGCGAGGTCGGCAGCCACGATCATGCGCGTGCGGAACTGCGCGACAGATGCGTCGATGTCGAAGCCGACCGTCTGACGGGCCGAGCCGGTCAGCGGAAGGATTTCGAGATCGAACGCTTCCCAACGGAAGCAATCGCTGGTCGGACCAGCGGTGCAGACGGCGTCGTTGAAGAAGTTGAACGGAGCGCCCGAGCCAGCTGCGCGCGTGCCGTTCCAGTCGATCGACGGCTCGATCTGGCCGTAGCTCGGCTGCTCGACGATGACGACGTTACCGTCGCCGCCCGTCACGCCACCTGGGGTGGTCGTCACGGTGTAGTCCAGCGGGAACAGGATGACGCCCGTCGCGGGCGGTACCGGCCACGTCGGCGTGATGAACTTGACGCCCGGCAGCTTGTTTTCGATCGAGACGTCAAACGTCACGCGAATCTTGTTCGGCGTGAATGCGCCGACGGCCGATGCGGTGTAGTTGGACGGAACCAGGCGCACGGCTTCGCCGCCGAGCAACGAGAGGTTCGGCGATTCGGCACCGCCGGTGGACAGCGTCGGGCCGTTCTTCGTGGCCGATGTCGGTGCAGCGATGATGACCTTGCCCGTGCGCAGATCAACGTCCGCCGTGAAGGCGAGCGGCTTGAACTGTGCGACCGGTGAGTTGCCCGGAATGACTGGCGCGGTCGCGGCCCTTTCTGTGGCACATGCGGTCGTGAGAAGAGCTCCAACGGCTACGAGCGCCGTCGTGAGGCGACGCGATGCACTCGCACGCCACGTGGTGACTTCCATACTTCCTCCTGAACGGTGGGGACTGCGGCGGTGGTGGGCGCACCGCCGCCGTGAGCGTCGGTGCTGTGCGCTCTGCGGAGCGCACGTAAGGATCGGATCGGGCAGTAACGCAGTAAGGATTTGCTTGTATCAACAGAGTCCGCGTCACGTCACGCGATCAGGGCACCGTGAACTGGCCTTCTGTGATCGTCGTTTTCGCGTTATAGGAGAAGAAATTCGTGGAGGATGGGCCGAGCAGCGCGCCGAGGAATGTCTTCGTCGTGGTGCTGGAATTCCGCGCGCCGACCGGGCGCAGACGAATCGTCGCAAGCGTGATCAGACCCTGTTGCTGCGCGCCACCAATCGTGCCCTGCAACGCAATCCGGCCCGCTGTCGCACCGACCTGATTCGATGTGCCGTTGATGTTCGGTCCGAGATTGATCGACACGAACTGCAGCACCGACGGATCCCACTTGAGCGAATCCACCGTGAACTTCTCCAGTGCCTCTGCACCTGGGGTTTCGGTGAGATTCACGCGTGTGTCGTAGAGGATCGTGATCGACACCGTGTTGTTCGCGACATCGAATGGCCCGAACAGATTCTTCCACTCGAGCGTGGCCGGCGATGGCGGTGGCGCCACCGGCGCGGCGGCAACTGTGATGCTCGTGGTCGATGTCGACGTCTGTCCGCCACTGCCAGTCGCCGTCAGTGTGATCGTGTACGTACCCGCTGCCGCGTACGTGACGCTCGGTGATGCACCGGTCGTCGTCTGCCCGTCGCCCAGCGACCAGCTGTACGACGTCACATTCGTCGAACCGGCCGACGACAACGTCACCGGCACGCCAACCGTCGCGGTGTATGGTCCATTGGCACGCGCAACCGGCGCAGGGTTACCGCCACCACCACCACCACCGGCTGCCGTGATCGTGACCGTCGCCGTGGATGTCGCCGTCGCGCCCTTGTTGTCCGTGACTGTCAGCGTTGCGGTGAACGTGCCAGCCGCCGTATACGTCTTGGACGGACTGACACCTGTTCCGTTGGTGTTGTCACCGAACGCCCACGCGTAACTCGCGATCGTCCCATCCGGATCAGTCGAGCCGGCGCCGGAGAGTGTGAGCGCCGTGCCCGCGGTTCCGGTGTATGGACCACCCGCTCGCGCGACCGGGGGCTGGTTGGCTGCGGTGCCAGCGGTGGCGACGGTGAACGTGTCTTCGACGGCACGAACTGAGTCGACCAACTCGATCGGAGATGACACGACCTGGACCGTCGTCGCCGTCGGCGACTTCGTGCCAGTCGCCCCGATCACAGTGAACTTGAATGATGCGAGCGAGACAACACCCTTTCGTGCGGCGCCGGTCGTTGCCGCCAGGTATCTGATGATGCCGACGCCAGCATCCTTCGAGTTGAGTGTCAATGACCTCAACTGTCCCTCAGTCGCCTCTTCGAACCGGAGCACTGACGCATCGAACGTGAAGAACCCTTGCGCGACCTTGACACTGTCGCCCGGACGCGCCGTCAGGTCGAGCGTCTGGAGCAGTCGAATCGTGTCACCAGTCGCCGCATTGCGCGGAGACCACTGACTGCGCCAGATGAACGGTCTATTGCTCACCGGAGCGACGGCTGCAGTGTCGCGACACGCCACATCGTAGCTGACGATAGCCGTACCCAGTTTCGCGACCGTGGCCGTGCGCGCCGCCGTACCGGTCAGCGTGCAGTTCGCCGCAATGTCACGGACGGTGACGGTGTACGTGCCGGGTCGTACGTTGCTGAAGCTCACCGAGGGCGACCCGAGCGTCACGATGCGCTGCGCACTGAACACGCGCTCCGATACCGGCAACGTTGTGTCGGACGCCTGGCCCAGCACGTCGAGCGACACGGACTGATCGAGGACCGCACCGGTTTGGTTCACCGCCACCTTCAGATCACCCCGATTGGGATCGCGGCACGTCACATCAAAGCGAACCGGAACCAGCGTCACGGCGGTGGTGTCGGTAACGACGACAGTTCGCGTCGGCGCTTCCGTCGAACACCGTTCGATCACTCCACTCAATGCGACGGTATAGGTCCCAAGCTTGAGCGGGGAGAATCGTTTCGTACCAGTCGTGCCGAGTGATGCACGGACCGTGTCCGGCCCCATGATCGTCACCTGATAGCCGTCGGGATCGAGCGATTCCGCCGAGGTGACCCGTGAGTCGGTAATGACCGAGAGGCCGGGTGGCGGTGGGGTGATGGCGCCCGCAACAGTCGATGGCGCGGATCGGTCGCCGAGAACCGTGATCGCGAACACGCGATACCCGTAGATCGTCTCGGGCTGCACATCCGTGTCGATCCACAGCACCTCGGCCAGTGGCGGCTGATCGATACGACCGACTTCCGTGAACGCGCCAGTGGCGTCGGTCCGCCGTTCCACCACGTAGGAACGGATCTGGCCACTCGTGGAAGACGCCACCTGCTGCCATCGCAGGGTCACCGAACCAGGACGCAGCACACTCGCTGTAACCGCCTGGGGTGTGTTGGCTGATGTCAGAGGCGACAGCCCTTCCGAACACGCAAAGACAGCAAGGGCAATTACGATGCCCGTCGCGACGCTCGAGGCACCGCGCATGCGACCGACCGCGTTAGCGAAGCGCATAACCGACTCCAAGACTGACGCCAACACCCGGCCGCAGATATCCGACCACCTGACTGCCCTTCTTGCTACTCTGAATGAAGGTGCGTTCGTTGTCCGTCAGGTTGCGCGCCGAGAGCGACACATTCATCCGACCGACCTTGCGTCGGAGCTTGGCGTCGAGCGTGAAGCGACCCTTCTCGAACGTGTCGGGCAGCGCGATGGAACCGCCGGCCACCTGCGCCACACTGCCGTACCGTGCAACGCGGTCGCTGAAATAGTTGCCCAGAACGCTGACCTCGAATCGTCCGTCCGTTGTCGCGTAGAGCAGATTCGCGTTCGCCAGTTGATCGGATTGGCCTTGCAGGCGCAAGGATCGCGTCGTATCGCGTACGCTGTTCGAGACGATGATTGGAATCGTGGCGTTTGAATTCACGAAACTCATGTTGAGCCCGGCCGAGAGATTCTTTCCGATGCCGGGCAGGAACGCCAGGCCGCGACGCAGCTCGAACTCGACGCCACGCAATGTGCCTGACGTGGCATTGTCCGGACGGTAGACGCACTTGGCATCATCGATGCTCAGGAGCTCGACGATCGGATCAATGAAGTTCTTCGCGAATGCGCTGACGGCGATGATTTCACCTGCGCGCGGATACCGCTCCCAACGGATGTCGGCGTTACGAATCGTGGTTCGCCTCAAATCGCGACTGCCGATACTGAGACAGTCGCCGGCCACGGACTCGTACGCGTCACGCGTAACTTCCCGGGGATCGGGCCGCGCAACGGTTGCGTACGCGGCGAGACGGAGATTCTGGCGGTCCGACAACTTGAGCGTGATGTTTGCCGATGGCAGCACATCGTTGTTGCGACGCGTCGTGATCGGCGGGAGCGTATCCTTGCGCACGTTGTAGATGTCCAGCGCCCAATCTTCACGCCGCACGCCGGTTATCACTCGCAACCACGAGCGCAGCGGCACATCCAGCATCGCGTAGTACGCCTTCACGTTGTCATCTGCTTCGTACGGCAACGACCCGGCCGTTGTCGGCTCGATCGTCAGCAGACCGGGGCCAAGCAGCTCCGGCGTGAAGATCTTCTCCGGCGGCAGAAACAACCACGCGCTTCGCTGAGGAACATTTCGCAACTGCGAACGAAACTGGGTTCCGTCGAACTGTCGATTGCGCTGCTTGACGAGAGCGCCGAACTTTACGAGTGCGCCATCACCCAACAGTCGGGCGATCGGTGTGCTCCAGTCGAACTGAGCGGTCCGTACCTGATCGCGCAGGAAGCGATACCAGAATGATGAGTTCTTGCTCGAGCTGAGCCCGTAGGTCGAGTCGGTCTGCGCCTTGAAATAGGTCAGGCCGCGATTTTCGGGCTCATCCCGTCGCGCCTCTGCCAGCGTCGCTTTCCATTCGAGACGCGAGCCGAGTAGATGCTCGAAGTAGTGATCGCCTGAGAGCTGCGACTGGAGCAGAGCGCGCGTGATGTATCGCGCCTGAAACAGCTCGTTCGATTCGCCGATGCCGTCGAGCGGCGAGTACGCAATGGCGCGCGAAAGCAGCTCTTCCGTGTTGCGCGTGTACAGGTTCTTCCAGCCGATCTTGCTGGCACTGCCCAGACGCAGTGCAAAGTTGGCAATCCCACCGAGATCCGTTGACGTCTGTGCCTGGTTCAGTGTAGCGCTCGTTTCAGCCAGGCCAGTCTGGTCAAGCACGATCTGGAAGAAACGATTCGGGGTCGCCTCGGTCTCATGATTCAGGTTGGCTGAGAGCACATATCCGATCGGCGCATTCTCGCCTCCGAGGCGCCCACCAAAATTCAGCGTCGCGCCGAAGTTCGGCGCCACAGGGCTCGGCTTCGGCGTCCAGACATTGCGAATCGACTCGGCAAACTTCTCCAGCTCGGCGTCGGTCGCAGTCGCCGTGGGAAACGGCGTCGGCTGCTGACGCCGCCCGCCGTTGTCGAACCCGAGGAAATCCAGCCCCCGCTGAGGCGCCAGTGCGAAATTTCTGAACGTTGACGTCGAGTTGTATCCCGTCGTGAAGCTGACGTCGGCAACACGTGTGTTCGGAAACTCTTTCGTCGAGACTTCCACGGAACCACCCGCGAAGTCGCCCGGCTTGTCCGGCGTCGCCGTCTTGCTGACGACGATCGACTCCAGCAACTCCGACGGAAAAATGTCGAGCGGCACGATCTTCTTCTGTGGCTCGGGGCTTGGCAGTTCCACACCGTTGAGCAGCGTGTTGCTGTAGCGTTCCGCCAGCCCGCGCACGACGGCGAACTTGTTGTCCACGATCGACACACCGGTGATGCGCACCACCGCATCGCCGGCATTCGAGCCCGGTGCACGCTTGATCGCTTCCGCACTGATGCCGTCCGACACGCGCGACGATGCACGCTGCATCGCCAGCAATGCGTCTTCAGAGTTGGCCTTCGTCGGTGCTGCAGTCACCGTCTGCGCCTGCAGCTGCACCACCGCTGCGCCGAGCGCGAACGTCACCGTCGTGCTGACACCGGCGGTGATGCGCACTCCGTCCTGCTGTGCCGCCACGTTGCCGAGGCGAAACGCGCGAACAGAGTACACACCGGCGGGCACCGGCAACCGGAAGCGGCCGTCGAGATCCGTCTGCGTGCGCAGCGTCGTGCCGATGACGAGCACGTTGGTCGTCGGCAGTGGACGCGCACTGGCTTTGTCCACGACCTGACCGACGAGGTATCCACGCGCGCCAGCGGCCGGCGCGGGAGTCGCTGCAGCAGGGACGGCCTGCGCCGTCAACGGCGACGACCCGGCGGTGGCACAGAGAACGGCGCACGCGAGCGCGATGCGTTGCGAGCGGATGAAATGCAGCATTGGGTGGCGATGTCGGGGGCTGACGATCGAGGATCGTGCCCGCAGCGACCAGTGAGGTAACGGGAGTCCGGATGCAGTCCGCGGAGTATCGGACGTGATTCCAGTGTTTGGCCGGTCGTCTCGTCTCGGGCACGTCACGACGTCGTATCCAGGCAGCACGGCCGGCGGCATATAGGAGTACTGTGATACGTATTATGCGCGTCAGTCGCTTGTTGTCGTGCCGGCGCGGCCGCCTCCGGGTCACTGCCGCGAAGGCGGTACTGCTGCGATTGTCCCCGCTGCGCTATGCTGCGCCGTCGCCCTCGGCCGGCGCATCGGTCTTGCGCCGGCGCGGCCCTTTCCATTTGCCGTCGCCTGGGCGGCGGCGTTCCGTCGTCTCCGTCGGCCCCTCGACGGCGGCGATCGTCCGGCTGCTGAATCGTGCGTTGCCCGGATATGATCGGCGACGCGATGGCGTGGATCGCATCACGTCATCGTTGAGAAGCATCTCCTGACCGTGGTCGGGATCACGCGTCTGCAGGAGCGCCTGAATTTCCGATCCACCGGAACGCGGCGCTGTGGCGATGCAATCCTCCGGCGGTACGCCGCGCGCGCGCAGCGCTTCCGCGTCCACCGATCTGCCGTGGCTCGCGTCACTCAGCGTCACACTGCTCGGCTCCCACCACTGGCCGGCCCACTCCTCGACTTCGAGGAGGGATTCGACCGCGGACACGATTCGGCAGATCCGATCACCGACAACCACGGGTGGGACGATCACGCGCATGACGCACCGGCGAAGGGGAGGTCGCCGCCCACGTCGTCGTGGACAAGGACCCAAACTTCGTCGCCCGATATATCGGACACGACAGTGGGATGTCACGGTCTCGCCAATATTCGGTAATCATTTCCCAGACCCGGCAGTTCCTGGCACTGTCCCGACGGTCATTGGGCTGACAGGTAGCTTCTGACGTGTCCATTCGTATCGCACTTGCCGGCGTCACCGTCGACCTGCTCCCCGATCGCGCGCTCCATCTCCCCGACACGAATGCGCTGATCGTCGCCGACGTCCATTGGGGTAAGGCCGCCGCATTCCGTGCCGGCGGGGTGCCGGTGCCGCACGGCACCACCCGCTCAGGCCTCGATCGGCTCGACGCCGTGCTCACGCGCACCGGCGCCACACGGCTCTACGTGCTCGGCGATCTGCTGCACGCGCGTGCCGGCATGGCACCTGGCACGGTGCAAACGCTTGAAGCGTGGCGCACTACGCGCAGCGCGCTGCAGATCACGCTCGTACGCGGCAATCACGACTATCACGCCGGCGATCCGCCACCGTCTCTACGCATCGAGTGCGTCGATGCGCCGCTGCACGTCGGACCGTTTGCGCTCTGTCATCACCCGTGCGAACATGACGCCGGATACGTGCTCGCGGGGCACATTCATCCGGTCGCGCAGTTGCGTGGCCGCGCGCGGCAGCGGATCACCTTGCCCTGTTTCGCGTTCGGCGAACGCAGCGGACTACTGCCGGCGTTCGGCGAGTTCACCGGCGGCGCCATCGTCGATCAGCGCGCCTTCAATGATGTGTTCGTGATTGCCGATGACACGGTGCTGCCACTCGCCACATCGATCCCTCACGCGCCGTACGTCACGCCCGGATAGAGCAGCGCCAGCGACCCGTTGAACAACGGGCTGAAGATGTAGCCGAACACCTGCCACGCCAGAAAGTAGCCGACGAAATTCAACGCCGGCGTGCGCCAGATCAGGTTCTGCCACACACGTCCCTTCTCTTCACCAACGATCAGCGGAATCGCAGCACTGCCATCCATCGGTGGAAACGGCAGCAGGTTGAACGCTGCCAGCAAGAGGTTCATGGAAAACATCGTGCCGAGAAAGAAGGCGACCGCGCTGAGCGCTCCACCGCCGCTGCTGCCGACGATGTGGCCGAAGCCGATCGAGTTCGGCGGATAGAAAATGCCGGTGAAATCGCCGATGCGAATTGCAAGACCCGAAAGCAGCACCAGCAACAGATTTGCGCCCGGTCCGGCGAGCGCCATCCACGCCGATCGCTTCGGATACTTCTGCGCCCACGCCGGATCGTACGGCGCACTCGCAAAACCGATCGGAAAGCCCATCGTCAGCGCGGTCAGCAGCGGCAGAATCACCATGCCGAACGGTTCGCGGCGAATGTGCGGCAGTGGATCGAGCGATACCTGACCGCCGTGGTACGCGGTCAGGTCGCCCCCCAACTTGGCCGCCCACGCATGAGCGGCCTCGTGGAGCGTCGTGGAAAAGAGGAAGACCACGTAGAAGGTCAGTCCCTCACCGATGTTGTTCATGCCGCGGCGCCGAAGTGCATGCCGAAAGCTACCGCGTCCCGCCAGCCGCGGCGGCGGTCGCGGCCGGCGCGACAGCCTTCGTGCCCTGCAGCCAGTAGCCGAACCACTGTCGCAAGCGGCCCAGTCGATCGACCAGCAGCCACGGCTCACCGGTGCGCGAGAGATCGTGATTCGAGCGCGGATAGCGCACGAACTCTGCCGGAATGCCACGCTTCTTGAGCGACTCATACCACATCTCGGCGCTGCCCATCGCCGTGCGGAAATCCTCCTCGCTCTGCACCATCAGCATCGGCGTCGTGACGTTCTTCACGTAGCGGATCGGCGACAGGCGATCGTACAACGCCTGGTTGTCCCAAGGCTTGCCGTAGAACTCGTACTCGGTCAGTCCCTGCGCGTCGCTGGCACCATACCAGTACGTCCATTCGGTGATCGTGCGATCGGTTTCGATGGCCGCGAAGCGATGCGTCTTCGTCGCCATCCACGTCGTCATGAAGCCGCCGTAGCTGCCGCCGCTGGCGCCGATCTTCGTGCTGTCCACGTCCGGACGCTTCGCGATGATGTCCACCGACTTCATCAGGTCATCGTAGTCCTCCATGCCCCAGCGGCCGCGCGTGCTGTACGTGAAGTCGGCACCGTAGCCACTGGACCCGCGCGGATTGGTGAAAAGCACCATGATGCCCTGCGCCGCGAGGTTCTGGAATTCGTCGAACCACCCTTCGTTGTACTGGCTATGCGGGCCGCCGTGGATGTACAGCACGACCGGGTACTTCCGGCCTGCGACGTAGCCGTACGGCTTCATCAGCCACGCTTCGATTTCCAGATTGCCGACGCTGCGATACGTGAAGCGCTCCGCATCGCTCCACGCGACTTCCGTGTTCAGCGCATCGTTGAAATGCGTGAGCTGCCGTTCGTTCGTGCCATTCGCATCCGATACGAACAACTCCGTCGGCTTCGTCATCGACGTCACGACATACGCCATCATCTTCGATGCATCGTCGAAACTCGGACTCGTTGCGCGACGACGTCCGCCGACGAGTTCCTTCGGTGCACCACCACTCATGTCCGCATCGAGAATCGCCGCACGCCCACCGATCGACGCCGTGAAGCGGATCGCGCCGGTGCCCAGCCAGGTGATGCTCTCCGGCTCGTACTGCCAGCTGCCGAGGAGGTTCTTCGGTGTGCCGCCGGCCACATCGACGACGTAGATGCGTGAGGATTTTGCGCGTGCCGGGCGTCCGATGAACGCGAGCTGCTTGCCGTCCTTCGACCATTCCAGATCCGACTCGGCGCCCATCCAATCCGCCACTTTGCGCGGTGTACCGCCGGCGATCGGCATCACGAAAATGTCGGCGTCGTTGCGCTCCGCGTCGTCGCGCACCTTGTCGTACGGCAGCCGGCCCAGTGAATCGCGTTCCAGTTCCACCACCGAATCGGGACGCAGGCGCGCGTCGGCGACGAACGCCACGAACTGTCCGTCAGGCGAGACGACTGGATTGCGATGCGAATACAGGTCGCGCGTCAGCTGCACCTTCGTCGTGTCGCCGTACGTCTGCTTCCAGAGCTGCGTCGGGCGATACATGCGCGCCGTGCGCCGGCTCGGCACGAAGCCGCGATCGTTGTTCTTGAATGTCAGATCGGTGAACTGCCGGCCATCGAAACGCGCCGGATCAGTCGGCATCGTGATCGCGTCGAACGATGGTCGCGCGAGCACCGGCATCCGCGCGAAGGCGTCGCGGATCGGTGTCGTGTCGAGCGGCAGCGCTTCCGACCAGACCGCGAACTTGCCGTCGCCGGACCAGGTGCCCTGTGATGGAATCGTCGGCAGCTGCGTCGCTTCGCCGCCGTGATACATGCTGATCGCCCAGGTATTGCCCTTGCCTTGCGGTCGCGTGGACGTGAAGAGCAGCTGCGCGCCATCGGGCGTCCAGTGTGGTGCGCTGCTCTCGTAGCCCGGCGACGTCATGCGCTGTGGCGTGCCGCCGTCGGTGCCGGCGACCCAGACTTCCTGATGGCGCTTGTTCTCCGCTTCACGCACGGTGGTGACGGTGAACGCGACGCGCTTTCCGTCCGGGCTGACCGCCGGTTGGCTGACCGTGGTGACGCGATACCAGTCGCGCAGGGACATGGCGCGCGGGGCGGACTGCGCTGAGAGCGCACCAGCGGCGCCGAGTGTCGCGACGAGCACGCGGCCGGCGACGGGGCGGAAAGCGAAAGACATGGCTCGACGGATGAGCGGGAGGGTGGGCGGGAACCTGTCGCAGTGTACGCCCTCGCGGAGCGTGACGCTGATCACGCCGCCGCCCACGCGGCCCCCTCAGGCGCGCACCGCGCCGCGGTCAGAACCGGGCCAGCGCCACCTTTGCCACTTCGAGCAGTGCGAGACGATCCTCATTCGTGGCGCGCACATCCACCCGATCGGCGCCCTTGCTGTGCGGCGGCGTGTAGTAGGTGAGCTGCAGCCCGTGTCCACCCTTGCTGGCAATGAACACGCGGCCGAACGGCTTGTCCGTACTCCACGCCCCGGGAGCGACGGTCGGCTCGAGAATCGGGTCCGACACCTTCGAGGCGCCGATCCGCATCCGTTCGATCACATCGGGCGTCATCGCGGCAAACGTCGTGAGCACGAGTGCGCGACGGTCCGCGATCCTGCCCCACGTACACGTTGCGCCGGTGGAGTCGGGCACGCCCTTCGCGCCCCGCGGAACCAGGAGCAGGCGGAGGGCGGACTGCGGCACCAATGTGCAGGGCTTGGTCGTGGCAGGCGTCCGGATTTGTGCCGCAAGTGGCATGGCAGCGAGTACGGTGCCGACGAGCACGGCGCACCAGCGTGTGCGCGTGAAATGGGTGTTCGACATTCGGTCAGTCCTCGGGACGAAGCGCGGTGTGCCGCGAGCAGCAAGACGTCACGCGGCGCCCGCGTTGCCGCCGCGTGCCAGCGCGATCGAGGCGCTGGATTCGGTAACCACGCGCCCGAACATCTCGATTGCATCAGCGTCGGATCACAGCCTCGTATCACGCAGGGCTCGCTCGCGCTCCGTGGTCCGGCGCAGGCTGGATTGCGGCGCCGTCCGAATGCACAAAGGCCTGACGGCGATTACATCCACACGCGTTCGGCACTGCGTCACGGCTGTGTCGCCTTCAATTCGTTCCTCCGACTTCCAGCACCAGATGCCCACCCCCGTAGCTGCACCAAGTCGCTCCGGCGCCATCGCCTGGGCGCTCGCCGTGCAGTTCTTCATCACGCAGGTGGTGACTGCCAGCGTGTGGCCGCGGCCGTTCAGCCTCAAGTCGGACTACATCAGCGATCTCGGGAACACCGTCTGCGGGGCGTATCCAGCCGGGAGCACGCATACGGTCTGCTCGCCGTGGCATCTGGCCATGAACACCTCGTTCATCGTGCTTGGTGTGACGATGATCCTCGGTGCGGCGCTCACGCGTGATGCCTTTCCGCCGGGGTGGGTGCGCAAGTTGGCGGCGCTGCTGTTCACGGTCGCCGGTGTTGGCGTGATCGTCGTCGGCATCTATCCCGAGAACACGAACAACGCGCGGCACGTCCTCGGCGCCGGCTTCAACTTCGTGGCAGGCAACATCGCGATGATCGTGTATGGTCTCGCGTTGGCACAGCGGCCGATGGAACGCGGCCTGCTGACGGTGTTCAGCCTGTTCAGTGGCGGACTTGGCTTCGTGGCGACGCTGCTGCTGGTGTCAGCGCACTATCTCGGCCTTGGCGTCGGCGGGATGGAGCGTGTGGCCGCGTATCCGATGACGGTGTGGCAGATCGTGATGGGTGTCGCGTTCCTGCGCGCAGCTCAGCGGGGCGGTCGCGGGACGTAGCGGACGTCGGGC
>JBBRLZ010000079.1:0-17421 GCA_038231095.1 Gemmatimonadales bacterium
TCGTTCTTGAGCAGCACGAGCGACTTCCGGACCGCCTCACGGGCAATGTCGCGATGTTCAGGCGCACCAACGCAGTTCCGCAGTGACCAGTAGCGTTCCGCCGGACGCGGACGGTCGAACAGTCCGTAGCGAATCTTCACGGACAGAATGCGACGCACTGCGTCATCGATGCGCGACATCGGGATCACACCACTGTCCACATGCGCCTTGAGATCGCTCAGGACACGCTTCCACTCGACTGAAACCATCAGCATGTCGAGCCCCGCATTCACGCCGAGTGCCACGGTTTCGGCGGGATCCTTCGAGAGGTAGTCGATGCCGTCCCAGTCGGAAATCACGAAACCATCAAAACCCATCCGGCCTTTCAGCACATCCGTCAGCAGGCCACGGTGCCCATGACATTTATCGCCGTTCCAGCTGTTGAACGAGGCCATCACCGTCAGCACGCCCGCTTCGAGTGCCGGGATGTATGGCGCGAGATGAATGCGCGTGAGTTCCTCTTCCGAGCATACGGTATCGCCCTGATCCCTGCCGTTCGTGGTTCCGCCGTCGCCGACGAAGTGCTTCGCACAGGCGATCACGCCGTCCCGTCCGAGTTCACGCTGCAGCCCGCGAACGAAGCGGCCGGCGTAGGACGCGACCAGCGCGGTGTCGTCGGAATAGCTCTCGTAGGTGCGGCCCCAGCGAATATCGCGCGCCACGGCGAGCGTGGGAGCGAACGTCCATTCGACGCCGGTCGCAAGAATCTCGCGCGCCGTTGCCTCCGCCACCCGCTCGAGCGTGTCCGGGTCGCGCATCGCGCCCAGTCCGATGTTATGCGGGAAGACCGTTGCGCCGAGCACGTTGGCATGCCCGTGGATCGCATCGACGCCATACAGCAGCGGAATCGGCACGCGTCCCGGTGCGTCGCTCATCGACGCCGCCCAGTACGCATCGTTCATCGCAATCCAGTCTGCCGGCTGGTTCGTGCCAGGCGTTGACCCACCACCGCTCAGAATCGAGCCGAGGTGATACGTCGCGACATCGTCCGGCGTCGCTGCCATACGTTCGGGTTGCATCATCTGCCCGAGCTTGTGCTCGAGCGACATGCGCGCCATCAGGGCATCGATCTGGCGCGCGACAGCGGAAGCATCGAGGGGAGCGGTCATGGTCCGGGAGGCGTGAGGATCACTGCGAACGGATGTCGGTCAGAACAAATTCGGCGTGCAGGTCAGCGAGCGAGCTGCCACCAATCCAGACGTCGAAGCGCCCGGGCTCGATCATGCGCGTATTGGCGCGCCCGAAGAACGCGAGATCGTCCGGCGTGATCGTGAACTCGATCGCGCGCGACTCGCCGGCCCGCAGGTGCGCGCGCGTGAAGCCTTTCAGCTCACGTACGGGACGTGTCACATTGCCGACGCGATCACGCACGTAAAGTTGCACCACTTCATCGGCATCGCAGTGACCGGTGTTGGTCACGTCCGCGCACACCACCAGCGCACGATCGGCATGCAGCACGCTCTCGCTCAGCCGGATGCCGGTGTAGACGAACTGCGCGTACGACAGCCCGTACCCGAACGGGAACAGCGGGGTGTGATCCACATCCAGATGGAAGGATGTGTTCCCGACCGACAGCTGCGGCGCGCGCGCAGCGATATCGTCCATGTGGACGACCGTCTCTGCCGTCGGCGGCTTTCCCGTGCGCTTGTGCGCGTAGTAGATCGGGATCTGTCCCGTCACGCGCGGCAGTGTGATCGGGAGTTTTCCCGACGGCGACACGATTCCGAAGAGCAGATCCGCAATCGCCGGCCCGCCCATTGTGCCAGGGTGCCACGCGTAGAGCACGGCCTGCACCCCGTCGATCACCGACTCGAGCGCGAGCGGCCGTCCCGCCATGACGACGAGCACCAGTGGTGTGCCCGTCGCTGAGAGCGCGTTGATCAGCGCTTCCTGCGCGCCGGGCAACCCGATGTGTGCACGGCAATGCGCTTCGCCCGAGAGAATCGCTTCCTCGCCGAGGAACAGGATTGCGACATCGGCGTCACGCACCGCCGCCACGGCGTCAGGGAAGCTGTCCTGCTCGCGACTGCGCGTCGTCTGCAGCGCACGCACATGCGTTACGACCGCCGTTTCTCCCGCTGCTGCGCGAATCGCTTCGAGCGCAGTGCGGCTGTGCTGCGGATCGCCGTCGAAAATCCACGTGCCGAGTTGCTCGTGCTCGTCGTCGGCGAGCGGGCCGATGATCGCTATGTGCGGTCTGCGGTCCGCAGACAGCGGCAGCAACGCATTGTCGTTCTTGAGCAGCACCACGCTCTCGAGCGCCGCCTGCTTCGCTGCCGCGAGATGCTCGGCATTCGCCGCGTCCGGAAATGCGGTGCGATCGGTGGACGACGATTCAAACAGTCCGAGGCGCGTCTTCACGCGCAGGATGTTCGTCACCATTGCGTCGATCTGCGCGACTGAAATGCGGCCCTCTGCAATGAGCGACGGCAGATGGTCTGCATACGTCCTGCTCGCCATCTCCATATCCACACCCGCGTCCGCCGCGGCAAACGCCGACTCGCGATCGTCTTCCGTGAAGCCGTGCACGGTCAGTTGCCGGATTGATTCCCAGTCGCTGACGACCAGACCGTCAAAGCCCCATTCGTCCCGCAGAATCTGCCGCAGCAGGAGCACATTGGCGGACGCCGGAACGCCGTTCACATCGCTGAACGATGTCATGAGGCTCGCGACGCCAGCCTTCACCGCCGCATGAAACGGCGGCAGGTGCACGTTGCGCAATTCATTTTCAGGGATGTTCGTCGTGTTGTAGTCACGACCACTCTCCACCGCGCCATAGCCGGCGAAATGCTTTGCGCAGGCGGCAATGCTGCCGGGCGCCGTCAGATCATCACCCTGGAATCCGCGGATCATCGCGGCACCGAGCTCGCCGGTCAGGAACGGATCTTCGCCGAACGATTCGGCGACGCGCCCCCAGCGCGGGTCGCGCGACACGTCGATCATCGGCGCGAACGTCCAGTTGATGCCATGCGCCGCCGCCTCGTTCGCGGCAACGTGCGCGCACTGCCTGACGAGCTCCGGATTCCAGCTGGCAGCCTGGCCGAGTGGAATCGGGAAGACGGTCTTGAATCCATGGATGACATCGCGCCCGACCAGCAATGGAATGCCGAGCCGACTTTCCTCGACGGCGATGCGCTGCAGTTCGTTCACGGTCCAGACATCCACTTCGTTCAGCACCGATCCCAATCGGCCTTCGCGCACCGCCCAGTGCAGATCGTGTGAGACATGACCACCCGCTCCCTGCACCTGGCACAGCTGCCCGATCTTCTCCTCCAGCGTCATCCGTTCGAGAAGCGCAGCTATGCGCTCCTCGACGGATGCCGACTCGCTCACCATCCGACGCTGAGGTACGATCGAATCTCCCACTCACGGCCATCCTTGCCCGAGGCGGTCGGATCGCAGACGAGCGAACCGGATTGATCTGCGACGCGCGCCGGGCAGTAGCGCGGTGAGAGCCGATCGAGTGTGCGCCACGTGCTGCGCAGACCCATGCGCGTCTCGGCGACATCCAACCACTTCGGCAAGCCAAGGACGTAGGAGACGTCAGCCATCAGCTGCCTGGGATACGTCAGATTGAAATCGCGATGATAGTCGAACGGCCCCCAGTCATTGAACTTGGCCGCAGCCATGACCTTGATCTGATCGCGCACGAGGCGCACGTCGCCACCCCAGCGCCGCACGAGGCGCTGGCTGTCGCCATTCGGCTCGGCAGTGCCGGTGAACAGGTTGGCGATCATGCGGATGTCGCTCGGCAGACGCGACACGATCCGGCTGCGGAGCTCCCACAGGTCGCGCTTTGGCGTGGCGCCGGGAAAGACAAAGCTGGTGCGTCCATCCGCGAGGAAGCCGATGTTGGCATCGCGCGACGTCGCGAAGCTCTTGTAGGTGTAGCCCACGTTGGCCGCGAAGCGCGCATCTTCCCGCGCGTCGTTGTCCCACGCGTACATCCATGTACCAGGCGTCGGATCGTAGCTGATGAGCAGTTCGCCGGCCGTGGTCTCGCGGTTGCCGCGCACCGAGAACGGATCATCGATGAAGTTGCGCAGTCGCGCCGGCGCTGGTGCATCGGTGCGCATCGGGCCGACGAGCGGCTTCTGCCAGAGAAAGTTCGGTGCGATGGCGAAGTTTCCAACGTTCACCGAGAGTCCGGTGATGACGTTGTTCTGGTTGCCGAGGCCAGAGTCCTTCAGGCCGAAGCCCGAGAACGTCTGGACTGAAGTCGGACCACCGTCGGCCACGAGGCCCATCGACGCCAGTTGCCCGTACCAGTTCCACCGGCCCTTGCTGACTGAGATTTTTGCTTTGCCTCCAAATTCGTCGGCCGTCTTGATGCGATCCTGGAGGACCGAGTAGTCGCCGGGCGAACCGGAGAGGAACTGAAACGCCTGACCCTTCTTGGTACTGCCTGACCAGATACCGCCGACTTCGAGCTTCGCGATGCCGATATTTCGGCCCACGCTGAACGTCGCGGTACGTGTTGGTGGCAGCGGAATGGCGAACGACGAACTCGTCGCGCCCTGTCTCGCGATGTCGTCCTGGAAAATGCCGGTCACATCGTAGTTCCCGAGCTGCCGGCGGTACTTCACGAGCACGGCCGGGTTTGCCCCCCACCAGAGTTCGGGACCGAAAGCGACTTTCATGCCGGCGAGCGTACGCTTGCCCGTGAACTCCACACCCAGCGGCGCTTCGCCGTTGTAGATGTCGATGTTCGGACCGTAGTTCGCTTCGCGATACAGGCCGAAGAAGTCCCCTTCGTAGCCCCAGTGATAGTGGCCGGTGCGATAGAAGCCCTGCATCGAGAAATCGCGCTCGTCCCAGCTCACGCTGGCACGATAGATCTTCAGCCGCTCGATGCCATTCAGGCGCACCGGTGTGCCATCGGTCTGCACGACGCGCGAGCGGCCACGATTCTCATAAAAAATCTCATCGATCGGATTGTCTGCGACCTTGCCGAGGGCGTTCACGGAAAGCATTGCAGACACGTTGTCGGCCGGATGCGCTGCCAGATCGACGAAGTACGACTCCATGTGATCGAAGCCTGTCACCGACGGACGCGCGGTTGCACTCGGCACCTCGGAGGGAGTGCTGAGCAGCGATCCGCCGGTGGCGTACGTCGAAAGGTTGAGCCGCATCCCGGCAATACTGACCTTCTTGCCCGACTCCGAGCCGAGTGCCGCGGCGTCAGCGCGCGCGCGCAGCAGCGCGTCAGTTGGATCGGTGCCGTCGGCCGCCGACTTGATTGCCGCGATGGTCGTGCCGGCGGCGTATGGCTGGAGCTGGTAGAAGCGCTGCAAGGCGTAGTACGCCGCGCGCGGGTAGAGCTGAAAGAGTCCCTTCGAATCGGCAGGGCCCTTCGCCATGATGCCCCACCACTCCTCGTTCATGTTGTTGACGCCCTTCTCCCAATCTTCAGCGTACGCCTGATTCGACCACCCGGCATCGGTGTTGTGGACGTCGAGCATCGTCTCCTGGCCAACCTTCCACCATCCATCGCTCCACTGGAAGGTGAAGCCACCGATCGCATTGCCGACGCGGCCCTTTCCGGCGGACTGCTCGTAGATCTCACGCCACTGGGCCAACAGGTATTTGGCCTGCGTGACCTGATCTTCGCGATTCTCACGAGCATTCCATGCGTCCGCGCCGAACTCGGTGAACATCACCGGGATGCCAAGCTTCTCCTTGACGCGCTGGAATGCATCACCGAACGACTTGCCGCGATAGACATTCGCACCAAAGACATCGAGGCCCTTCGTCTCGGCAGCGATGATATCGATGTACTGCAGGTCGCCGTTCGCCATCGCGACCGGGTGACTCGTATCACGCGCGTGGATGGCCGTGATCGCCTCGCCGAACAGTGAGTACAGATACTTCGCGCGAGCAGCATCGCGCTCACCGACTGGCAGCCCCTCTGTCTCAGCCGACTTCCAGACCAGACCGTAGTTGTTCTCGTTACCAAGAAGCCACATCAGCACGCCGGGCGTGCCCTTGAATTCGTCGATGACGGCGGTCAGCTCTCCGAGAATGACGCGCCTCGCGTCCGGATTCGAGTAGTCGGTGTTGGCGACGTACTTCCCGTTGGCGGTGTACCCGTACCGTCCCATCGAGTGATTGAGGACCGTGAAGATCCCATACTGTTCGTAGATGTAGCGAACCCACTTCGGCGGAACGCCGACGTACTGGCGGATGGCATTGACGCCCATCGCCTTCAGCAGTGGCATTTCGCGGTCGAGGGCGGCCCGGATGATTGCATCGGGCTGCGTCCAGAGGCTGTAGGCGTAGTTCTGACCGATCGGGACATAGTCCCAGTTGACGCCGACCACCATGAAATCGCGCCCGTCGACCTGAATGCGCGAGCCAGATGTGTCCGTGACGACCCGGACCGTTTGCGCCGCGGCGGCATCAGTGGCGACAAACGCCAGGAGTGCTGCGGAAGCCAGCGCGAGGAGCTGCCGCACCAGAGGGCTGCCGGCGGGCGTACGAATCGGGCTCATGCATGCCTCCACAGAGGGGACGGCGGACCGGCTCCAGTCGTGGAGTCCGGTACTTTGTTCGCTTACTGGACAAAGTTGGGTCGGGGTCTCACGCTGTCAAGCATGGCGGACTCATGGCCGCTGGCACACCGAGTTCGCGGCCGGCGCGGGGTTTGGGGATGACGCGACGCCGGCTCGGCACGCCAGTCTGGCACGGCGCAGTCGATCGCCTGCTTTGACCGCACGACGGTCAAACGCTCGGCGCCTCTCGGCTGTGTTAACAAGTGCCAGCGCAAGCGCGTCGGTCCCACATGCCGTACCGCTGCATTCCGCCGCCCCGCCCCGAGTAACCCGATCTTGCGCCTGATTCTCGTTCTCTCGATCGCGCTCGGTACGGCGAACCTGCAAGTCGGGCCTACCACCGTTCCCGATCCCGATCGAATGACGCGCGCCTCCGACAGCACGCATGCGCACGTGGCTGCCAGGACGCACGCGGGCGACAGACCGCGTCAGGCGAGCACGATCGCCAGGTTCGACCGACGGCCAGCCCTCGCCCGCCTTGCCGCACGCGAAGTTCGTGCGACACAGTCCGTATTGCCGACGGCATTCACGATGCGAATGGCCCCGGAATCCGCCAGCACCGCTGCCGATGACGTCACCATCACCGAAGCCGTCGCGGCGAGCATCGTGCGATAGCGGCGCTCACCGTCACTGATCGTTCGCCGCACTCCGGACAAAGTCGCGCCCGCGGATCGCCATCAGCAGCGACGGCACGAGGAACAGCGTGATCGGCGTGGATAGCGCCAGTCCGCCCAGCACCGCCAGCGCCAATGGCCTCTGCAACTCACTGCCCGTACCGAGTCCGAGGGCCAGCGGCATCAGGCCGAACAACGTGCAGAGCGTCGTCATCAGGATGGGACGCAGACGCACGCTGGCCGCCTCACGCAGCGCCGCTTCCAGCGCGAGCCCACGCTGGCGCATCAGGTGATCGGTGAAGTCGAGCAGGATGATGCCATTCTTCACGATCAGGCCCACCAGCAGAATGCCGCCCATGAAGCTGCTCACGTTGAGTGGCGTACCCGTGAGCAGCAGCGCCAGAATTGCACCGACGAAGCTCAGTGGTGCGGCCAGCAGCACCACGAACGGCTCGACGAAACTGCGGAACTGAATCACCATCACCGCCACCACGCTCACAGCCGCCAATCCAAGCACGAGCAACAGACTCGCGAACGCGGCCTGCTGTGTGGCGAACTGTCCGCCGATCTCGAGACGGATGCCGCCGGGGGCGGGATGCTTTGCCAGCACCTCGCGCACATCGGTCATCACATCGCCCAGCGACCGTTCGGCCACGTCAGCGGTCAGGCGCACGACCTGCTGCTGATTCTCGCGCAGCAGCTCCGACCGCGCATCGACCGGCGTGAACGTCGCGACAGTGCCGAGCGGCGTCGGCGCGCGACCGGTGGCCGTCATGATCGGCAGTGACGCGAGTGCGTTCGGATCGAAACGGACGACGTCCGGCGCGCGCACGCGCACACCGATTGCGCGATCATCGAGCCGGAGTTCGCCGGCATCCACTCCCAGCAGCGCGCCACTCACCGAGCCGGCGACCTGTTCCGGCGACACCCCCAACTTCGACGCCTCGACGCGATCGATCGCCATCGACAGCTCGGCGCTCGGCTCGGCATTACCGTCGTAGAAGTCCTCGAGGCCCGCGACCTTCCCCATGTCCGTCGCGAGCAGCTTGCCGTATGCCTCGAGCGCCTTGAGGTCGGGGCCGAACAGCTTGATCTCGACGGGCTTCGACGCGCCCGCGAGATCGTTGATCACGTCGGACAGGATCTGCACGAACTCCACGCGCAGTCGTGGCATCGTCGTGGCAATCGAGTCGCGTACACGTCCGATCACGTCCTCCGTCGCCACATCGCGTTCTTCAGTGAGTCGCACAACCATGTCGCCGCGATTCTGCTCCGTTGCGAACAGTCCGAGCTCGGAACCGGTGCGTCGTGACGACGCCGCGATCTCCGGCGTACGGCGCAACAGCATCTCGACCTTGTTGATCATGCGATCAGTTTCGTCGAGCGCGGTACCGCCGGGCGTCCAGTAGTCGAGCACGAACGCCCCTTCGTCCATCTCCGGGAGAAAGCCGGTGCCGACGAATCGATACGCGACGACGCCACCCACCGCGAGCATCACGACCGTCGCACCGACGAGCACCTTGTCATGCAGCACGCGATCGAGCGCACCGTCGTACCAGCGCTCCATGCGCCGTGGACCATGGTCCGCGGTTTCCGTGCCGGTGAGATACGCGGCGCAGAGCAACGGAATCACGGTGAACGCGAGCACGAGCGACACGAGCACGGCGATCGTCAGCGTCAGCGACAGCGCCGCGAAGAACTGTCCGACCACGCCCTCGAGCAGCCGCAGCGGCGCAAACACGACGACGGTCGTCAGCGTGGACGTCGTCACGGGCCACAACAGCTCCTGCACCGCGTCGCGAATGGCCTGCGCGCGATCCGGCGTCATGCCGAGGTGCCGCACGATATTCTCGGTCACCACGACGGCATCGTCGATCACGAGACCGATCGCGATCGCCAGCGCACCGAGCGTCATGAGGTTGAACGTCTGGCCGAGCAGCGACATGATCCAGATCGTGATGGCAAGCGTCAGCGGTATGACCGACGCACTGATGGCCGTCACACGCACATTGCGCAGAAAGACCAGCAGTACGAGCACTGCCAGCGCGGCGCCGATCAGCATCGCGTCACGCACGGATGCCACGGCCGCGCGCACGAGTGTCGCCTGGTCGTAGACGGGCTTGAGCGTGACACCGGACGGCAGCGTGGTGGAGAACTGGGCCGCCAGCGCGGTGATGCTGTCAGCCATGCGCAGCGTATTGCCACCGGGCTGTCGCGTGACGCTCAGCAGCGCCGCAGGCTTGCCATCGCCCGCCACCAGACTGACGCGGTCCTGGCGGCCGAGCGAGACGGTTGCCACGTCCCGCACGCGCAGCCCTTTGCCGATCGGGATCGACGCAATGTCGTCCGGTGCACGGGCCTCGCTCTGCGTGACGATCAGGTACTGCTTGTAGTCGCGTGCCACGCGGCCGACGGCGTTCACGCTGGTCGCCTGCCGGATCGCAGTCGCCACGTCGTCATACGACAGACCGACCTGCGCGAGGCGCGACGGATCGGCGACGACCTCGAGTTCGCGCACTGAGCTGCCTTGCACATCCACGCGACCAACACCGGGTACGCGCGCAAACACCGGACCGATCTGGAAACGCGCGATGTCGTACAGCGTCGCCGCGTCGCCACCTTCGAGGTTGTAGCTGACGATCGGGAACACCGACGGCGTCAGTCGCTCGACCTGCAGAACGACCGTCGGCGGCAACTGTGTACGCACCGCGTTGACCTTCGCCTGCACCAGCTGCAGCGCCACCTGCATGTCCGCCGACGGCGCGAACGTCACGTTGACTTCGCTGCCGCCACGAATCGATCGCGATTGCACGCGCAGCACGCCGGGAACGACGCTGATCGCCTCCTCGAGCGGACGGGTGACGCTGAACACCTGCTGTCGCGCGCCGAACGTGGAGCCCTCGGCGATCACGGCGATGCGCGAGAAGTTCAACTCGGGATAGATCGCTGACGGGACGCGTGTTGCGGCCCACACGCCTGCCACCGACAGCAGACTGACGGCAAGCAACACGAATCGGCGCTGCGTCGCGAGCAGCGAGAACAGACCGCCGCGCGACTCGGTCACGACTTCTTCGGGACGATGCGCACGCCGTCGTCGACCTGATACGCACCATCGGTCACGACTTTCTGGCCGACCTTGAGGCCGGAGAGAATTTCGACGCGACCATTCTGTCGCGCACCGATCGTGACGGCCTGCGCATGCGCGACGTTTGCCGAATCGACCACGAACACGCGGAACTCATCGCCATCCGGCACGACGGAGATTGCGGGCACGAGAATCGCCGCCTTGCGCGTTTCGAGCGCGATGCGGCCATTCACGGACTCGCCAATGCGCAGCGCCCGCGCCGTCTTCGTCATCGAGACTCGTACGGCGACGGTGCGCGTCGCGGTGTCGATTACCGCACCGATCGTCGACACGACGCCGGTACCGAGTGAATCACCGCCCTCGGCAGCGCCAGACGTCAGGCTGACCAGCGCGCCACGCGCGATCTCGGCGGCCTCACCTCCACTCACGTTCAGCACGATATCCACCGCGCGTGGATCGGCGACGTCCACCAGCGACGCCGTGCCGTCCACGCTCGCGCCGAGGGTCGCAGCGAGCCGCGTGACGACGCCGGCGATCGGCGATCGCAGTGTGGCGAGTGTGCGCAGTCGGCGCGTGGTCGCCGACGCGGCGGTGGCCTGTGCGAGGTCGCTCGTCGCGAGATCCAGGTCCTTGCGCGGCGCAATGCCGGCATCGACGAGGCGTTGCGCACGCTCATGATTGCGCGTCGCCGCGAGCAACGCCGCCGCGGCGCCCTGTACGGCGGCATCGAACGGCGCGGGGTCGAGTTCGACCAGCACCGTCCCTGCATTCACGCGATCGCCGACCGCGACGCGCACCGCGCTCACACGCGCCGCACCGGGGGCGCCGAGTGACGCGATATGCCCGGGCCGCACCGTCACGACGCCGATCGCGTCGATGGCACCGCCGAACGATTCGCTGGTGACCGCCGCAACGTTGGCGGCGACGGTCGCTGCGCTGACTGCCGGTTCCGGCGGCGCGGCTGGCACCGCTTCGGCCTTGTCCTTCGCTGCGCCCCCGCTGGAGCACGCCGCCAGCAGCAGCGCCGTTGAGAGAATGGTGCCACGACACACGGTCACGGGCGTTCCGCCTGAGTCACGAGTTGCAGAGCTGCGATCGCCGTCCAGAGTGCGGCGACATCGTCGATGTACTGCGCCATCACCTCACGCGCGTTCCGTCGTGCCTCGAGCACGTTCGGCAGCGGCGACGCACCTTCGCGATACGCGGTCAGCGCGAGCGTGGCGACGCGCTCGGCGGTCGCGAGCAACTGGCGATCACGCTCCACCCGCGATTCTGCTGCAGCGCGGTCACGCGTTGCGCGGGCGATCTGGCGCTGCGACTCCAGCGTCACCACCGCCAGCGCCGCCACCGCGCGCGACCGCTCAGCCTCGGCAGCCTGTACGACCCCCTTGTTGCGCCCGGGAAACGGAATCGGCAGCGCGACACCGATCGTCGGCAGCTGCTGCGTCTGAGCGCCACTCGGATCGCCCTTCTCGATACCGGCCGTCAGACTCGGCGTACCGAAGCGCGAGCGCTTTTCCAGCGCGACCTGCGCCTCGGCCGCCGTCACGGCGGACGACGCAGCTGCGACGCGCAACGGCTGACCACCTGGTACGATGCGCACCGGCGCGGTCGGCACGCCGAGCGAGTCGGTCAGCGCAATGCGCACCGTGTCTGCCGATAGACCGATCAGCGTCTGGACATCGAGCAATGCACTGATCGCCGCAACGGAATCCACCGCAGCGACATTCGATTGTTGCCCGGCGGAGATCGTCGCCAGTTGCACATCGAGCTCGCTCGCATCACCGGCGTCACGACGCGATGCGGCGATGCGGCGCAGACTGTCGGCATCCAGCGCATTGCGACGCGACAGCGCCGCGCGCGAGGCGGCCGCCAGCGCACGCGTGTAGGCGGTATCGATGTCGAACGTGATGCTCGCACGGTTGAATGCATATGCGCTTCGTGCCGAGCGCTGCGCGGCACGTGCGACATCGAGTCGACGGCCACGGAGCAGGAAGCCGTCGAGCGGCAGTTCACCGATGACGTGGAACTGCGGTGACGATTCGGTATAGCTGGCCTGCAGATTCGGCTGCGCGCGCACGCCAGCAGTGATCACATCGGCGGCGGCGCGTGCGGTGTCCGCCGCGATCAGCGCGACGAGGGGGCCACGCCCGAGTGCCGCGTCGATGGCCTCACGCCGTGACAACGGCCGCTGCGCGTGGAGCGAGGCGGCCGTCATTGCAAGGAGACTGATCGAGCGAGCGAACTGTGCGACACGCATAATCCAATTCTACACGGTCACGACGACAGGCGTTGGTGCACGCGGCGCACGTGCACTATCTCACTGGCAGATCACTGCACTGCCCCGCCAGCTGTCACGATCAGCCGCGCGCTGCCCGCAGCGCGTTCAGGATGACGGCAACGTCGATCACTTCCTGCCCGAGCGCACCCATGGTCGGCGACAGATATCCGAGGGCCGCGAAGATCATCCCGACCGCCGACAGACCGAGCCCTACACCGATGCTCTGCTTCGCGATGCGCATGGTGGACTTACTGGCGCGGATCGCGTCAGCCACGCGCGTAATCTCATCGACGAGCAACACGATGTCCGCCGCTTCCGCAGTGATGCCGCCACCGTGTCCAGCCAGCGCAATGCCGACTTCTGCGGTGGACAACGCCGGCGCGTCGTTGGTCCCGTCGCCGATCATCGCCACCTTCTCACCCTTCTCCTGAAACTCCTGCACGACGGTGACCTTGTCTTCCGGCAGCAGGTCGCCGCGCGCATCGGTGATCCCGAGTTGCTTCGCGACAACGGCGACGTTGTCGGTGTGATCACCGCTCAGCACCACCGTCCGTGTCACACCGAGTGAGCCGAGGTCGCGAAAGAATTCAGGCAGTCCATCGCGTAGCGAGTCAGCGAATTCAATGGTGCCGGCGGGCACATCGCCAATCGAGACATACGCGCGCAATCCGTCGCCACTACCATCGAGCGTGTCGAGATCGTGCGCCGTACTCGCCGGCAGCGTCTCGCGCAGCCATGCGAGCGAGCCGACACGCACCAGTGCACCATCGACAATGCCCGAGATGCCGCGTCCTGCCGCCTCCGTCACATCCGTCGCGACCGGCAGCGCGCCCAGGACCTGCTCGGCGTGCTTGACCAGTGGACGTGCCAACTGATGTCCGCTGCCGAAGTCCACCGCGCCTGCCGCACGCAACACCGACTCCGCGTCGTGCCCGGGAAGTGGGCGCACGCGCTCCACCGAGGGCTGCCCCTTCGTCAGCGTGCCGGTCTTGTCGAAGACGGCTGTCGTCACCGTCGCCAGCGCTTCCATTGCGCCGCCGGTGCGGATGATGACCTGCCTGCGTGCGCAACGATTGATGCCGCCGATGATCGCGATCGGTGTCGCCAGGATCAGCGGACAGGGCGTGGCCACCATCAGGACTGACAGGACGCGATTGCTGTCGCGCGTGATGATCCACGTCACGACACAGATCAGCAGTGTGATCGGCGTGAACCAGACCGCCGCCTTGTCGGCGAGACGCTGCAGCGGCGCCTTGCTGCCCTGCGCGTTCCGCACCAGTGCCACGATGCGCAGATACTGGCTCTCGCCGGCGATGGCCATCGCTTTCACCGTCAGTGGTCCATCGACATTCGCGCTGCCCGACACGACCTGCGAGCCGCTGGCGACGGGCACGGCAAGCGGCTCACCCGTGATTGCGCTCGCATCGACGTGACTGCGACCATCGACCACGGTGCCGTCGCACGGAATCAGTTCACCCGGACGCACGAGCAGCAGATCGCCGACCTTCACCGACTCGGCAGGCACATCGCGAAGACTGCCGTCGCCATCGCGGATGTGCGCCAGACGTGGTGCGGCCTGCTCGAGCGCGGCCACCGCGGCACCCGCGCGACCTTCCGCGTAGCGCTCGAGCGCCGCGCCGCCGGTGAGCATGATCACGACGACGATGCCGGCGAACGGCTGGTAGAGCGCGGCCGCTGCCACGATCGCGAGAATGGCGACGACGTCCGCCGCGAACTCGCCACGCAGCATGTTGCGCACCGTCTCCCACACCGGAATCGCCGCGGTGATCAGCAACCCGGCGAACCAGATGCGACTCGCGAAGATCTGCGCCGTGTCCTGCGGACGAAACCAGACGACCGCGCCCGCGATCAGAAAGAGCAACGCCGCGCCCGGGATCCGTAGCGCGGCGTACCACTTGTCCTGAGACTTCACGTCAGCACCTGTGCGCCGCGACCACCTTGTTCCCTCAGAACGTTCAACACCAGACTCACCTGTTCCATTCCGCGTGCGCGCACCACGACGAGAATTTCATTGTTGTCCGGCGGCGGGATCCGCAATCGCCAGTCTGACGGCTTGCGTTTGGCAAGGAACGACGCAAGCGCGCCGATCGCCGCGCCAACGACCACCGTGATCATCGGTGTGAACAGCAGTGCGTACGCGAACGGGCCTGCCGGCGCGAAGCCGGGCCGGACGATGAGCACGAACGCAACCAGCACACCGCCCCCCAGCCCGAGCAATCCGCCGAGCGAGGCGAAGCGCCACAGCGGCCGCATCGCGCGCCGCTTACCGGCGTACATCCGTTCTGCGGCGGGCTCGGTGACGACAATGTCGATCAAGTCACGTGGCACACCGAGTCGCGCCAATGAAGGCAGCACTGCCGTGACGGACGCCGGTGTCGAGAAGAACCCGTACACGGGTGTCGTCGGCGCGCGCCGCACGAGCGGATGCGTCTCGACGGAGTACTCGGCGGTCGTCACTTCTTCGCCTCCGCAACAGGCGCAACGGCAGCTGGTGCAGCGGCCGTCGACGCTGTCTCGAGCGCCTTCAACTCGGCTTCGCTCCAGGCGCCCGCACGTGCTGCGTTGTCCTTCCGGAGCGTCGCCACCGTCGAGCTTTGCACTGCCGCCGCCGCATTCGGGCTCCACTGACGGATGTAGGTGATCACGTGTGCGATGTCGTCGTCGCTGAGTGCTTCCTTCCACGCCGGCATCGCGCCGTTGTACGTCGCGCCTTTCACCTTCAGCGGCCCGCCAAGTCCGTTGAGCAGAATGCGCACGACGGTCTGCTCCGGACCGGTGACCCATTCACTGCCGACAAGCGGCGGGAACGCACCCGCGATGCCGAGACCGGTGGTCTGATGACAGGCAGCGCAGTTGGTGCCGAAGATGCGCTTGCCTTCCGCGATCGGATCGACAGGACCTTTCGCCACCGTGTCACCGGCCGCGCTGGCGGTCAGGCCAACCTGCGCGTACTCCACATGCGTCTCAGTGTCGAACGACCCGCCGCGGCGACCGATGTACCAACCAGCCCAGAATACCAGCGTTGCCACCGTCACCCACAGAAACCACGGCACGCGCTCGTACCCTTCACCCGGATCGGCGAGTTCGCGCACGATCTGGCGATGAATGACTTCGACATCCGACTCGGCGTCGCGAAACACCGCCCGTTCCTGCGCAGTGGGATCCGTCATGGCATCGTGTGTTCACTGCGCCCACCGATCGAGCGTGCGGCAGGCTCGTTTCCGGTAGGCACAGGATAGGTGCGCTTCAACGACTTGAGATACGCGACGAGCGCTTCGGCATCGGCCGTCGGCACGATCACCTTGCCGGCTGGGAGCTTGCCGCCAGCGACCGAGTAGAACGTTTCGCCCGGCGTGATCGACGCCGAGTCACGCACCGTGTACAGATAGGGGAATGCCGGCATGATCGACCACGGCATCAGCGAGCGCGGATTGAAGAGATGCGTGTGATGCCACTGCTCGCTCGGCTGACGCACGCCGATGTTGATCAGATCGGGTCCGGTGCGCATCGTGCCCAGCTGGTGCGGCTTGTCGTACACGTAGTCGGACGGCACCGTCGCGCGCGGTCCCCAGCCCCGTTCCTTATCCGACGTGTAGACGGGATCGCGCACCTGCTGCGAATGGCAGTAGACGCAGCCCTCCGACACATAGATCGCACGACCGCGCGCCTGCTGCTCGGTGTACGGCGCGAGTTCCTTCGGCACTCGGACCTGCCCGATCATCGTGTTCGGAATCACGACCAACAATGACGTCGCGAAGATCACGATCGCGAGGACGCCGCAGATCAACAGCCAGATGCGTGTCACGCAACACCTCCAGCGACGAACTTCGCCTTGTCGCGACGCGTGATGATCGGCGCCACTGCATGAAACGGCGGCAATCCCTGGCGCGCCTTGGCACCACGGAACATCAGGAAGACATGATAGGCGAATACGCAGTGACCGATGGTCAGCAGCGTACCACCGACCGAGCGTCCGATGAGACCGGGCAGCATCGCTTTCACGACCTGCTCCCACGTGCTCGTGGGATCGGCCATCGCCACGCCCTGAAACATGCCCGAGACCGTGAGCGGCACGAGATACACGATCTGCCCGATCGCGACGGTCCAGAAATGCCACGAGATCAGCTTCTCGCTGATCCATTCGCGCCCGAGCAGGCGCGGCAGGATGTAGTAGATGCTGCCGAACATGATCATCGTCACGAAACTGTAGAGCCCGAGATGCGCGTGCGCGATCGTGACGTGCGTAAAGTGTGTAAGACGATTCACTTCGCGGAACGCCATGAACACACCCTGCAGTGACACCAGCGTATACGCCACCGAGCCGAACACGATGAAGCGCAGCGTCGGGCTGTAGCGCAGCGCACCGAATCGCTTGTTGAGCGTCATGTGCTGGTTCACGCCGACGGCCATCACGGGAATGATCATCAGGCCGCTGGCGACAATCGACGTCGTGATCATCCAGGTCGGCAGCGGACCGCCGATGAGGTGATGCATGCCGTTCAGCGAATAGAAAAAGCCGAGCGTCCAGAAGCCAAGCAGCGAGAGCTGGTAGCTGTAGATCGGCCTGCCGAGAATTTTCGGAATGAAGTAATAGGCGGCCGCGAGACAGACCGGCGTGAGCCAGAGGCCGAGTGCGTTATGCGCGTAGAACCAGTTCACGGCCGCGCTTTCGACGCCGGTGTACGTGGGCCAGTTGCCGACCACGAAAATGATCGGAAACCAGATGAACGCGGCCATGATGTACCAGACGCTCACATACAGATGCTCGACTTCGCGCATCGCGATGGTCGAGAGCAGGCTGAGTCCGACGAGTCCACCACCGATCACGAA
>JBBRLZ010000080.1:0-16875 GCA_038231095.1 Gemmatimonadales bacterium
GCCGAGACCAGGCGGGGCATGGGCGGACGGGTGCTGGGGTGAAAGAGGACGACGCTCCGGAAGTGTCGCACATTCCCCGGAACCGTGCGAACGGAGACCGCCTCGCACCACCGCCCTCGGGAGCCAGGTCCAGTAGCGTCCCCGCCATCACATCCCTCTCATCCTTCCCCGGCGCCCAGTGCTCAGCGGCACAGCAGAATCCGCCCGTGCGCATTTTGCACAGTTTCTGTGATTTTTCACCTGTTAGACGGCATATTAGTGTCAAGTGATTGCCGAATCGTGCAAATTCAGCAGTATTCAGACATCATCCGTTGTACTGCCGCTCGGACCCTGTCGCCCGTCGCCCCCATGAAGCTGATCACGACGATCATTCGCCCCGAGTGCCTCCCGGACGTCAAGGAGGCACTGTTTCGGATCGGCGTCACCGGCATCACGCTGAGTCGCGTCAGCGGCCACGGGGGTGAGACGGAGATCGTCGAGAACTTCCGCGGACGCTCCGTCGTGCTCGAATTTCACGACAAGGTGAAGATCGAGATGGCGTGCTCCGAGCCATTCGTGGAGCCCACCATCAAGGCCATCATGCACGCCGCACGGACGGGCGTCGTGGGCGACGGCAAGATCTTCGTCCAGCCCCTCGAGCGCGTGATCCGTATCCGCACCGGTGAAAGCGACGTCAAGGCACTGACGCCCGTTTCGGTACCGGTGATCCGTGAAAAGGTGAAGGAAGCTGCCTTCGCCTGACCTGACTTCGGCAGGGCTCGGCTCGGCACGTATCGGTGTCCGGTGGGCGTTCGTCGTACTGGAACGACCTCCGTCGTGACGATACCTATATATTTCGACGCCTCAGTGCGGCTTCGACGTCCCCAGCCCTGCTCCGTATGGCCCGCTATCGCCCGTTGATCGCCGTCACCACCCAGACTTTGCAGTCGATCGACGGGATTCCCGCCGGCCTGCCGCAGTCGGTCGTGATGAACCAGCGCTACTACGTGGCTGTCTCCCTCGTCGGTGCCGTGCCCTGTCTCGTGCCTCTGCTGGACGACGACGAGGACACGCTGCGCGAGCTGTTCGAGCGGGTGGACGGTATCCTCGTCCCGGGCGGCGTGGACATGCACCCGAGCACGTACGGCGAAGCGCCGCACCCGCGCCTGGGTAACGTCGATCCGTCACGCGATCGCACCGAAATGCTGATGGCCAAGTGGGCCGTCGAAGAGAAGAAGCCATACCTCGGGTTGTGCCGAGGAGCGCAGGTCCTGAACGTCGCGCAGGGCGGGACGTTGTGGCAGGATCTGGACGCGCAGTACACCGGCGCGATCAAGCACGACTACTTCCCGAACAGTGGGTTCGAGCGCGATCACCTTGCCCATCAGGTAAGCATCGCGCCGGGATCGCGCCTGCGTCACGCCATCGAGGTCGATTCGTTTGCCGTCAACTCGATGCACCATCAAGGTGTGAAGACCCTCGGTCGTGGACTGAGCGCTACCGCCATCGCCCCCGATGGACTGATCGAGGCCGTCGAACTGGACGACGACAACGCCTTCATCGTCGGCGTGCAGTGGCATCCCGAGGTCTTCGAATTGACGGATCCACATACGCGGCACCTCTTCAAGGAGTTCGTGGACGCGTCCGCCAACTGGCGCCGCGCTCAGGGCTGACGGCCGGGTGCACCATGCCTCGGCTCTGCTGAACCGACCGAGGCGCCGCGATGTCGATCGCCATCACCCGCGACACCTTCTCTGACGACGATTATCGCCGCTTCGGGGATCGCCTGAGCGCACAGCTCGCGCAACTCACGCGCATCTGCGCGCAGACCGGGTTCAGCGCCGGCGACGCGACCCTCGGTGCTGAACTGGAACTCCCACTCGTCGGCGCAGACTGGAAGCCGCGGCCGTGCAATCTCGATGTGCTCGCCGAGCTCGGCGATCCTCGCGCGACCGTCGAAATCGCGCGCTTCAACCTCGAACTGAACCTCTCGCCGGTATTGGCGGCCGGCCGGCCGTTCAGCGCACTCGGTGACGAGATTCGCACACTGCTGCACGACCTGGCGCCAATTACCGCGCGACAGGGTGCCCGCGTGGTGCCGGTCGGCATTCTGCCGACGGTGCTGCCGGATGATGTGACCCATGCAGCGATGACGGACCTGCCGCGATATCGCGCACTCGAGTCCCAGGTGCGACGCCTGCGCCACGGCCCGGCGCGCATTCAGATCCAGGGCGAGGAGCCGCTGTCGATCGTGGACGACGGCATCATGATGGAAGGCGCGAACACCTCGTTTCAGGTGCATCTCCGCGTCACTGCCGACCGCTTCAGCGATACCTACAACGCGGCCCAGCTGGCGACGATCGCGACGGTTGCCATCAGCGGCAATTCGCCGGTGTTTCTCGATCATCTGCTGTGGGACGAGACGCGCATCGCCGTCTTCAAGCAGAGTGTCGATGCGCGCACGACCGACGAACTCGCGCTGCATCGCCCGGCGCGCGTGGCCTTCGGTCACGGGTGGGTTCGTCATGGTGCGGCCGAGCTCTTCGCCGACGCCGTGCGATTGCATCATCCGATTTTCCCCATCTGTGACGAGACGGCCGCGTACGATCCGGACGCACGCGTGCCGCAGCTGGCTGAATTGCGGCTGCATCAGGGAACGGTCTGGCGCTGGAACCGTGCGATCTACGACAGCAGCGGTGCCGGTCACCTGCGCATCGAGTTCCGCGCGCTCCCCGGCGGCCCGACGGTTCAGGACATGCTGGCGAATGCGGCGTTCATGCTCGGCGTGACCGTCGGGTTGCGCGATGACATCGATCAGATGATCTGCGGCATTCCCTTCGCGCTCGCCGAAACGAGCTTCTACCGCGCCGCACGCGATGGCATGACGGCGACACTGCTCTGGCCGACGGCCCATGGCATATCACCGGCCGAACGTGATGTGCGCGAACTGGCTGCCACACTGTTGCCGATCGCCGATCGCGGGCTTGAACTGCTCGGTGTGGACTCCGCCGAGCGAAGCTCGCTCTTGGGAGTGATTGCCGATCGTGTCGCCAGCGGCCGCAGTGGGGCACACTGGCAGCGCACGGCATTGCGGCGGCTGCGCAATTCGCTGTCGCGCACCGACGCGCTCACGACCCTCGTCTCGGAATACGCTGCGCGGTCGGACACGAATGAGCCGGTACACCGCTGGCCGGCAGTCTGACAGGCGACTACGCCACGGATGCGCGTGCGGCACGCAGAATGTTCGCGCTCTTCTCGAGCGCTTCGCGCTCGTCGGGTGCCAACGGCAATGCGAGAACCTCGCCAGCACCTGACGCGTCGAGAATCGTCGGCAGCGACAGCGCGACTCCTGTGAGACCGAGCGCGCCGGATTGCACATGCGACACCGTCTCGACGCGCCGTTCACCCCGCAGCAACGTCTGAAGGAGCGACGCAGTCACGAGGCCGATAGCGTGGTTCGTCGCGCCTTTGCGCTTGATGATCTCGAACCCGGCGCGACGCACCGTGTCGGCGATCACCGGCTCGCGCTCGCGGCTCCAACCCGGCCACTCGCGCAGTGGCAAACCGCCGACACTCGCGCTCGACCAGAGCACGACTTCAGAATCGCCATGTTCCCCGATGACCTGCGCATGGACGGAACGCGGATCGACACCGATCTCCCTGCCGATCGTCGCACGAAGGCGTGCCGTATCGAGCATGGTCCCAGTGCCGATGACGCGATCCGCAGGCAAACCTGAACTCTCCTGCACGATCTGCGTGAGCACGTCCACCGGATTGGTGACGACCACCACGATGCCGCGATAGCCGCGGAGCGCAGCGCCGATATCGCGCAGGATCGAGACGTTGCCCTGCAGCAGCTCGAGCCGCGACTGCGTCGGGAGTCCGTTGTGCCCCGCGGCGATCACGATCGCATCGGTGTCGAGCAGCCCCTCGCGTGGCACTGCGCGCACCGATGCCGATGGATAGAACCGCTCACCGTGCGCCAGATCCATCGCCTCGCCCTCGGCAAGTTCGGCGCGGGCATCCGTCAGCAGCAGCTCGTTCGCAAAGCCTGACTGCAGCACCGAGATCGCCACGCTGGAGCCGACCCAACCGGTGCCGAGAATTCCAACGGAGTGTGCCATGGTTCAGAGCGCTGCTGCGCATGCGAGGGAAGCGTTGACCGTCTCCAACAGCATAGCACAATCGTGTTGTGTCCTGATGCAGAGATCGCCTGACACTCGCGTCAGAGATTCCTGCGCTTCAACTCCGCGACCGCGTGGTGACACGCACGTGCAGTCATGGCCATGTACGTGAGCGACGGATTCTGACAACTGCTCGACGTCATGAAGGCGCCATCGGTGATGAACAGGTTCCGCGCGTCCCACGCCTGATTCCATCCGTTGAGTACCGACGTCGTCGGATCGCGCCCCATCCGCGCCGTGCCCATTTCGTGATTCGAGTTGCCGGGCGTGCTCGGCCCGCGCGTTGACGGGCGGATGTTGCGCGCGCCGGCGGCGTCGAGCAGTTCGGCAGCGGTGACGTTCATGTCGCGATGGATGGCGAGTTCGTTCTCGCTCCACTGCGCGTCGATGTGCAGCGCGGGGATGCCCCACTTGTCCTTCAGCTGCGGATCGATCGTCGCACGATTCGATTCGCGCGGCAGCATTTCGCCGAAGCCGACGAACGACATACTCCACGGGCCCGGCTCTGTGAGCCGCGCCTTGAAGGCGAGCCCGATGCCCGGTGCGCGTGTCGCGGATTCCCAGCCACCCCGACCGGCGCCGCCCTGAAAGCCGTAGCCGCGAATGAAGTCCGGATGCCGGGACGTCACGTTGCGGAAGCGCGGCACATAAATGCCGTTCGGTCGCTCACCGATCACGCGGCGATCGGCAAACCCGTCGATCTCGCCCGATGCACCGCCCCACTTGATGTGATCCATGATGTTGCGCCCGACCTGATCGCTCGAATTCGCAAGACCATTCGGAAACTGCGGCGTCGCCGAATTGAGCAGCAGTCGCGCGCTCTCGATCGACGATGCGCAGAGAAAGACCACGCGCGCGGTGAACAGATGCTCGACGCCCGTCTGCGCATCGATCACATGCACGCCGCTGACTCGCTTCTGCGACGCGTCGTAGCGCAGCGCGCGCACGATACTGTGCGGGCGCAGCGTCATGCGGCCGGTGGCCTGCGCGGCGGGCAACGTGGCGTTGATGCTGCTGAAGTACGACCGTGTGCTGCATAACCGGTGACACGGCCCGCAGTAGTGACAGGGCGCGCGCCCATTGAGCGCGCTGGTGAGCACGGCCGCGCGCCCGATCGTCAACACGCGTTCGCGCCCGTAGCGCGCGGCAATCCGTTCCTTCACATGCTGCTCGACGCAATTCAGCTGCATCGCAGCCAGAAACGCACCATCCGGAAGCTGCGGCAACTGCTCCGCCTGACCGCTGACACCGATGAAGCGTTCGACCCTGTCGTACCACGGGGCGATATCGACGTAGCGGATCGGCCAGTCTGCGGCGATGCCGTCGCGTAGATTGGCCTCGAAATCGAGATTGCTCATGCGGTACGTCTGCCGCCCCCAGATCAGCGACTTGCCACCGACCTGTCGCGCGCGAAACCAGTCGAACGCGCGTGACTCGGGCGTGCTGTAGGGATTGTCGATGTCGTCGGTCCAGAACTGGCGACTCATTTCATCGAACGTCACGCTCTTCTGCTGCACCGACTGGCGCGTATCGACCGCACGCCGATCACCAAGTCCCCGGAACGGCATCTCGAACGGCGCGACATGCTCGCGCGCATCGCGTTCCGGCGTGATCGGTCGCCCCGCTTCGAGCACCAACGTGCGCAGGCCGAGTTCCGTCAGTTCCTTCGCCGCCCACCCGCCGGTCATGCCCGAGCCGACGACGATCGCGTCGTAGTCGCGAAGCAGCGGTGCGGTCATCGAATGCGTCTTCATCTCACTTCACCGCAGCGTTGCCGTCGTACCGCATCGGCATCGGCCAGGTGTGCAGCGTCTCGCGCATGCCGCGCTCAGACGTGCAGTAGCCCCACACCGTCAGGTACTTGAGCATCGCAAACCAGTGCGCGTTGGCAGAAGCACCGTGCGCTGTCCGCAACGCGGTGACTTCGTCGTCGATCACCTCCAGCAGCGCACGTTGTGTCGCGGCGTCGAGCATCGCAAATGACACACCGCCGCGCGCACGGCTGCGGAGGTCGAGGTCGGCGAGGCCGGCCAGAAACCGGTCGCGATCGGCCGGCGAATACCATCCCGTCAACATGTGCTCGACGAATGCGGTGACACCGGCATCGCTGGCGCCTGGCGTCTCGCTGGCGGGAATGATCTGCTCCGCGACGATCGTGACGAGAGCTGCCGCGCGCGCATCGAGGGTGCGTTCGCGCGCCGCATGTGCGGGCTCGGCGTGATGCGCGTCACGGCCAATGGTCAGCAGATCGGCCGGCGACAGGCGCTCGAGTGCCGCCAGCCCGCCGGTGGCCACCATCCATCCCAACAATTCACGTCGATCCACGGACGTCCTCGCGCAGCACAGGTTCACGTTCGCTCGAAATGTCTGCATTCATGCGACGACGTGAGATGGTAATCACGGGACGCGCGTGACGCCGACGCGCGCGGCCGAGTTGCATGCCGGTGACGCGGCATGCATCGCCCCTCCCGTCCACTCTCGCAACCGATTCTATTGCGCCCGTCTGGCCTGCCGGGAATTCTGTCGGCGTGGCCGCCGCGTCGCTCACCTGGTGCCTTGTGACACTTCCTGTTTCGGCGGACGTGCGTCCTGCGTTTCTGAATCCGGAACTCGGCTTGCTGAAGTTCCAGCGTCGTGTCCTCGCGCTGGCGGAAAATCCGGCGACGCCGCTGCTCGAACGCCTGCGCTTTCTTGGCATCGTCACCAGCAACATCGATGAGCTGTACATGGTGCGGATGGCGGAGCTGCGCCGCGCCGCGCTCGCCGGGAATGCCGGCGACGCCGACGATCAGGACGACGGCTTCACACCGGCGTCGCGGTTGCAGGCGGTCGAGGCGGAACTGACCGACATCCTCGCGGCGCAGGCCCGATGCGCCGCCGCCTGTCTGCGCGACGCGGCGCAGCACGGGGCGCAGCTCCTCGCGTGGGACTCGCTCAGCGACACTGAACGTGCAGCGCTGACGGCGCGGTATCTCGACGAAATTCAGCCCGACCTGATGCCGCTCGCGATCACGCTCAATGCCGGCGTGCCGCTGCCGCATCTGCCGCACCTCGGCCTGTTCGTCGCGATCGTCTATCGTGCACACGGCAGCGAGCGGCGCCATCTGTCGGAGCACGACTTGCCGCGTGATCTGCCACGCCTCTTTCCGGTGCCGGGCCGCGCGGGCGCTGTGATCGCGATCGAGGACGTGCTGCGGGCGAACGCGCACCGGCTGTATCCGAGCACTGTGGTGGAGGGCGCCTATCTGTTTCGCGTCACGCGTGGCGGCGATCTGCACTTGCATGAGGATCACGCGAGCGACCTGCTCGGCGCCGTCGCCTCGGCTTCCGCGCAACGCCAGAACAATCCGGCCGTGCGCGTGGAAGTGGAAGCGAGCATGCCCGATCGCGTCGGCGTGCTGATTCTCGACAACCTCCACCGCGATGCGCTCGGGCGCGAGATGGAGATCACAGTCGACGCGGTGCAGCGGGTGGATGGGCTGCTCGACCTGCGGTGCCTTCAGGATCTGCCAATGCCCGCGAACGCGGCGCTCGAGTATCCCCGCCAGACCATGCGCACCCCGTTCGCCGGAGTGCCGTCGATGCTCGATGCAATCGTCGAGCGCGATCTGCTGGTGCATCATCCATTCGAGTCGTTCGATGACAGTGTCGTGCGCTTCTTCGCGGATGCCGCGGACGATCCCGATGTCACGTCGATCGAAACGACGCTCTATCGCGTTGGTACGCCGTCACCAATCGTCGAAGCGCTGATGCGCGCCGCGCGAACAGGGAAATCGGTGTTCGCGCTGGTCGAGCTGCAGGCGCGCTTTGACGAAGACCACAATGTGAACTGGGCCCGCGCGCTGGAACGGGCAGGCGGGCGTGTGGTGTACGGATTGCCAGGCCTCAAAGTGCATGCCAAGCTGACGCTCGTCACGCGTCGCACTGGTGACCGTGTGCAGCGCATCGTGCATGTGGGCACTGGCAACTACAACCCACGATCCGGCCGGCAGTACACCGACCTCAGTCTCTTCTCGGCGCGCGAGGCGCTCGCTGACGGAGCGAGCGCGCTGCTGAGCGCCCTCGCGAACGGCGTGGCAACGGAGGCCGCGCTGCCGGGCGGCGTGCTGGCGGCGCCGCATCGACTGCTGCCGGCGCTGCTCGAACGCATCGCCCGCGAAGCGTCAAACGCGCGCGCGGGGCTGCCGGCCGGCATCGCGATCAAGGTGAATGGACTGGCGGATCGTGAGGTCGTGCGTGCGCTGTATCAGGCGTCGCAGGCCGGTGTGCGTGTGGAGCTGATCGTGCGCGGCATCTGCACACTGCGGCCGGGCGTGCCAGGCAGTTCGGAGTCGATTCGCGTGGTGTCGATCGTCGGCCGACTGCTCGAGCATTCCCGGATCTATCGTTTCGCGAATGGCGGCGATCCGGAGTACCTGATCGGCTCGTCCGATCTGCGGCCACGCAACCTGCGGCGACGCGTCGAAGTGCTGGTGCCGGTGCTTGACCCAGCGCATCGCGCGCGACTCGACCTGATCCTGGCGCGCTATCTCGAGGACGCAACCGGGTGGGAGCTCGAAGCATCGGGAACGTACCGGCAGCGGGTCGGCACGGCCCCCGGTGCCCAGCAGGGGTTTGCCGAATCGACAGGCGTGGAGCTGGCACGCTGACCGCGCCGGGCTTTCGCCGCTGGTGCGCGGGCCCGAGCTTTCGTTCATGTCCAGCGACGCGACCAGTCACGTCCGATCCGTTTTCCGGCACGCACTCCTCTACGGTGCAATTGGCGGAGCATTGATCGTGGTGCTGAATCTGGTGGAGTATCGCTATCTGGTTCTGACGCATTCGTTCGAGATCTACGGCGGGCTGGTTGCACTCGTGTTCGTGGCAGTGGGGCTCTGGCTTGGTGCGACGCTCACCGGCCGACCTGAGCGGATCGTCGTGCGCGAGGTGTCGATCGCAGTCACCGTGCCGGCCGAGCCGTTCGCGGTGGATGCGGCGCGCCGCGACGCGCTGGGCGTCACGAAGCGCGAGCTCGAGATTCTCGGTCTGCTGGCGGCGGGGCTCAGCAACCGTGAGATCGCCGAGCGCATCTTCGTCAGCGAGAACACCGTCAAGACGCATTGCAGCCGGCTGTTCGAAAAGCTCGGAGCACGGCGACGGACGCAGGCCATCAGGGCCGGCCAGAATGCAGGGCTGCTGCCGTAGCATCATCCGAAGGGATGATTTTCGCCGAATCTGCAGAAAATCATACGGACGGGTGACTGCGCCGATCAGCCGGGCGACGTAGCGTGGCGCTCACACCCCCTTTGACGGAGCGCACATGAAGCACACAGTCCTCAGATACGGCCTGATCGCTGGCGGCATACTCTCGGCCCTGATGGTCGCGACCATCGGCGGAGCGACGATGCTCGGCATGGATTGGGGTGGCAGCGTTGGCATGCTGATCGGCTACACGACGATGCTACTCAGCTTCGTGATGATCCATTTCGGCATCCGGTCGTATCGCGACACGGTTCTCGGGGGGACCGTGCGGTTTTGGCCAGCGGCCCGCGTCGGCCTGCTGATCGCGTTGATCGCATCGATCTGTTATGCGGCAACCTGGCAGGTGGTGTACCGCGCGTTCATGCCTGACTTCGCGGAGAAGTACGGGGCGGCGGCGGTGAAGGCGGCCGAGCAACGTGGTGCATCGACGGCAGAGGTCGAAAAGACCCGTGTCGAGATGGCGCGGTTCGCGGTCATGTACCGGAATCCAGTATACAACTTCGGCATGACGCTGCTCGAGCCGTCACCGGTTGGCGTCCTGCTCGCATTGATCAGCGCCGGCGTTCTGTCGAGGCGGCGGCGGGAGCCACTGTCCTCTCTGGGCAACGCGGTGTCCTGAAAAGGGGAATCCTCCGTCGGGTGAAGTGGCCTAAGTCAGTGCCCTGCAACGCGATTGGATGGGGCACGGGAAATGCTTTTCGTGGGACGGACACGACCGTTCCTGTCTTCACCCGGAGTGGCACCATGATCCGTCGATCGTTCGCGATGTTCGCTGCGCTCTCGCTGGTTACTGTAGCTCAGGCGGTTCCGTCTGTGGCGCAGGAGAGTCGCCCGTCCAGCTATCCGGACCAGCAGGACCGCTACACGGCGGACCAGCTCGACAATCTGGTCGGTCCGATCGCCCTGTATCCAGACGCGTTGCTGGCGCAGGTGCTGGTGGCCGCCACGTTCCCCGATCAGGTGGAGGATGCCGCGCGGTACGTTCGCGCCAACGGCACTGCCGACATCGATGATCAGTCGTGGGACATCAGCGTGAAAGCGGTGGCGCACTATCCGTCGGCACTGAACACGATGGCTGATAAGTCCGACTGGACGACGACACTCGGTCGCGCCTACGCGCTGCAGTCGAGCGAAGTGATGGCGGCGGTGCAGCGCATGCGTGCGGCGGCCGATGCGCAGGGCAACCTGCGCACGACGTCGCAGCAGGTCGTGTCGCGTGATGATGACGCGTATGTGATTGCGCCGGCGCAGACGCAGATCATCTACGTGCCGGTGTACGATCCGTATGTCATCTATACGCGCCCGATTTTCAGCCTTGGCTACTACAGCCCGTTCTGGTCGTTCGGTGTGGGCTTTCCGATCGGTGGCTGGCTCTCGTACGACTGCAACTGGCGATCACGTTCGGTCTACTACAACGGGTGGGATCGGTCCTACTACGGGTACGCGGGTGGCTGGCGCGGTCGTTCGGCACCGTACATCCACATCACCAACATTTATGTGAATCCCCGGCGGAACGTGTACATCGACAGGGACGTGATCAATCGTCGCGTGGACTATCGCAACGTGGATCGCTACCAGGGTTATCACCGCGACACGCGCTTCGGCGATACGCGCTTCGGCGATACGCGCTTCGGCGGCCGCGATGCGGACTATCGCAACGGTGCCGACCGTCGGCGTGAGGCGCAGGATCGCAGTCGCTACACGACGCAGGACAACCGCGGTGGCTATGTGCCCGGCGCAGGTCGCGGCGACGACTACCGTGGTGGGTACGTGCCGGGTCGCGACCGCGGCAACGACAATCGTGGTAACGACAATCGTGGTAACGACAATCGTGGTAACGACAATCGTGGTAACGACAATCGTGGTAACGACAATCGTGGTAACGACAATCGTGGTAACGACAATCGTGGTAACGACAACCGTGGCAACGACAATCGCGGCGCGTACATGCCGGGCGCCGACCGCAGGAATGACAACCGTGGCCGCGACGCCCAGCAGGGTGGCGACCGTCCGCAGAACGCGCCAGACGCCAATCGTGGCGGCTGGGGCCGTGATGTGAACCGCGATGGCTCGTGGGGCCGCGATCGTGGCAACCGTCAGCCGACGCAGCAGGATGGACCGCGTCAATCGCGGCCCGACGCAGCACCGTCGCCGCAACGGCCACCTCAGGAAACACGTCGCTACGACGGACCGATGGTGTATCCGCGCCGAGCTGAACCCTCGGCACCGCGGGCACCGTCGGATGGCAGCCCGTCGCGCGGCGGACCGCGTGGCGGCGAGCGCGGTGGCCGCGAGCGCGGGCGCGTGTAGTTCAAGCGTCTGGAGAAAGTGGGCACATGGGGATGCGTCGCGACCGCGATGTATCCCCATTGCCGTTTGTCCGTAAACACGCGTGATGTTGGCGGACACTGTCCGCCGGGTCAGATTGCCTTCGTGAGCAAAAGCCTCTCCCTGACCAGCGCGCAGAACATCGCTCCAGAGGCACTCCGCCGGTGGGTCATCAACGGCACGATGCTCGCCAGCGGCGGATATCTCGCGTTCACGATCCTGAACCTGAGTGTCGACGGAGCCTTCAGCGAGGTCAGTCGACGGACTGCCCTGCTGGCCCTGATCACGGCGCTCAGTCTCGTGATCACGATGCGATGGAGCCCAGTGCTCGGAGGCTCGCTGACGCTCGTGGCGACCTGGCTGGAGGTCCAGTATGGATTCCTGGCGAGTCTGACGTTCCCGGCGCCCGGTATCGTCATCATGCCGACCCTGGTGCTGGCCTTCGGGTTTCTGCTCGGCACGCGCGTCACGCTCGGCGTCGCAATCGCGACGGTGGTCGTGACGATCATGACGCACAGGCTCTCGCCGGGGATGCAACTCACCGGCTTCACGACACCGAGTTATTTCTGGTTTCTGATGTTCACGGTGTCGGTGATGTCGGTGTGGGCGCTGGTCGCATTCGGACTCTCGGGGTTCACTCGCGTGTACAAGACGATGACTGCCAGCCGACAGGATCTGGCCGACACGATTCGTTTCGCACCCGATGGCATTCTGGTCGTGGATCGTGCGAATCGCGTGCTGCTGGTCAATCCTGCCGCAGAGGCGTTGTTCGGGCTGCGTGACTCCGACATTGTCGATCGGCCGATTGCCGATGTGCTGAGCGATGTGTCCGGGCGTTCCGATCAGCTGCTGGAGCTGGCGCATGGCAGCAGCGCCGGCACGGTCACGCTGCAACTCTCGGCCCGCGACACGGCCAGCCCCGATGCGATCCACGTGGAGGCAACCTGGCACACCATGCGCGGTGGTCGTCGCCAGCTGCTGCTGCGCAACATCAGCCAGCGCGTGCGTGCAGAAGAACAGCGCCGCGTCATGGAAATACAGTTGGCGCACGCGCAGCGGCTCGACGCCGTGGGCCGTCTGGCCGGCGGACTCTCACATGACTTCAACAATATCCTGACCGCCGTCAGCGGATCGGCAGAGATGCTGCGCACGGAGTCGGATCCAGTCGAGCGCAACGAATTGCTCGACGAAATCATCGCCGCCCGTGATCGCGGTGCCGCGTTGACGCGCCAGCTGCTGGCCTTTGCGCGGCGCGAAGTCAGGCAGCCGCGCGTGATCGACATCGGCGAGCATGCGCAGGGTCTCGAGCGATTGCTGCAGCGCGTGGCGGGTGACCGGCAGCGGCTGCGGTTCGAGCTCACGCCGGGCTGTCGTGCACTCGTCGATCCCGGGCAGCTCGAGCAGGCGCTCGTGAACCTGGTGGCGAACGCGCGCGACGCGATGCCCGACGGCGGGTGGTGCGTGGTCTCCTGTGAGCGCATGGAGGATGCAACCGGGGACGTCCGAGTGCTGCTGCATGTGTCGGACGATGGCGCCGGCATGACGCCGGAGGTTGCGGAGCGCGCGTTCGAGCCATTCTTCACGACCAAGGCGCGCGGGCAGGGTACCGGGCTTGGTCTGGCGTCGGTGCACGGCATGGCCGAGCAGAGCAATGGCAGTGCGCGCATTGAAACAGCGGCAGGGCGTGGGACGCGCGTGACCATCGACCTGCCGGCCGTGAATGCCGCGCCGACGGTGGTGCCGGATCTCACCGCCGTTCCATCACAGCGCAGCGATCCGTACACGATTCTCGTGGCGGAAGACGACAGCGGCACACGTCGGATCGTCGAGCGGATTCTCCTCCACGCGGGCTACAACGTGCGCACCGCCGTCGACGGCCTGGAAGCGCTCGCGCTGCTCGACGCGGGCGAAGGGCCATTCGATCTGATTCTCTCCGACGTGATGATGCCAGGGTGTACCGGCCCGGAGCTCTCCGATCGCGTGCGCATCATGTACCCGGGCACACCAGTGCTCCTGATGACCGGCTACGCAGAAGATCAACTCGACGCCTTGTTGACCAATCGCACGGCGCGCGACGTGATCACGAAGCCGTTCTCGGGCAGTGAGCTCACGAACCGCATTGCGGATCTGATGCGCGCTGAGTCGCCCGTCTGATCGCGTCGCGGCAGGCTACCGGCGTGCCCGTCTGAGCGCGCGATCGAGGGCATTGGAGAACGCCTGCTTGTCTTTCGCACTATAGCTGGCGTGCCCGCCGGTCTCGACGCCCGTGCTGCGCAACCCTTCCATGAAATTCCGCACGGACAGGCGTTCGCCGATTGTCTCCGCGGTGTATTCCTCGCCGCGCGGATCGATCACGATAACCCCGTTCGGTACCAGGATCGCCGCCAGTGGAATGTCCGCCGTGACGGCCACATCGCCCGCGACGGCATGTTCAGCGATGTAACGATCGGCGACATCGGGGCCACCTTCCACGCGCACGGCGCTCAGGTGCGCGTAGCCGACCGGCAGTTGCAGGCGCATGTTGGCGACGAGGATTGTGTCGAGCTTGAGACGATCGGAGGCGCGATAGCAGACCTCCTTCACGTCGCGTGGTGCGGCGTCGGCGTCGAGCCAGAGTGTCATGCTCACGGCGTGCGCAGCGTGCCGAGCAGCGAGACATCAGTGTCGAATTGCACAGTGCGCGGTGCTGCCTGAAGCGTGACCGGGACGACGACGCTGGCTGACGTCGTCGCCGGCACCGTGATACGGTGATGGGTGATGCCGCCGCCCGCATCGGTGACATCGACTGACAGCGACAACCGATACGGTGGAACGCGCGTGCCCTGCACCACGGTCACGAGCAGTTGACGCTGCGCCGCATCCCAGCGCCACGACGCCTGCACATCCGCGACACCCGGCCGTCGCATCCACTGATCGAAGAACCAGTCGAGCGGACGTCCGGCAGCGCGTTCGAACTCCGCCTGCAGATCCGACGTCATCGCGTTACCGTGGCGATGCGCCGCGTAGTAGGCGCGAATGCCGCCGAAGAACGCGGAATCACCGATCTCGCGACGCAGCATGTGCAGCGTGAAACCCGCCTTCTGGTAGACGTTCGTATTCAGCACGCGCCGCAGGTCATCGAGCCCTTCGTCGATGATCGGCTTCTGCGTGGTGATGGCCGACTTCAGCACGTCGCTGCGCATCTTCAGCATGTCAGCGCGAAATGCGCTGTCGCCATGGGCATGCTCGGACCAGAGCGCGGCGAAGTACGTCGCGAAACCCTCGGACAGCCAGACGTGCGGCCATTCGCGTTCGGTGACGGCATCACCGAACCACTGATGCGCCGTTTCGTGCGCGATCAGCGATTCGTTCGGATTGCCGGGGCGGAACAGCTGGCTCGCGTAGAAGATTGCGGATGCGTTTTCCATGCCGCCGTAGCGCGTCGATGACGACACATGCGCCAGCTTCTCGTACGGGAACGGCCCGACGACCTGCGAAAAGTACGAGACGATGTCGCCCGCGAGCGCGAAGCTGCCGGGCACCACGGCACGCTGCCGCGGCGTGGTCCACACGGACTGCGCGACACACCCCGGAAGCTCGGCGCCGCCGCAATCCGTCGCGCCCAATTCGACCACCGCGAATGGTGCAACGCCGATCACCATCACCGAGGTGTAGATCGGCCGCTTCGTGCGCCAGCGGGTGCGGGTCATGCGCATCGACGCGGTGCCTGGCTCCGTCGATTCCTCGAGCAGCTCACCGTTCGCAATCACACGGTGCGTGGCTGGCGCGCGGACATCCCACTCGACGAGTGCCTTGTCGCTCGGATGGTCGACGACGGCGAGCCATTGCCGCGCACGGTCCGGGAAGTTGTCACCGAAGGCGGTCCAGCCCAGCGTGGAGTCGCGGCTGATGATGAGGCCGTCGGTGGGATGCCCGTGGTAGTAGACCGCCACGGTGAGGGTGTCGTTGACGCCGGACGGCAACGACACGCGCACGCTGTCGCCGGGACGCATGAACGCGGCCTCGCGCTGATTGACACGCACCGAGTCCACCTGCATGGCGGCGGTGAGGTCGAGTGCGAGCGCACTGACGGCGGTGCTGCGGCGCGCGAGCGTGGTGGCGACGAAGCGCAGTGTGTCGGGGCTCAGCGCCGCCGGAAACTCCACGCGAAACGTGTATTGCAGTACATCGATACCCGGCCGACTGCCGCCGGTGCGACTTGCAGTGGATTGTGCGAGAAGCGGCGTGGCCGCCAGCAGTGCGCTGGCGAGCATGAACGGAAGCGAGGGGAGTCCGCGCATGTCAGGGAAAGCTGCCTGCGGCAGCGGCCGGCGCAATCGTGTGTGCGATGTCCGACCGACGCTGTTGCGGGAAGTTGTCGGCCTTTGTGCCACGCGCTACGATCCTGCATAGTCCATTGCCCGGAACCCTTGCCTCGTGTCGCATGCCGCCTGACTCCACCACCTTCGATGCAATCGTCATCGGTTCCGGTATCTCCGGTGGCTGGGCGGCGAAGGAGCTGTGCGACAAGGGACTGAAGACGCTGGTGCTCGAACGCGGACGCAGCGTGGAGCACATCAAGGACTATCCCACGATGAACCTGAAGCCGTGGGAGTTGCCGCACCGGGGTGAGCGGCCGCATTCTCTCGTCGATCCGAATCCGCTGATCTCGCGCGCCGCAGGATACGGAGCAGACACGGCGCACTTCTTCGTGAAGGACGCCGATCATCCGTACGAGCAGGAAAAGCCGTTCGACTGGATTCGCGGTTATCAGGTCGGCGGCAAGTCGCTGATCTGGGGCCGCGCGTGTCAAAGGTGGAGCAAGCACGAATTCGTCGCGCCGGAAAAACTCGGCTATGGCATCAACTGGCCGATCGGCTACGACGATGTGAAGGAGTGGTACACGCACGTCGAGCGCTTCATCGGTGTCTGCGGAACTGCTGATGGCGTCGAGGCGATGCCGGACGGCGATTTTCTGCCTGCGTTCGAGCTGAACTGCGCTGAACTGCACATGAAGGCCGCGCTGCACAAGCACTACGGCGATCGGTATGTGGTGCAGGGACGATGGGCGCACTTGTCCAAGCCCAACCCGGTGCACATCGAGCAGGGCCGCGGCACCTGTCAGGCGCGCAATCTCTGCATGCGCGGGTGTCCGTACGGCGGC
>JBBRLZ010000081.1:0-16357 GCA_038231095.1 Gemmatimonadales bacterium
AACGCCATCGCACTCGCCAACCCCTTCTTCGCCTGGATGGCCGTAATCGCCGCCGTCAACGTCGTCTTCCCGTGGTCCACGTGCCCAATCGTACCCACGTTCAGATGCGGCTTGTTCCGCTCGAACTTTGCCTTGCCCATGACAGCGCAATCCTGGAAAAGAGGTGGTGAAGTAACGGTACAAATTCGACTGCGCGCCACGACACGCTTCCGAGGCTAGCGCAACGAGCGGATCCGCGCGTGCGCCGCGTGGCACGGGTGGAATCCGCCGGGGTGGAACAGCCCAGCAAAGCTCGCAATCGGGATCGAACCGATGACCTCATCCTTACCAAGGATGTGCTCTACCGACTGAGCTATGCGAGCGTACCCGACGCCAGATCGGCGCGGGGCAAGTCTGTGAAGGTAAGGGGGGGAGGGATAGGACTCAAGGGAGGGGTCTCGCCAAGCGCAGTGTCCTGCTGGCACGCCCCGCCTTCCCCCTTCCCGTGCAACCGCCTTCCTTGGCCAACTCCCCACAACGCGGTTCAGCGGCCTGATCAGCTCGGGTGGTGTCGGGGCAGCCGAACGGCGAAGCACGTTCCATCGGTCGCCGTGGACGTCACATCGATCCTGCCTCCGTGGGCGGCCACGATCTGATCGGCGATGTACAGGCCAAGGCCGAGATGCCGGGGGTCAGCGTCTGGGCTCTCACCCTGGCGAAGCCGCTTGAACGGGCCGAAGAGCCCCGGCAGGTCGTCCGGTGCGATAACGCTTCCGTGGTTTCGCACCTCGATCACGACTTCGGATGTCGTGCCATGTGCTGCGACGACGATCGGTGCGCTGTCAAGCCCGTATTCGGCCGCGTTCGTCAGCAAATTTCCGAGAACCTGCTTGAGGCGGTCCGGATCGCAGCGCCCGGGCATAGGGCCGTCGACGGTCGCCGTGAACTGGGAGGCCGGAAAGGCAACCGCGACCTCGTCAACCGCCTCGCGCACGACCGCCGCGACATCCATGTCCCGGATGACGATGCCGACACCGGCACCCATGCGGCTCCTCGTGAAGTCGAGGAGGTCATCGATCATGCGATTCATGCGCTCGGTGCTTCGGCGCGCTCGATGCAGCGCCTTCTTCTGCGGCGCGTCGAGCGACGGTGCCGCGAGCAACTGCGCCATCGTGAGCAGCACGGTTTGCAGAGGCGTTCGCAGATCGTGCGACAGCACGGCGACGAACATTTCGCGCGAGCGGTCGAGATCGCGCGAGAACCGCGATACCGATTCCGACACTGCCTGATCGATCGCCTCGTTGAAGCGCATCAGGTCATCGAGGTCCGTGGCGTCGAGTGTGACGCGCGCCGTGATCCAGAGCCGTAACACGCTCGCCCTCAGCGCGCGGAACTCCGCCACCATTTCGCTGACGGTAAAGCCCGAGGTCGCCCGGTCTGCGCCATGGATCTCCGCCGCAGAGTCGACGTGCAGCGCCTCGCGCACCGCGGATTGGAGTTCTGCGGGATCGTTCGCACCCTGCGACTTCTCGAACTGCTCCCGGGGTGACTGGAATGTGCCGAGATCTGACACGATCTGGGCCAGCATGCCAGCGGCGTGATCGCGGAGCGCCACGAACGTCATGCTGTCGGCGCCGGTTCGTGTCCGTGCAAAATCCACCCATTCGCCGAGGATGGCGTCCACGTTCGCTTCGATAAAATGCTGCAACCGCATGCGCACTCCAGCACTGAGGAGAGCCAGCCTCGAGCGCTGAATCTAGCGACCAGTATGCCTCCGCAAGTCCGAGGCAAAACAGTTCGATGCGCCGATCCGACGCATGCAGCGATAGACACCACGTGACCTCCGCGGCAGCGCAGAGGCGACGTGGTGCTTACGTGCCTTACGACGCGATCCAGGTGCGGTCGGTCAGCGCGCGGCTCGGCAGCGGTACGCTTCCGCCTGCGGCAGGCCTCACGGACAGACCGGCCGACCGCGCGGCAGCGCGAGCGTACAGGCCTTGGTCGTACCGTTCTTCGTGAGACTGATCTTCGCAATCGCAGTGCCATCGTACGTGATGACTTCGCGACGCGACGACGTGACCGGGGCGCCACTGGCAAAGGTCACCGTCACCGACATGGCGCGGATCACCGTGCCGGCGGTCGGATACGGATAGCCAGCCGTTGCCGACGGCGTCGGGATCACGAGGCCAGTGGTGGTGTCACCCATCACGCGCAGCGACGTGAATGCACCGGCGGTTGTCATGCCCTCGGTCGTTTCGCGACCCGCCGAGGCGCCGTTGACGGTGCGCTGGGGGCTGCCGCTGGCGAGACCGGTGGTCACGCGCGTGCTCGAGCTGCTGATGGTCGTGCGACCTGACATGATGTCAGCGCGCGAACTGTCCATGCCGCCACTCGGGCCGAAGCCGTGGCCGAACCCTTCGCGACGTTCGCGCGTGTGCGTCGTCGTGCCGGTGACACTGCGTGTGGTCTCGATCCGGTCGGTGGTGAGCGTGTCGCGCGTCGCCTGCTTGACGCCGGCAGCAGTCGTGAACTTGAACGTGCGATTGATCGTCAGGCTGTCCTTCACGATCGGCGAGCAGGTCACGATGCCGGTCGCGGCATCAAACGACGTGCAGGTCGAGAGCGAGAACTTCTCGCCGAATGGGCCGCGCCCGAAGCCGGCGCCGAAGCCGATGCCGCCGGAGAATTCATCGCGGATACCACCACCCATCATCTCATCGCGCCCGAGACTGTCGCCCGGCATTTCACGGCCCTCGCCGCGGTGACGCGGGCCGAAGACTCCTGTGTTGCCGTTCGCGTTGTAGCTGCTCGAGAGCGAGTCGTAACCAGGCGCCGCGGTGCGAAAGGCGGCGGACACGAGCGACGTTTCTGCGGCGGTGGACTGGGTCGCGGTGCCATCGGCACACGCGACTGCGGTCAGGAGCAATGCGCCAATGGCGGTGCAGTTCTTGAGAGACGACATGCGCGTGTTTCTCCGGCATGAAGGGCTGCGAGCCGACGTCGGGGGGCGATTTCCATCCCGAAGTGGTTCGTCGCAGCAGAAGACACGGCCGACGATCAGCACCCCCATGACAGCAGGACCAATGACACAACAACGGATGTCACCATCCGTTTGTCCACCTATCGATCCGACTGTTGATCCGGATCGCGCCCCGGGAGCCACGACGCGAGCGCGACGCGCAACATGCGCAACGCCTTGCCCATCTGGTTCTCGACCGTCTTCGGAGCAATGTCGAGCGCCTCGGCGATCTGCGCGTAGCTCATGTTGTGTCGCCGCGAGAGCTCGAACACGGCGCGGCAGCGATCGGGCAGCGTGGCGACGGCCTGCGCAATGGCGACTTCCAGCTCCGCCGCGTCGACCATCGCCGGGGCAGTTGCGGCATGCGCGTCTTCCGACACGTCACGCGCTGCCGCGCGTGCCGCGACCGCTTCGTGCCGCACATGATTCAGCGCACGATTGCGCGTCGCCCGCATCAGATAGCGCCTCGGCTCCTGTTCGAACGCCAGCGTTTCGCGGCGGCGCCACACTTCGAGCAGCACATCCTGCACGATTTCCTCGGCGATGCCGCCGTCGTGCAGCAGGTATGTGGCGACGCGCACGAGCGGCGCATACCAGGTGCGAAAGATGGTGTCGAAGGCGGCTTCATCCCCGCGCGCCAGTCGGGCGAAGAGGGCACGCTGCACATCCTCAGGCGGAAATCCCGCGTCGAGGGTGGAGGGAGCGCTTGGCGACACGTCTCTGGACGTCCTTGACCCGGGGAAGCGGCGACGCCCAGTTTGCGGCGTCCGATAGAGCGGTAGGGGTCGTGGACCCCATCTGTGTCTACAAGGTATATGAGCGATGAACTGGCCGGCCGCGTGCCGGGAGACGGGACTCCGGTCCACGATGCAGCGCTCGACGTGCTGATGTCACAATGGGCGCATTCCACCGCCGACACCATCGATGTCGAGGGTGCGCTGGCGCTGGTGAATGCGCGTCGCCTGGCCGAGTCGGTACCGGCAGATCGCAATGACCTGGCAACGCGGCGTGCTCAGCGCGAGGTGGTGCGTGCGGTGCCGGTCTGGCAACGCGTGGCCTTCCGCGCCGCCGCGGCCGTGATCGTGGTGATCGGTGTGGCGGCGCTCTGGCGCGGCACTCGCGCGACGGCAACGGAGTCATTTGTGACGACGACAGGAACGTCGAAGGACATTCATCTCGCTGATGGCACCGAGATCCGCCTTGGGCCCGCGAGCCGCGTCACACTCGACGCCGGCTTTGGTGGTGGGCATCGCTCGGTGACGCTGCAGGGTGAGGCGTGGTTCAAGGTGTCACACGATGCGTCGAAGCCATTCGCGATCCGCGTCGGCACGGCCACCGTCGAAGACATCGGCACCGCGTTCCTCGTGCGCGAGTCACCCTCGCGGGCCGTGAGCGTGCGCGTCGCCGAAGGCGCCGTGCGTCTGACGACGCGGGCGGCGGCGCACGATTCGACGGTGACACTGCGTGCCGGCGACGGTGCTGTCGCGACGGCAGTCGGCATCACGGTAGCGGCCGGAGTGGTGTCGCCAACGGAGAGCATGGCATTGGCCGCGGGCCGACTGTCGTTCAACGACGCATCGCTGGTCGAAGTGCAGGATGCGCTGCATCGCTGGTATGGCGTTCGGCTGATCATTGCCGATAGTGCGCTGGCGTCGCGGCATGTGACGGCGGACTTCACAGGCGAGCCCGTGTCGCGCGTGGCTGCGGTGCTGGGATTGACGCTCGGTGTGACGGCCGAGGCGCACGGTGACACAATCGAGTTGCATGGAGCAACAGGGGTGCCGACACGGCCATGACGGGGGCAAGCGGACGCGCGAGACGCGGGCTGCTGACGGCGGCCAGTGTGCTCGCCTGCGGCACGGCCGCAGCGCAGGCGAGCCCGTGTCCGGTGCCCGCTCGCGACAGCGTTCGCGTCTGGACGCCACCACTCGATCGCGTCGTGACACTGCAGGCGAGTGGTGCGAGCCTGCGCACCGCGCTCGATCTGCTGGCGGCACGGGCGAACGTACGCCTGTCATACTCGAGCGACGCGTTACCACTGGATCGTGAAGCGTGCGTTCCGCAGGGGCCAATGCCACTGGGTGCCGCCCTTGCTGCGTTGCTGCACGATCTGCCGGTCACGCCGACGACGAGCGGTGGCGCGCAGGTTGTGCTTGCGCCGACGCGCAGTGCGCCGATTTCTGTTGTGGCGCGCACGGCGACTCTCGATCGCGTGGTCGTCACGGGCAGTGCGGCCGGTGCTGCGCAGCGCAGCCTGCCGTACGCACTGGATGTCGTGCAGGGCCGCGACCTGCGCGGCGCGGCAGCACCATCGCTCGGCACGGCGTTGAATGGCTCGATTCCCGGGTTGTGGATCTGGGCCGATGCCCCGACGACGCTGCTCACGCACTTCGGTAGCCTGCGCGGTGCGAGTTCGTTCGGCGTCAGCGCACCGAAGGTGTTCGTGGATGGTATCGAACTCGCGAATCCGTTGCTGCTGACGAGGATTTCAACGGACGCCATCGATCGTATCGAGGTGATTCGTGGACCGCAGGGTGCTGCGCTGTACGGCGCCGATGCCATCAGCGGTGTGGTGAACGTGCAGTTGCGCCATGACGGTGCGACGAATGGCCGCTACGACGCGAACATCCGTTCGAGCGCGGGCGCTGCGCAGTCGGATTATCTGTCTGGCGGTGCATCGTCGGGCGTGTTCACGCAGGAACACACCGTTGCATTGCGCGCGGGCAGCGCCGAGAAATCAGCCGGCGCGGTGATGGCACTGACGACCACCGGCGCAATCGTGCCCGGCGGCAGCACAGTGCAGTTCAGTGTCGATGCCGGTGGCCGGGTGGTGTCGGCGAAAACGATTCTGTCGACTACGGCGCGGCTCTGGGTGGCGCGGTCCGATTCGCCGGTGAATCCAGTGCTGGCTGCACTGGGTGCGACGATTCCGGGGAACACCGCGCTGGCGTCGGCGCCGCAGCAAGCGGTGACGCAGTACACGCTGGGCACTACGATGACGCACGCGCCGGATGCAGCGTGGACGCACACGGTCACGGCAGGTGTGGATGGGTATCGCCTGTCGGGACTGGCCGTCGATTTCGTGCCGGTGCCGTCGTCGCTCGACTCGGCGCTGCGATCGACGCAGGGTGGCGCGGACAAAGGCACGTTGCGCGCAACGAGCGTGAGACGCATCGGGATTGGAGAGGCGAACAGCGCGACATTGACGTTCGCGGCCGACGCTTCGCTGTTGCGTGACGCGACGACGTCCACGAATTCGTGGCGGGCCGGGAGTGGCACAGGTGGCCGGCCGCCGAACCTGGTGGAGAGCGCGCATTGGCTGAGCTCCACCGGCATCGGCATGCAGGCCGGACTGGCGCTGCACGAGACGGTGTTTCTGACCGCCGGTCTGCGCGGCGAACGCAACGACGGTTTCACCGATGCGAGCCGGTTTGCGTTGCTGCCGGCGCTCGGCGCGAGCGTCGTGAAGACCGTGGGTGACGTGACGTGGAAGGCGCGCGTGGCATACGGCGCGGGCGTGCGGCCGGCGCGCACACCGGCGCGCGAGACGGCGTGGCATGGCGTTGGTGCAGGTTCGATCGGCTCGAACCTGCTGCCGGAGAAGCAGGCCGGCGTGGAGGCGGGAATCGATCTGTTCTGGCGTCGTAACCTGGCGTTGCAGGTGACGCGCTTCGACCAGCGCGCGTCGTCGCTGATCCAGCAGGTACCGATCGTGGAGGCGGGAGAAGACGACGAGCCACCGCCAGGTGGTACCGGCACGACGCGTCCGCCGCGCTATGGCTATCGACTCGAGAATCTCGGCGCGATCAACAACCGTGGCTGGGAGCTGTCGCTACGGCAGAGCGCAGGGGCGCTGAGTCTGGTGGGGAGCATCTCGCTGGTTGAGAGCCGCGTGGCGCAGGTGGCGCCGGGCTACGCGGGCGACCTGCAGCAGGGCGATCGCGTGCTGGCGGTACCGGGACGCACGACGGGCCTTTCGCTGACGTGGGCGCCGCGACGGTGGCAGTTCCAGTTCGGCGGCACGCAGGTGGCCGACTGGATCAATTACGACCGACTGGCACTGGCGGCGACCTACCTGCGCGGCGGCGCGCCGTCGCGCGAGCTGACAGGCGCGGCGCTCCGTGCATACTGGACGCCATACCCGGCGGTGACGCGGCTACGCGCGTCTGTGACCCATGACCTCACGCGATCGCTCTCGCTGCGGTTCATCGGCGACAACCTGCTCGACCGCCAGCGCGGTGAGCCGGACAACGTCACGATCGTGCCTGGCCGGACGCTGTCATTCGGCGTCGGGGCGCGGTTCTAGCCCAGCCTCACGGCAGCACGTGGAAGGAACGCAGAAACCGACGGCTGCGGTCGATACTCGATGGCACAGCCCGGCACCGCCGAGTCACACGGACCGCTCCGTGACCCGCCCTCGCACGTTTGCGCATGCCACAGTCGCTTCTGTTCGCGAAGTCGCTCTCGCTTCTGCTGGAAGAGGTGCAGACCGTTTCGGACCTGACCGTGGTCCGCAGCGCGCTGCTGCGTGTGCGTCGGTTTTCGCGATCATACTCGCTGACGCTCGCGTTGAACGAAGGGCGACTGGCAGTCAACGGCGTCGCGATGCCGAAGCCGGTGCCGACGCTGCAGCGGCTGATGACGGCGATGACCGTGCACGGCGTGGCGCAGATCAACCTGAATGCCGGTGCCGTTCCCCGCGAGTTGCTGAAGCTTGCGATGATGCTGGCGCGCGCAGCGTCGGACGATGCCAACGAACCGACGATTTTTGAAGCGATGCGGGATGCATCGCTGTGGTACGTTCAGGTGCATCCTTTTCCGCGCAGGAACACGATCGAGGAATCGGCGGCGTTCGCGGCTGATGTCGCACTCGAAGACGACGACAGGATCGCAAAACGCACACAGGAGCTCATGAAGGAGGCGCGGGCTGCGCTGTCGTCGCATGGCATTCCGACGCTCGCTTCGTCGCTGGCCATGTTGGCGAGTGTCGAAGCCGCAGTCACGCATCAGGGGCTGCGCTCGGCGTGGACGACTGCGTTTAACGAGGCTGCGACAAAAGACGCGCTCGCGGCGCTCGTGGAAGCACTCCCGGGCAGCGGCGATGCAGTGAATGCCACGCTGGTGGTGCTCAAGCGCGCTGGCGAGGCGGGCGCCGTGGCCTTGATCGATCAGCTGCTCTCGTCCGACTCGATGGAAGTGCGCCGCGCCTGCTTCGATGCGCTGGCCGAGGTAAAGCGCGGCACATCACAACTGCTGACGCTTCTCGAGCACGAACAGTGGTTCGTGGTGCGCAATGCGGTCTGTCTGCTGGGTGAGTTCCAGTCGCGTTCGTCCGAGCCGGAGCTGGCTGCGACGATGTCACACGGTGACGAGCGGGTGCGCGCCGCCGTCGTGACGGCCTTGCTGCAACTCGATACGCCATCCGCGTCGGGCACGGTGCGTGGCGCGATCCGCGACGATTCCGCAGAGGTGCGCCGACGGGCGGTGCGCGGTTTCCTTGCCGAACAGGGCGCGGCGAACGTGGATAAGCTGCTGTTGGCCCTCGAGCGCGAGACCGAACTGGATGTGCAGCTCGAGTTCCTGTATGCCCTCGGTACGCTGGCGACGCCGGATGCGGTGCAGAAACTGATCAGGCTCTGTTCACCGGATGGCCGCTATCGGCCGGCTGACTTCCGTATCGCCGCCGCCGAAGCGCTGGCGTCCGCGCGACTCGGCGCGAGCGTGCCGTTGCTGCGCGGGATGCTGAAGGATCCGGACATGCACGCGCGTGCGGCGGCCCGGCACCTGATCCGCGCGGTAACCTAGGCGGCGACACGCCAGTCCGGCGTCACTACGTCAGAAGAAGTAGCGCCGCCATCCGGTCACGTCCTTGCGCCGCATGCGCCACATGATCGCAAGGCCGGTGATGTTGAGAACGAGCAGTGCGAGCGCCCAGAGCATCGCGCCGACGAGGCCTCCATCGCCAAAGACCTCGCCGCTGTGCAGCCGGTTGAGAAACGGCTTGTCCTCGTACGCCTCGACGCGGATCAACGCACCGGTGGTGGCGTTGATGACGTACTTCTTGTCTTCGCCGCCGGTGGCCTTGCCGGTGAAGATGGCGACGGTGGGATCCTTTCCCTTGAGCTGTGCTTCGACCTTGTCGATCGGCGAGCCGGCGGACTGTGCTGCGACCGTGATCAGCGCGCGCTCGATCGGACCGGTGACCAGCGCGGGCGTGGCTGTCGTGACGGAACTGACCACATCACGGGTCGCTTCGCGCAGCGCTTCATCCTCGCCGAAGAACTCGGTGATGGCGAGCAGCAGGCCGGTGGCAGAGACGAAGATCAGGAACAGTGCGGCAGGCAGACCGAACCAGCGGTGCCAGCGTCGCCAGAAAGCAGGAGTCATGAGCGGGCGATAATGAGCGTGTGGCGTGAAGCGGTGAACGCGTGTGCGACGCGGAATGCGGTGCGACTATCGGCAAGAGCCACCAGCGCGACGTGCCTACGGAATCTTCACGATCAGCGAACGTCCAGTGTATTGCTTCGGCGAGACGTTCCTGACGCGCACCAGCGCGCGCTTACCCTTCGACGGCCACGTGACTTCGACATCCACGTTCTGCATGCGCGCGAAACCGAAGTTCACCGGCATGTCGCTCTGCGCGTTATAGCCCGAGCCGGTGTCGACGAGGCGTGTGCCGAGCAGCGTCTGCGTGCCTGCGGCGAACACGCGGACTTCGGCGCCGGCGCGCGTGGCGTGACCGCGGCCGTCGAGCACGCGCACTGCCAGCGCACGATGTGCGGCAGCGGTATCGAGATCGTTGCGCAGCACGTAGTGCATGCCGGTGGCCTGCGCCCCGGTCAATGCGAGGTCGAGATCACCATCGCGATCGATGTCGAACCAGAGCACACCGTGATCGGCCTGCAGCGCTTTGAGGGTGTCGGGCGTGACGTCGACGAACCGGGTGCCATCGTTGTGAAGGAGAAAATCCGGATAGCTCGTGCCGCCTGTCACGGTGCCGTTGACGTACATGTCGAGCTTTCCATCGTGGTCGATGTCCGCGAACGCGCAGGTATCGTAGCGCCCATCGGCGTTGATGCCCCATGCCGCCGACACATCGCTGAAGGTGCCGTTCCGCTTGAGGAACAGACCGTTCGGGCCGTAGTTGGCAAAGAAGAAATCGAAATGGCCATCGCCGTCCACATCCGCCGTACAGGGTCGCACGCTGCCGTTCGTCGCGAGCTTCGGCATGCGGCCACCCCACGCCACGCCCATTGCTTCCGCCACATCAGTGAAGTGGTCCCCGTCGTTCCGGAAGAGCGCGTTCGCGTCGCCGTCCTGATTAGCTACCAGCAGATCGAGGTCGCCGTCTTCGTCGGCATCGACCCACAGCGCCCCGACACTCTTGCGCGGATCGGCCAGACCGACGCTGTCCGCCATCTCCACGAACGCGCCGTTCGTGTTGCGGAACAGCATGTTCGCCTTGTCGCGGAACATGACCGAGAGATCGAGATCGCCGTCGCCATCGAAGTCGATGAAGCTGAACTGCCGCACACCGCCAGTGGCAACCGACAGGCCGGCGGCAGCGGTGACATCGCTGAAATGCCCGCCGCCATCGTTGCGATAGAGCACGAGCACCGATGTCGGGCCGGGTGCAAACCCAACGAGCAAATCGGGATCGCCATCGCCGTCGTAGTCGGCCCACGCGGCAGAGCGTACACCGCGTGCCGCGTTCACACTGGCAGCCGCGGCGACGTCGACGAGTGTGCCACCATCGTTGCGATAGAGGCGATTCGGCGTGCCGCCGAACCCGACGAACAGATCGAGATCACCATCGCCGTCAAAATCAGCGGCGGCGTTGGTGAAGCTGGTACCCAATCCAAGCAGTTCGGGCTGCAGCGGCGTGAAGTGCGGCGGCGCATCGGCGAGCAGCGCTGGCAGTAGGAACAGCGGTGCCAGCAGTACCGTACGAAGTGACATGACGATCAGCGGAAATTGGATGGGTCGAACGGCGGCGCGCGAATTCCCGGCTACTGCTTCATCGTGGTCGCGCTGCTGGCGGCGACCTGTTCCACCTGCTCCATCACCCGCAGAAGATTCCCGCCCCAGATTTTTGCGATCTGCTCTTCCGTGTAGCCGCGGCGCACGAGTTCGAGCGTGATGTTGAACGTCTCGGTGGCGTTACGCCAACCGTCCACTCCGCCGCCGCCGTCGAAGTCGGACGACACGCCGACGTGGTCGATGCCGATCATCTTCACGACGTAGTCAATGTGATTGACATAGTCGGATACGGTGGCTGGCGCATCACCGAGCGTCCGACGCGAAATGATTTCCTCCTGCTTCGCGAGATACGCATTCTTGCGCTCGATCGGCAGCGCGTCGATCTGTGCGCGGGCGTCGGGCTGCGCCGTGGCGGTTATTCCGAACTCCGCGCGCATCGCGGTCAGCGCATCGGCGCGGATCTGATTCCGTTCGGCGTCCTTCTTCGGATCGCACTTCACATACCCGTTGAACGCGACGAGCTGGATCACGCCGCCGTTCTTCCCCATCGCGCGAATTTGCTCGTCATCGAGATTGCGGCTGTGATTGCAGATCGCGCGGACGCCGCTGTGGCTGGCGATGATCGGCGCCTTCGTCAGCTCGAGAGTCTGCAGCATCGACGCCTTCGACGGATGCGAGATGTCGATCATCATGCCGAGACGATTCATCTCCACGATGACCTGCTTGCCGAGCGGCGAGAGGCCGTTCCAACGCCAGACGCCGTCGCGCTCACCGGTATTGGAATCGGAGAGCTGGCTGTGGCCGTTGTGCGCGAGCGACATGTAGCGGCCACCGAGCTCGTAGAACTTGCGCACGTTGGTGATGTCGGCGCCGATCGGAAATCCGTTCTCGACGCCGATGAAGATCGCCTTGCGACCGCTCGCATAGATCGCACGCGCCTGCGCCGCACTCGTCGCGAGACCGACGCGCGTCGGTGCGATCTGCTCGGCGAGACGATGAATGGCGGCAAACTTCTCCAGTGCGGCGGCATTGGCCCTGGCGAAGGCGGCACTGTCCAGCTCAGGCGTCTGTCCGACGTACACGATCAGGAAGGCGCCATCGAGCCCGCCTTCCTCCATCTTCGCGATGTCCACCTGCGTGCGCGGGAGCTTCGACGCGTAGTTGAGCGTGTCGCGGCGGAAGTTCGCGGGGTTGATGTCCACGTGCGTGTCGATCGTCATCACGCGGTCGTGAATGCCGCGGGCGCGCGCGATCATGGCGGCGTCTGGGGTGGGCGACGTGGCCGCGTGGCGGGTACAGGCGCTCAGCACGCACAACAGGGCAAGCGAAGATCGACGAGGCATCGGAGCGGCGGTGACAAGGTTGGACGGTGGGGTGAGCTCAATCTGCGCTGCTCACCGCGTAGCGCGTATGGCTCTGGGTTCGCCGGACATCAACGGCCTGCACCGGTCACTCGCTGCCGGTCGCGTCTCGTGCACCCCTCGCCCGAACTACCGATGCCCGTTCTCACCACCGAGTGCCCGCCGCAGGAAGGCCCGCGCAACGCTCCAATCACGCTTCACTGTCGCGACGGAGACCTCGAGCGTCTCAGCCGTCTCCTCGATGCTCAGGCCTGCGAAATAGCGGAGTTCGACCACCTGCACCTGTCGCGCATCCAGTGCGGCGAGACGATCCAGCGCGTCGTTCAAAGCGAGGATGTCCACCACGTTCGACTCGACCTGCCCGACGTCGGGCGTCAGCGTGACACGCTCGCCCCCGTCACGCTTGAGCTGCTTGCGCGCGCGGGCATGATCGACCAGGAGCCGGCGCATCGCCTGCGCGGCAATGCCGAAAAAGTGATTCCGATTCTGCCAGACGACACGGTCATGGCCGAGAAGCCGGGTGAAGGCTTCGTGGACCAGCTCCGTCGGCTGCCAGGTATGGCCGTCGTCCTCGCGGTGCATGGCAGCGACGGCGATCCGGTGCAGCTCGTCGTACACGCGGGTCGCCAGCCGATCCGCCGCGCCCGCCGTGCCGGCAGCGAGCGCCCCAAGGAGCAGCGTGACGTCGTTCGTGTCGTCCGGCGGGGCATTGGCGGGGCGGTTTGGTTCACTGCCCACGCGCACACTCTCCCAATCGTTGCATCCGGAAACGGCATGCGAGCGCGACCTGCGCTCCGCAATTCAGAACAGTACAGTCTGGTCGCCGGTGAGAAGAATCGCAATATTCGGATGCGTGGTCGCACTGCCGGCGGCCGCGTTTCGCCCAGCGCCTCGTGATCGCACAATGAGTCCAACACCGCACGACTGGCCACGCATCACAGCGCTGTTCGACGAACTGCGGGCACTCGATGCGCAGGGCCGCTTGCTGCGGCTGGCGGACCTCGCACGCGCCAGGCCGGACCTGGCCGACGAAGTCGCGTCGCTTCTCGAAGCCGACACCGATGATGATTTCCTCGAGGCGTGCGAGGACAGCGCGCTTGGTCGGCCCCGCCCCGATGGCACCACGCGGATGCTGGGCCAGATCGTCGGCGCGTACCGCATCGAGCGTGAGCTCGGACGCGGCGGCATGGGCGTCGTCTACGAGGGACGCCACGTCGACCCGTCGCTCGCCAAACGCGTTGCAATCAAGACGCTGGCCATCGGACTCGATCGCCCGGAGCTCGCGTGGCGTTTCCGTCGCGAGCGGCAGATTCTGGCGAAGCTCGAGCACGCCAACATCGCGGCACTGTACGATGGCGGCACCACTGCCGATGGCGTGTCCTATCTGGTGATGGAATATGTCGGCGGCCAACGCATCGACACCTGGTCGGATGCGCAGCGGCTGTCGATTCCGCGACGACTCGATCTGTTTCGCCAGGTCTGTGCGGCGGTGCAATTCGCGCACTCAAAGCTGATTGTACATCGCGATCTGAAGCCGGGGAATATTTTCGTCACCGACGACGGCGTCGTGAAGCTGCTGGACTTCGGCATCGCGAAACTGATAGCGGTCGACGACGATCTGTCTGCTGACGAGAACGAGCTGACGCGCGCCGGCACCGGGCCGCTCACGACCGCCTATGCGAGCCCGGAACAGTTCCGCGGTGATGCTGTCACGACGGCGTCGGATGTGTACTCGCTGGGTGTGATTCTGTATCGCCTTTTGACGGGAACGTCGCCGTACGCGCTCGACGGACTGTCGCCGGCGGATGCGCGGCACACCGTCTCAACACAGCCACCACGCAGTCCAAGCGATGGCGTCACGAAAACGCAGCCTGAACAGTGCGGGCTTCCCACCGTGACAGCGCTGCGCAACACCTTGCGCGGGGATCTGGACGCAATCGTGTTGATGGCGCTGCGCGCGGAACCCGACCGTCGCTATGTGAGCGCCGATGCGCTGGGAGCGGACATCCTGCGCTATTTGAAGGGACTGCCGGTGCAGGCGAAGCCGGACACCCTCCGCTACCGCGTGCGACGGTTCGTGGGACGACAACGCGGCCTGGTGACCGCCGTATCGATCGCGGGCGTTGCGCTGGTCGCCGGAACACTGGCGTCAGTTCGATCGGCGCGCGCTGCGAATGAGGAATCCGCGCGATCGCAGCGTGTCACGAGACTGCTGCAGGAGTTCATCGGCTCGGGTGACCAGAACTATTCACGGTTCACGTCCGCGCCGACACTTGGTCAGGTACTCGATTCGGCACGGGTACGCGTTGCCACTGAGTTGCCTGACGACCCGCGCGCACGTGCTGACTTGTACCGCACGTTTGGCAACAGCTACGTCAGCTTCAATCGACCCGCAGTGGCGAAGCTGATGCTCGATTCGGCGTACATGCTCCACGCCGCCGCGCTCGGCTCCAACTCGATCGACGCCATTCGTGATCTCCTCGGACTCGCGCCGACGGAACGCGCGCTGGGGCGCTCGGATCGGGCGCTCGATCAGTCGCGTCGCGCCATGGATCTACTCCGCACGCTGACGCCGGCGAACGACAGTGATCTCACGCGCGCAGAGCTGGAACTCGCGAGTACCCTGGCGGTGCTGTACTTCGACGTCCGCGAATCGCCGCCGCTCCTGCGCGTCGCAATCACGCGCGAACGACAGGCGAAGCGCCCGCGGTGGCAGCTGATTGCGCGCGGCGAGGGTGTCCTCGCCTACGCGCTGCTCAACGCGCAGCAGGTCGCAGCGGCGGATTCAGCGCTGCGACGTTCGAATGACGCGCTGATGCGGGACACCACCCCGACAATGGACGAAATTCTGGCGCGTGCCATTCACGCGGAGTACGCGATCACGACTGGACACGCGGCCGAAGCCGTTCCGCGTGTCCGAACGTTGCTGGCGCGGGCGCGCGCGCGATTCGGCGACGATCACTTCATCATTCCTGAGGTCGAAGGGCTGCTCGCGATGTCGCTGATTTCGAGTGCGCAACTGATCGAGGGTCGTTCGGTACTCGACGCCGCGATCGCGCGCACCACAGCGGCACAGAGTCACGATCCGGCATACTTCGCGAATCTGCTGTGGCAGAAGTCGACATTGAATCTGATGTCGCGCGACACCGCCGCCGCCGCCGAGGCACTGCGAGAGGCGCGCCACGAGGTCACCCGGATGGGAAAGCAGGCCCCGTTCTTTGCCCTGTTGATGAGCTGGACGTCGGCTGCACTGGCAATGGCGGAACGTGACACCGCAGGTGCGCGTGACCATCTTGCCGAGGCCGTGAGAATCGGCGACGTGGAGATCGGACCTGCACATCCGATGAGCCAACTCGCGAAGACGCGCCTTGGCTTGTTCAACGGTCGTTTTCCTCCGCGTACCGTTGCCCGCTGACGTTCACCGGTACCGCTGCACATGCCTACTCTCGAAGTCCCCCTCGACTCACTCGAAGCCGCCGTGCTCGCGGCGCCCTACGCCGACCGCCTCGAACTCTGCGACGATCTCGCGAGTGAAGGGTGGACGCCGCGGCCGCAACTGATCCGCAGCGTCCGCGAGCGGCTCGACCTGTCACGGACGACTATCGTCAGCATGATCCGGCCGCGCAGCGCGATCAACAGCGCCGCACTCGACGTCGCAGCGTTCACGACGACGCCGCGCATCCTGGAAGATGCGCTGCACGAGATCGACGCCAGTGCGCGCGCCGGAGCACACTCGGTGGCGATCGGGCTGCTCACACCGGACGGACACGTGGACATGGACGCCTGCGCACGGATGCGCGATGTGGCACACGAACATGGGCTGGTCGTGGCGTTCCTGCGCACCTTCGACCTGCTGACCGATCGGAAGCGCGGCATGATGGACATCACGGAGCTCGGCATGGTGCGTGTGATCACCGCCGGCGTGCTCGGGTGGGATCAATCGGTACTCACGCTCGCCGAACGTCTGGCCGTGCTGGCCGAGGATACGCGGAACGCGGCGGCGGCAGCGACCGTTCAT